>JADLGW010000061.1 GCA_020849105.1 Phycisphaerales bacterium | reverse complement strand
CTGCGGCGATCGAGAGTGCGACGATGTTGATGTGAGCGCCCATGAAGCGCGGGCGCCGGGTTGCCCCGGCGCCCGCGCGGTGGTCACGGCCCCGTCAGCCGGAGCGTCAGAAAGTCCGTGCCGAACGCCCAGCGCCTCTGGTGGTGCCGACGGCTCCTCGTATGTCCCGTCCTTCCCGTATCAATCTGTGACCCCCGGGCCCTGCGCGTGCTCCTACGGGCATCCCAGGGCGAACTTCGTCTGGAAGCACCCGAAGTCGGAGAGGTTGCGGGCCCCGTCCTGGTTGCAGTCGGCGTAGGCGTCGCCGAGGGCGAACTTCGTGGTGAAGCACCCGAAATCGGAGAGGTTGAGCGCGCCGTCGCTGGTGCAGTCCGGGTAGCACGGTGGTGCGCACAGCGTGCGGCTGAGTTCCGTTCTCAGGTTCGCCAGCGTCGCCGCGCCCCTGGCGTTCTGGCCCGGGGTGTAGTGGTCGCGGCATTCCTTGTCCGAGTAGGACATGAAGTTCCGCACCGGTGGGTTGTAGGGCAGGCCGCCGCAGGGCGGCGACGCCGACCCGACCCACAGGCAGTTGCTGACCTGGCCGAGCACGTTCGGGTCCGCCGGGGTGTCGCACACCAGGTCGCCCGCCGTGGCGCAGTTGGAGCCGTTGGTGCACTCCGGCCCGCCCATGCCCGTCTCGTGGGTGTGGAACAGGTCGAAGTAGTGGCCGATCTCGTGCGGGAAGGTCGAGCGGTTCGTCGGCAGCCCCACGCACGAGTTGTTGTACACGATGCCCTGCACGCTGCTGAACGTGAACGACGAGATGCCGCAGAACGGCGCGGAGTTCACGAAGTAGCAGTTGATCGTGCCCGGCACCACGTCGATCAACCGCAGCGCGTTGGCCTGGCTGGTCGAGGTGATGCTGTAGAACGCGCTGTTATCGATGAAACGGGTGGGTCCGACCTGGCAGAACTGGACCCCCATCGCCGCGAACCCCCAGTTGGCGTCGATCACCGCCTGGTCCAGCCGCGCCTGCTCCAGGCCGCCCGTGCCCGCGCTGGTCCGCACGACGTGGAACGTCAGCCCGATCCGCGTCACCGCCTCCGGCGCCGCGCCGGTGTACGCCCCGGCCGCCTGGAGCCGCAGCGCCCGCGCCGCCTCCCCGGGCGTCAGCACCGTTGCGCACTCCCGGAACACCTCCTGGCCCGACGCGGATCCCGGGGCCAAAGGGCCGGCCGCAAGAACCGCCGCGCCCGCCGCCCCGCGAACAACCTGTGGACGAAACATGCCGTTCTCCCTCGGCCCGGTCGCGGGCGTTCGAGAATACCACGAGTCGGTCCTTGGCCGGTAACGGGAAACCCCGGCCTCGGGGCCGGGGTTTCTCTGCCGGATCGCCGGCGTGTTCCTACGGACATCCCAGCGCGAACTTCGTCTGGAAGCAGCCGAAATCGGCCAGGTTCAGGACGCCGTCGTTGTTGCAGTCCGCGTAGGAATCCCCCAGCGCGAACTTCGTCTGGAAGCAGCCGAAATCGGCCAGGTTCAGCGCGAAGTCGGCGTTGCAGTCGGCGTAGCAGGTCGACAGGCACTGGACCCGGGTGATCTTGAAGGCGTCCAGGGCCGCCTCCGTCACCGAGTTGTTCGGGTCGTCGGCGATGGTCAGCCGCACCTTCATCTGCGCCGTCGGCGGCAGGATGTCGGAGACCTTGAACTTCTTGGTCGTCCAGCCGCCGTCGTCCTTGAGGGTCTGCACGTCGTGCCAGGTCTGGCCGTTGTCGTTCGAGATCGTGACCTTCAGGCTGTCGGAGGCCGTGGCCTCGTTGGTGTAGTGCCACAGGGCGTATGAGATCTTCGCCGAGTCCATCCCGGCAAGGTCGTAGGTGGGCGAGGTCAGCACGGTGGGGCCGCCGTCCAGGTCCTCCTGCACCGCCGGCCCCGTGACGTAGCACATGCCCGAGCCGTCAAAGTCCGCCGGCGGGTCGCCCGCGAGCCCGCCCGCGTTGGGCACGGTCCGGGTCCACGCCCCGGCCTGCACGAACGTGTTCTCCACAACCCAGCCCGTGGCGGCCTGGAAGTTGTCGCTCGCCACGGTCACGACCTGGCCCGCCGGCACCGAAAGGAACGCGGTGGGCGCGGTGGAGGGCAGCAGGGATGTGCCGCCCTGGTCGCCCTGGGCGCGGAAGTAGAACTCCGGCGTGCCGGAGCAGCCCGGCGGCGACAGGGTGGCCCGGTAGTCATTCCCGCCGAGGTAGGTGAGCGCGGCCTCCGTGAAGCCGCCCGGCCCGTAGCGGTAGAAGACCTTGGCCGACGACGGCGACGGGGTCTGCGACCCCGGCTCGATCGTCACGTCGATCACGTTGTCCTGGCCCGGCGTCAGGGCCTCGGGCAGCCCGCTGGGCAGCGAGATCTGCACCGGCGGGAGTTGCGTTCCGCCCGTCACGACGAGCCCGTAGACGGCGTCGATCGCGGGTGTGCTGAGGTCCCCGTCCTGCACGATCTCCGCGCCGATCACCTCGACCTTCCACTCCCCCGGCTCCGGGTTCGGGAGGAAGACGTTCTCGACCGTGTCCTTGGTGTTGGCGGACCCGCCCGGGGTCGAGACGTTCGACGGCGAGGCTGT
Organism: Phycisphaerales bacterium; assembly: GCA_020849105.1. Classification (GTDB taxonomy): domain Bacteria; phylum Planctomycetota; class Phycisphaerae; order Phycisphaerales; family UBA1924; genus JADLGW01. Next base: position 43,043 of record JADLGW010000061.1, on the reverse strand, counting down.
CGAGAGGCTGCTGAGGCCGTTGTTGCCGTAATAGATGGCGCCGGCCGGCGACGTGACCTTCAGGTCCAGGTTGTTGATCCGGTGCTGGTTGGGGCTGCCGGGGTTGCCCTTGGGGTCCTTGTAGCACATCGTCACGTTCAGGTTGGGCTCGCCCAGTTCGACGTGGACGTTGTACTGCTTGGACGCCAGCGGGGTCAGCACGTCCGACTCGTTGACGATGAACGTCTTGTCACGCAGGTTGTACATGTTGCCCACGTCGGGCATGCCCCAGCCCTGGATCTCGCGCTTGATCGTCGCGCGCAGGGGCTCGCCCGCGGGCGGCGTGCCGGTCCAGGTGTAGCGGTAGGCGGTGTTGATCATCAGGGCCTTGGCGGTCTGCGCCCGCGGCCGGTCGGCGAAGACGCTCGACCCGCCGCCGAACCCGTCCCACACGCCCGCGTGCCACATCTGGAGCAGGAGCCCGAAGTGCCCGGCGACGATGGGCGTGGCGCCGCTGGTCCCGCTGAACTGCGTGGTGGCGGTGTCGCTGTCGCCCCAGGTTGTGAACACGTCGAGGTAACTGTGCGCCAGGTCGGGCTTCGTCCGCTTGTCCGCGGCGGGCCCGATGCTCGCGCCGCTCACCGTATCGTCGACCTTCGTCAGCGTGTTCTTGTGGTCGATCCCGCCGACGGAGACGAGGTTCTTCGACCATGCCTCCGGACGGGACATCTGGTCGCCCGCGTTGCTCTGGCTCTGGCAACTCAGGTAGTCCACCTTGAACAGGTAGTCGTCGGTTTCCGCGGAGATCGTCGTGTACGCCAGCACCCGGTTGTTGCCCACGCTGGAGGTCTGGAACGACGACTTCCACGGACCGTTGGGGTCCGTCGCCTCGGTGTTCAGCGTCAGGCGGCTCTTGCTGCCGCCGAATGACGACGCCTCCGAGTAGGCGTAGAAGATGCCCTGCTCGCGGTCCGGGCACATGCCGGTGGCGTTGGGCTGGGCCGCCCACTTGGCGAACACGATCCCGTAGCACGCCGTCCCGTGCAGCCCGCCGGGCGTGGTCCAGGCGTTCGAGTGCTTGATCGGGCCCGGGTTCTGGAAGCCCTGATGGGTGTTGCGGTTCTCGGTGTCGAACACCTCGCCCCGGACGCCCTGACCGGTGAACCCGGCGTCGGAGAGCGTCGGCACCGCCCCGCCGATCTTGCGGATCATGTCCATGTCCGCCCCGCCGGGCCCCAGCCACGGGTCGATGTAGTTCACCTCGTTGCGGCGGGCGACCGCGAGCAACTGGGCCGGGGTCAGCGTCGCCTCCATCCGCGACTGGTCCAGCGTCTGGACGTTCACCTGCCCGCCCATCGCGGCGACCATTGCGGACACCGCCTGCTGCTGGGCGGGTCCGTCCACGAGTGTCTCGATTGAGTACCGCGACGGCGCGTCCGATTCCCCGCCCGCCGCGGCGGCGAACACCGCGGGGCTCAACTTGTACGCCGGGTGGTACTCACCGACCCACCGCACATACGGCAACGCCGCCACCCGGGCACGGGCCGCGGGAGTCATCCGCACCACCTCCGACCACTGCGGCAGGTACCGCTGGATCGACCCGCCCGCGGCCGCGACGCCCGCCTGCATCGAGGGCAGCGGCTGAGTGATGTACTGCACGATGTAGAGTTCGTTCCCGGCCGCCGCCGTCATGCTCGCCGGAACCTCCGGCGTCGCCACGAGAGGGTCGAACTCGGCGTACTGCATGGCGATGACGTAGTCCGCCGGCTGGACCGTGTCCACCTTCCGGCCGTCCAGCGAGATGGCGTACATCGCCCGCGCCGGCCGCCCCGCCTGGCGCTCGCTCCAGGTGATGAGCAGTGTCGGCGTGCCCGGCACCTGCACGACGCGGGGGCTCAGCACCGCGCCGCTGGCCGTGTGGAACGCCGCCTGGCCCGGCAGGGACAGGGCCACCCCGCCCGCCGACGGCCGCACCACCACGGGGCCGGCCGCGACCGCCGCCAGAGTCCCGCAAGCCACAACCAACGCCGACGCCCATGTGCGCGCACGAGTATTCATGTGCCGGTCTCCACCCCACGAGTTGGACTCACACCCGCCCCCCGCCCGCCCTTCGCGGCCACGGGGCGACCCAGTCTACCTCATGTTTCCGCCACGACCAAGAGAAATCCCCCAAAGCGGGGAATCAACCGGGTATTCGCCCTTCCCCCTCTTGCCTCCGTCTCCCGACTCCCCGAACCCTGTCCTTATCGCCCGCCGGGTCTGAACGCACCGGCCGTGCTGTCGAGCGATCGACAACGCCGTGAAGCGACGCGGCCTCTCAGCCGCTGGAGTCGTGGTTCGCGACGCCCTCGGCGGAGTTGCTGACGCCGAACAGCACCGGTTCACGCACCGCCGTTGTGACCTCCGGCAGTTCCGGGAGTTCCTTCCCACCGCTCACCCCGCCCTCCTCGAACTTCCGCAGCGAGGGCAGGAGCCGCGACTCCACGGACCCGACCATCGCGTTGTACTTCCTGGCCGCGGCGTCGATCGCGGCCCCGAGGTCGGCGACCTTTCCGAACGCGACGGCCGCCCGCTCGTGCAGTTCCTTGCCGAGGCGGAAGAGTTCCCGGGCCTGTTCCTCGATCCGCTTCTCCCGCCATCCGACCGCCACGGCCCGCAGCAGCCCGATCAGCGTGCTCGGCGTCGCCAGGATCACGTTGCGTTCGGCGGCCCGCTCCATCAACTCCGGACACCGCGACAGCGCGGCATCCAGGAACTGGTCCCCCGGCACGAACATCACGACCAGTTCCGCCGAGCCATCCCACGCGGACCAGTAACTCTTGCCCGAGAGTTTGGCCACCTGTTCGCCGACATGCTCCGCGAACCTGGCCAGCAGGCGCTCGCGCTCGGCCTCGTCCGTGGCCTCGGCGGCCTTGACGTAGGCGTCGATGTTGCACTTGGCGTCGACCGCCACGACGTGGTCGCTGGGCATGTTCACGATCATGTCCGGGCGCTGGAGCCGCCCGTCGGCATCGCGGACGCTCGCCTGCTCGGTGAAGTCGCAGTACGCGACCATGCCCGCCAGTTCCGCGACCCGCCGCAACTGCATCTCGCCGTACCGCCCGCGCACCTCCGGGCGCGACAGCGCCCGCACCAGTTTCCCCGTCTCGGCCCGCAGGTCCGCGCTGGCGCTCGACAGCCCGGCGATCTTCTCCTCCGTCCGGCGCAGCGTCTCCCCCATCGGCCTGATCAGTTCATCCACCGCCGCCTTGCGCTTGTCCATCTCCGCTGCGCTCTCCGTCTGCTGCTCCTTCAGCCGGGACTCGGCGAGTGTCAGGAACTGCTCGCTCGCGTTCCTGAGCGCATCCCCGGACAACTTCCCGAATACCGCCTTGAAGTCCTCCGTCATCACGCCGATCGACCGCTTCAACTCGGCCTCGCGCCGGGCGAACGCCGCTTCGCGCTCCCGGTGCACCTCGTCGCCCTTCTCGACCTGTCCCCGGAGCCGAGTGAGCGCGATGTCCTGGTCCGACACCCGCGCACGCACCATTTCGACCTGGTCCAGCAACCCCTTGATCCGCTCGCCCGCGGCCGCGACCTCGGTCCTTCCCGCGGCGACAGCCTGCACCGCCGCCTCCCGCTCCGACCGCGCCACCGCGAGGGCCGCGGCACACTTTCCCCGTTCGACAGCCAGCCACACCGCTGCCCCCGCCGCGAGGAAGAACCCCGCCATCAACACGCCGGCTACTAGGTCCATGTTCGGGAGTATACATGGACTTGGGTACCCCGCGACTCCGTCGCGGCCTCTCCGGGGTACCCCAGGACTCCGTCGCGGCCTCCGGAATCCGCCACGGAGTGGCGGGGTACCCCAGCGGGTCACCCCGAACCTGCCACATTGGCACGAGCCCAGCGCCGCGCGACCGGCCTGTGGCAGTGAGTTTTGCACGGAATCGCCCCTCTCCCTACCGCCAGCCGGGCACCGGTGTTGCCCTGAAACCGGCAATGGTCGAAGTACGCCCACCATCCGGCAGCCCCACGGGAGGGGACGGCATGTCCGGGGGAGATGGCTGCTGCCAGCCGGGACAGGCGGGCGGGCGCCTCAACCTGCTGCTTTCGTACGCCGGCTGGCACCAGGAATCCTGGGCCGACCGTCTGCCCCGTCTGCTGGAGCCCATGGGTATTACAGCCGTCCGGGCCGCCACCGGCCGCGAGGCCACCCGCGTCATCGCCTCGACCACCGTCCACATCGCCATCGTGGACCTCGGGCTGCCGCTTGACGAGACGCCGGCGGCCCGGGCCCAGGAGGAGGGCGGCTCGCGCCTCCTGGAACTTCTCTCGCGTCAGCCGTCGCCACCGCCTACCGTGGCGGTGAAACGGGCACGGACGCACCGGGACGACTGCCGGGAGATCTCCGCGGCCCTGCGGTTCGGGGCATTTGCCGTCATCGACCGTCCCCAGGCGAGCGGGGACCTGGAAATCCTGCTGGACGTCATGCGCCGTGCGCTGCGGCGCTTTTACCAGGGCCGCTGGCCCGGATTGACCTGATCGGCGTGGCCTCCGCGCCGCCTGCGTACTGCGATTTCTCTTTAGGAGTAAGGAAAACATGGCCAAGACCAAGAACGCGATCCGCCCCCTGCACGACAAGATCCTCATCAAGCGGGACGAGGCGGAGACCAAGACCACCAGCGGCATCTACCTGCCGGAGTCCAGCAAGGACAAGCCCAAGACCGGGATCGTGGAGGCCGTCGGCGACGGCGCCCTGAACACCGAGACGGGGTCCCGCATCCCCCTCACCGTGAAGAAGGGCGACCGCGTCATCTTCTCCTCCTACTCCGGCACCGAGGTGAAACTCGAGGGCACGGACCTGCTCATCATGTCGGAGGACGACATCCTGGCCGTGATTGACTGAGCCTCACAGACTCGAAGGCCTCTCATGACCAGCGACCAACTCCGCCAGGCCCTCAAGGAACTCAACGGCGAACGCGACCTCGCGCTCGCCTTCGCGGATGTTCACTCAATCGCCACCGGTGTCTCGTACCTGGAAGTCAAGCGCGCCATGCTCATCCCCGATGAGCAGGACCACCTCGTGAAAGTCACCGACGGCAAGGCCGTCTACGTCCTCGACTCTGATCGCGTCGCCTGGCTCCGCATCAGCCTGAAATAGCACGTCACAAAGAACACCGTTCAAAGGAACCGCCCCATGGCAGCAAAGTCCATCGCCTTCAACACCGACGCCCGCGAGCGCATCCTCCGCGGCGTCCAGAAACTCGCCCACGCCGTCAAGGTCACGCTCGGCCCCAGCGGCCGCGTCGTCGTCCTCGAAAAATCTTTCGGCTCGCCCACCGTCACGAAGGACGGCGTCACCGTCGCCAAGGAGGTCGAACTCGACGACCCCTACGAGAACATGGGCGCCCAGATGGTCAAGGAGGTCGCCAGCAAGTGCAGCAAGGACGCGGGCGACGGCACCACCACCGCCACCATCTACGCCGAGTCCATCTACGCCGAGGGGCTCAAGAACATCACCGCCGGCGCCAACCCCAACGAGGTGAAGCGGGGCATCGACAAGGCCGTCGCCGCCCTGACGGACGAACTGAAGAAGATGTCCAAGAAGATCGACTCGTCGAAGGAGGTCGCCCAGGTCGGCACCTGCTCGGCCAACCAGGACGCCGACATCGGCAAGATCATCGCCCAGGCGATGGACAAGGTCGGCAAGGACGGCGTCATCACGGTGGAGGAAGGCAAGTCCCTCGACACCGAGGTCGAACTCGTCGAGGGCATGCAGTTCGACAAGGGCTACCTCTCGCCGCACTTCGTCACGAGCCCCGCCACCATGGAGGCCGTGCTGGAGGACGCCTACGTCCTCATCCACGAGAAGAAGATCTCGTCGGCCAAGGACATGATCCCGGTCCTGGGCAAGATCGCCGACTCCGGCAAGGCCCTGCTGATCATCGCCGAGGACATCGAGGGCGAGGCCCTCGCCACCCTCGTCGTCAACAAACTCCGCGGCGTGCTGAAGGTCGCCGCCGTCAAGGCCCCGGGCTTCGGCGACCGCCGCAAGGCCATGCTGGAGGACATCGCCGTCCTCACCGGCGGGCGGGCGATCATGGAGGAACTGGGCATCGAACTCGAGAAGGTCACGCTCGCGGACCTGGGCCGCGCCAAGAAGGTGACCATCGACAAGGACAACACGACCATCGTCGAGGGCGGCGGGGCGACCAGCGACATCAAGGGGCGCATCGACCAGATCAAGCACCAGGTCGAGGCCACCACCAGCGACTATGACCGCGAGAAGTTGGAAGAGCGCCTGGCGAAACTCGCCGGCGGGGTCGCCCAGATCAACGTCGGGGCCGCCACCGAGGTCGAGATGAAGGAGAAGAAGGCCCGCGTCGAGGACGCCCTCCACGCCTGCCGGGCGGCCGTGGAGGAGGGCATCCTCCCCGGCGGCGGGGTGGCGATCCTGCGGGCCCGCAAGGCCCTGGACAAACTCCGCAAGGCGGCGAGCGGCGACGAGCGCATCGGCATCGACATCGTCCACCGCGCCGTCACCGCCCCGGTCAAGCAGATCGCCCATAACTGCGGGCTCGACGGCTCCGTCATCGCCCAGAAGGTCGAGGACTCGAGCGAGACCAACTTCGGCTTCAACGCCCTCACCCACGAGTACGGCGACCTGGTGAAGATGGGCGTCATCGTCCCGACGAAGGTCGAGCGCATCGCCCTCCAGAACGCCGCCTCCATCGCCGGCCTCCTCCTCACCACCGAGGCGGCCATCGTGGAGATCAAGGAGAAGAAGAAGGGCGGCAGCCACGGCCACGACCACGGCGGCGGCATGGACGACATGGATTACTAGTCACCCTGACCGCTTCCCCACCAGGAAGCGGTCGGTTTTGTTACCCAGGGCGGGGTGGCACGTTCAATGTGCCACGATCATCGCGAGGCCTTGGGAGCGATGATCGTGTCCGCGCGAGAGGAAGAGCACGATCATCCGGTCAAAGCCCCGGATGATCGTGGCACAGGTCAGTGTGGTGTCCGCGCGAGAGGAAGAGCACGATCATCCGGTCAAAGCCCCGGATGATCGTGGCACAGTCATACGAACCCCTTCCAGCGCTTCCAGGCCTCCGGGTCACCCGGCGGCGGGTCGCACTCGAACTCGCCCTCTCGCAAACCCATCCACCACCGCACGCTCGACCACTGCCAGTCCTGCGGCCGCGTGGCCAAACCCCGCTCGACCGGGTTTCGGTGGATATACCGCACGGCCTTGGTGAACTCAGTCATGTCGCGCACGTTGCGGTCGAACCCGCCGCCGTGCTGCCAGAACCGGTCCGCGGCCCGCCCGGCATCGCGAATCGCCGCAAGCCCCTGTCGGGCCACCTGGGTCTTGACCGCCCGTGCGACAACGCTCCACGGCGCACCGGACGCGCGGACGAGCAGGTGCACGTGCTCGGGCATGATGACCCACGCGTACACCCGCAGACCATGGACCGAGCGCGCCGAATGGAGCCGAGCCGCCAGGTCCGCGGCCACACCCGGATGAACCAGGAGCGGGGCACGCCGGTACGTCGAAAACGTGATGAACCGCCCCGGCCGGGGCGATTCCTGCCGTCGCAGTTGTTTCCGGTATGTGCCACGATCATCGCGAGGCTTTGCGAGCGATGATCGTGGGTTTTGCGGGTCCACCGGACAAGAGTACCTTGAAGACACGATCATCCGGTCAAAGCCCCGGATGATCGTGGCACAGGTCAGTGTGCCGCAATCATCGCGAGGCTCTGGGAGCGATGATCGTGCCTGTTCGTTCGCACCCTCGCCGCCGCACGCTCCAGGCACAGGTTCGAGTTGTTCGCGTGGGTCGTCATGCCGGAGCATGTGCATCTGCTCGTCCGGCCCACCGCGAGACGATCCTGGACCGCGTCCTCTACTCCATCAGTTTCTCCGTGGCGCGGCGGGTGATCGCGCGGTGGCGCGACATGGATGCCCCGGTGCTCCAGAGAATCAGCCGTTCGGACGGCACTCCGCGCTTCTGGCAGAAGGGCGGCGGATTCGACCGCAACACCCGTGACCTCGCGGAGTTCACCAAGTCCGTTCAGTACATCCACCGCAACCCGGTCAAGCGCGATCTGGTCGAGTGCCCGGAGGACTGGAAGTGGTCCAGCGCCCGTTGGCGTGCGGGAGGGCGAACTTCCCTGCGACCCGCCGCCCGGCGACAGAATCGACTGGAGTTCGTGGCACGGCTCTGTGTGACGACAGCGCGGCACGGGTAATCCGTTGGGCGTACCCGTGTGACGCACGGGCAACGAAGCGTTGCCCGTGCCATCTTTGTTCCCTTCCTCCTCCTTCGGGAGGATGAGAGGCGTCACCGCACCGCCACCAGCGTCTCCGTCTCCAGCCGGCTCTCATCCTGCGTCCAGTGGCCGTAGACCTCGACCATCGGCAGGGCGGTCTGCACGCCGCGGCGGGCCAGGGCGGCCCGCATGGCGTCGCCGGTCGCCCCGATCAGTCGGTACGGTCCTACGTGCTTCCAATAGGCGTGCCGCCCGAGCCGCACGCGCCTGCGCTCGAGCCCGTCGGGCAGGGCCCCCTCCACCACCACGCCCGCATAGACCATCCCGCCGTTGTCGTACACCACGCGGTTGATGCCGTCGTGCCTCGCCCCGCGCACCCGCGGCCAGACCCGGTCCAGAAGGGAGATTATTTCTTCTCCGTATGACCGGCCGGGGTCGTGCCGGCACGACACCCCCGTGATTTCCCATTCCACGGGCCCATTCCTGATCTCCGGTTCCATCGTCCCACTCTACCGCGCCCGATGCGAACCTCGCGGATGGCCGGGACAGGCCCGGGTGGCATGGGTAAGCCGCTTTGGGCTTACCCGTGTGAGGCACGGGCAGCGAAGCGTTGCCCATGCCACCCAGGATGGGAAGGGAAGCACGATCATCCGGCCAGAACCCCGGATGGTCGTGGCACGCGATGATCGTGTCTGGGGAGGGTACGCTCACGCCATGAGCAACAGGCCGTACACGTCGAAGCAGATGGGCGATGCGTGTGAGATGCTCGTCGCAGCGGAGCTCACGCTCGCCGGCGTGCCAGCGCTCAAGATGCCGGACAACTGGCCCGCCTATGACGTGATCGCGCAGCCCACGGGCGGCGGCCCACCGCTGCGCATCTCGGTGAAGTCCCGGACCTTCAAGAGAGGCGGCGACACGTTCGTGACCTACAACGCCCACGACGAGTTCGACTGGCTCGCCATCGTCCTCCTGCCCGGCGCGGGAATCCTGGAGCGGAGGTTCTTCATTGTCCCCCGCGGCGTGGCCGACGCCAAGTCCCGGCGAGACAAGCCCACCTCCAAAACCGTCCACGAACGCTACTGGCGCCAGGACGAAATCCCCACCATCCTCACGGCCTACGAGAACAACTTCCGCCTGGCAGGCCGCTAAGGAACTCGAAGAGGACCAGTCAACGCGCGCACCCTCGTTGTTGAAGCCGCGGGGGTGCCGCGATCATCCGGCGGGTGCGCGGGGCACCACGGTGACATGGGCAAGCCGATTTGGGCTTGGCCGTGTCCCGAACGAATCACCCACGGGCAATGCCCCTTTCCCGGGGGCGCCGGGCCGCCACCGCCGGGCTTTGCATGGGTATCGTTGCGAGTTGACATGCTTCGACGGTCATTGCCGCATGGACCTCGGCGGCACGCGATTGCCCGTTACCAAAGCCGTCTCGCACCGTTCGCGAACGCAGCCATGGAGCCCATCATGCACGCCATTTCCAGTCACGGCCCGGCAACGGTGCTCTCCGTCGCCGCGCTTGCGCTGTGTACGGGCTTGTCATCCGCTCAGACCGTAACCCAGATCGCGCCGGTGCCGTCTCGATTCGGAACCGGCGGGTCGTGGTTCTTCGACGCCGACCACGGGTTCGCGTGCGGCGGGCGCAAGATGCTGGCCCGCACGCAGGACGGCGGGGCGACATGGACCTCGATCCCTCTGCCCGGGTTCCAGGACGCCCCGCTCTACAACGTCACGTTCCTGGACGCCAACGTCGGGCTTGTCACGGGCAACTCGGCAACGGGGAGCATCGACATCTTCCGGACGGTCAACGGTGGCCAGTCATGGTCGCCTGTCGCCAACTTTCCGCTGGGCGGCTCCTGGTACCACCAGAAGTACCTCGGCGCGACCACCGGGTTCATCGGGTCAAACGGCGCGATTGTGCGCACGACCGACGCCGGCGCGACCTGGCAACTGCGATCGGGCTATCCCGAGTGCCCCTCCATGACCGGCATGGACTTCTTCGACGCCGCCACGGGCCTGGCCTCAGGCGGGCGGCCTTCCTTCGAGAGCGGGGTGTTCAAGACCGCCGATGCCGGCGCAACCTGGACGCTCACGCTCGACATCGGCACCGATGACGTGATCGTGCTCTCTCCGACCGCCGCCGTCGCCGCCACCACCGGCGGCATCTACCGCTCCGAGGACGCGGGGAACACATGGTTCCCCACAGGGGCGGTGATCCCCACGGGGATCGTGGACATGGACAGGGTCAGCGCGGCGACGATCGTCGGCGTCTCGGGCAGGGGGGACATCTGGCGCAGCACCGACGACGGGTCCACCTGGGTGCAGGTCTGGATCGGCGAGGGCGACCTCCCCAGCGACTGGTCGGTGCGGTTCTCCGGCCCGCTCATCGGGAGTGTGGCGGGCGGCCCGGCGCTGGTCCTCCAGACACTCGACGGCGGCCTGACGTGGCGCCGCGCGAGCCGCGGGGCCAACTTCAGCGCCTACGCGCTCGGAGTGCTGGGGGGCAGCAAGGTCGTAACGGCGGGTTTCCACGGATACGCCCAGACCATGATTCCCGGCGGCGTGTGGGACCTCTTCCTGATCGACCCGCCCTCGTTCGGGCGCGATACCAACTACTCCGCGCTCAGCACCATCGGCGCGGACTTCGTGTACGCCGCCGGGCACTGGGGGGCGCTGGCCCGCTCCTCCGACGGCGGGGCGACCTGGCAGAACCTCGTCGGCGCTGTGAGTGCCGACTTCTACGCCAACGACGTGCAGTTCACCGACCGCCTCAATGGGTGGATGACCGGCTGGGACTATCCCGGCCCGGGTCAGACGCGCCGGGAGACCTTCCGCACCTCAAACGGCGGGCTCTCCTGGGAGGTCGTCCCCAACGGCAACTTCCCGGGCGTGGCGATCGAGGTCCGCGGCCAGCGCGTCTGGATACAGAGCGGCGGACGGATGCAGTGGCGCTCCACCAACGGGGGCGCGTCCTTCGTGACGAGCCAGATCCCCTACAACTCCGGCTCCGCGCCGTCCATCTCCGACATGTCGTTCTCCGACGCGGGCCGCGGTTTCATCAGCGGCTACGACGGGTACCTGGTCCGCACGCTCGACGGCGGCGCGACGTGGACGCAGATCGGGTCGCTCGTGGTCAACACCCACAACCTGGGCGTGCTGGCCTACGGCAACGAACTCTGGGTCTGCGGTGCGCGGTCCGGGGGCGGCGGCGCCTTCATCCGGCGCTCGCTTAGCAACGGCGCCACCTGGCAGACCTGGAACATCGGCGGGCAGTTCTCGGCGCCCCTGCGCCTCGTGCGCAGCGGGTCGAGGCTGTTCGTCTCCGGCGAGGGCGGAGAAATCTGGCAGATGGACGGCATACCGACGCTCAATCACCGCACCTCGCTGAGCACGGTGCGCCTCCCGTAGCGGGCCACGGCATGCCGCTGCCCCCCAACCTCAAGGAAGGCCGGCCGAACCCGGTACGGGGGCGTGGCGCCGATTACACCAGCCGCGCCCTGAGCGAGACCTGCGTCCCCGTCAGGGCCTTGGAGACGGGGCAGATCGCCTTGGCCGTGTCCGCCTGCTTCTGGAAGGCGCCGGCATCGATACCCGGGACGCTGCCCTCGGTCTCCAGCTCGATTCTCGGGATGGCGAACCCCTCTCCCGACTTCTCGAAGTAGACCCTGGCGGTGGTTCGCAGCATCGTCGCGGTGAACCCCGCCTTCTCCAGCAGCGCCGACAGTTGCATCGTGAAGCACCCGGCGTGCGCCGCGCCGACCAGTTCCTCGGGGTTCGTCCCCTGCCCCCCCTGCCCGTCGGCCGTCCGTCCGCGGAAGTCGTACGGCGCGTCCACGGCGCCGCTCTGCACCTTCACCCGCCCGGCGCCCGTCATCAGGCCGCCCTTCCATTCCGCCGTCGCCGTTCTTGCTGGCATGGTTCGTCCTCCTCGCCGGCAGAGCGCCGGCACAGCGACTCTATCCCGCAATCGCGCCTGAATTACGCTTCATCTTGGCCGGGGTCGTGAACCCGCACGCCGTGCCGGCGCGGCGGCCCCGTCGCTGGTCGTGCCCAATGGAGGAAAAGCGCGACGACCCGGGCGGCGCTCCGGGCGGTCGTGCCTGGATCAGTACTTCCTCACCACGCCCTTGACGATCCCCTGGACCTGGCAGAACTTGACCTTGATGGGCTCGAAACTGGGGTTGGCGGGCTGGAGGCGGATGTGGTCGTCCTCCTTGAAGAAGGTCTTGAGCGTGGTCTGCCCATCCGGAAGCAGGGCCACCACGCGGTCGCCGTTGCGGGCCGTCTCCGTCCGTTCCACCAGCACATAGTCCCCGGGCAGGATTCCCTCATCGCGCATGGACTCCCCCTCGACCCGCAGGGCGAAGGTGGAATCCTGGCGGCCGGTGCGGGCCCCGAGCAACTCGCCCAGGTCGATCTCATCCTGGTCGGCCACCTTCTCGATCGGGTAGCCGGCCGCGATCTTGCCGACGAGCGGGAAGCGCATGGGCCGGGATTCGTCCGGCACGGCGATGCCGTCAGCGATCGACAAAGAGCGTGCCTTGTTGGGCTCGCGCACGAGGGCGCCCTTCTTGATGAGGGCCTCGACGTGCTCGAACACCGTGACCTTGCTGACGCCGATTTCGTCGGCGAGTTCCTGCATGGTCGGGGAATAGCCGCGACGCACCCGCCAGTCGCGGATGAGTTGCAGGATCTTGAGTTGCTTCGGCGTAAGGTTCATGCGCGATCTCCCGGCCCCGCGGGGCCATTGACACCCGGTCTCCCGTCCTCCGTGATTCGTGCCCCACCCCGACCGGCGGCACCGACTGGGCGGCCATCAGCCGGTCCAGAGCCAGCAGGACCTCGACGCGGCGCGCCAGTGCGGCGGCCGCCCCCGACAGCACCGAGGCTGCCCCGGCCCCCGGCCAGCGCCAAGTGCCGTCGGGCATGTATTCCGTGACATAGTCTCCGCCCGGGCCCAGCCGCAGCAGTGCATCCATGGTGCGGTCCCTCGCCGTTGCAAGCCGCCGCGAAACAGGCGGCCACCGCCTGATTCCGCGTCCAGGGACTCCGCCTGATTCCGTTCATGGCCGGTCCCCGGCCGCCGGGCGATAGTCGCCCGGCCCCACCATCCCAACCGCCGATTGATCGTCCGTCCACACCAAGCCACCCCACATTTCCGTGAAGTTTGTTCGGTCCATGATAGCCAACCAGCGGCCACACGGCAAGAGACATACTTATTTGGGGTTGGGGGGTGCCGGTCCGAGACAGTTCGCGTCATTTACGGCCAGCGCACCAGACGCGGTCCCTCACGCTTGACCCGCTGCTGGATCTCCAGCACGGTGAGTTCGGATCGGAGCGATGACGGTTCCAGCCCTGTTTTCGCGGCCAGTTCGTCGATCGTCAGCGCATCGCCGAGTTCGGCCAGGATGGACCGCTGAGCCGGTGTGAGCGGCAGGGACTCGTCGCTCTCCCCCTCAAACAGGGGGGGTGGATCCGGGGCACCATATCGAGCCGCAAAGGTGCCGCCCGCCGCGTGACGGGCCGGCGTTTCCAGAATACCCAGCACGTCGCCGGGCTCAGTGACCAGAGTTGCGCCACCCGCCTTCAGCAGGTCCAGCGTCCCGCTGCTGGCGGGCGAGTCCACGCGGCCGGGCACGGCCATGACCTCCCGCCCGTGCGCCTCCGCGGCGATCCCGGCGGTGATGAGGGCGCCCGACTTCCGACCCGCCTCGATGACGATGACACCCAGCGACAGCCCGCTGATGATCCGGTTTCGGGCCGGGAAGTTGTCGGCATCCGGCGGTGTGCGCAGGGGCAGTTCGGAGACCAGCGCCCCGCTTCCGCCGCTCACGATGGACTCGTACATGGGGGCGTTCTCGGGCGGGTAGCACTCCGACAGCCCGCACCCGGCCGCGACGATCGTCCGGCCGCCGGAGCGCAGGGCTCCGCGATGGGCCGCCGTGTCGATCCCGCGGGCCCCTCCCGAGACGATGGTGAGCCCAGCCTGCGCCAGTACCCCCGCGAACCTCTCCGCCTGCTCGATGCCGTAGGCCGTGCAGTCCCTGGAGCCCACCAGGGCCACCGGGTACCTGTCGGACGCACCATGCCTGATCACGCCCCGGATGTACAGCAGCGGCGGGGCATCGGGCAGCGAAGCCAGCAGCGGCGGGTATCCGGGATCACCGAGCACGACCAGGGTGATACCGAGCCGCTCGGCCAGTTCGAGTTCAGGCGCGACCAGGCCCTCACTCTCCTTCATTCCGCGGACGAACGAAACCGACTTCGCGTCTCCGATGCCCTTGACCCGCTGCATCTCCCGCGCGGACAGGCCGAGCACGCGGTCCGGGGATCCGAACGCCTCCAGCAGGCGGGCGATGAGGATGGGCCCGAGACCGGGCGTCAGGGTCAGGCGGAGCAGGTCGCGGGTGCGGGGTGAGTACGACATCGGGCTTGAAGGGCTGACGGCACGGTCAGTAAGGAAGGAGGCAACCGCGGGACACCACGCCCCGCAACCCGGATCGCCCCCCGCGGCCTTATTCCTTTGCCGCCACGCGATACGGGAAGTCCTTCGCCGCCAGCCCGTAGGGCACGACACGGACCAGGGCCCGCACCGGCCTCTTCGAGTCCACGCTGGTCCCCACCCTCTGGGCGACCTGGCTCTGGGCGTACATGTAGGCCGGGTTGGGGCTCCGTGCCGTCACATACACCTCCGTATCGCCCAGTGCCTGGCGCGCCTGGTCAAACGACACCTCCCACCCCGCGGTCGGAGCGGTCAGGATGATCACATGGAGCGGACCGGTCGAGTCGATCGACACCGAGGGCCCCCGGTACGCGTCCGCCTGCTCGACGACCGGGCCCGGGCGAGAGCCGCAACCTGTCGCGAGCGCGGCAACCACGCCGATGAATGCAGCCAGAACGAGACGGCGGAGCATCGAGTCCTCCCGGGTCGCGGCGGGGCAACGGGCCGCGACGTATCCTACCGAAGATCGCTCAGACCGGAGCCCGGGGGCGTACCGGGGATGAACATGCACGGGCCGCGCACATTCCTTGCCCGCGTCACCGGGTGGCGCTCCGCGAGCGCGGCGTGCCTGGTCATGCTGCTCGCCGCGGTGGGGGTCGTCTCCTGTCAGGGCGGGCGGGGGGCCACCCTCACGGCGGAGGAGGGCGCGGCCCTGCCGGTGATCGAGCACTCGGTGGGCGAGCCGGAACTCCGCATCCGCGTGCGCTCGGGGATCACCGAAGCCAGGCTCGGCGGGCAGAAGAGGCTCGGCGTGGGGCCCGTGGGCGGTGCCACCCGGTCGCTGCCGGGGCCGCTGGTCGCGGCGCCGGGCGCCGACGGCGGCGTCAAGGTCACGGACGCCGTCGGCGGCATCTACTCCTTCGGGCCGCGGCAGATCGTGGACATCCGCGGCGAGGGCGAGCCGGCGAGCGTGACGATCGACGGCAACCCCTACCTGGGCCGGCTCGTGGTCTCGGCGCGTCCCACACCGAAAGACGGGTTCGTCCTCGACATCACGGAATACGCGCCGATCGAGACCTACCTGCCGGGCGTGGTGGTGGCGGAGGTGCTGCCGGACTGGACGCTCCAGGCGTTCGAGACCCAGGCGATCGCCGCCCGGACCTATGCCCTGCACCAGCGCGAACTGGCGCTGGCTGGGGGCAAGGACTTTGATCTGCGCTCCGACACGCGAGACCAGGCGTACGGCGGGGCGACACGGCACGTCAACGCGCTGGCAGGGGTCCGGAACACCCGCGGCATCGTGCTCACGTTCCGGGGGAAGTTGCTGCGGGCGTACTACTCCAGCACCTGCGGCGGGCGCTTCGCCGGGGCGGCGGAGGTCTGGCCCACCGGTCCCGGCTTTGAGTACAACCTGGCGGCCCCGCTCCAGGCGCACGACCGGGACTTCGCGTGCCAGCCCGCGAACTACTACCGCTGGCAGGTGGAGCGGCCGGTCGAAGAACTGTCGGCGCGGGTCCGGGAGTGGGGGCGGCTGAACACGGCGCCGGATGCCGCGGCGCTCGACCAACTGGTGGCGGCCGAGGTGGCGCAGCGCAACGAGACCGGCCGGCCGACGGTGTACACGCTGCGCGACGCGGCCGGCAGGCGGGCGCAACTGAGCGCCGAGGGGCTGCGGCTGGCGTGCAACCAGTCGGTGGGCGGGCTCGCCGCGCCGCAGCGGGGCAGGTCGCTCGTGCTCAGCGGCGACCTGGAGTTTGACTTCGAAGGGTCCAGCGTGGTGATCCGCGGGCGCGGGTTCGGTCACGGCGTGGGCATGTGCCAGTGGTGCGTGGAGGAGATGACCAAACGCGGCAGGACGTGGCGCGACCTGCTGCCGATGTTCTACCCGGGCGCCACGATCGAGCGGGCGTACTGAAACCGGTGAGGAGCGGGCCCGAGAGGCCGCGATGACCGCGGCAGAATCCGGACCACGCCTGACCCTCCGCGGCCTCCGCGCCCGCCGGGGCCCTTCCTGGTTAGCCTTCTTCCGTGCTCCGCACCGCAGACCTCGACTACGACCTGCCGGACCCGCTGATCGCGACGCGCCCGGCGGAACCGCGGGACGCCGCGAGGCTGATGGTCGTGAGCCGGTCGAACTCGTCGCGTGCCGAGCACCTGCATGTGCGGGACCTTCCGGGGCTGCTCTCGCCGGACGATCTGCTGGTGTTCAACACGACGCGGGTGGTGCCGGCACGGCTCGTGGGAGTGCGGGCCGACAGCGGCGGGCGCGTGGAGGGGCTGTACCTGCGCGACGGGGAGCAGCCGGGAACGTGGGTGCTGCTGGTGCAGGGCAAGCGCCCGCGCACCGGCGTCCGGCTGACCTTCGCGGCGCCGAAGGGAGGGCCCGCGGGCACCGTGGTGCTGATCGATCGCGTGCCGGACGAGGCCGGCGCGTGGCTGGCCCGCGTGGAGGATGACGAGCCGCAAACGCTGCTGGCGCGGATCGGCCGTGTGCCCCTGCCGCCGTACATCCGCCGTGCCCGCAGGGGCGCGGGGCAGCCGGAGGAGATGGATTCGGACCGGGACCGCTACCAGACGGTGTACGCGAGGGAGCCGGGATCCGTCGCGGCCCCTACGGCCGGGCTGCACTTCACGGCCGGGCTGCTCGCGACCCTCGCGGCGCGGCGGGTGGAGCGTGCGGACGTAACGCTCGATGTCGGCGTGGGCACATTCCGTCCGGTGGAGGCCGAGATGGTCGACCACCACCCGATCCACGCGGAGTGGTGCTCGATGTCGCCCGCGGTGCGGGAGAGGCTGTCGCGGCCGCGGAGGCCGGCGCCGCGCGTGACCTGCGTGGGGACCACCGCCGCCAGGACGGTGGAAACGTACGCGGCCCTTCCGGATTGCCCGGGGCGCGTGTCCACGAGGTTGCTCATCACGCCGGGGTACCGCTGGCGGTGGACGGATGGGCTCCTGACCAACTTTCACCTGCCGCGGTCATCTCTGATGGCGATGGTGGCGGCGCTGCTTCCCGGGGGTGCGGAGCAACTGAAGCGACTGTACGCGGAGGCGGTGGCGCGGGGGTACCGGTTCTACTCCTACGGCGATGCCATGCTGGTGCTGCCGTAGCGACCCCCGGCGGAGCGCTGACCATCTCCGACTTCGGCTGCTTCAGACAAAGTACGCTGCTTGGGTACCCCGCCGCTCCGCGGCGGTCAGACTCCTGTGCGCCCCGTGGCGGTCAAGCGCGGGTTCTCGGCTTGATCCGAGGCACCCCCGGAACAGGGGAGGCGCCGCCGCGGAGCGGCGGGTGTACCCAAGGATTCCGGCGAGTTCGTGCTTGACGGTCGCCGCGGCGTGTGGGATACTGCGCCCATCCTCCGGGCCCGGGCGTTCGCCCCGTGCGTTGAAAGCCCGGTCTGGATGCACGCGGTGTCCGCAAGAAGCGGAGGCGGCGATGAACGATAGAATGCAGGTCAGCGGTCAGCGGTCAGCGGTCAGCGGTCAGCGGTCAGCGGTCTCGGGCGTAGGGCGCTCGCGGTGCTCGCGATCATCGTGAGTATCGGCGGCATCTCGTCGCGGGCACCCGGGCAGGTCGTCATCGGTCCCCAGGTGCGCGTGGACAACGGCAACACGAGGTCCGGCGTCGAGCCCACGATCGCGTTCGTGCGCGACGTGAGCACGATGGAGGCGGTCGCGGCGGCCATCGACTGGCGCGAGACGGGCCAGGCCCCCCGCATCGGTTTCGGCGTCACGTTCGACGGCGGGTTGACATGGGAGGAGGGCGTCGCCCACGCCGCGACGGATTCCTGGGAACTGGAGTTCGGGGTCGACCCGCACGCCTACGCCGATCCCGCGACCGGGACGATCTGGCTCGTGGCGACCGGCGGCGACATCGAGGACACCTTCCATCGCAACCGACTGCTCGGGCTGAAGCGCGCGCAGGGCGAGCACGCCGCGAGTGTGTTGCCCTTTGGCCTGTTGAGCGACGGCGACGCCACCGTACACCGCCCGGTGATGACCGGGGGCCCGGCCCCGGGCAACCCGCAGCAGCGGAACCTGTACATCCTGTACAGCCAGATCTTCGACACGCCCGGCGCTCCGTTCGCTCCCGCCGGTGGCGTCTGCGCCAGCACGCACATGATGCTCCGACGCTCGACCGACGGCGGTCAGACGTGGCAGCAGCGGTATGTGAGCCCCTTCCCATACTCCACGATCCCTGGCAACCCGCCTCCATGCCAGTTCAGCGCGAACGCCGCGGCGGTGCTGGTGGCGGACCGCGAGCCGCAGTCGGGACTGGTCATCGCGGTGCTGGACACTACTGGGTACGACCTGCTGTACAGCGCGGATGCGGGGGACACCTGGCCGGCACTCGAAGACCGGGTTGAGTTCCTCCCGATCAACCTTCAGCCGACCTATACCCCCAATGTCTTCCCGGGCGACTATCGAGTCCCATTCCAGAACTCGGCGGACCTGGACCCGACGACGGGCGATTTCTACATCGTGTCGTCGGCGCGGCGCGAGCCCGGCTCGCCGAACCTCGATCTGTACGTCATCCGGGGGCACACGGTGAGCGGGTCGCCCCCGATCGCGCTCGACCCGCCGGTGCGCCTGGAACTCGACGGCGGCGCGATCACGGCCGAGGGGCCGGACCAACTCATGCCGTCGCTGGCGATGGACGGGCTCGGCGGGATCAACCTGGTCTACTACGACACCCGCAACCGCCTCGTGCCGGACAGCTACCCATCGGGGTTCCTGGACGCGTACTACACGCGGATCACCGGGTTCGGCACGCCGCAGCAGGCCGTCCTCGCGCCGCAGCGCCTCACGCCCGTGACGTTCTGCACGGACTGCACCGAGTGCGACTTCCGGCCGTGCCCGTACGAGGACCCGGGCCTTCCGCCGCAGTTCATGGGTGACTACATCGACATCGACGCGGCGTACTGCGAGGCGTACGTCACATACGCCTCGACGGAGACGGGGACGCGCCACTACTACGTCCGGCACATCAACCTGTGCCCGGACAGCGACCATAACATGATGGTCAACGCGATGGACGTGGGCACGTTCCAGTCGTTGTTCGCCGCGGGCGGGCCGCGGGCGGACTTCAACCGCGACGGGGTTGTCAGCGTCGCCGACTACTCGGCGTTCAGTTCGTCGTACGCGTCGTGGGTGCCGTGATGAGAGGGGGAAGCATGTTCCGAGAAACGATCGCCTTCGCGTGCGCCTGCGTATCCGCGGCGGCGGCGCACGCCCAGTTCGGCCCCGTCGTGGGATGGGGGGACAACTTCTACGGCCAACTCAAGATTCCGGCAGGGTCATTCGTGGCGGTGGATGCCGGCTGGGGATACGTGGTCGGTATTCGCGCCAACGGGGAGCTTGCCGAGTGGGGCGCCGGTGGAGATCCGGTGATTCTCGGTGTGCCTCCAGGCGAGTTCGTCGCGGTGAGCGCAGGCAGCGGGCACACGCTGGCTCTGCATCCCGACGGCACGATGGCGGCGTGGGGGTACAACGCGGTCGGGTACACCCCGGGCCAGAGCGTGGCGCAGAAGGGCGTCTTCCGCGCCGTCTCCGCGGGCTACGAGTGGAGCCTGGCGCTGCGCGACGACGGGACGCTGCTGGCCTGGGGCAGCGACGCGCTGCCGGGCACGGGGCTGGGCGTCGGCCCGGTCTCGTCGGTCCCCGCCGGGACGTTCAAGGCCGTCTCCGCCGGGTTCTGGCACGGCGCGGCCATCCGTACGAGCGGCACGCTCGCGGCCTGGGGCTGGAGCGGGTGCCCGTGCGGCACCGGCCCGCTGATCCACCCGCCCGCCGGGACGTTCAAGGCCGTCGCGTCGGGCGCGATGTTCAGCGTCGCCATCCGCGACGACGGGACGCTCGTGACGTGGGGCAGCGGCGCGTACGGCCTGCCCGACGTGCCGCCGGGGCGGTATGTCGCGGTCGACGCCGAGTGGTTCACCGCCGCGGCGCTGCGGGAGGACGGCGTGATCGAGGCCTGGGGTCAGCACCCGGTCGATCGCTCGCAACTGCCGCCCGCCCGCTACGGCACGCTGTCGGTCGGGTTCGACTTCGGCGTGGCGATCGCGGCGTGCGAGGCCGACTGCAACCTCGACGGCGACCTCACCCTCTCCGACTTCGGGTGCTTCCAGACCAAGTTCGCGCTGGGCGACCCCTACGCCGACTGCAACGGCGACACGGTGCTGAACCTGTCCGACTTCGGCTGCTTCCAGACGCAGTTCGCGCTCGGCTGCCCGTAGGCGATTAGCCCCAAGCGCGAGCGCGGCGGTGGGGGGGGGGGGGGGGGGGCCGAGGGAAACGGATACCTGTCGCTTGCGCTCCGGGCTCTGTTCCCTAGCTCGCGCGTCGGGCTCGTTACTGCAGGGTCACCGGCATGACGACGTAGAGGAAGTCCGCCCCGCTGCGGACCAGGCCCGGCTTGTTCGGGGCCTTGAGTTCGATGATGACCTCCGGGTCCACGATCACCTTCAGGGCGTCGGTGATGAAGGCGGGGTTGAACCCGATCTCGATGTCGTCGCCGTCGTACTTGGCGAGCGGGGCCTCGACCTGGGCCTCCCCCATCTCCGGGGCGCGGCTCGTGAGTTCCACCTGCTTGCCCTTGGAGTCGAACTTCATGCGCACGCCGCGGGACTCCTCGTTGGTCAGCAGGGCGGCGCGGCGCACCGCGGATGAAAGGACGTCGCGGTCGATGGTGATCCGCTTGTCCTGGTCCTTGGGCACGACGTCCTCGTAGGGCGGGAAGGCGCCCTCGACCAGGTTGCTGGACAGCACAGCGCGGGCGCCGTCGCCCTCCGGCCCGACGCGGAACAGGACCTGGTTGTCGGTGACGGTGATCTGCACCGCCTCCTCGGGATCCTCGATCAGGCGCTGGACCATCGTGAGCGCCTTGGACGGGATGATGACGTTGATCGCCGGGGCGTCCTTCTCGGCCGCGATGGTCTGGCGGCACAGGGCCAGGCGGCGGCCGTCGGTGGCGACCATCTCCAGTTTCTTGCCGTCGCGTTTCAGCAGGACGCCGTTGATCGCGTAGCGGGAGTTCTCGCGGGCGGTGGCGAACAGCGTCCGCGAGATCATCGCGTTCAGCACTCCGGCCGGGATCGAGAGCGTCGGACGGGCCTTCCCCTCCTTGCCCGCCCCCTGGGGCTTGTCAAACTCCGGAATCGGCGGGAACTCCGCGACGGGGTACCCCAGAACCTTGAAGCGGGCGTCGGCCCCCTTGATATGGCAGTCCGAGCCCTCCGACTCCAGGGTCAGGGTCGGCTCCGCATCCTCAGCGGAGACGATCTGGCGCAGTTTGTCGGCGGGGATCAGGGCCTCGCCCGGCTCCTGGACGTCCACCTGGGTCGTCGTCAGGCGGAGGGAAACCTCGGCATCGGTTGCCGCTAGCGTCAGGTCTCCCACCTTCCCCGATTTCCGGGCGGTCAGTTTGACACAGGTCAGTTGGGGGCGTGGGGTACGGGCGGCCACGACGCCGGAGACCAGATTCACCGCGTCCAGCAGGGCGGCCCGGTCGATGATGACTTTCATGGGGGTCGAACTCCGTTTCTTTGCTGACGGACACAGTGTACCGCGGGGCGAGCCGCCTATGTTTCCGTTGCCAGCCGGGCCGCCCCCTTGTGGCGGGTTGTCGCCCGGGTCAGGATCGTGGATACTCCGCTCCCTCCGGCGGGGGCCCCGGCCGCCCGGGGCGCTCGGGCTCCGTCTGGGCGGTGATCGTTCGCGCGCGGCGGCCGCGCACGGGCGGAAGGCGGACAGGCGGAGCGACTGGCCCCGCAGACGAAGGAAGGAAACAGCGCATGTCATTCGAAGCAGCCGTCCACGCCCAGGCGATTGAACTCGACAAACTGGCGATGGAGATGACGGCCGAGGCGGGCAGCGGCCACCCCAGCACGGCCCTGTCGCTGGGGCACATCGTGACCGTGCTCATGTTCCACTCGATGCGGTGGAGCCCGGATTACCCGGCCTACCCGACGAGCGACCGCCTCGTCCTCTCCGAGGGGCACGCCGTCCCCATCGTGTACGCCGCGGCCTGCCGGCTCGGGGTCGTGGTGGGGAAGGACCCGGACAAGCGGCGCAAACTGACGCCCGCCGACTCCCACAAACTGCGGGCGTGGGACTCCGAACTGGACGGGCACCCGAACCCGATCGAGGGCTTCCCGTTCTTTGACGCCGCCACCGGCTCGCTGGGCCAGGGGCTGAGCGTCGCGGCCGGCCTCGGGGCGGCGGCCAAACTGGACGGGATCGACAAGCGGATCTACTGCGTCATCGGCGACGGCGAGAGCCGCGAGGGGCAGATCACCGAGGCCCTGGACTTCATCGCGGACCAGAAACTGACGAACGTCCTGGCGATCTTCAACTGCAACGAGTACGGGCAGGCCGACCGCGTGAGCCCGCAGCAGCAGGTGGAGCACCTGATCCCCAAACTGAAGGCGGCCGGGTTCGAGGTGAAGGAGATCGACGGGCACGCGCCGGCGCAGATCAAGGCGGCGTTCGACGCCTTCGCCGAGGGCAGCGCCCGGTTCGACGGCAAGCCGACGGCGATCGTGGCCCGCACCGTCAAGGGCTGGGGCGCCCCGACGATGCAGGGCGGCGGGTGGCACGGCAAGCCCGCGACGGGCGATGCGCTCAAGAAGTGCCTGTCGGAACTCGACGAGAAGCGGGTGCAACTCACCAGTTCGCTGGCCTCGGGCGACGCCTTCGAGATCCAGCCGCCCGCGCAGGCCGCCCCGCGCGAGCAGAGCGCCGGCGAACTGCCGCCCATGAGCCAGGCGATGAAGCAGATGGACATGGAGTCGCTGCTGCACACGGGCAAGCTGGCGACGCGCCGCGCCTACGGCATCGCGCTGCGGGCCCTGGGCGAGGTCAACGACCGCGTCGTCGTGCTGGACTGCGACGTGAGCAACTCCACCCACGCGGACATGTTCGCCAAGGCCCCCGACCTGGCGGAGCGGTTCCTGGAGTGCAAGATCGGCGAGCAGAACATGGTGAGCGTGGCCGCGGGGCTCTCGGCCGCGGGCAAGGTTCCGTTCTGCTCGACCTTCGCCAAGTTCTTCACGCGGGCGTACGACCAGATCGAGATGGCGATCAACTCCGGGGCGAACTTCAAGTTGGTGGGGTCGCACGCGGGGATCACGCTGGCCGCCGACGGACCGAGCCAGATGGCCCTGCCCGACGTGTCCTGGTTCCGCGCGTGGACGACGATGCGGGACCACAAGGGCAACCCCGGGTGCTACATCCTCCAGCCGTCGGACGCCTACTCGGCGTACGCCCTGACCGGGGCGATGGCCGAGTACGAGGGGCCCTGCTACATGCGGACGCTGCGGGCCGACACGGAGTTCCTGTACAACGACGGGCAGGTGTTCAACCTGGGCGGGTTCGAGACGCTGCAGGAAGGGCGCGACGTGGTGCTGTGCGCCTGCGGCTACATGGTGCACGAGGCCAACAAGGCCCTGGACCTGCTGGACAAGGCCGGCATCGCCGCCACGCTGCTGGACATGTACTCCATCCCCTTCGACGCCGACAAACTCCTGGACATCATCAACGCCAACAACGGGTATGTGATCAGCCTGGAGGACAACTACGGCGGCGGGCTGGGCTCGGCGATCGCCGACGCCCTCACCGAGTCGGGCGACGCCTTCACGCTCCGCCAGATGCATGTGCGGCGCATCCCCAAGAGCGCCCGCACGCCCGAGGAACTGCTCCAGATGTGCGGGCTGACCGCGGCCGACATCGTGAAGAACGTGCTCAGCCTGCTCCAGGTTGCGTGAGCGGGCGGGTCACTCGATGACAACCGGCACGCCCCCGACCCCGCGGCCCTCCGCGGGTGCCCGCGGTCGGTCGGCGCAGGCCGCCGATGGGGGCAGGCGGGGCTCAATCCCGGGCGGATGCATGCCGACCTGGAGCAGCGCCACGATCACGTCCGCGGCGGTGTACGACGCGGCCCCGGGCGGCAGGAATCGGGCCACTGTGGCGACATCATCCCCGGAGGTCACCAGCGGCAGTTCCTTCGCTCCGGCGTGGACCTGGCCGAGCCCGATGTTCGCCATCAATCCGTTGCAGAGGCACTTGCGGCCGCCGGTGTCCGCCTCCAAACCGCCCTTCTCCACATAGTCCTCCACCGGTTCCGAGGGGCAGCGCCAACCGACCGTCCCATCGTCGCTTCGGTACGCCTGACGGAGATAGCCCAGGTCGCAGATGCGCCGGCGCTCCGCGTAGATCGCCGGCTCGGACAGCGTGCCTTCGAGTTGCACGAGTTTGAACGGGAAGCCCGTGGGCGACGCCACCGGATCGGTGAAGACGCGCGCGGTCCCATCGCGGCTCATGGCCAGGACGCGCGCCCTGACGGCGGGATCCAGGCCGGATTCCTCGCAGTAGGCAAAGGCCGTCCCGACCTGCACACCCGTAGCGCCGCGGGCCAGCGCCTCGGCGAGCCGCCCGGGCTGGGCGTACGACCCGGCCAGCCAGAACGGAACCCCGAGGGCCCGGATCGCCTCCAGGTCTGGCACGTCCCGGTCGGTGTAGACGGGCTCGCCCGAAGGACTCAGCCGCATCGCCCCGCGGGGCGGCGCGTTGTGCCCGCCGGAGGTGGGGCCCTCGACAACGAAGCCATCGACGCGCCCGCTCGCCTTGCGGGCGAGCATGGTGGCGAGCGCAT
This sequence comes from Phycisphaerales bacterium, assembly GCA_020849105.1. Classification (GTDB taxonomy): domain Bacteria; phylum Planctomycetota; class Phycisphaerae; order Phycisphaerales; family UBA1924; genus JADLGW01. Next base: position 17,719 of record JADLGW010000061.1, on the reverse strand, counting down.
CGGAGGCGACAATCGCGATGAACCGCGGCCGCTCCAGCGGGGGAGGGGTCGCGCCCCCGAGTCCCCCCCAGAACGCCGCGGGGTCGAATCGAGTCTTGAAGTCGTCCCCGGCGGCCGCCCCCTGGACATCAAGCCTCATTTCGGCGGCCTCACCGCGGGCCAGCCGGTCCAGAATCCCCGGGATAGCGCGGGGGATGCCCGCACCCATCAGGACATACCTGACGCCCGCGAGCATCGCGCCGTACAGGGAGGGGAGGGTGGGGAGCTGGATCTTCTCAAGGAAGTTGATCCCCACGGGTGCGCGGTGCCCCCGTCGGGCGAGCAGGACCTCCGTGAAGTTGCTGACAACGAGCAACTCTTCAAGGTGGCGGGAGAGGGGCTGGGTCAGGATCGGCTTGGCGCGGAACGGCGTGCCCGCCGGCTTTCCGCCGGCGACGAAATAGCGGTTCAGCAGCCGCTGCGCGATCGCGGGAATTGGGAACTGTTCCAGGGCCCAGCGCGTGTGGCCGCCCGGGTCGCCCGATTGCAACCGCCGCGAAAAGATCAGGTCCAGGGCGGTGCCGGACACGACGCCGAGTTGCCCCGCGGCCGAAACGGCCCGGGCGAGCACCCATCCGGAGACCCCGGCGCCCATCCCGCCCTGGATCACGGTCGGCAGCGGCACATCCGACGGACCTGTGGTGTTGGTGCCCGGCTGCGGGACGGGTTCGTCGCTCTCGTGCGCGGCCCCGGTCACGGCCCAACCAGTGCGTCGGTTCGCGGCGCGACGCGGTGGACCACGATGAGTTCGGCCGTCACGTCCATGTGTGCCCGGGGCCAGACGCGGTGCGCGATCGCGAGGCGGGAGGGTCGTGATCGGCGGCGCTCAAGAACAGGATGGATCCCGCGACTATGCCACAGTACTCAATATGGATATTCAGTTTAGCCGCACGCGCGCCGGGGTGCAAACCTACGGGCCGCTCCGCCCGAGGGCCGCCGCTCGCTCCAGCAGCGCCGCCCGCGACGCCGGGATCGCCGCGGCCGCCGATCGCAGTTCCGACGCGGCCTCCGCCCCGTGCCCCGCCGCGGCCAGGGCCGCTGCCAGTTCGGCGCGGACGGGGGCGCTGCCCGGCCACCACCGCGCCGCCACGCGCAGTTCCGCCACCGCCGCCTCCGCCCCGTCGCGCACGGCCAGGAGCCGCGCCAGCCCGATCCGCGCCGGCGCGTCGCTCGGGCGGGCGGCCAGCACGTCGCGGTACATCGCCTCGGCACGGTCGCCCCGGCCCCCCTGGGCCCAGAGCATCGCGAGCATGTCGCGGGGCGGCGCCCAGCGCGGCTGTGCCCGCACGCTCTCCTCAAGGACGCGCACCGCGTCCGGGGCGCGGCCGTCGGCGAGCATGAGCCGGGCCAGTTCGACCGGTGCGTTCGGGCCCGCCCGCACGCTGCCCGCCAGGTCGCGGAGCACGCCGGTCGCGCCCGCCCGGTCGCCGCACACAAGCATGACCCAGGCCAGGCGGTACTCGCTCGAAGGGGTGGCGGTGAGCGCGATCCCCCCGCGCCACCAGGGACGGCCCAGTGCGTACCACCCCCGCGCCCGCCGGGCCTCCTCGCGGTCGGTCGCGGGCACGCCCTCTCCCCACAGCGCCTGCGGGTACGCCACTGCTACCCGGTCATCGTGGCGCGAGCCGATCAGCAGGAACGCTCTGACGACGCCGGAGTGGAGCAGCAGGGCGGCGGCCAGGGCCGCCGCCGCGAGGAACGCCCATCCGCCCGGTCGCAGCCGTGAATGCAGGCGCAACTGCACGGGCCCGAGGCGCACGTTGGCGTCGGTCAGCACGCGCGACGCCTTCCAGGCCAGGAACGCGCAGAGCCCCGCGAGCGTTGCCGCCATCAGCATCGGGATCAGGTCGTACAGGCCCCGCAGGACGAAGAACACCGGCAGGAACACCGCCGCGCAAAGGAGTTCCTCGCGCCAGGGCAACGCCTCCCCGCTGGTGCGGCCCCCCGATGCACGAACCGGAGCGGCAAAGGAGAAACTCAGGGCCCGCCGCGGGCACGCGCCGATGCAGTCAAACGACCGCACGCAGTTGTGATCGATGACCGACCCGAAGAGCCGCACCTGGTCGTGCACGCGGACGCCGGCGGTGCACGCCGCGGTGCAGATACCGCACTGGTCGCACAGGGCCGGGTCCACCACCACGCGGGCCGGGGCAAGCCGCGCCGCCGGCAGCAGGAAGCCGCCGTACGGGCAGCCGTACCGGCACAGGCCGCGTGCCCCCAGGAAGTACACGGTGGCGAACCCGCACACCAGCAGGAACGGGACCGCCACCTCCCAGCGCGGCAGGTCGCGCCACAGGTCGTCGGTCACCAGGTCCGCGCTGAAGCCGGGAAAGGGCGCCCGCTCGCCCAGCACCAGCCGGGCGGCCGACGGCCACACGAACATGTACAGCGCCAGGCCCAGGGGCACCAGGCCCAGCAGCCGCGAGCGGAACAGCCGCGGGCGGATTCCGACGCGCCGGAGCAACCAGGCGCACAGATCCTGCAGGGCGCCCATGTGGCAGACCCAGCCGCACATGAACCGCCCGAATACCGCCGTGACGATCAGCGACGCCGCGAACAGCAGGGCGCCCGGGTTCACCGCCCCTGTTTCCAGCGTGCGCATGGTGTCGGAGAGCACGAACTTCCCCGCCGACCTGCCGGTGAGCCACCAGTGCAGGATGTGGCCCGCCATCAGCAGGTGCACCGTGATGAGGACGCCCGCACGCCAGTGTGCGATCGACGAGGGCCGGCGCACCGCGCGCCCCTGTCGCGGCGGGCGCAGCACCGGCAGGTGCACCGTCACGGGCACCCGAGGGCGAAGGCCGTCCGGAAGGCGCCGAAGTCGGCCAGGCTCAGCACGCCGTCGTAGTTCACATCGGCCCGCGGCTCTCCCGACGCGTAGGCGCCCTGGAAGGCCCCAAGGTCCGCCAGGTTGAGCGCCCCGTCACCGTTGAAGTCCGCACGGCACGCGGTGCGAAGGTCGATCTCCACGGAGTCCATCTCGACCGGCGGGCCCTTGCCCGCGGCCACCCACTGGTCATAGAGCACCTGCCCCGTGTCGTTGGTGACGTTGGCGTCGCGCAGGCCTTCGACAGCCTCCTTGGTGATGGTCTGGTAGAACAGCCGCGCCTCGGCTCGCACCGCCCCCGCGGGGACGCCGAAGCCGGTGTGGTCCCAGTACTGCCCATCCTGGTAGGAGTGCCCGACGGGCTCTGCCTGGGCCTTGCGGAATCCCTCGTTGGTGAACCCGCGCGGCGGGATCCGGTTGTCCTGGAAGAACTTGTTGTTCAGCGGGAACAGGTGAGAGGGACCCGGCGCGACGCCCAGGTACGCGGCCATCGCCTCGTCCAGTCCGACGATCGCCTCGTACACCTTGGTATCGTGAACGAGTGTCGCCTGCCCGGGGTTGTAGGCGCCGTACTCCCGGACCAGGGCGCCGGACTTGTCGAAGAAGCGCACGTTGACCCACATCCGGCGCCCCTCCAAGTGCCCGGTCGGCAGTTTGTGCCCGGTCTGGTTGACGATGCGGACGTACAGCGTGGAGGGCTCCACAAGGGCGAGGTCCATGTCCGAGGCGCCGCGCATGAACTCGCGGTTGCGCTCCTGGGCCGCCGCAACGCTCTCGGCCGAGAGCATCGTCTCCGGGTCCGGATAGAGGTTGCGGACGGCGTCGAGCATCCAGTTGGTGGCGCCGCGGAAGTCGTGGAGCGGCAGGTCATCGCGTACGACGCCGCCGACCATGGGGTTGCACGCGGTGCCCGTTGTCGTGGGCATGTGGCAGTCCTGGCATGTGCTCACCAGCGGGCCGCGCTGCCCGCCGAAGCGCCCGCCCATGTCCACCGGCCCCCGGGAAAAGGCGCTCGCCTTCCACTCGCTGTAGGTGCGCTCCAGGGGGAAGCCGTCCTCGGCCCGGTAGGTGGGGTGCGGCGTGTCGATCTCGTTGAACTGGTACCGCCCATCGGGCTGGCGGTCAAAGAGCGGGTTGGTGACGTCGTGGCACGTGGCGCACATCGTCGCTTCGCGGTGGAAGGGCGAGCGCTCCCACTGGTGCCAGTAGAACTCGCCCCCCAGGTCCAGGGGCCCGCGCCGCCGGTCAAGCGGGTCGATCACGAACTGCGCCGAGTGGAACCCGACCGGCAACTGCGCCAGGTCCGCCAGCACTTCGCGGTCAACCTTGGGGCTGACGCCGTCGTCGTAGACAGGGTCCACCATCCGGTGGCATGTGATGCAGGTGATCCCCTGGAGATCGCCGGGCTCCAGCCCGCCGCCGCTGGGCGGCTGGGAGCGGCCCTCAATCCACCCCCGCGCCACATGGCAGCGGATGCACAGATCGCCGACGTTCTTGGCCGCCTGCTCGGACACGGTGAGCGCGGCCCAGAAGATCGGGTCGCGAGCCCCCTGGCCCATCATGCTGGCCGCCCACGGACGGAAGGGCTCGTGCTCGGCGTTGTAGTCGCCGTGGCACATGGCGCACTCCTGCACCTCCCACAGCGGCTGGATCACCCCTCCTTCCTGCGTTCCCGGGAAGTGGTAGTCCCGCAGCGTCGTCGGAACGGACGGATCGTCGTGCGGCCATCCACCCCATCCGGCCGCGGCGAGCGCCAGCCCGGATCCGAGGCCCCAGGCCAGCGGCAGCAGGATCTTCCCAGGGAGAAACAGGCTCATGCTCTTGGACTCCTCGTCGGTCCTTCGGCGGGGGCGGCCGCGGCGGCCACTATCGGGCATCGCGGGCCGCGCGTCAAGAGAAATCTGAATAACTGGATAGAGTTATTTGGCATCGGCTCCTAGGATACCCGGAGCGGGCCCGCGGCGGGCCGGCGAAGGAGCATCCCGTGACCAGCATCGCGCCCGAATCCACGGTTGGACAGATCGTGACCGAGAACCCGGACACCGCCCGCACCCTGGAGCGGCTGGGCCTGGACTACTGCTGCGGCGGTAAATTGACCCTTTCGGCGGCGTGCGCGGCGCGGGGGCTGGACCCCGCGGCCGTGGCGCGGGAACTGACTGCGGTGGCCCCGTCCCAGGGGCAGCGGTCATGGGCCGACGCCACCATGTCCGAACTGGCCGACCACATCGAGCGGGCCCACCACCAGCCGCTGCGGGCGGACCTGCCGCGTCTGGCCGGGCTCGTTGACAAGGTCGCGCGCGTGCACGGCGACCGGGAGCCGGCCCTCTTTGAGGTCCGCCGGGTGTTCACGGCCCTGGCCGCGGAGATGATGGACCACATGGACAGGGAGGAACGGGTGCTCTTCCCCGCGCTGCGGGCGATGGAGCGGGGCGGTGCGGAATCGCCGACGGACCCGGCGCTGATCGCCGGGATGGTGCACGACCACGAGGATGCCGGACGGGCCCTGGAGAGCCTGCGGTCGCTGACGGAAGATTACACGCCGCCGCCGCAGGCCTGCAACACCTACCGGGTCATGCTCCATGCGCTGAGCGAGATGGACCGGGACCTGCGCCTGCACGTCCACAAGGAGAACAACATCCTCTTCCCGAAGGCTCAGCGCGGGGCGAAGCACGCGAACTGAGGGGGCGCCGGCGGCCGGACGCAGCGCCCGCACGCCGGGCACTCTCGTATCCTTAATACCCAGTCGGGTCAGAGGAGCGTGCGGAGCGTCGAGGGGGACACGCGCCGGGCATGACCGCGAAGGGAGGCGTGCCCATGGGGCTCGGTTCAATCACGGCGGGCGAACTGATTGACGCGCAGTTACGCGGCGCGGCGCTGGACCTGATCGACGTTCGCACGCCCGCCGAGTTCCAGATGTTGCACGCCCGGGGTGCCCGCTCCCGCCCGCTCGCCACTCTGGACCCGCCATCAATTTTTGCCGAACGCGGCGGGCGGAACGAGCCGCTCTATGTCATATGCCAAACGGGATCGAGGGCCCGACAGGCCTGTGAACGGCTCGCCGCGGCCGGCCTGGGCGGCGCCGTCGTCGTGGACGGCGGCACGGCAGCCTGGGAGCGGGCAGGCGGCCCGGTCGTCCGCGGCAGAAGGGTGATGTCGCTCGAACGCCAGGTCAGGATTGCCGCGGGCTCGCTCGTTCTGCTCGGCTCGATACTCGCGCTGACCGTGGACCCATGGATGGGCCTCCTGCCTGCGTTCATCGGCGCGGGGCTGGTGTTCTCCGGCGTTACGGATACTTGCGGCATGGCCATGGTCCTGGCACGCATGCCGTGGAATCAGGGCCCCGCGGAGACGGCGTGCTGCGCCGCGCCGGCGCCCGCCGAATCGGGGAGCAAGGGCGAGCGGCCGACCGCGCCCTCTTGACGCCGGCCTGCCCACGTTGCGTGTGCCCGAGGCCGTGGACCGCGGCCAAGCCGCGGAAGGGCCCGGCGTCGGACCGCGATGAGCCCTGACCGGTCGTGAAGAATGGAGCCGGGGGGAATCGAACCCCCGTGCACTCGCGGAATCTCCGGGAGAATACGCCGATTCCGACGAGCGCGCAGCGCCAGGCGCAGCGCTGGCCGCACCGGGGCCAAAGTGGGGCGCAGGGCGGGAACGAACGGGCGACTCGACACAGGGCGAAGTCCCGCCTACGTCGCGGCCTGTGGCCGGGGGCAACCACGCCCCGCCCGACGCCGACCTGGCCCGCTTCGTGGCGGCGTGGGCCAACCTGCCCCCCGACGTGCGTGCCGGGATCGTCGCGGCACTGCGGACGGCCAAGCCTGCCCGCTGACCCCGCCCGACACCCGACAGAACCGACGAAACCCGCGATGCCGCGACGCGGCACGCCATCGCCGCCCGTTCCGTCGGCGGCAACGTCGGCATGGTTCCTTCCCGCCGGGCTCGCGGAAGTGACGCCCGCGGGAGCAGCCGCAGGTATCGATAGACTTTGTTTCAGGTGTCCGGGGACCCGTGCGGCGGGCAGATTCTGGCTCGCCTTCTGCTCGTCCAGCCCGGTTGACGAAACCCCTAGAATCTGATCGTGGCGCTGTGGGTGCGCCCAGGCGTGGGAGACCGACAAATGCAGATTCGCGTGCAGGCTCTTTGCGGCGTGTTGACGATCCTCTTGTTCAGCCTGGTTCCGGTCTCCCTCGCGGCGGCGGATGACCCGCGCGACATCGCGAAGCGGGTGTCGCCATCCGTTGTGCTGCTTGTCGTAGAAGACTCCGGCGGCCAGCCTCTCGCGATGGGCAGTGGGTTCGTTGTCCGCAAAGGCGTGGTGGCGACCAACATGCACGTCATCGAGGGCGCGGCACGAGCCTATGCGAAACTGGTCGATGACAAGACCAAGTACAACATCGCCGGGGTCGTGGCATCTGATGCCAAGAGTGACCTGGTCCTGCTGTCCGCAGATGGTCTGGGTGCCGACGCCTTGGTCATCGGCGACAGCGATGGCGTGGCAGCAGGCGACACCGTCTACGCCATTGGCAACCCTCGCGGACTCGAGGGGACATTCTCCGCCGGAATCGTCAGCAGCGTGCGCAAGGTCGGCGAAGACTCGCTACTACAGATCACGGCTCCGATTTCGCCGGGCAGCAGTGGCGGCCCCGTTGTCAACGGCAAAGGCGAGGTCGTCGGCGTCGCCGTTGCCACGTTCGATAGCGGCCAGAACCTCAACTTCGCGATTCCCAGCCGCTACTTGTCGGCGCTCATCCCAGCGATCAAGGATCCGGTGGCATTGCCGAAGGCGGCTGAGGTCCAGAAGGCGAAGAAGGAGAAATCGATCCTCGATGGCGCGGGTGCCAAGGGCACCGAAGGCGTCACCGCCGCCCAGTTTCTGTGGGATGAGCCAATCCTCCAAGACGGCGGTTTCACCATTTCATTGCGGAATCAGTTTCGTGAGCCAGTCGCAAACGTAGATTGCCTAGTGGTCTTCTATGGTGAGGACGGAGGAGTGCTCGACGCCGTACGGGTGACGCTGACCTCCCGATGGAACGGTGTTATCCAGCCGGGATTGGCGAAGCGAGTTGGAGGAACAGTCGATGAGAGCGTGCAGAAGTTGACGACTCCCTGGAACGGAAAGGCGCCTAAGACACGGGTCGAGTACCGGGTGCTGGCTTTTGAGTTTGGAGCAGATGCTTCAGTTCCGAACGGTGGCAACAACAGTGCGCCGGGTGAGTTGCTGCCGGTTCCCGCAATTCCCGAACCCGCTGTACCGGAAGGTGATGCACCGCGTGATCCCCCGCTGGACGTTCGCCCTGCGGATGTGGCAGAGGCACTGCGCAAATCGGAGCAGGAGCTCGCGGAGACTGTCGCCAAGCTCGCGCCTGCCGGAGATGGCCCAGACCTGATCGAAGCTCAGATCGATGGGAAGTTCGAGGGTTGGGATGGTGAGACGGTCTTCAAGTTGGACAACGGCCAAGTCTGGCAGCAGGTCACCTTCGGCTACACGTACCACTATGCTTTTCGCCCAAAGGTCTTCATCATCAAGGCACACGGTGCTTACAAGATGAAGGTTGACGGCGTGGATGGCACTGTGTTCGTCAAACGCGTCGACCCCGAGGTCATCTTGTGCGACAGGGTCGGCGACCCCGTTGCTTGGATCGACCGGACCGACGAAATGACAATCTACCTGTGGTCCGGAAAGCCAGTAGCGTACCTTTCAGGCAAGAGCGTGTACGGGTTCAATGGTGAGCACCTCGGCTGGTATGCGAGCGGTTCCATGTACGACGGGGAGGGCAAGATCGTCGCCGTCACCAGCAGCGCCATCGGGGCGAAGCCAAATGCCGTGCCCGCGAAAGGTGCCAAAGGCATCAAGCCCATCAAGGCGATCAAGAAGCTGGCTCCGCTGGAGCCGCTGCACAAGTTCACATGGTCTGATCTGCCGACTGATGTGTTCCTGCTCAAGGGTGCCAAGTAGCGGATCAAGGGGTTTGGTTCGGGGGGAGATGGAGGCCCGGTGTGGCTGACCTCGAGTACAACTGGCCAAAGAGGGGCGACCGTGCGTTCGGGCCCAGGGTGCCGTCAGGCGCCCAGGGCGATTTGGATGCGTTCGTCTTGCCTTCAGAGGGGGCCTACGTGGCGGGCTTTCAGCGTGCGGCGGACATGATCGTGATGGGCGCGCGAAACGACGATCTCAACCCCGACGATCTCTTCTTCCCGGTGGCCTACCTGTACCGTCATCACCTGGAGTTGATGCTGAAGGAGTTGGTGCGCCTCGGCGCTGGCATGGGTGCAATAGGCGAGTGCGAAGCCCTCCTCGGCGAGCACAACCTGCACAGGCTCTGGAACAAGGCCAAGGAGTTGATCCGGAGCGTGTGGCCAGGCCCCGTGGGCGATGACATCAAGGCTGTCGAGCGTGTGATCCTCGAGTTCCACAGACTCGACCCCTCGGGCCAGGCCTTTCGCTACTGCCGCGACAAGCACGGATCGCCGCTGCTGGTGAGTGCCCCGAGTCGGGTTGATCTGCGCGCGCTAGCGTCCACCGTGGACGCGGTGTCGCGATTCCTGGATGCGGCGTATGCAGGGATCGACGCCTGTGACCCCGGCTCGCCGTAACAGTCGCCGTCCCGCGGATCGCCCGAAATGCTGCTTCACATCGCGCGAGGTTAGACTGTAGACGGCGGCCCGGGCATGACCGTCCAGGAGCGACCATGTTCGGACCCTTCTCTGATCCCCACGTTGCTATCGGCATCGGGCGCATCTTCGGAAGTGCCAGCGAGCGGGTGCGCGAGCGACGGCAGGCCTCAGCCGAGCGCGAAATGGTCGGGAACCGCGGGCGCCGTGAGGACTCGGACACCGACGAGTTGATCCACGACTTTGAGACCGCCATTGCCGGCGAGGTGGAACGGCTCGGGCGGGAAGCCCTCGGCCCCGGCGTTGAGATGAACGTGGAGTTCTACCCGACCAACCTTCCGGTCGGCGAGGAGAATCGGTACGGGGCGGACTTTGGCGTGCGGCTGCACATGGAAGGCCCCGGTTTCAACGTCTCGAAGGCCGTGCTGTTCCAGAACAAGCGGGCGTTCGGTTCTGGCGAGCAGTCGTCGTTCGATCAGCTTCGAGACGATGGCGAGGCGCAAGCGGAGAAGATGCTGAACGTGACGCCGGCATCGTTCTTTCTCCTGTTCAATGGTCTTCCGGTGCCTACTGCGGGCGAGTGGATCAAGCCGCCCGCCTCATGGTGGCCGTACTACGAGGAGTTCCGACCGTTCCCCTATCCGTGGCCCGGCCCTTGGCGGTGGGCTGAACTCAACGAGCCGCACTTCTCGCTCTGGAACACGGGGGTCATGGTGCTCCCGGCCAGCCGGGTTTTCGCGGAGTCGCGAGTACTGAAGCAGCAGGGTACGAAGTTGCCGACCGACGCACGGCACTGGATTCGCGCGTCCATGCCCCTCGGCTTGTTCATGGTGGACATGTTCGGCTCGTGCTTCGTTGGAGACGTGCGCGACGAGATCGTGCGCCTCGTGACGCCTCCGGCGCTCCGGGACCTTGCGAGCAGCGGCGTGCCGGAGACTGATCCATCCATGCTGCCTGTCCGCCGACTGATGAACCTCAGCATCCGTGGCGGGCAGCGCTGACGAGGCGATCGGCAACGCCCCCCGGACGCGAAAAGAATCTTCAGTTGGCACTACGAATCGGTGCCCTCGCCGGAAACAAGTGGCTGAGGGGGGCATGATGCCATCGACCCCCCCGGCAAGGAGATCACCGTGACGCGAATCGGACTGACCTTTGACGAGTACTTCGACCTCCGCATGAAGCCCCGAGCGGGCGCGGACCCCGCGTTCCAGGAGGCGGCCGATATGGAGCGGGAAGGGATGTTCCCGATGGCGACGGCCGCCGCGTCGAACCATCTGCGCTCCCGCGGGTACGACTGCCGCCCTCCGATGCTCGATGCGCTGGTCGAGCAGGGGGTGATCAAGCCGTCGCAGCTGGATGCGTGGACGCAGGCCGAAGTGGACGCGGCCGCCGAGCACTTCGAGGAGTGCCAGATCTTCGTGCCCTACGCGGCGATGTGCCTGGCGCTCGGGTGCCGCTACGCCGACTTCCTGCGCCCCCTGCGCGAGGCCGCCGAGCGCGAGTCGGCCAAGTACGGGCGGCCCGTGGCGGACGACGACCAGTACTTCGTCATGCACCGCGTGCCGCCTCGCGATACCACCCCGGCGGTGATCTCCTTCACGCTGTGCGACGACATCAGGGAGCGGCTCGAGCGCGGCGAGGAGGTCTGAATGCCCGACCCCTCACCGACCGAGCTCGAACTCACGCCCGACCTGCTCGACTACGCGCGGCGGGTGGCGCTGAAGGAGGCACCGAAGCACTGCGACCCGCGCGTCAGTTTTGACGACGCCGCGCATGAGGCCGTGCTGCACCTGATGTCCAGCCCGCCCAAGTACGACCCGTCGCGGGGCGCGAGCCCGAAGACCCTCATCTACACGATCGTGCACCGGGCTGTCATCAAGTTCGCCGCCCGCGAAGCGATCAAGGTCGGTCGGTTCAGAGCTCTGCCCCAATCCACCGACGCGGACGACAACGTTGAGGCAGGCGTGTACGCCGATGACCGTCGGCCGGGGCCTGCCAGCAACCGTTCCGTGGAGCTCACGAAGTCACGATGGACGATGGACGACGTGCTTCAGTTCATCGACAACGAGAACAGCCGTGCCTTGTGCCGGCTGGTGATCGAATGCGACGGGAACGTCAGCGAAGCCGCACGACGCCTGAAACTGACCGAGGGTGCCGTCCGCGACCGGCTGAGGCTGCTGGCCCCCAAACTACGAGCGGCGGGGTTCGACCCCGATTTCACTGGAGGGATCACATGAACACTGCGATGGTCAAGGAAGACCTGCTCCTCACGGCGTCGTCGGTCGAGATCGAGGCTGCAAGCAAGGATGCTCGACCGAAGATCAGCGTGGTCGCCTACACCGGCCGCATCATGTGCGTGCCCGGCTGGGGCGACATTGCCATCGACCTGGCGGGCCTCGAGGCCGGGGGCCAGGTGCCCCTGCTGGCCGACCACAACGCCACGGTCGGCAGCGTCGTCGGTCACGGCGAACCCGCCGTCGCCAACGGGCGGCTCATGGTCGCGGGCGTCGTCAGCGGCGCTGGCGAGCCCGCGCGACACGTCGTGGAGATGGCCAGGGGTGGTTTCCAGTTCCAGGCGTCGGTCGGCATCGCGCCCACCGAGCACGAACGGGTGAAGCCGAACCAGTCGGTCGAAGTCAATGGGCGGTCGCTGTCGTCGCCGGGCGGGTTCACGCTCGTGCGCAAGGGGCGGCTGCGGGAAGTGTCAATCACGCCGCTGGGGGCCGACGCCGAGACGAGCGTCGCCATCGCGGCCTCACGCCAAGGACGGTCGAGCATGCCAGACATCGTGAATGAGGACCAGATCCGCGCCGACGAGCGCGATCGCCTGAAGCAGATCGAGACGACCTGCCGCCCCGTCGGCGAGCGGGACTGGGGGCCGCTGCAGAAGCGCGTGGACGAGATGAAGGCCAAAGCGGTCGCCGGCGAGATCACCGTCGATGAACTCCGAGCCGGCGTGCTGGAGGCGCTGCGGGCCTCGCGGCCCAAGTACGCCGGCGTCCTGCACGACGGCGGTGCTGGCAGCATCCCGCGCTCGCGCGTGATTGAGGCCGCCATCCTCAAGCGGGCGGGCTTCGCCGCCCTGGCCGAGAAGGCTCTGGGCCCAGCATGCATGGAAGCGGCCGAGGACCTGCGGGTGGCGCACACGCTGGACCTGTGCCGCGCGGCGCTGCGGTACGAGGGAATCGAGGCCCCGACCGACCGCGAGGGCATGGTGCGGGCGTCGCTCACCACGCACACGCTGACCGAGGCGCTGGGCGCGGCGGTGAACAAGGTTCTGCTCGATGGCTACCGCGACAGCCCGGCGACCTGGCGGTCCTTCGGCGGCGTGCGGTCGGTGCCGGACTTCAAGACCGCCACGGCGATCCGCCCGTCGTTCACGGGCGCGCTGCAGCAGGTCGCCCCTGGCGGCGAACTGAAGCACGGCGGCGCCGAGGAGGCCGCCACGCAGTACAAGGTGGACACCTACGGCAAGTTGTTCTCCATCGACCGGCGCGACCTCATTAACGACGACCTGAGCCTGTTCGACTCGGTCGCCCGCGTCATGGGGCAGGCCGCGATGCGGAAGTTGTCCGACCTGATCTACGACACACTGCTGGCCAACGCCGGCAACTTCTTCGCCGCGGGCAACGGCAACTTCCTCAGCGGCGCGGACACCAACCTCAGCACCGACTCGCTGGGGCGGGCCATCGCGGCGATGGTGACGCAGCGCGACGCGGAGGGCAATGATCTGGACATCCGTCCGTCGGTGCTGGTCGTGCCGCCGGAGTTGCAGACGGTCGGCCGGGCGGTGTTGGAGTCCGAGTACATCACCACGCAGCCGGGTCAGCCCACGGGCAACAGCCTGCGCAAGGCGGTGAGCCTCGAGGTTGAGCCGCGTCTGAGCAACACGAAGAAGTACGGGGTCAAGGCCTCGACGAAGCACTGGTACCTGTTCGCCGCGCCAGCGGCGAGCCCGCTCATCGTCGGGTTCCTCAACGGTCAGCAGACGCCGACGGTCGAGTTCTTCGGGCTCGACCAGGCGGTGAACCGGCTGGCGGTCTCGTGGCGCGTGTACTTCGACTTTGGCGCGGCCTTGTGCGACCCGCGGGCGGCGGTGAGGGCCAAGGGCGAGGTGTAGTCGGTCTTCCTCTTGGGTAGGCCGGGGGCGGCCTCTGCGCCCCCGGCCTTTCTCCCTCCAACCACGAATGACGCATGCCGCGCCGAGCGCGGCGGCGCGATGGGTGCGCACTCATGGACGAGATCAAGAACGCGACCGGAGGTCAGACCGCCATGCACCCGCTGCTCACCTACCGCGAGGCGGCGAAAGTGCTCGGCGTCACGCCGCGCACCGTCTGGACGCTCGTGCAGGCCGGGACGCTGCCCTCAGTGCGCTTCGGCCGCAGCGTTCGGATCGACCCCACGGACCTTCGGCGGTTCATTGATCGCGCGAAGGGCGGGCCGGAGGGGGTGGGCCATGGGTGAGCCCATCGATGTCGTGCTCGACGCGCTCACGCGAGCGGGGTGCCCGCCCAAGCGACATGGCGGGGCGTGGTCCGCCCGCTGCCCAGCGCACGACGATCGCGATCCGTCGCTGTCGATCGGCATCGGCACGGACGCTCGTGTCCTTTTGCATTGCCACGCAGGGTGCCAGGTGGAGGCGATCGTCGGGACGCTCGGCCTGGCGATGAAGAACCTCATGCCCATGCCGGTGGCCGAGGCGAGGAGACTGTCCGCTCCGCAGAAGAACGCGAGCGATGCGACCTTTGCCACCTCCGACGAAGCGGTCGCGGTGCTTAAGCGGAAGCACGGGCCGTGCGCTGCACGCTGGACCTACACCGACGCACGAGGCGTTCCCGCTGGGCAGGCGATCCGCTGGAACTTGCCCGCGGGCAAGAAGGTCGTGCGCCCGATCAGTCGGCGCGGTGATGGCTGGGTCATCAGCGCGATGCCTGAGCCGCGGCCGCTGCTGCACCTGCCTGAGTTGTCGCGGTTGCCCGACGGAGCATGGGTCTACGCCGTCGAGGGTGAAACATGCGTGGACGCGGCCCGGGCCATCGGCCTCGTCGCCACGACAAGCGCGGGCGGCAGCAAGGCAGCGACCAAGTCAGACTGGTCCGTGATGAAGGGCAAGGTCGCGGTGATCCTCCCTGACCATGACGCTGCGGGAGATGCCTATGCCGAGGAGGTTGCGCAACTCTGCCAAGCCGCGGGCGCACAGGAGGTCCGCATCGTGCGGCTCGCCGAGCACTGGCCCGGGCTGCCCGAGGGCAGCGACATCGTTGATGTGCTGGCGCTGGAAGGCGGCGATGCCGAGGCGGTGCATGCGAAGGTCGATGCGCTGGCTGTGGCGGCCGAGCCGGTTGCACCGGAGGCACCCGCTGAGCACGAGCCGGATGAGCGCCCCACGTTCGACCCCTCGACAGTCCTTCCTGCCGCCACCGCTGACATCCGCGACTACTTCGCCGACCTGGCCCGCTCGACGCAGACACCGCCGGACATGGCCGCCCTGCTGGGCATGGCGGTCGCGTCGGCGTGCATCTGCAACGTGTCGTGCGTCCGCGGGCACGGCGATCACATCGAGCCCGCCCCGCTGTGGGCGCTGGTGCTCTCCGAACCCGGCACGCGCAAGTCAGCCGTGCTCGCGGAACTGTTGCGGCCGATCCTGAAATGGGAGGCGGACAAGGGCCGCGAGATGCGCCCGGTGATCGCAGCCGCGGCCCAGCGGCACCGCATCACCGAACGGCGCATCCGCTCGATTGAGGACCAGGCGGGCAAGGTGGCCGACCCGTTCAAGCGGGCTGTTGTCGAAGGCGAGGCCATCCGGCTCGCGCAGGAGATGGAGGCGACGCCCGTGCCGACCGCTCCGGCGCTGCTGGCCAGCGAGCCAACGCCCGAGGCGCTCGTGCGGCAGATGAAGGAGAACCACGGCCGCGCCCTGCTCGCCAGCGCCGAGGGCGACGCATTGGACATCGTGCAGGGCCGATACTCCGGCGTGCGGAACTATGGCGCGATGCTCAAGGGTCACGCGGGCGATCCGATTCGTGCGCAGCGGGTCGGTCGCCCCTCCGACGTGATCGACCGCCCGGCGCTCGCTGTGGCATTGTGCGTGCAGCGGGCGGCGGTCGAAGCGGTGTGGTGTGATCCGCAGGCCGAAGGGCGTGGGCTGCTCGCTCGCTTCGCCGTCATCGCCCCGCCGGACCTCGTTGGCATGCGCGACGTGCGCCCTGAGCCGGTGCGTGCGTCCGCCCGCGAGGCGTGGCAGGCCGCCCTCACCCGCCTTCTGTCGTTCGAGCCGAGCGACGATCCCGATGTCGGCCCGGCCGTCATTGCGCTATCGCCGGAGGCTGACGCCCTCTACCACGCATTCCAACTCCGCACCGAGGCCGCGCTGGGCTTTGGCGACCTGGCCGAGCGCCGCGCATGGGGCGGCAAACTCTGCGGCCTCTCGCTCCGCATCGCTCTCACGCTGCACGCGCTGGCGACGTGGGGCCGCGCCGGCACGCCGAACGATTTGCCGCGCATCGATGCCGAGACGATGGCCGCCGCCATCGCGTGGGCCGACTACCTCGCCGCGTCGGAGCGCCACGCGCGGCTCAGCATCACCGAGCCTGCGGAGCAGCGCGCCGTTCGCCGCCACCTCGCCCTCATCGCCCGCCACGACGGCTCGGTCAGCATCCGCGACTGGCAACGCCTCCGTTCGCTGGCGCGGTCGACGGATGCCGAAGCGGAACTGGACGCCTTGGCCAAGGCCGAACATGGCGACTGGTCGTGGTCCGCACCCGGGCCGCGTGGCGGGCGGCCGTCGCGGCGCTTCGTCTTGCGGGGCCACGCCCCCGCCTCCGACACATCCCCGCCCACGGTGGCCCCAAACGCCGCGGGTGGCCAATTGGCCGGGGTTCCGTCGGTTTCGTCGGCGTCAGGCGGGACAGCCCCGCCGACCGGCGCGTGATTCCGCCCATATTCCGCCTGAATCCCCCAGTTCCGCTTGACACTCGGCCCGTCCGAGCCTGACTGGCGACACGGAGGTCCGCCCGATGGCGAGCATCACGACCCGCAAGAACGGCAGCCGGTTCATCACCTTC
Source organism: Phycisphaerales bacterium (assembly GCA_020849105.1). Classification (GTDB taxonomy): domain Bacteria; phylum Planctomycetota; class Phycisphaerae; order Phycisphaerales; family UBA1924; genus JADLGW01. The sequence goes on along the minus strand of JADLGW010000061.1, from coordinate 1,177 downwards.
CACGACGCCGCGGGCAACCCGCGGCACATCACGCTCGGCCAGGTCGCCAAGCGCTACGCCGAGGCGTTCAAAGTTCGCGTCGAGGACCTCGCCGCGGCCGCGCTGCACGGGCACTCACCAACCGACGATACCTCGCGCTGGCTGTCGCCGCTCGAGGAGCGCCTGTACGCCAAACTCTCGGCGGTCGGCCTCGTGCCCGAGCGGCAGAGCGCCACCATCGGCACGCTCGTAGAGCGGTACATCGCGGAGCGGAAGGACGACCTCAAGCCCGAGAGCACCCGCAAACTCCGGCAGACGGAGACCAAGTTGCTGGCGTTCTTCGACAAGGAAAAGTCGCTGCGGAAGATCACCGCTGAGGACGCGGCGACGTGGCGGCGGTCGCTCAAGGACCTCGGCCTTTCCGAGGCGGCCATCCGGACGCACTGCGGGAACGTCAAGACCATGCTCGGCGAGGCCAAGCGCCGGAAGGTCATCGACGGCAACCCCTTCGACACGCTCAAGAGCGGGCCAACGCCGAGCAAGTACACCCGGTACATCACGCCCGACGAGATCCAGCGGGTGATCGATGCCTGCCCCGACGCGGAATGGCGGCTGCTCTTCGGCCTCGCCCGGTGCGCCGGGCTTCGCATTCCCAGCGAGTCGCACCGCCTCACCTGGGCCGACGTGGACTTCGAGCGGGCACGCTTGACCGTCCACAGCCCCAAGACCGAGCGGTGGGAAGGCCACGACCAGCGGGTGGTCCCGATCACCCCGAAGTTGATGGCGCTGCTGCGGGAACGCTTCGAGACAATGCCCGAGGGCGAGACGCCGCTGGTCACCATCGGCGGCAAGGGGGCCGTCATCCGCCGCGTGCGTCGCATCTGGGCGAAGGCGAGCGTCGAGCCGTGGGCGCGGTTGTGGCAGACGCTGCGGTCGTCCTGCGAGAAGGAATGGGCCATGACTTTCCCGCAGTTCGCGGTGAGCCGGTGGATCGGCCACAGCATCACCATCAGCGGGAAGCACTACGCCAACGCCGTGCCGGACGAACTCTTCGAGCGTGCGGCCAAGGCCACGGCCTGCGCGCAGCGCCAGGCGCAGCGGAAGGCGTCGGATGGGGCCGGAAACGAGCAGAAACAGGGGAATGGCGCGGATCGCGCTGAAGCGCGGAACTCCGCAGATTACCGGAACTTGCGGCTAG
>JADLGW010000060.1 GCA_020849105.1 Phycisphaerales bacterium | reverse complement strand
CTCAGCAATCGCGCTCATGGTGAACCTCTTCCCGGGTAGGTCGGTTCTCCGAACCGACACGCGGACGTGCCGATTGTCGGCTCGGAGAGCCGACCTACCCAATCGTCGGCTCGGAGAGCCGACCTACGCACACCCGAGAGGGTCCGGGACATTCCCGGCGCTTTAACCCGTAGGGGCCAGTCGGTTGTTGATTCTGTCTTCTCTGCTTCGTGCCTGCGTGCCTCAGTGCCTTCGTGCCTTCTGCTCATCCCGCCTTGCGGGTGATCGTCTCGCCCTTTTCCAGCCGCTGCTCGATCGCCTTCAGGATGCCCATCACGCCGCCGCCCGGGCCGTTGATGGCAGCCACCAGTTTCCGCGCCGGGCTGACGATCAGCGTGACGACCCTGGCGATCGCCTCCTCCTTCGTCGGGAACCTCGACAGTTCCTCGACCCCGGCCTTGCCCTCGAAGAGTTGCCCGTCGAGGATCGCCCCCTTGAGTTCCATCTCCGGGATGTCGGAGAGGGCCTTGACGATCTCGCGGGCGACCTCCACCACCGACGACCCGCCGTAGGCGATCGCGGTGGACCCGGTGAGCAGTTTGCTCAGGGGCTGGAGCCCCGTGCCCTCGAAGGCCTTGGCCGCCAGCGAGTTGCGGACGACCGTGACCTTGATCTTCTTGGCGGCCAGGTCCTTGCGGAGTTTGGTCGCGGGGATCGCCTTGACGCCGCGGATGCTGATGAGCATCGCGTCGGACGTGCCGGAGAGTTTGCCCCGGTACTCCTGGAGCATCATGCCCTTGATGGTCTTTGACATGGTTCTGCTTCTTCTTTCTACCGCTTCTTGTGGCACAGGCGTCCCGCCTGTGTCTCCCAAGCCCTGCTCCGGTCATGCCACCTCGGCCGCCACATGCTTCACGTCCACGCCGGGCGTCATCGCCCCGGCGACCGTGATCCGCTTGATGTACACGCCCTTGGCCGTCGGGGGCCGGGCCTTCTCGATGGTCTTGACGAAGTGCTCCAGGTTCGCCGCCAGGTCGCCCGCGGCGAAACTCATCTTCCCGATCACCGCGTGGATGTTCCCGCCGGCGTCCGCCCGGTACTCGACCTTGCCCGCCGAGTACTCCTTGACCGCGTCCGCCACGTTCGGCGTCACCGTCCCCGCCTTGGGCGAGGGCATCAGGCCCTTGGGCCCGAGCACGCGCCCGAGTTTGGAGATCACCCTCATCATGTCGGGCGACGCGACCGCGACGTCGAAGTCCATCCAGCCCTTCTCGATCTCGGCCACCAGTTCCTCGCCGCCGGCCTTGACCGCGCCCGCCTCAAGCGCCCGGGCCACAACGTCCGACTGGCAGAATGCGACGACCCGCTTGGTCTTCCCGATGCCCTTGGGCAGGCTGATCGAGCCGCGCATCGCCTGGTCGGCCTGCTTCGGGTCGATGCCCAGGTGCATCACGACGTTGACCGTCTGGTCGAACTTCGGGGCCTTGAACTTCTTGAGCACCGCGACCGCGTCCGCGGCGGGCAGGGCCTCGGCCGGCTTCTGGGCCAGGTTCGACTTCTGCCGCTTGCTGAGAATCTTCGACGGCATGGTCAGCCCTCCACCGTAACGCCCATCGACCGGGCCTGACCCTCGACGATCCGCATCGCCGACTCCATCGTGCTCGTGTTCAGGTCCGCCATCTTCTCCTTGGCGATCTTCTGGACCTGGGCCTTTGTGATCTTCCCGACCTTGTCCTTGTTGGGCACGCCGCTGCCCTTCTCGATGCCCGCGGCTTCGCAGATCAGCACGGAGGCGGGCGACGACTTGATCTCGAAATCAAAGGACCGGTCGTTGTAGACCGTGACCACGCAGCCCACGACCTTCCCCTTCAGGGCGGCCGTCGCGGCGTTGAACTTCTGGATGAACTGCCCCGGGTTCACGCCCTTGGCGCCCAGCACGGGGCCGAGCGGCGGGGCCGGCGTTGCCGTGCCCCCGGGGGCCATGATCTTGAACTTGTCGATAGCCTGCTTCTTGGCCATTGATCCTCACCTCCCACCGGCCCCGAACTTCCGGAGCCCCGGGCGTCCCGCCCGGGGTTTCCTTCAGCCCGGCCTGCCTTCCCCGGCCTGGGGAGGGCTGACTCGGTGGTGCATTCGGCCTCTGGATGTCGCCCCGGGACCCGGGGCAAGGGCGGAAGTGTAGCACCGGGGCGAGCCCTTTCCAGGGCACGTGCGCGGGGTCGGTGAGGGGTGGCATGGGCAACGCCTCGTTGCCCGTGGTTCGATTCCTCAAATGCACGGGTAAGCCCCAAGCGGCTTACCCATGCCACCCCCCTTTGTCCCGGCCACCCGCCAAGCAGGGCTGCGGTGGACGAGATGGCGGACCACACGATCATCGCTCCCAAAGCCTCGCGATGATCGTGGCACATATCTTCTTTCGTGCTCACCCCCTCTCCGACCCCCCGCCCGCGGACCATCGACGACTTGCTCGGGCGGGACCTGATCGCGCGGATCGACCGGCTGGACCTGCTCTCGCGCAAGGTCTTCGCGGGCAAACTACCGGGCGAGCGGCGGTCCAAGAAGCGCGGCCAGTCCGTCGAGTTCGACGACTACCGGGCGTACACGCCGGGCGACGATCTGCGGCACATCGACTGGAACGTCTACGCGCGGCTGGACCGGCTGATCCTCAAACTCTTCCGCGAGGAGGAGGACCTGGGGCTGCACCTGGTGATCGACGCCTCCGCGTCGATGGACGCGGGCACGCCGTCCAAACTCGTGTTCGCGCAGCGGCTGGCGATGGCTCTGGGGTACATCGGGCTCGTGAACCAGAACCGGGTGACCGCGAGCGTGATCGGCGCGGGGCCGGTCCGCACGCTCGCCCCGATGCGCGGGCGGCGGAGCGTCGCCCGGCTCGCGGAGTTCGTCCTTTCCATCAACGATCCCGACGCGCAAGCGGGGGAACGAGCCCGACGCGCAAGCGAGGGAACAGAGCCCGGAGCGCAAGCAACGGGTGAAATGCCAATCGAAGAGCCGCCACGGAGTGGCGGGGTACCCCAGACTCCGCCACGGAGTGGCGGGCCACCCCAAACACCGCCACGGAGTGGCGGGGTACCCGAAGGCCTGCGCGCCGTCGCCTCCGCGCGCCGGGGCCGCGGCGTCATGGTGGTGATGTCAGACTTCCTGGTGCGCGAGAACCTGCGGACGGCACTCAACTACCTCTCCGGCGGAGGTCACGACGTGTACCTGCTCCAGGTGCTCTCACCCGGCGAGATCGACCCCTCCAAAGAGGAGGTCGTCGGCGACCTGCGCCTCTCCGATATCGAGACCGGGCAGGCGTCGGAGGTCACGGTCTCTGCCGCGCTGGTCAAGCGCTACCGCCAGCGCCTGGCCGCCCTGACCGAGTCGCTCCGCATCGCCGCCGCGGCCCGCGGCATGGCCCACGCCGTCGTCCCCTCGGACACGGACCTCTCCGCCCTGCTGCTGGATTACCTGCGCACGCGCGGGCTGGTCGGCTAGAAGTTTCGCGCGGTCAGTTGCTCGAAGAGATCGTCGTCGATGCCCAGGTATTCGCGCATGTGCTGGTCGTAGGTCGCGGCGTCCTGGTCGCGCGACAGGTCCAGCCGCAGTTCGTTGATGACCTTGGTCCCCTGGCCGATCCAGGCGTCGAACGTTTCCTTGGCGATGTTGGCGGCGATCCACTCGCCCACAGGCCCGCGGAACGGCGGGCGGGCCAACTTCGTGCCGGGGCGGCCCGTGCGCTTGCACACGAAGCCGCCGATGATCGTGACCTCCGCCGTCGCGGCCTCCGTCTTGGGTACAGGCTTGCCGAGCGAGGTCAGCAGGTCGCCCATCGCCTTCATCGGCATCCGGTCGCCGCGGGAGGCCGCCGCCGTGTAGCCCTCGGTGAGCACCGCGGCGGCTCGGTCGGTCTTCCCCGCGTCGATGTAGGACTGCCCGGCCATTTGGTACGCCTTGGTCATCGCCGGGTTGAGTGTGCAGCACTTCATGTACGCCCCGGCCGCGTCGGCGTGACGCCCCGCGTCGCGGTACGCCCCGGCGAGACTGAACCAGGCCATGTCGTTGCTGGGGTCCGCCTCTGGCCGGACCATGGTCTCGAACTGCCGGATGCGTGCTTCTGCGTCCATGAAGCATGGTAGGAGCGGCGGCCCACGTCACGGGAATCCCCGGTACTCCTCAGCGCGCGTGGAGCGGGGCCGGACGCGGGGTCAGCGCCGCGGGCTCCAGCGGCCTCGAAACCTCGATGATCAGCGTGTCGTCCGCGGGGGGACCGTGCCGGTGAGCGTCCACCGCATCCAGGATGGCCGCGGTCCAGTCCGGGGTGTCACCGTAACCCAGCGGGCCCGCCAGGATTGCCCTCTGGATGCCGGCGATCCCGACCATGCGGCCGCGGACATCACGGGCCTCCGTCGCGCCGTCGGTGTAGGCGATCAGCACGTCCCCGGGGCCGAACGGCAGCGTGCGCGGCGCCGGGTCGTAGTCCGCGCCCGCGCACGCGCCGAGCACGAACCCGGTCGAATCCATCTGTTCGATGGTGCCGTCCACGGCCCGCAGGAACGCGGGCGGGTGCCCGCCGCTGGCGTATTCCAGGGTTCCCGCGTCCGGGTCGGCCCGGACGCAGAGGGCCGTGACGTACACGGAGTGGGTCGCCAGCGTCAGATGCACATAGCGGTTCAGCAGGCGCAGCACCTCGCCGGGGCGCATGTCCGGCTGCTCCGCCAGCAGCCGGTCCAGTTCCCCGTGCAGCCGGTTGACGGTCAGCGCGGCGGCGATGCCGTGCCCGGTGACGTCCAGCACGACGATGTTGAGCGCGCGGGCCCCGCCGGCCGCCGAAGGTCCGAGCGAGGCGTAGAGGTAATCCCCGCCGATCTGGCGCATCGGCTCGTATCTGTAGCGCAGGCGCACCGGCCCGTCGTGGATCGGCTCCGGGAACAGGTCCTCGTGCAGGCGCCGGGCATCGACCAGTTCACGCTTCATCTCCGAGTACCGACCGCGCAGCGTGTTGAGCGTGAACCGCTCGCGGAAGCGGCTGTGCCGGTACCAGCAGATGAGCGCCCCCGGCATCCCGATCACCGGGGACGCCGCGATGATCAGCGCCTTCTGCGCCGTGCCGTCACCGGAGGCGATCTCCAGCAGCGCGTTGAGCGCCAGGAGCGGCCAGAGCGGGCGGAAGCACTCCCGCGGCGTCCACGGCAGGAACAGGCACGCGAACAGGTGCGTGATGAAGACGTTGCCGACCCATGCCAGGCCGACCCCGATTTCCGCATCGCCGATCCTGATATCCGGCTGACGGAAGACCTTCAGCGTCACCAGGCCGACGGCCAGCGGGAGCACGCCGCTGGTGATGATGAGCCACACGACCAGGCGCAGCACCTCCGGGCCCGCGTGGGCCTCGGATCGCACCCGCTTCCACGCCCATGCGTAGAGCCCGGTCACGATCAGCCCCGCGCCCAGTTCCAGCAGCACCGGCGGCAGCCCCTCCGGCGGCGGGCCCTGGAACGGCCAGACAAGGAACGTGCCGATCCCCGGCAGCACGGACATCAGCACGTTCAGCACGACGACGGTGCCCGCGTATCGCAGGAACCGTCGCCGCAGCCACTGGCCGCGCTCGTGCTCGAACTCCTGCCCGAACTCCGTCGTGAACGCGGCTGTGGTCGGGGCGGGCATGGTCAGCGGTTCGCGCCGGGCTTCCACAGCACGTCGCCGCTGCCCCCTCCGTTGACGGTCCGGGCCAGGACAAAGAGCAGGTCGCTCAGCCGGTTCAGGTACCGAACCGTCTCCGTGCTCGTGGCCTTGGGGTCTGCGGCGTGCAGCGACACCACGTTGCGCTCGGCCCGGCGCACCACCGCCCGGGCCACATGCAGGGCCGCGGCCGCCGGCGAGCCGCCCGGAAGGACAAAGCTATTGAGGACCGGCAGGTCCGCGTTGAAGGTATCGATCAACCCTTCGAGGCGCGCCGTCTGTTCCGGCGCCACGCGCAGGCGGGACTTGGACTCCTCCTTCCCGGTGATCGGCACGCACAGATCGGCGCCCACGTCGAACAGGTCGTTCTGAATGCGCCGGAGTTCCGCGGCGATGCGAAGGTGGGCCGGCGCGGGCGGGGCCCCGCGCTCGCACTCGACAATGGCGACCCCGATCGCGGAGTTGGCCTCGTCCACTTCGCCGTAACCGGCCACGCGCGGGTCGTCCTTGCGAACGCGGCCGCCCGAGCCGAGCCCGGTCGTGCCGTCGTCGCCCTTGCGTGTGTAAATCTTGGTGAGTTTGACCATGGGGTGGTTCGCCGGACGCGGACCCGGGTATATTGGCCCAGTGTACCGCCCATCGGCGGCATGGAGGCCGGGGCCGCCCGGGGCAGGGTGACGACACATGGGTGCGAACGCGGGCTGACCCGGCTGTGGCGCTGCCGCCCGGCGGGAGCCGCGGGCGCCGGCCTGGTGGACCGGGTTCTTGCGGCCCGCGGCCTTGGCGGCGATGCGGCCGCCTTCCTTGACCCGTCGCTGAAGCACCTGCATGACCCTTCGCTCATGCCGGACCTGGATCGGGCGGCGGCACGGCTGCTCGGGGCCGTCGAGGCGGGCGAGCCGGTGGTGATCTACGGCGACTATGACGTGGACGGGGTGACGGCGACATGCATCCTCGTCCACACCCTGCGGGCGGTCCACCCGGGCGCAGACATCCGGACCTACGTCCCCCACCGCGTGGATGAGGGGTACGGGCTGAATGCAGCGGCGCTGCGGCAACTGGCCGGGGCCGGCGCGAGGGTCGTCGTATCGGTGGACTGCGGAATCACTGCCGTGGAACCGGCCCGGGAGGCCCGCCGTGCCGGGCTCGATCTCATCATCACCGACCACCACAACCCGCCCGCGGCCATGGACACCCTGCCCGCCGCGTTCGCCGTCGTCCACCCAAGGCGCCCGGACTCCGTGTATCCGTTCGGCAATCTGTGCGGGGCCGGGGTTGCCTTCAAACTCGCCTGGCGGATCGCCACCATGCACTGCGGCACCGATCGCGTCACGCCGCACCTGCGGGAACTGCTCCTGGACCTTCTGGCGTTCGCCGCCCTCGGCGTCATCGCGGACGTCGTGCCCCTGCTCGGGGAGAACCGGGTGATCGCCCGCTACGGCCTGGCCCGAATCAAGCATTCGAAAGTCACGGGCCTCCGGGCCCTGGTCGAGGCCGCGGGCCTGGCGGGCGAGCATGTGGACTCGGATCACGTCGGTTTCATCCTTGCGCCGCGCCTCAACGCCTGCGGGCGGATGGGGCACGCCCGCGAAGCGGTGGAACTCTTTACGACCGAAGACGGGGAACGGGCGGCGGCGATCGCCCGGGACCTGACCCGCCTGAACAACGACCGGCGCGCGACCGAACGCGGCATTGTCGAGCAGGCGTGCGAGGCGGCGGAGAAGGCGGGGATGACCTCGGCGGCCCGCCGCGCGATCGTCCTGGCAGACGACCGCTGGCACCAGGGCGTGATCGGCATCGCGTGCTCACGACTCATCGACCGGTACCACCGCCCGACGATCCTGCTCTCCCGCCGCGGGGACGAGTGCCACGGATCGGGGCGTTCCATCGAGGGCTACAGCCTGCACGCGGCCCTGGGGCGGTGTTCGGCCCACCTCACCGGCTTCGGCGGGCACGACATGGCCGCGGGCCTCCGGCTCGGGGCGGCAAGCCTGGATGCGTTTACGGAGGCCTTCATCAGCGATGCGGGCCGGCACATCGACGAGGACCGGCTGACCCCGTCCCTGTGGATCGATTGCGACGCCGGGCTCGACGAACTGACCCTCGACGCCGTCGCGGGCCTCGGCCGCCTGGCACCCTTCGGCCAGGGCAACCCGAAGCCGCGCCTGCGCCTGCGGGGCGTGCGGATCGCGGCGGCGCCGCAGCCGATGGGGACCGGCGGCAAGCACCTGTCGCTGCGCATCGGCGACAGCACGCGCACGCTCCGCCTCGTCGCGTGGAACTGGGGTGAGCGTGCCCCGCGCCTGGCCGCGGGAGTGCGCGCCGACGCCGTCATCTGCCCGAGGGTGAACACCTGGAACGGGCGCTCCAGCGTGGAGGCTGAGGTTGAGGATCTCCGCGTAGACACACCATGAAAAAAGGGCCCGTTCGGGCCCTTTGAGCGTCTTCGGTCGGGATCGTCAGTTCCCGCTCTCGGGCACCGTCGCCACGGCCTGGCGCGCGTCCAGCGTGCTGATCAGCTTTGTCACGGCCTCATCCGACGGGTTCGCCTTCAGCGCCGCCGCGTAGGAGGCACGCGCCTCGTCGAACCGTGACAGCCCTTCCAGGGTCAGCCCCCGCAGGACCAGCGGCTCCACCGCCGTGCCGCCCCGCTCGACCGCCCGCTCAAACTCCGGCAGCGCGCTGGAGAGTTCGCCCCGCCGCTTGAACCACAGGCCGCGGAGGAGATAGCCCTCATAACGCTGCGGCGCCAGGGCGATGACGCGCCCGGCCGCCTGCTTCAGGCGGTTGCCGTCCTTGAGGACGTAACTCAGTTGGCCCAGTTGGACCCACGCGTCCACGTCGCTGGCTCCCGTATCGCCGACGGTCAGGTTGATCAGGATCTCCCGGGCCTCCATCGGCCGATCCACGGCGATCAGGCAGCGGGCCCGCAGCGACTGCAGGTCACGGCGGCCCGCGTTCTCCTCCGCCTTGCACAGGCGGGCCAGGTTGTACTCGGCCTCCGCGAACTTGCCGCAGGAGATCTGCGCCCGGACCAGGTCCTCGACGATCGGGGAGTCCTCCGGCGCCAGCAGCCGCGCCTCGTTGAACAACTCCATCGCCTTCTCGTGCTCGCCCTTGAGCATCGCCACATGCCCGAGCGTCTGGCGGATCCCGGCGTTGTGCGACAGCGTCGACTTCTGCCCGTTCAGGAACTCCTCGGCCTGGTCGAACCGCTCCAGGTCCATCATGCACTCGGCCGCCGCGATCGCGTACTGCGGGTTGGTGGGTTCCAGCGTGGCCGCCGCCTGGTACCGCCTCAGCGCCTCCTCGCGGTCGCTGATGCGCTCCGCCAGGATGCCCAGGTAGTACTGCGCCTCGACGTTCTGCGGGTCCAGGGTCTCGGCCCGCGTCAGCGCGTTGCTGGCCTCCTCAAGGCTGTCCATCTCGATCAGGATCCGCCCCCGCAGCACATGGCTGATCGCCACCGACGGGTTGATCGTGATCGACTTGTCGATCCCCTTGATCGCCTTCTCCAGGTCGCCGGCCAGGAAGTTCTGCTTGGCCATCTGGTACTCGTTGGCGCTCTTGAGCTCATTGACGCGCCGGACGCCGAGCGCCTTGGCCCCCTCCGTCCACGTCCCGTGCCCGCGGTTGCACCCGGTCAGGGCAAGGACTGCCGCGGCAAGCCCCGCGGCCAGGGGTCGAATCGTGCGAGAGGTCATCATGGATCGATCTCCGGGGGAAGGTTCCGAGAACATTGCCAGGGGGCGGGCAAAAACCCGGCGGGCGACGGATCGCGACGCCGGGCGTTGGTGGCGGAATCAGAGGCCGGTTGCGATGCGGTAGGTGCTGGCCGCGGGGCCCGTGAAGCCGGCCAGGAGCGTGCCGAACTCACGCATGGTGAACGCCGCGGTCACGCCGAAGGGGTTGCCCGGGACGCCCATGCCGATCGGGGGCTCCTCGCTCGGCGCATCGTCGTCGGCCGGCTCATCGGGGCTGGGCGTGGAGGGCTGGAGGTACCACGGAGTGCCCGGATCGACCGGCGGCGTCGCGCCCGGCTCGTCCCCGGTGGGCTGGGCCGGCGTGTCCTGAGCCGGGGGGAGAACCGGCTCGATCTCGGCGGGCGGGAGCGTCGGCTCGATCGATGACGGCTCGGTCAGGCTGGGGTCGATCGGCTCCATCGCCGGCTCGGGAGTGGGCTCGACCACCGGCGATTCCTCGGCGCCGGTCGTCTCCGGAACGGAGGCCTGAGTCTCCATGTTCTGGAGGGACGAATCCACCGGCGAGAAGGACGGCGTGCTGAAGGACACCGGGATCGCGTTCATCTTCGCCTGCATCTCGCCGTGCATGATCTCGCTCAGCATGCTGCGGTCCGGCCACACGGTCGGGTCCGACAGCAGCCGCTCACGCAGCGCGATCGCGTCCGGCTGGACGTGGTGCAGCGCCAGGGCGCGGCGGACGCGGTTCAGCGCCGCCTCGGTCTTGCCCGCGGCCGCCAGTTCCTCGGCCCGGACCAGCAACTGGCCGGTCCGCTTCTGGCGGCTCCAGGGCAGCAGCCCCTCGCGGGCGCCCATCACCGAGTGCTCCACAAAGCCCTTGGCCCGCGAGGCCTGCTCCATCAGCGTGGTGTCCGCCACGATGGTCGGCTGGATCATGAAGATGATCTCGCTGCGGTTGGTCTCGTCTTCGTGGCCCTTGAACGCGAGCCCGATGAGCGGCAGTTCGCCCAGGCCCGGCACCTGCCGGCGGGACGCCTGCGTGGACTCGCGGAACAGGCCGCCGAGCACGATCGTCTGCCCGTCACGCACGCTGACGTTGGTCGTCAGTTCGTTCGTGATCTCGTCCGGGATCGTGACCGCCGCACCGCCCGCGTCCGTCACCGTGCGGATGACCGCCTCGGAGACCTGCGGCTTCAGTTCCATGCGGATCGTCCCGTCCGGGTCCGCGAAGGGGCGGATGTGCAGTTGCGTGCCCGTGTCCAGGAACTCGACCGTCTGCGTGGTGGCCGTGTCCGTGGACGTTGTGTTCAGGTAGCCGACCTTGCGACCGACCAGCACCCGGGCGGGCTGCCGGTTCAGCATCAGGATGTTCGGGCGCGACAGGATCGTTGTGTCCGACACCTCGTCCAGCAGCCGGAGGAAGGCCGCCACGTCGTTCCACACGATGCCGGCCTTGAACGTCGCCGGGCCGGCCGTGTTGCCGGCGGTGCTGCCGACCGCGGCCCCGCGCCCGTCGGCCGGGAGCGGCGTGCCGCCGCTTCCGCCGCCGCCGGTGCCGCCGCCCGTGCCGCCCGCGGCGCTGCCGGAGCCGGCGATCAGGCCGTCCACGCCCCGCAGGGGGCCGCCCAGGTTCACGAAGTTCGAGAAGTCCAGGTCGGCGATCAGCGAGAAGTCCACGCCGAAGGCGTTGCTCTCGTTGAGCTGCGACTGCAGGATCGTCGCCTCAACCAGGATCTGGACCGGCTTGACGTCCAGTTGCTTGACCAGGTCCATGATCTCCTCGACGTTCTCCTCGAAGTCGTAGACGACCATGGTCTCGTAGGAGGCAAAGGTGTTGTTGTTGACCGGCGTGTCGCCCAGCGACGGGAAGTTCTCCGTCTTGCCGTTGGTCTTGATCTGCCCGCCCTCGGACAGCAGCGCCTTGACAAACTCCGCCGCGTCGGCCGCGCTCAGGTAGTTCAGGTTCACGACGCGCGAGACGCGCTGGCGCTGCGCCTCCTCGATCGCCTTCAGTTCATCGAGCGTGTAGACGTAGATGAAGTTGCCGCGCTCCAGGTACCCGAACCCGTTGACGTTCAGGATGGCGTCGAGCGCCTCGTAGAAGGTCACGCCGTAGAGGTTCGCGGTGACGGTCGCCGAGACGTTCTTGCTCGGGATGATGTTTTTCTGGCTCTGGATCGACAGCATCTGGAGAACGTTGGTCAGGTTCTCCTCGTTGACGTGGAGGTCAACGATCTGGTTGTCGTCCACCTTCACCTTGCCGTCCAGGCTCGCGCCCTGGTCCAGCGGGTTGCGGACGCCCGGCTGGGCCTGCCCGGCGGGCTGGGCCTTGCCGGGGGTCAGCCCCATGGGGTCGCCCGCCTGCCCGACGCTGGTGGCAGCGCCGCAGACGGCGAACAGGGCGAGGGTGGCCGCCCGGAGCGTGCGCCGCGGGCCCGTGGTTCCGAGTGCGATGTTCCGCTTGACCATGACTGCTCCTTGGGGCCTTGTCCGTTGCGGGTGCTCGGGCCCAGGCGGTGTGACGTCCTGTTCTCGCGCTCGGGCCTTCGTCCGGGGCCCGGCGCCCCACTGGGGGATTTCCGCGACTTGTGTCGTCCGTTCCGGGAGCGGACTTTGGGGGAACTTGTGCGGAAAAAGCGGTCCGCAAAGACACGCAGATTCCGCGCACTGTGCGGCCCGCGCCGGGATGAGAAACTTTCTCAAGTTTTCGGGTGGTCGATCCGCGACGCGACCGTGAAGGATGGGTGTTCAGAGCCCCAGGCGCATCGTGCGGAGATTCTCACAGGCCCGTCGCTCGCGCCCCCGCCCTGACCGTCACTCGACCGGCGACGGTGCCTGTTCCGACGCCGCCAGGACGGCGGAGCCCGGCTCGGCGTACGCCGTCCGCGGGATGCCCGTCACCAACTTCAGGCGGCTCCAGAAGAGCGCGGCCAGCGCACCCACACCCAGGACGAGCGCGAATATCGCGATACGGCGGGCCCGGTTGTGGGGTGAGGAGGGTTTCACGGCCGCTTCACTTATACCATACCTATGGACCCGTCAAACGGTTCACCGTCACGCGGCCGGTGTAGGCCTCGACCGTGATCTCAAATGTGGAGCCGGAACCACTGATGACAATGTTGCCCCCCGCACTTGGGGTGGACGCCCCGGGTGTGGTTATGGGGCCACCCATCTCGTCGAACAGCAGCACTTCATCGCCGTCGAACGAAGCCGAGACCAGTTTGGCGTTGTGAAACTTGACCGTGTTGTTCAGGTCCGTGGTCGAGAGCAGGTCGGTCGCCGGGTCCACCACCGACCCGGGCACGGCGACCAACTGGTACTTGTTGGCCGCCACGTCGAAGACCAGGGCCCTGGCTTCCTGCCGCGCCAGGGCATCCGACTGGGCCAGGTTGATGTCCGACACGATGGTCCGGACCGCCGCCTGGATGCGCAGCACATCCGTGGACCCCAGTTGGGGGATCACCATCGCCCCGGCGATGCCGAGCACCGCCACGACGATCAGCAGTTCAACCAGCGTGTAGCCGCGCCGCCCGCAGTCGCGAGTACGCATGACCGGACTCCCCTCCGCCCGAACACCTCCCGGGGCGGGACCTTTCAGGTCCCGACGGGGGCCTGGAAGGCCCCGCCCCAAGAGAGAAACCGTCAGTTACCCTTGTCGCCCTCGTCCTTCTTCATCGCGGGCATCTCCGTCACCTTCACGCTCAGCCCGCTGTTCAGTTTGGCCTCGATCCGCTCCATGCGGACGCTCAGGCGGCGCAACTCCGCGATCATCACCTTGCGCTGCTCCGCAGCGGAGATCAGCCCGGTGTCCGGCCCCTCGGGGCCGGTCGGCTGGGCCACCGCCGCGGGCAGGATGCTGCGCGAGTCACCCAGGTTCACGGCCACGTTCAGGCCAAGAACGACCGCGATGACCGTCAGGACGCCGTTGGTGTAGCCACGTGTGCGCCGCATGGGGGAATACTCCTGCAAAGGGGCCTGTTTCCCCAGCATCGGACGCTCGCGGCAGACGGTTGAAACATTGCCGAAGATTCCGGCGCCCCGGATCACGGGCGCGGGTACGGCTGATCTTGCGCGTCGTACGACCCGGCCCAGAGTTCGCCGGTGGCGGGGTTGTAGACCCAGCCGTGCGTGGTCTGATAACCGGGATCGGCATTGGGCGCGGTCACAATCGTCCGCCCCGCATCGTTGTCGCCAACCCACAGGTTGACAGGGATTTCCCGCATATACCCCGGGCCGATGAGTTCGCCCCAGGTCCCCACCCCCGCCGTGATCTGCGGCCAGGCGTTGTGGTTCCGGACGTAGTACACGCCGATGGTCTCGCGTATCTTCTGGAGTTGGTCGTGCGTGCCGCCCTTCGTCGCCTGCTCGGTGGCGTTCGAGAACTGCGGCACAACGATCGCGGCCAGGATCCCAAGGATCACCACCACGATCAGGATCTCAACCAGCGTGAAGGCTCGGTACTTCGCGGACATCATCGCCCCTCCTCCCCAGCAGCGGCTTGGGGGCACGGGCCCGACAACCGCGATGGACCAACCTGCAAGCCGATCAGCCGCCGCTAGGCGGCCGATCGGTGGATGTTCGAGTGTTACGGGGTCGTGGTGATCTTGCCCGTCGCCTCGTCGAAATACGTGGCCTTCATGACCAGGACGCCACCGGGCTGATTGAGTTCCCAGTGCCAGCCGCAGGTCGCGGCCGCGGGCCCGACCTCGACCAGTTCACGCGCCGCGACGTCCGGGCACGCGGGGTTGGACGGCTCCTCCTTCAGGTAGCCGCCGTGGTTGGTGCCGGCGACCGGCGGCCCGACCATCTCGGCCCAGCCCGTGCCCGCGAAGTCGGGATACACGCCGTTGTTGCGGGCCGCGAACAACTCAATCTGGTTGTTGATCGTGTCCAGTTGGGTCTGGATGTTGCCCGCCTGGGCGTCCTGCGTCGCGTTCGTGAACTGCGGGACCACGATCGCCGCGAGAATGCCCAGGATCACGACCACGATCAGGATTTCCACCAGCGTAAAGGCCTTGCGAACACGCATGTGACTTCTCCTTCGAAGGTTTCCCACCGCCGGGGCCGCCGGACGGCTCAGCCATCTCGGGCCCGCCGCCTACACCGGCCGCGGCCCCCGAATCGGCACGCCGCACGGTCTCCCGTGCGGCCGCCCGTGGGCCGGACCGCTCCACCCCTCGGGGCGCGGCCCGGCGTGCGCGGAGGCCCGTGTCCGGACCATCCCGCGCAGCACGACCATCGACGCCCGGCGGAGCGCGGTTGAACGCACCGTGCGCGGGTCGCGGCACGGGCAACACCTGTGCGGGCTGGGAAGAGATGAACACCACGCGGGCAAAGTGCACACCGCCCGCATCCCCTGTTACCGGGCGTTCGGCGCGAAAAGAAAACACCGGGCGCTCCGGCGCCCGGTGTCCGTCGTCGTGCTCGGGTTTCGGTCAGCCCGACCGCCCCAGGATCAGCGGAATCAGGTTGTCGTTGGGCAGGCTCAGGGCGCCGACGAGGGCCGCGGCGGCCGTGGCCTCGTCGCCCGTGCCGTTGGAGGCGATCTCCAGCACTCGCTCGACCTGGCGCGGCTCCAGGCGGTTGCCGTACCGCTTCGCGGAATCGGCCACCTTCTCCAGGAGCGCAACGCGCTCCGCCGCCGCGACGTTGAGCGCCGTGTCCATGAGCGCGACCTGCGTCCGCTTCTGGTCCACATGGGCCAGCACCTCCGCCACGTCCAGGCGGACCTGCCCCTGCGTGGCGCCGAGCGCCGCGATCAGCGGGAGCGCGGCGTCACCCACCGAGTACACGGTATTGCCCGAGAGCGCCAGGTCGCGCAGCACCGCGAGCGATCGGGCCATGTAGCCGCGGGCCTCCTCGTCGGTGATCGGGCCGCCCGACGCGGATTCCACCAGGTCCCTGACCGCCTCGCCGATGGTTGCCTCAGGCAAACCCTGCGGGCGGATCGCGACCGTCACGTCGCGGCCGAACTGGCGGCCGAGTTCGATGTAGCCCTGCGAACTGGTCAGGGCCACGATCGGTGTTACGGCCGTGGAGCGCCCGGCGCGCGCCGCGGAGATCACGGCCGCCGTCTCGTCCATGGAGTTCAGGTCCGAGAGGATCACGTCGATGCCGGGGGCCTCGGAGATCGGCTGGGCCAGGTCCTGCATGGTGCGGGCGTAGGGCAGGACCGTGTATCCCTGGTCCGTCAGCAGCTTGCGCAGCACCTGGTAGCGCTCCTGGTCGCCAGTCACGACGACCGCGTAGCGGTCGCCCGCGTCGCGGATCGCACTGCCCAGGATCGGCACCACACGGTCCGAGCCCTCGAACGCGGCCGACGGCATGGCCGAACCCAGCGCCAGGGCCGCCTCGTACTGCACGCGCCGGTTGGGGTAGGCGAGCGCCTCCAGCAGCGGCCGGCGCGTGCCGCTCCAGAGCGCGGCCCCGCCCGCCGTCTGCTCGATCGCCGAGATCGCCCGCCGCGCCAGCGGCGTGTCCCGGTCGTCCATCGCGCGGGCCAGCACCTGCTGGTCCAGCGACGCGCCGGCCGCCACCGCGTAGTACATCGCGTCGCGCCGCGTCGCCGGATAGGCCGGGTTGTCATAGTTCCCCGGCGTGTCGATCTCGCGGGAGAAGTTCGCCGCCAGCCACAGCGACAGGGCCGCGTCATTCCCGGTGCCCTGGAGCGTGAGCGAGCGTTCGGCCATCCGCATCGCCATCGCCTCGTGGTAGACCTCCGTCCGGATCGCCGTCATGACCAGCCCGACGCCCGGGTCGTAGGACCACAGGAGTTGGTACGCCTCCCCCGGGAAACTCGTCAGTTCCGCCTTGTCGCGGTAGTAGCCGTCGCCCAGGGCCGTGTAGAGCGACGGCGCGCTCGTCTCGGTGATCCCCAGCCGCTCCAGGGCCCGGTTGCACGCCTCCTTGACCGTGTCGGAAGAAGTCGTGGACCGTACGTCCGCGATGAACGGCGCCGAGGTCTTGTACGAGATCCGCCCCAGAACGTCGATCACCTTCACCTGCGCGATCGGGTCCAGCCCGGGGAGCGCCGTGCACAGCGGGATGATCGACTGGGACTGCATGTCCACCAGCAGGTTGCCCGCCTGCACCGACAACTCAAGGTTCTCGCCCTGGAGCAGGGCCTGGAGCAACTGGGGCAGGGCGTACTCCCCGGCCGCGGCGAGCCGCTCACGAGCGAAGAGGCGGTTCTGCGCGTTGCCCTGGAGCAGCGCGATGTTCCGAGTGATCTCCGCCGGATCGCGCACCCGGTCCATCTTGCCCTTGGTGAACAACTGCCTCAACTGCCCGGCCAGCCCGGCCAGGTCCGGCTGCTTCTCGGCCCGGGCAATCGCCTCCTCAAAGCGGCTCTCCTCGCCGGAGGCCTCCACCAGGTCCACAAACTTGGTCGGCGGCAGGTTGGCATCCAGGATCTGCCGTGCATATCCGCCGGCCGCGTCGAACCGGGCGATCCGGGTGAAGTGGATGAAGTCGCGGAGCGACGGGGCAACCGCGCTCAACTGCGGGTCGCGCCGGATGTCCACCTGGGACCACGCCGGGGCCGCGATCCCGACAAACGCGAGCGCAGCCAGCAGGCCGAGGGCACGATGACGACGTGTACGCACAGTGAGACTCCTGGCAAAATCACGACCCCGGCGACTCCCGCGCGGAGCGATAACCCAAACCGGCACGAACAGGGACGTTCCATACGGCCTTCCGTGCCGCGGGGATTCAGCCAACCGTCCCGACCTGCGTTGACGGCCCCAATCTACCCCCTTCCCCTGCGGGGTGTCAATCGCCGGGGTCGGGTTTATCCAATCTAACGCCGAACCGGGGTGGAGCGGTCCTAGAACCCGAACTTGGCCATCCAGCCGCCCCCGGCGTCAAGGACCCACCCCCGCGCTCCGATGAACTGCGGAAGTGACTTGACGGCACCCAACCGGACGCGAGGTGAGACGATGCCCCTTGACAAAGACGTGTTGACGACCGGCGAGGTCGCCAAGATCTGCAACGTCGCCCCGCGCACCGTCTCCAAGTGGTTCGACTCGGGGGCCCTCAAGGGCTACCGCATCCCGGGCTCCAAGGACCGCCGCATCCCGATGGGGGAACTCGTCAAGTTCATGCGGGTCCACGGCATGCCCATGGAGGCCGTCAGTTCCGGCCGCACCAGGGTGCTGGTCGTTGATGACGAGGCGGAGGTCACCTCGATCCTCCTGAAAGTCCTGACCGAGCAGACCAACTACGAGGTCCGCGGCTCCGGCACCGCCTTCGCCGCCGGCATGGAGTGCGAGCGGTTCAAGCCGCACGTCGTCCTGCTGGACCTGCACCTGGGCGAGGGCTCCGCCGGCGACGCCCGGGCCCTGGCCGACTCGATCCGCCAGAACGAGAACCTCCAGATGACCCACCTGGTCGCCATGAGCGGCAAACTGACCGACGGCCAGGCCGGCTCGCTCAAGGGGCAGGGCTTCGACGGCTTCCTCCGCAAGCCGTTCCAGGTCCGCCAGGTCGTCGAGGCCATTGAGGCCGCGACGAACCTGGTGCGGTAGGGCCCGGATACCCCGCCGGTCCTGCGTCTTTTCCGCATCCACACGGCAACCAGCCGCGGCGCCGGCGGATGCGGCGCGCTCCAGAGTAGGCTGTCGTCCGTGGCGACGACCCCGCAACCGGAGGGCCCTGATGCCGGCTTCCTTCGCCGCTTTGACGCGGAGCGCGCCCGGGTGCTCCGCCGTCGCATCGCCTGGTACTGCGGCGTGGTCCTGTTCATGCTCAGCATCAGCCTCTGGGGCACGTTCCTCGGCGACGAGCCCGGGGAGGCGCCCGGATCCACGGCCCTGGACCTGCTCTACGACGTGCCGCTGGTGGTGCTCTACTGGGGCGCGTGCGTCTATGTGCTGGCCGGTCGCCCGGACCGCCACAGACTTGTCCTGGCGGTCACCGCCCTGACTGTCATCGCCTGCGGCTTTGCCACCGCGATGGAGCCGATCGCCAGCGGGGTGCCGATCGGCGCCGGGCCGTCGTGGCGCGCGGGCCTTGTCGGGCTGGGGGCGAGCACCGCCCTCATGACCGGGGCGCTCCTGCTGGTGCCGATGACACTGCGGGAACTGCTGCGCATCGCGGGCCCGGCCCTGGGCGTCTACGCGGTCGTGCTCTTCACCGTCCTGCGCCCGGGCTGGGGCGTGGGGCTCTCACTGCTCCTGCTGTTCGCGCTCGCGGCCGCGCCGGGCGTCGCCTGGAGCCGCTGGCGGTACCGTGAGTTTGACGAGCGCTTCCGGGCCGGTGAACTCCGCGGCCGGCTCGGGGAGATCTCCTCGGAACTGGCCTACGCCCGCCGCCTGCACGAGGCCCTGTTCCCGCCGCCCATCGAACGCGGCGCCGTCCGCATGTCCTACGTCTACGAGCCGATGCGGGAGATCGGCGGGGATTTCCTGTTCGCCCACCCCCTTGCCTTTCCACCGTCGGGCGAGCCGGGCCCGCTGAGCGTGGCCCTCATCGACGTCAGCGGGCACGGTGTCCCCGCCGCCCTTGCGGTCAACCGCCTGCACGGTGAACTCCGCCGGTTCTTCGCGGCCAGCCCGGACGGTTCACCCGGTGAACTCATCGCCGCGCTGAACGCCTATGCCTACGCGGAACTGGCCGGCCAGGCGATGTACGCCTCCGCGCTGTGCCTGCGGATCGACCCGGTCCGCCGGGTGCTGGAATGGGCCAGCGCGGGTCATCCGACCGCCTACCTGCGCCGTGCCACGGACCGCACAGAGGACCTGCCCCCCACCGCCGTCATGCTGGGTGTGCTGCCGCCGGAGGCGTTTGAGGCGGGAGCCCGGAGCACCCCCATCGCTCCGGGCGATGCCGCCGTCGCCTTCACCGATGGCGCGACCGACGCCGCGGATGACACCGGGCGCCCGCTGGGCTCCGTGCGCGCGCGGGCGGCCGCGGCGGGGGCGCCCCCCGACCACGCGGCGGCGGCAGTGGCGGGGGCCGTACGGGCGCACCGCAGCGGGGCCCCGGCCGACGACACGCTCATCGTTCAGGTGCTGCTCGCCCCGGTACCATGAGGCGCGTGCGCCGCCGGTAACGCACCCCGCGCACAGGGAGACGCACGGTGTCCATGACCTACTACATCGCCGAGGCCCGGCTGACGGGCACGATCGGCACGGAAACCTTCACCATCAACGCCGTCAGCGGC
The DNA here is from genome assembly GCA_020849105.1 of Phycisphaerales bacterium. GTDB lineage: Bacteria > Planctomycetota > Phycisphaerae > Phycisphaerales > UBA1924 > JADLGW01. Next base: position 72,032 of record JADLGW010000060.1, on the reverse strand, counting down.
GGGCGTGCCGGCAGCAGGACCAGGGGCGCGGTGAACTTCCGGATCGCGAACAACCCGCTTCTGGTGTGCCGCAAGGAGGACGAGGCGCACGGGATCGTGGGGGGGCCCATCCCGCCGGGCGGGTACACGATGAAGCCGCACCCGAAGCACGACTACTGGATACGGCTGGAACCCGACGACACGAACGAGATGTGCAACCGCGACGGGTTCGCGATCCACGGGCGTGGGAAGATCGGGAGCCAGGGGTGCATCGTGCCGATGCAGGCGAGCGACCTGAAGCGGCTGTACAAGACGCTGAAGGAGGCGGGGACGGCGCGGCTGACGGTGGTGGCGGGGCGCGACCTTGCGGGGGCGTACATCACGGGGTTTTCGAGGGCCATGGGCCTGTCGAGGTGACGCGCCACGATCATCCGGTTGCCTTGCCGGATGAAACAGATTCCTCGTTGCCGCCCACGCCGATGCGGGCGCCCTGAGACCCCCGGGCGTCTTCAGGAGGCTTATGAAAAAAGGGCCGCCCGTGAGGGCGGCCCGTGAGGGTTACGGATGGACCCGCGGGTTATGGGTTGTCCCGCATCGGGGCCTGCGGCACGCGCTGCTCCGTGGGCCGGCCGAGTATGTAGGTCACCCCGCCGCCGCCGCCGGCGCCCATGTTGTAGACGTACTGGGCGTCGAGCGCCTTGTCGATGCGGAGTTTGGCGTCGGCCAGGTGCGCGTGCGTGTACGCGTCCAGGTTGGAGTTGCCCTTCTCGATCACCTTGCCGATCCGCGCGCTGAGGTCGCGGAGTTTCTCGGTGGCGAGCGTGGAGATCGTCTTGCCCGCGGCGTTGGTCCCGCTGTTGAGCGACAGGTCGATCATCCGCTCCACATACTCCTGCTGCAGGTTCCGGCGCAGGCTGGAGATCATCGGCTCCCGGTCCGTGAACTTCTGGTCCGGCGCCGTGTCCAGTTCCTTCCACGCGGCCTTGGTGATCGTGGTGAGCATCTCCGGCAGCGTGAACGCGTCCTCGCCCCTGGGCACGATGAACTCGTTGTCGTAGACCCGGCGCAGCACCGTCGGGTTCATGACCATCGTGACGGCCGAGGCCTGGACGCCGGCCACCCGGTCGTGCAGGGAGTAGGCCGACTCGGCGCCGGCGTTCTCGTCCTTGTTGATGGTCATGTGCTGGAGCAGGTCCGGCGTGATGCCGAAGGACTCGTCGAAGAACGAGTTGTCGATCACGAAGTTCAGCGCCTTGCGCTGCTGGTCCGCGGGCACCGGGGTCAGCGGCTCGCGCGCCCCCGGGTCGCCCTTCTTGTCACGGTTCACGAACGTCCCGCCGAGCCAGTTCGACATGATCGACAGGGCGTTGGTCTGCATGCCCAGCGTCATCTCGTACCCGCGCCGGGCCTTGGCCCAGGAATCGCCGTCCTTCACGAACTTCTCGATGATCTTGCCGCGGTGCTCCTTGGCCAGGCGGCAGCGGCTGTTGGCGTAGTCGAGCGGGTCCTTGGTGAAGTCGTAGCGCCGGGCCAGCGGGTCCGGCCCGCCCGTGTCCTCGTCGGTCTGGTAGGCCAGGCCCGGCTCCCCGCAGCGCTTGAGGATGTCCTTGGTGTCGCCGAAGGTGTAGCCGTACTCAATCGCCCAGTAGTCGTACGCGCCGATGTCGATCATCGCGTAGTCGCCCTGGATCTCCCCGTCGCCCATGTTGACGTTCACGGGGATGTAGTCCATGACCGACCCGGCGAAGGGCTTGCCCTTCACCGCCGGGCTGTTGATCTCCTTCAGCGTGTACTCGCTGGAGGACTTGAAGTTGTGGCGCAGGCCGAGGGTGTGGCCCACCTCGTGGGCGACAAGGTCGCGCAGCATCGGCCCCACGAACCACTCGGGGATGCCGTCGAGTTTCTCGACCTCCTCCTTGGGCTTGTCGCCGTCCTTCTTCTTGTCGTCGTCGAGCAGGCCCAGGATCTCCATGTGCATGCCCATCACCGCCATGTCCTCGGCCTTGCCGCGGGCCGCCAGGCATAGGTTGCCGTGGCCGCCGATGCGCTCGGCCAGGGCCGCGGCCTCGCTGTCGCCGATGATCGCCGGGTCGCCGGCCATGATCGGCCGCCCGTCCATGCCCAGCGGGCCGCGTACGGCGCGCCCGGCCATGATGGCGTCACGCTGCTCCGGCGGGGCCAGACGCACGCGCGGATCCCACTGCGGACGGGTGTCCAACCAGGCGAGCGTCTCGGCGCTCATGCCCTCCATCGCCTGCTGCGGGATGAACTCATTGGACTGGAACCAGAAGTGCCGGATCCAGCCGTCCGTGAGCACGATGTCGGCGTCCAGGATCTCGCCCGTGTAGGGGTTCGCCCGGCTGGGCCCGATGGCCGTGCCGATATCGTTGTTCAGCCAGCGGATGAAGTTGTACCGCGCATCCTCGGGGTCCAGGTCCATGTAGGAGTTGGTCGAGGCGTCCTGCTGACGCACCTCGATCGCGTTGATGATGCCGACCTTCTCGAACGCCTTGTTCCAGTACAGCAGGCCCTCGGCCACGTAGCGCCGGTAGCGCACGGGCACGGTCGCGTCGATGTAGTAGATGATGGGCCGGACCGGCGGGCTCAGTTTGAGTTTCGGGTCCTTCTTCTCGAGCGCCCAGCGGTTGATGTACCGGACGTTCTTCTTCTCGTCCTGGTACCGCCCCAGGTCGCGGAACTCGGTCGTGAAGTACCCCACCCGCTCGTCGGCCTCGCGGGGCTGGTACCCCGGCGTGCTCCGGAGCGAACTGATCGACCAGTGGAACGTGCGGAACTGCCCGCTCGCCACCGGCATCTCGATCGCGACCTCGATGTTCTCGGGGAACGCCTTGGCCTTGGAGATGCTCGCCAGGCGCGTGTTCGCCCCGGCCGCCTCGCCCCCGAAGAACTTGGTCGCGTTGCCCTCGAGCATCGCGTCCAGGTCGATCACCGGCTGCCCGCTCGGGCCCATGCACACGATCGGGACCTCCAGCAGCACCGTGTCGGTGAAGATCTTGGCGACGGACATCTTCGACTCCGCCTCGCCGTTGGAGCGGGTCGCCAGTTCGGGAACGATCAGCGCCAGCCTGTTGTCGTACCGCTTCCAGTACACGACCACGTCGCCGGCGTGCAGGCCGGAGTAGATGTCGCCCGTCGGCACCGTCAGCGCGATGAACTGCTTCTGGTTCTGCCAGCCCCGCGGCAGTTCCGCCAGCAACTGCTCGTCCTTGTCACGCCGCCAGAGCGTGTAGAAACTCGCCTGCCCGTCGGCCGTGCTGACAACGTGCTCGTAGCCCTCGCTCACGTCCTTGAACGGGGGGAAGTCGGGCTTCTTTTCCCTGGCCGGGCCGTCCTGGGCGAGGGCCGGGCACGCGCAGGCCAGCCCCGCGAGCATCTGCATGAAACGGATCGACCACCGACTGCTCATAAGGAACTCCTTGGCTCGAGTCCGGCCGCCCCGGACCGGAGGAATGTCACCGCGGAAGGGGCCGGGCTCCATCCCCGGCGCGCGAGATACAACGTACCGATAATCGTCGATTCTCCAACCTCAATGAGGCCGGATTGAGGAACAATGGTCCCGGGCACCAATCCGTCGGGCATCTGACCTACCGAATCCCTACCTCCCGCCGCGGGAGAGCGCCCCACCCCGACCACTACGAGCGTGACGGCCGCAAAGATCAGGGCGGCCAGTTGAAACGGACGGTCCGCGGTCGCGAGTTCAGTCGGGTCGTCAAACTCTCCGCGCTCCAGCAAAACTATACAGCGGAGCAGGGCATAAGTTGCCGGCAGCATCGTCAGCCACAGCAGGTTGAAGCCCCAGGTGTACCGCTCCCCGTGAGCCTGGACGTACCCCGCGTAGGTAATCAGGGTGGCTACCCCGGTCACCACCACCGCCATCCGGAGCAGGTCGTCCGTGTACGCCTGCTGCACCGCCCGAACCCCGGCCGCGTCCCGCACCGTCCGCCGCTCCCCGAGACGCTTTCCGAACGCCAGGAACATCGCCAGGAAGAACACACAGTTCAGCAGCCAGGAACTCGGCGTCACCCCGGCCGCGGCGACTCCCCCGAGCACCCGCAGGACAAACCCCAGAGCGAGACTGATCACATCCAGGATCACGATGTGCTTCAGGCTCATGCTGTACCAGACCGTGTTGAGGATGTACACCCCCACCGCCACGGCCAGCCACAGTCCGGCCTCCCGCCCCCCTCCTGCCCAGATTGCCAGCACGATCCCGAGCGCCGCCCCGACCACGAGAGCCCCGGCGAACGCCCGGGCTGTGGGCACCGACACCTGCCCGCTGGCGATGGGCCGGCGCCCCTTCCGCGGATGCAGCCGGTCCGACTCCCGGTCCTGGATGTCGTTGACGATGTAGCACGCGCTGGAGGCCAACGAGAACGCAACGACCGCGCCCAGGACCGCCAGCCACGGCACCGGCTTGCCTTCCGGGTCCGCCCACGCGTACGCCGGGCCAAGCAGCACGAACACGCTCTTGGCCCACTGGTGCGGGCGGGCCAGGCGCAGCAGCGGCGCCCGCCTTGGGCTGACGATGGTCTCGGGGATGGTGGCGGGGTCGGTCAATTGGATCACGGGGAAGGGGGCCATCGGACACGCCCGCCGGGGATATGCATAATCGGGCGGGCCGGTACCTGACCCCGTGGCAATCGGCGGAACTTGCGCGTCCCCGCCGACGATACACGACCCCGGGGAGATGTGTTCACGCACCATGAGTTCGCCCGAACACCCCAGACAGACGTGGCTGGCCCTGTGGGGTCCGGCGGTGCTGCTCGGTGTGCTCCTGGTCGCAGCGGCGTGGCCCCTGATTGCCGCCGGGGATACCCGGGGGCGCGGGGCGTTCGACTCGGTGAACTACCACCTGCCCGTGGCGCGGCTGCTGGAGTCGGAACTCCCGCGGCCGGACCTGTCCAACTACAACGTGACGACGACGCCGGGGTACCACCTGCTGCTCGCTGCGGCGATCCGCGCCGGGTGGCAGAGCGATGCGTCGCTGCGCACGCTGACGCTGGTGATCGCCCTGGGCCTCCTGGCGACCCTGGCACGGGCGTGCGCTGGGCGGGCAGGTCCGCTGATGGCGATGGCGTGCTGCCTGCCGGTGGCGTGCTCGCCCTACGTCTTCCAGTCCGGCGCGTGGGCCCTCCCGGACGACCTGGGTTGGTGGGGCGTGCTGGGCGTGATGCTGGTCGCGCTGGTGCCGCGATTCGACGCGCGGTGGCTGTGCGCGGGCGGTGCGCTCCTGCTGGCGGTCGTGCTCATCCGGCAGGTGCACGCGTGGGCCGCGGCGATGCTGTGGGCCGCGGCGTGGATCGGGCCCCGGGCCGAGGACACGGGGTGGGTTTCACTCACGGAACATGTGCGGAATCGCTCGCGCCGAGCGGCGCTGGCGGCGGCGGCGTGCGTACCCGCGGCGGCGGCGCTCTCGTACTTCGTCTGGCTGTGGCACGGGCTGACGCCCCCGTCATTCCGGGACATGTACGACGGGCTCGGCCCGTCGGCGCCGTGCTTCATCCTCGCTCTGTTGGCGGTCTTCTCCGTGTTCTTCGTCGGGTTCTGGGGCGCCGCCGCGGTGCGCCTCTGCCGCGAGCAGACCGGGCTGGTCCTGCTGTCCGGTGCGATCGGGTTCCTCGCGGCCGTGCTCCCGGTGACCACAGAGTCCAGCGCGATCCCGGGGTACCGCAACTCCGGGCTCTGGCACGCGGCCGGGATGCTCGGGACGGTCGGGGACCGCACCTCCGTCCTGATGGTCCTGCTCTCAACCTGCGGCGGCATGGCGGCGGTCGCGTGGGGCGCGGCGCTGTCCTTCCGGGACCGCTGGGTCATGGCCGCGGGGCTCGCGGCGTTCATGGCGGCGCAGTCGGCGAGCCCGATGGTCTGGCAGAGGTACAACGAGCCGCTCCTGCTGATCGCGTGCGCGGTGGCGGCGTGCCGAATCGGCCCCGCCGGTGATCGACGGGTGGCGGCCCTTCGGCTGACGGGGCCGGCCGCGCTGGCGGTGCTCCTGGCCGGGCTCGCGTGGTGGATCATCGCCGGCTCGGAACCGACGGCGGACTTCCACATCGACCCCCGGACCGGCCGTTCCGCGGCGACGTGGTGAGCGGCGCGATCGCCGGACGCTGAAAAAACAGCGGAGCCCCGTCGCCCGTGACGCGGGCTCATGCAAGAATCAGGCCGCATGACCAGCAAGCGCGCACTCATCACCGGCATCACCGGGCAGGACGGCAGTTACCTGGCCGAGTTTCTGCTCGACAAGGGGTACGAGGTCCACGGCATCATCCGCCGCGCATCCTCCTTCAACACCGGTCGGATCGACCATGTGTACGAGGACCCGCACCGGCGCGGCACGCCCATGCGGCTGCACTACGGCGACCTGTGCGACGCCAACTGCCTGGCGAAGGTCATGCGAGTGGCACGCCCGCACGAGGTCTACAACCTGGCGGCCCAGAGCCACGTCCGCGTCAGTTTCGACATGCCGATCTACACCGCCGAGACCGACGCGCTGGGCGCCCTGAAACTGCTGGAGGCCGTCCGCGAGTACCAGGGCGAGGCGGACCACCCCGTCCGGTACTACCAGGCGTCCTCCAGCGAGCAGTTCGGCAAGGTCGTGGAGACTCCGCAGCGCGAGTCCACGCCGTTCTATCCGCGATCGCCCTACGCCGTCGCGAAGGTCATGGCCCACTGGGCCACCGTCAACTACCGCGAGTCCTACAACCTCTTCGCCTGCTGCGGCATCCTGTTCAACCACGAATCTCCCCGGCGCGGCGAGACGTTCGTCACGCGCAAGATCACCCGCGCGGTGGGCCGGATCAAACTGGGACTGCAGGACAAGGTCTTCCTGGGCAACCTGGACGCCCAGCGCGACTGGGGCTTTGCCGGGGACTACGTCAAGGCCATGTGGCTCATGCTCCAGCGGGACACGCCCGAGGACTACGTTGTGGCAACCGGACGCACGATCAGCGTGCGGCAGTTCGCGCAGTTCGCCTTCGCCCACGCGGGGCTCGACTTCGACCGGCACGCCGCGTTCGACCCCCGCTACCTCCGCCCGGCGGAGGTCGATCTGCTGCTGGGCGACCCCTCGAAGGCCAGACGCGACCTCGGGTGGTCCGCGACCACCACGGTCGAGGAACTCGCGGGCATGATGGTCACGCACGACCTGGAACTTGCCCGGCGCGAGAAGACCCTGCGCGACGCGGGGCACGACCTGCCGGCGGGCGCAGGTCACGACCAGTGAACGATTCACCCAGCGCCCGAGATGTCTTCGGCCAGGTGCAGAACCCGGTACGCGGGCCTTCGCAGCGGGCCGGGCACGATCGCCAGGACATCCATCAGATACCGCGGAGCCAGGATGCGGATGGCGCCGACGTACAGCAGCGTAAACACCGTCCCGTCGATCAGGAACCGGGCCGCGGCCAGGGGCCTGCCGGCACCGGCGAGCATCGGCGCCACGACCCAGGCATCCAGGGCCCAGGCACCGGCCGCCAGGACCGCTCCAAGAATCGGGATCTGCAGCGATGTCGAGACAACGGCACCCCGGCCCGCGCCGACAAGCCGCAACGCCCGGTAGGAAATGAACAGGCACACGACCGCGCTGCTCGCCCCGACGCCCCACGCCAGGGCCGTCGGGGTGCCGTCCATGTCCGCGCAGAGACGCGCCGCCGCGAGCGTCGCCACGGCCAGGATCGCCCATGACACGAACACCTCACGGAAGCGCCCGGCCGCCTGAAGGACCGGCATCCCGACGCCCGCGAAGAGCCCGCGCACCGGATAGAACACGGCAAGGATCGCCAACGGCCAGGCCGCCGCGGACCACTTGCCGCCCCAGCAGATCACCTCCAGCGCGGGGAAGGTGACGGCCAGCCCCAGCGCCATGAGGGTGATGACGAACTGAGCGGCCCTGCCCACCCGCAAGGCCGCGGCCGCCTGTCTCGGGCGGTCGTCCTGGAAGCGGGCGAGGACGGGAAAGACGACCTGCATCAGGTTGTAGGTAATGGTGGTTTCAACCTGCATCACCAGTTGCAGGGCCCACCAGTAGACTCCCATCTGGGCCTGGGGTATCCACCACCCGGCGATCACCAGGTAGCCGTAGTTTGCCACGCCGTTGCACACCTGCCCCAGCACCATCCAGGTGGATTGGCGCAGCAGCGACGGCCAGATGCGCACGTTCGGCCGTGCGCGCCACACCTGCTGCCGGGTCAGGGCCCACCCCACGACGCCCTCCAGGACGGTGCTGGCGAGCGTCGGCCACACCAGGCTCATCACGCCGAACCCCGACAGGGCCATCCCGATCTGCCCGGCGTAGCGGACTGTGACCGAGCAGGCCTGGAGCCAGGCCACGGATCGGAAGCGCAGGTCGATGCTCAGCCGGGCGGTAAGGACCGATGGAAACGTGGAGAGCGGGACCGTCGCCGCCGCCACCCACAGCAGGCCGGTGAGCCGCGCGGGGTCGTCGAGCACGCCCCGGGCGACGTACCCGCGCGCCACCACCTCCCCCGCGATCCCGGCGGCGACGCCCACAACGATGTTGATGGTCAGGCAGAGCCAGAAGACCGGACCCGCGAGCGTGGACCACTCACGCCCGCGCTGCACGAGCACCTCGCGCACCCCGCCGTTGGCGAAGGTCTGCACGAACATCATCACGCCCACCGCCAGGCTGTAGAGCCCGAAATCGGCCTGGGTCAGCAGCGTCCCGAGCAGAACCAGCGTCGCCGCCACGAGCACCTTGCCCAGCGCGGTGCTGGCGAGCAGGAAGGCCATGCCACGCCCAGCCGTGGTGCCGAAGGTCTGCACGGGGAAGGCAGGGAGAGGAAGGGGAACGATGCCGCACCCCGGACACGCCGCCTGAGGAGGAAAGCCCTCGCGCGAGCACCCGCACGACGGGCAGGAGGTAAACGCCGGAGTCTGGGCGATGGGTTCAGCGGGCATGGGGCGAGCGCACGGAGTTCCGGGACAAGCCGTTATCGGCTTGGGCGCCCGGTGTACCGAAGCGCGACCAGCGTCTGGTCATCCGTACGGGTCAGGCTTCCCGTGTGTTTGAACAGGGCCGCGTGCACCGAATCGACGACGCAGTCGGGCTCCCCGGAGCACCCGTTGAGAGCAGCCTCAAGGCGCTCCATGCCGAACATCTCCCCGCCCGCCCCGAGCGTTCCCGGCCGGTCCATCGCCTCCGTGATGCCGTCGGTGTAGAGGACAACCGTGTCACGCTGTGAAAGGCGGAGTTCCTCGGCGTGAATCTCGGCATCACCGAGCACGCCCAGGGGCAGCGAGCCCGCGCCGTCGAGCGGCCGCACCGGCCCCCCATCCCCCGGCTTCAGGAGCGGGGGATTGTGGCCGCAGCGGGCGCAGGACAGCGTGGCAGAATCCGGATCGAAGACGGCGAAGAACGCGGTGACGAAACTGCCCTCGAGGTCGGCCTCAACCAGCCGCGCGTTGGCGTACCGCATGACCGCGTCGGGCCCGTCCGGCACACGGCCGCTCTGATGGACGTAGGTATGAAGGATGCCGCGCAGCATCGCCATGATCGTGGCCGCGGCCGCCCCGTGACCGGCGACGTCGGCGATCAGGATGCCCCACCGCCCGCCCGCGAGCGGGAAGAAGTCGTAGTAGTCGCCCCCCGCCTGGTCGCTCGTCAGGTAACTCGTCGCCAGCGCCAGCCCCGGGATGTCGGGCAGCCGCTTCGGCAGCAGCGACCGCTGGACCCGCGCCACGTCTTCCAGTTGTTCCGTCAGGCGCGAGTTCAGGCGGCGCACCTCTTCGACAAGTTGGAGCCGCGTGTTGTTGCCGCCCACCAGGTTGGCCACGACCAGCGACCGCTCCATGGTCGCCGCGGTCAGCGCCTCCGGGTCGCGCATCATCGGGATGTTCCAGTAGATCGGCTTCCCCTCGTGGTACAGCGGGATCACCGCCGCGCTGCCCATCCCCGCAAGTTGGCCGCCCAGCACGGGGTCCTCGCGCACCGCCATCTGGTTCAGCAGTTTGGGCCGCCCGTCGGCGATCATCGCCCCGATGAACCCGCCCGAATGCACGGCCAACTGGTCCCGCGGCGTGGGCGGCGGCCAGGACATCCGCTCGCCGGAAGCCAGCCGCTCCGCCACCCGGATGTTCCGCGTGATGCGGTACCGCCCCGGCTCCAGGTCGCGGGTGGAGACCGAGAGCATCAGGTCCACCGGGTGCGTGCGCCAGTATCCCTCGGCCCAGGCGGACAGCGCCTCCGCCGGCGTTCGAGCCAGCGAGAGGTCGCGCAGCATCGCCACGAACGTCTGGATGCGCGGGTTGTCGCGGAAGTCGTCGAGCCGCATGGGCAATAGAAGGCACAAAGGGTCGGGGGCACAAAGACCGGAGCAGAAAAGAATCGTGGGGGCATGGTCCTCGTTTTCTGCGTTCGTGCCCCGTGCCCTCGCGCCTCGGCGCCTTTCATTCCGCGTGCGTTACGTCGGGATCGACCTGGGCGACAAGCGGACCGGCCTGGCCGTCGGCGATGCCCAGACCGGACTGGTGACGCCCCTGAAGACCGTCGACGTCCCGCTCGCCGCGCGCACGGGGCGCGACCTGGCCCAGGCCCTGACCCGTGCCTTTGACGACCAGGTAGGCGCCGCCGAACTGGTCCTGGGCCTCCCGCTGAACATGGACGGGACGGAGGGCCCGCGGGCGCGCGTCGTCCGCGGCTTCGGCACGCTCCTGGCGGCCCTCAGCGCCCGCGTGCTCCACTACCAGGATGAACGGCTCACCAGCGCGGAGGCCGACTGGGCGATGGCCGGCAGCGGCCTGACCCATGCCCGGAAGAAGGCCCGTCGGGACGGCCTTGCCGCCGCCGCTGTGCTGGGGGATTTCCTGCGGACGAGGCACACCGGGCAATAGCAGCGGCGAGAGCGCATTTGGCGCCCCGGGGCCGCGCGGGCGTGCCCAACAACCTGTCCGCACGCTGCCCCGGTGCCCATACCCAATAATCAGTGCGGCATCCAAACCCCCGCGGGGAACGGATCGATAACAGGAGGTGGACATGGAGCGTCTACTGGCGGCTGGATTGGTGCTCGCGGCGTCGCTCACGGCGTGCGCCCAGGTCATGCCCCCCGGCGGGGCGGCCAAGCCGGAGCGGCCGCGCGAGCAGGGCATGGGCGATGTCGTCCCCGCACTGAACATCTCCGACGCCGGGGACCTCCTGACGGAACTCGAGAAGGCCGACGCCGGGATGCGGCGCCTGGACGCGGACGTGCTGTACGACAAGACCTTCGCCCTCGCCGGCGACCGGCAGGTACGGCTCGGGACGCTGTGGTTCCAGAGCACGCCCACCGACGACCCGCAGCGCCCCCGCCGCCGCTTCGCCATCGAGTTCACCAAACTCTACCTGGACACGCGGCTGCAGGAAGACCCGATCACCTACATCTTCGACGGGCAGTGGTTTGTCGAGAAGGACCCGAAGGAGAAGCAGATCATCCGGCGCCAGGTGGTGCCGCCCGGCGAGCACTTCGATCCGCTGCGCATCGGTGAGGGGCCGCTGCCCATCCCGATCGGGCAGAAGCGCGAAGACATCGAGCGGGCGTTCCAGACCACGCTGCTGCCGCCGGAGGACGGCCTGGCGCCCGGCCCGGATGCAAGCGGGGACGAGAAGCAAGAGGCACAGGCGCTGATCACCGAGGTCGCGGGAACGCGGCAACTCCGCCTGATCCCCAGGGAGGGGACCGAGCAGGCCCGCGACTTCCGCGAGATTCGCATCTGGTACCGCCGCGATACGGGCGGCCGGCTGCTGCCGATGATGGCCCGCACGGTCAGCCGCGACGGGAACGTGGCCCTCGTGAAACTCGCGAACGTGAAGATCAACGCAGAGGGCCCGCCGCCGGCGCGGGCGTTCGACCAGGAGCCGCCGGGTGAGGGCTGGACCATCCGCACCGAAGCGTGGCGCGGCACCGGGCAGTGAATGGAGCGCAGGGACGTGCGATTCATGCGACGAACCGATCGACCGAGCGCGCCTGTGCGCCGAGCCTGCATCGCCGCGGCGGTGTGGCTCTCCCTGGCCCCCTGGACGCCGGCCCAGCCGGTGGCCGTGCCGGACCCGAGCGATTCCGTGCTCCGCGCCCTGGGCGCCCCATACCTGAGCGACGCTGAGAAGAAGGACCTGCGGGTCTTTCACGGCCTGTGGCGCGACAGCGACCTGGACACACCGCAGCGCCGTGCCACCTCCGCCCTGATCCGCGGCGCACTGTCGGACCCCTCGCTGACCGACCCGTCGGTCGGCGTTGAGGACCGCGCGGAGGCCGCGGCCCAGCGGGGCGAACTGGCCGGGGCGCTCGCCCTGCTCGAACACACGGGCTCCATCCGGGCCCTGCGCATCCGCGCCGAGGCGCTCGAGGGCCTGGGGCGCGCCGCCGATGCCGCGGCCGCGCTCGAGGGCATTGAGAAGCGTGTGGCCGGGGCTCGCACCGCCGCGGACCTGACGGAGTCGGCGCGCGCCCTGATGGTGCGGGCCCGCGTGGCGCCGCAGCGGGCGGCCGCCGGCGGCGACTTCCAGGTCATCGTCTCCATGCTCGCCAGGGCCCGCACGGACCTGGACCGCCTCTACTGGCCCGCCCATGTGAGCGAGTCCGCCGTGCTCTTCTCCAAGGACAACCGCAAGGAGGGCGGCGACGCGGTCATGGAGGCCCTGCGGCTCAACCCGCGCTCGGCCGCCGCGTGGCGGCTCATGGGCGACGCCGCCGTGGACGGATTCAACTTCGACGCGGCGGAGCAGGTCGCCCGCCGCCTCGAATCGCTCGCGGCCCCGGAGGTCTCCGCGGACGCGGCGATGATCCTGGCCCGGGCGCGGATGCGCCAGAACGACCCGGACGGTGCGCTCCAGGCCCTCGCGCCGGCCCTGGCCGCCTACCCGGCCATGCGCCAGGTGCTGGCGCTGCGCGCCGGCGCCGTCGCCCTGCAGTACGACCAGACCGCGACGGATCGCCTGCTCGCGGAGTTCGACGCGCTCTCGCCCGGCTCGCCCGATGCGTGTTTTCAGGTCGGGCGGGCGCTGTCGGAGGCCCGCCAGTACGAGATGAGCGAGCGGTACCTGGACGAGGCGGTGAAGCGTGCCCCCCACCGCTCGCGGCCCGTCACCGAACTCGGCCTCATGCTGATGCAGGCCGGGAGGGACCAGCGGGCGCTCGACGTGCTGACGCGGGCGTGGGAAGTGGACCCGTTCAACACGCGCGCCGGCAACAGTCTCAAACTCGTGCGCGACCTGCTGACCCATCCCACCGTCGAGAGCGAGCACTTCATCATCCGCTACACCCCCGGCCCTGACCAGGTGCTGGCACGCGAGATGCCGGACCTGCTGGAGACCATGCGGCGGCGCGTCAGCGGCCGCGGGCCCGGCGGCATCGACCACGACGTACCCGGAAAGACCCTCATCGACCTGATGCCGGATCACCGCGCGTTTGCGGTCCGCATCGCCGGAATCACCGCCATCCACACGATGGCCGCGGCCACCGGCCCCTTGATCGCGATGGAGTCGCCTCGAGAGGGCGGCGGGCACACCGGCCCGTACGACTGGCTGCGCGTGGTGCGGCACGAGTACACGCACACCGTCACGCTCTCCCGCACCCGCAACCGCATCCCGCACTGGTTCACGGAGGCCGCCGCGGTCTACCTGGAGGACGCCCCGCGCGACTACGCCACCTGCAGGCTGCTCGACGCCGCCTACCAGTCCGGCACGCTGTTCGACATGTCGGAGATCAACCTGGCGTTCGTCCGCCCGAAAAAACCAACCGACCGCTCGCAGGCCTACGCCCAGGGGCACTGGATGTACCAGTACATCGTCGAGCGCTGGGGCGAGCGGGCCCCGCTGGACCTGATGGACCTGTACGCGACCGGCGTGCGCGAGGCGTCCGCGTTCCAGCGTGTGCTGGGGTTGAGCCAGGACGAGTTCCTTGCCGCGTTCCACGGGTGGGCGGGCGGGCAACTGGCGTCGTGGGGCATGGGGCCGCGCGCGCCGAGCATCCGCGCGCTGCTTGTTCGTGAACTGGCGGCCGACGAGACCAAAGCGGCGACGCTGGAGGTGGGCCTGGGATCGCTGCTTGACACGGGCGCGTGGGCGGCGCTCACCGGCGAGCCCGGTGGTTCGTGGCGACCGCCGGTGCCGGCACCGACGCAGGCAATGGTGGACCGCTGGCTCCTGGCCGACCCGGCGAACCCGGACCTCCTGGAACTGGCGGTGGAACTGACCGTAGGTCGGCCCTCCGAGCCGACTGCCGGGTCGGAGACCCGTCCTACCCAGGACATGGCCCCGCTCCTGGAGCGCTACGCCGCCGCCCGCCCCGTGGACCCCCTGCCTCACAAACTGCTCGCCCGGCTGTACCTGGATACCGACCCGGACCGCGCGGTCGAGCACCTGGAGTTCCTGGACGCGCGGGAGCAGTCGTCCCCGGCCTACGCGGCCGAACTGGCGCGGCGCTACGCGGCCCGCGGCGACCTGCCACGGGCGATCGGCAAGGCCCGCCGGGCCGTCATCATCTCCCCCTTCGACGCCGCGAGCCGCGAACTGCTCGCGGGATTGCTGGTCCAGTCCGGCGACCTGCCCGGGGCCGAGGCCCAGGTCCAGGCCCTCGTCGTCCTCGAGCCCGGCCGACCCGTGCACCTCCAGCGGCTGAAGGCGATCCGGGAGCGCATGGGAAAGTAGTGCCGATCATGGGTCTCGGGTCGACCCGCTCAGGTCGGCCTGATGGTTGGGCGCCCAGGCGGCGCTCTGGTCCGCCGCGTGCCGGTCCGGCCACTGGTAACTGGTCACGCCGAGATGGTTGGCGGGCCACCCCTGACTGACGTAGATCACATGGGCGCCGGCCCGCGCCTCCAGGTGGCGGTGAAAGTCGCGCTTCGAGTCGTACGTCAGCGTCAACCAGCGGTCCGCCGCGGTGCCATGTGCCCTTTCAATCAGGTCGAGCCGCTGCCCGAGGAGGCTCGCGAACTCGTCGAGGTCGGTGTATTCCGCGTACGGGCTGATGGCAACGCGCACGCCCGGCTGTTCCACGAAGTTCCCATGCGCATCAATGCCGCCGCGCAGTTTCACATACGGGTACGCCGCCTCCAGCCTCTCCTTGATCGGCAGACGGGGCGGCACCTGGTCGAACGGTCCGTCGAAGTAATCATTGTCGCGGACACTCCGCTGACGCACGCCGACAAGAAGACGCCGCCCCGCGCCCGTGTCATGATACAGCACAAATCCGGTGCGCAGCCCCACCTCAAGCCCCGGCAGCGTGGGGATCGTCGCCAGCGGCTCGGTCAGGGGCACATCTTCATCCAGCACATAGTAAAACGAGTTCAATGAGTTGTTGTACACGAGCCAGAACCGTACACCAGACTCGTCCCAGATAGCGCTCACCAACTCCTCGTTCTCCGTCAGCGGCGAGCGCCGGGGATGCGCCCCACTCTGCCCGCTGAGGGTGAACACCACGGACCGCCCCTCGAACGCAACGCGATAACTCCGCTCCCCGGCGGGCGTGACCACCACACCATCCGCACCGCTCAGCGAGGCTGCCCGTGTGCGCCAGGGCTCGTGAGCATCGAAGTATCCCATGTGCAGAACACCGATACCCGCGTCCAGCAGACGCAGATTGCCCGAGACCAGGCGGGGCCCCGCATAGAGTCGGTAATAATAATACGTCTCCGTGGGGTACACCACCGCCTTGCCCGGCGCGTTGCGGAGCACGCTGCGCAGGATGCTCAGGGGGTCCTCGAAGTCCACCGAACCATCGAGCGGACCGGTGGGCTCCATCGACGCGGCACGGGCCAGACGCCCGTCCCGGATTGACTCGATGTAGTCCTGGTTGAACGCAACGGAACGGGCCGGAGCCGCGCAGCCGACCGCGATCAATGCGACCCCCAGTCCCAGTACCATGGCTGTCGGCGCGTTCAAGGCTCGGCCACGCTCGTATCTTGAACGTGGCTCGGCGGCCAGTTGGAGTGGTCGCCGGGGCTCCAGGTGTCGCTCGCCGCTTTCAGGTGGTTGGGAGGCCAACTGTAACTTGTCGAGGTTGCGTGGCTCGGCGGCCAGGTGGCGCTCACGCCGGGTATGTGATTGGGC
The DNA here is from genome assembly GCA_020849105.1 of Phycisphaerales bacterium. Lineage (GTDB taxonomy): Bacteria > Planctomycetota > Phycisphaerae > Phycisphaerales > UBA1924 > JADLGW01. The sequence continues at coordinate 55,996 of JADLGW010000060.1, read as the reverse complement.
GGCCAGATCGCCGGCGGCTCCGGGGGCCAGGTCGCGCTGAACTCAAGCTGGTGCTCCGTGACCGGTGGTGGCGCCTGTCGGCTGGCGGAGCGCTCGTGGCCCTGCGGCCAACTCCCGTTGCTGTAGGCCATCGAATGGCTGGGGGGCCAGAACCGGCTGAACGCAATATCGTGTTGATAGTACGTCCATCCGTCGCTGCGAACCCTCTCGTGGTTGGGGGGCCAGAAGCCGGAAACCGTCGCATCATGGCCCTGCCAGCCCTTGCTGATAAGGTAGTTGTGGTTTGGAGGATACCTCGAACTGCTCGATACCTCGTGCCCCGTTGACCAGGTCTGACTGAACGATGCGAAGTGTGTCGGAGGCCAGCCGCCCGCCCCGCTCACGCTCACCGTGTGACCGTGTTCCCCCCACTCGGCGGATACCGTGGTGTTGTGGACCTGCTCGGCCGTCTGCCCTTGTGGGTAGGAGGGCCACCTGTCCGTCCGGTGGTAGACCGCGTTCCATTGACGGGCGGAGACGGGGTCGTCAACGACAACATGCCCCGCCGCGACCAGGGCCGATAGCGCGTTGAGGTCCGTCTCGTTGCTCCAGTCGAGGTCGGCGATCGAGAGGCCCATCCGCGGCAGAATGACGAGCCCGTCGGCGGTGGTCACCTCGCCGTCGCCGTCGGCATCCCCGTCCAGGATGGAGGCGCCGATCATCCCGAGGCGTGCGGCGACCACCTGGACGTCATCGGTTGTCACCGCTCCGTCGCCTGTCACGTCACCCCGAAGGTAGATGAGGTGACGCTTCCCGTCGAGCGGTGCCGCCACCTGCGCCGCCGCGCCCGACACGATCAGGTACATCGTGAGCCCAATGGTCGTGGCGCCCGTACTCATGTTCGAACCTCAGAGGACGGGCGTAGTCTACCGTCCTCCCTCTCCCGGTGTGTCAACCGGTGATCATTGCGACCCGGCCGCCGCGGCCTCGGGCTTGTCGCCGCCGCCCTTGCCCTTCTTCTCGGCCTTCTCGGGCTTTTCTGGCTTGGGCTCCTTCGGGCCGTCCACGGCCTCGAAGAACAGGTTCTCCGCGGGCTTGTCGCCGTCGGTCCTGCGGCTGATCTTGATGACGTTGTGCTCGCCGAACTCGCCGGAGAGCATCATCTCCGAGAGCGGATCCTCGACGTAGGTGCCGATCGCGCGGCGCAGCGGGCGCGCCCCGTACTCCGGGTTGAAGCCCTTCTCGATCAGGAAGTCCTTGGCGGTCTGGTCGAGTTCGAGTTTGAGACCCCGTTCCAGGAGCCGCTTCATCACCTTGTTCACCTCGTACTCGACGATCTGGACCAGGTCCTCCTTCGTCAGCGGGCGGAAGACGATCACGTCGTCGAGCCGGTTGATGAACTCCGGGCGGAAGAACCGCTCGACCTCCTTCATAAGAATGGACTTGATGTTCTCGAAGTCCTGCTGCGCCCCGCGCTTGGCGAACCCGAAGCCCGCGCCGCCCTTGATCAGGTCCGCCCCGATGTTGGACGTCATGATGAGCACCGTGTTCTTGAAGTCCACGTTGCGGCCGAAGGAGTCGGTCAGCCGCCCCTCCTCCATGATCTGCAGGAGCATGTTGAACACGTCCGGGTGGGCCTTCTCGACCTCGTCGAGCAGGATCACCGCGTAGGGGCGGCGGCGGATGCGCTCCGTCAGTTGCCCGCCCTCCTCGTACCCGACGTAGCCCGGGGGCGCGCCGACCAGGCGGCTGACGTTGTGCTTCTCCATGTACTCGCTCATGTCCAGGTGCACGAGCGCGTCCTCATCCCCGAACATGAACTCGGCCAGGGCCTTGGACAGCAGCGTCTTGCCGACGCCGCTGGGCCCGATGAAGATGAACGAGCCCATCGGGCGCTTCGGGTCCTTGAGCCCCGCGCGGGCGCGCCGGATGGCCTTGGAGATGGCCCTGATCGCCTCGTCCTGGCTGATGACCTTCTTGTGCAGTTCCTTCTCCAGGTCGAGCAGGCGCTGCGCCTCCTCCTTCTCCAGGCGCTGCAGCGGCACGCCGGTCATCTTGCTCACGACCTCCGCGACGACCTCCTCGTCCACCGTGCCGTCGACCTCCTTGGACTTCTCCTTCCACTGCCGCTGGATCTCCTCCTTCTGCTTCTTGAACTGCTCGGCCTTGTCGCGCAGTTCCGCGGCCTTCTCGTAGTCGGCGGACTTCACCGCCTCGTCCTTCTCGATGCTCAGTTTTTCGACCTGGGCCTCCAGGTCCGCCATGTTGGGCGGCTTGCTCATGCTCTTGATCCGCACGCGCGCCCCCGCCTCGTCGATCACGTCGATCGACTTGTCGGGCTGCACGCGCCCGGTGATGTACCGGCCCGACAGTTCCACCGCGGCGCGCAGCGCCTCGTCGGTGATCCGCACGCGGTGGTGCTGCTCGTACCGGTCCCGCAGCCCCCTGAGGATCTCGATGGTCTGGTCGTTGGTCGGTGGGTCCACCGTGATGGCCTGGAACCGCCGCGCCAGGGCCGCGTCCTTCTCGATGTACTTCCGGTACTCGTCGAAGGTCGTCGCGCCGATGCACTGGATCTCGCCGCGGGCCAGCGCCGGCTTGAGCACGTTGGACGCGTCGATCGCGCCCTCGGCCCCGCCGGCCCCGACCAGCGTGTGCAGTTCGTCGATGAACAGGATGACGTTCTTGGCCCGGCGGACCTCGTTCATCACCGCCTTGATCCGCTCCTCGAACTGCCCGCGGTACTTGGTGCCGGCGACCATCATGGCCAGGTCCAGCACCACGATCCGCCGCTCGTGCAGGATCTCCGGCACGTCGCCGCCGATGATCCGCTGGGCCATGCCCTCAACGATCGCGGTCTTGCCGACGCCCGCCTCGCCCAGCAGCACCGGGTTGTTCTTGGTGCGACGGCACAGGACCTGCACCAGGCGCTCGATCTCGTTGGCCCGCCCGATCACCGGGTCCAGGCTGCCCTCGCGGGCCAGTTCCGTCAGGTCGCGCCCGAAACTGTCGAGCGCCGGGGTCTTGGACTTGCCCTTCCGCGGCTCGCCGGAGCCCGACGACCCGCCACCACCGCCGCCGCCCCCCGCGCTGGCCGTGCCCCCGCCCCCCTCGCTCTCGGCGTTCTCCGGGTTGGCCCCGAGCAGGTTGAGCACCTCGTCGCGGACCTCCTCGAGTTTGAGCCCGAGGTTGCGCAAAACCTGCGCCGCCACCCCGTCGTGCTCGCGCAGCAGCCCGAGCAGCAGGTGCTCGGTCCCCACGTAGTTGTGGTTGAGGTTGCGGGCCTCTTCGATGGCGTATTCGATCACCTTCTTGGCCCGCGGGGTCTGGGGCAGTTTGCCCATCGTGACCATCTCGGGCCCGGCCTTGACGAGTTTCTCGACCTCGAGGCGCACCTTGCGCAGGTCCACCTCGAGGTTCTTGAGCACGTTGGCCCCGACCCCCGACCCTTCCTTCACGAGCCCGAGCAGGATGTGCTCGGTCCCGATGTACTCGTGGTTGAACCGCTGGGCCTCCTGGTTGGCCAGGGCCATCACCTTGCGGGCGCGGTCAGTAAACCGTTCGAACATGGTTGCCCCTCTCTAGAAGGCCTCCGCCGGCCTGTTCCTGTTCGTGTGGCCCGCCCGGCGGGCTCCTTGTCCTATTCAATGCCTCCCGGCGGTCGATCCCCAGCACGTCTTCCGAAAACTCCCCAAGTCCTTTCCCCGTCTGAACTTGCGCCCCACCACCGCCCCCTGCGGTCCCATCCCCTTCCGCCCGGCCTTCCGGGAATTCTGGTGGTATCGGCTGCACGGGGCGTGCCAGTTACTCGAAACCTGCCGCCCGCCCTGCCGTGCCGCCGCGGGCACCCGCGATGTGTGACGACGACGGGTCGCCCCCGGTTCGACGGAACACGCCTGCCGGATTGGCATGAGCGGCGCCGGCTTCCAGCCGGTGCGCAAGACCTACGGGCACCCCAGCGCGAACCCGGTCTGGAAGCAGCCGAAGTCGGAGAGTTGGAGCAGGCCGTCGCGGTTGCAGTCGGCCTGCATATTGCCTACGGCGAACCGGGTCTGGAAGCACCCGAAGTCGGCGAGGGTGAGCGCCCCGTCGCCGTTGCAGTCCGGCTCGCACGGGTCGTCGCAACCGAACCGCGCGAACTTCGGCGAGAAAATTCCGCCCGCGTTGACAAACCCGCCGCCGGCAATCACGCTGGAATCCCACGTCGTCAGGGCGCGCACGCCGCCGTCAAGCCCCGAACCGAGCGACGACCACTGCGTGCCGTCCCACGCCGCGACGCCCACGGCCGGCACGCCCCCCGCCTCGAAGAACGTGCCGCCGGCGATCAGGAGTTCCGGGGCGGCCCCCATGCCGTCCGGGTCCCAGGTGGTGAGCGCCCAGACCGTGCCGTTGGTCCCGAGGCCCAGGTCGCGCCACGCCGTCCCGTCGAAGCGGGCGATGCCGCTGTGGACCGAGATCGGTGGGTGGAACGTGCCGCCCGCGATCAGGTCGCCGCGGTACTCGGCGAGCGCGAGAACCTCGTCGAGGTGTTCCTGCGGCGTCAGGAACGACCAGGACTTGCCGTCCCAGCGTGTGACGCCGGGGGTGCTTCCGGATATAAGGTCCCCATTCCAGACGAACAAGGCATCTACCCATCGGGCCCCGTCCGGGAACATACTCCAATCCTGCCCGTCCCACTGGGCGAGGCCGAAGCACGGCTGCCCGCCCGCGACCGTGAAGTATCCGCCCGCAACCAGCAGGCCGTTGTAGGAAACCAGCGACGCGACATTATCGAGGTTGGCCCCGAGGCCGTCGCCCATCGGCTGCCACGCGGCCCCGTCCCAGCGGGCCACGCGCCCGAACCACTGCCCGCTGATCTCCATGAAGTACCCGCCGATGACGGGCCGCGCCGGCGCCGGCCCCGGGCCGTCGTGGTCGTAGAGCGCGACCGCATCGATCCCGCCCGCGACCACCTGGTTCCCCATCGGCTGCCACGACTGCCCATCCCATTGGGCCACGAAATCGGCGGGAGAACCTTGCGACGCGCGAAAGTTCCCGCCCGCGATGACCACGGGCCGCGTCGGTCCCGCGCCGTCGGGGTCCCACGTGCACAGAGCGTGAACCTCCGCCGTCGGGAACAATCCGGGAACCGGCACGTGCCACGATGGAACGCATTGCGCGTGCAGGACACCCGCAGTCACCCAAGCCGCACCGCAAGCCAGGATCATCCGCACGGGCACCTCCCGGGATCTCGGGCCGCTGCGCTCCTCACGGGCACCCCAGCGCGAACCGGGTCTGGAAGCACCCGAAGTCGGAGAGTTGGAGCAGCCCGTCGCCGTTGCAGTCGGCGTAGGGGTCGGCGAGCGCGAACCGGGTCTGGAAGCACCCGAAGTCGGCGAGCGTGAGCGCTCCGTCGCCGTTGCAGTCGGAATAGCAGGGGCACGACCAGCGGGCGATGGACGCCGACACGGCGCCGCCGGCCGTCGTGAAACTGCCGGCCGCGAGCACCCCGCCGCCCGGCAACGCCGTCAGTGCGTAGACGTAGGGATTGAGGGGACCCCCGACCCCGGCTGCCAGCGGCTCCCACTGGTGATTCCGCCAGCGCGCAATGCTGATCGCGCTGGTCGCCCCCGCTCCCGCGAACATCCCACCCGCCACCAGGTCGTCCCCGCCCATCGTCACGATGGACCGCACCCAGCCGCCGCTGATCCCAGTTCCCAGCGGCGACCAGGACGAGCCGTCCCAGCGTGCGATGCGGGACGCCGGCGCCCCGCCGGCGATGCCGAAGAGCCCGCCTGCAACGACCGATCCGTCGGGCTGCGCCGCCAGCGCCATGACCGCGCCGTTCGTCCCCGCACCCAGCGCGCTCCACGCGGCCCCGTCCCATCGCGCGATGTTCGCCGCTGGAATGCCCCCGGCTTCCGCGAAGACACCCCCGGCAATCGCCACGCCGCCGGTGAGAGGCAGGAGCGCCGTCACGGACCCGTCGGGGCTGACGCCGAGGCCCAATGGGCTCCATTCGCTCCCGTCCCACCGGGCGATCCTGCTCGCGGAGACGCCGCCGGCGGTCGAAAACCCGCCCCCGGCGATGATCTCATCACCGGGCGATGCCGCCAGCGCGAAGACCGAGTCGTTCATACCGGCGCCGAGCGAGAACCAGTCGGTCCCGTTCCACCGCGCGATCCGCGCAGCCGGCACACCGCCGGCCGTCAGAAAGCGCCCTCCTGCCACGACGTCGCCGCTGTCCAGCACCGAGAGCGCCAGACAATCGACCGGCCAGCCATCGCTCACACCGGCCCCGAGCGGGGTCCAGGCCGAGCCGTCCCACCGTGCCACACGGTTCGCGGGCACGCCGCCGATCTGCGTGAACGCGCCGGCCGCGACGAGCGCCCCGTCGTGCATGTTCGCGACCGCGTACACCGTGTCGTTCGTGCCCAGTCCGAGCGATGACCACAACCTGCCGTCGCTGAGCGCGACGTGCTGCGCAGGAACCTCTCCGGCCGCCTCGAACTCGCCGCCGGCGACGAACCGGCCGCCGGGGAGTGCGGCCAGGGCGTGGACAAACTGATTCATGCCCGTGCCGATGCTGTGCCAGTCCTGCCCGTCCCACCGCGCGATGTTCCGTGCGCTGTGCAGGTTGGCCCAGGCGAAGTCGCCCGCCGCGATGACGTCGCCGTTGGGAAGGACGGCCAGGGATTTGACCTCCGGGTCGTACAGGTAGAGGCCGGTCATCCCGATTCCCATCGCCGTCCACTCCGTGCCGTCCCACCGCATCACGGCGTTGGATCCCTGGAACCCGGCGCCGTAGAAGGCGCCACCGGCGACCAGGTCCCCGTCGGGGAGCACCGCGAGCGAGGACACACGTTCCGACGCTCCGCCGGACACGCCCGGACCCAGCGGCAGCCAGTCGCCCCCGTGCCAGCGGGCGATGCGCCGGCACTCGACCCCGCCGGCGATCGTGAACGTCCCGCCGGCGACCAGGTCCCCGTTGGGCAGGGCGGCCAGCGCGAGCACGCTGCCATTGACCCCGGAGCCCAGCGCGGACCAGGCGATGCCGTCCCATGCCGCTACTCGGCCCGCGGGGGCGCCACCGGCAAGGGTGAAGTCGCCGCCCGCCACCAGGTCGCCGCTTCCCGCGACCACAAGCGCCGAAACGGTGCCATTCACACCGCTCCCAAGAGCCTGCCACGCTCTGCCGTTCCAGCGCGCGATGCGGTGTGCCGGCGCGCCGCCCGCGGTCGTGAACTCCCCTCCCGCGAGCACGTCACCGCCCTGCGAGGCGAGCGCACGGACCGCGCGATCAGCCCCCGCCCCCATCGCTGACCACTGGTTGCCGTCCCATCTCGCCACCCGAGCGGCAGGCACGCCACCGGCCACGCCGAACTCTCCGCCCGCGACAACGTCGCCGGACGGAAGAACCACCACGGCCGAGACCAGCCCGTCTACGCCCGGAACCGGGTCGCCGGTGAGCCACCTCGGCTCGCACTGACCCTCCAGGCGCGCGCAGGCGACAGCCGCCACCAACGCGGCGGCGTGGAGCAGGGTCGATCGCATGTTTCACCTCCGCGTCGCGAGACCGGACGGGGAAAACGGTACCCGTGCTGATTGTACCGGCTTCTTGCGCTAACGACCCGCCACGATCTCGATGGGGATCGACGCCTCCGCCTGGGCGCCGGTCACGCGGTCGCGGACCGTCACCTTCAGGTTGTAGAGCCCGATCGAGAGCGACGGCGGGAGCGTGACCCGGCTGACGAGGAAGAAGTCGCGCCGGCGGTTGCGGGAGGTCTCGGTCAGGCGCTGCTCCGGGATGTGCAGGGCGAGCAGGCTGCCGGACTCGTTGTACAGGTTCGTCTCCTGCGTCAGGTCCACCAGGTACCGGTCGCCGGGCTGGCGCGCCGGCGACGTGTCCGTGGCCCCGAGTTCGCGCTGCGGGAGATTCGCGACCTCCACATACACGATCGCCCGCTGCTCCGCGCCGGCCGGGAATCGGTTCGTGCCGAACGCGGTGTAACTCCCGAATCCCACGACCCTCGTGCACAGTTCCGCCCGCACGGCCAGCGGCCGCAGGTCCGCCAGTTGGTCCGCCAGCGCCGATGCACGTTCAGCCAGCACCCGAGCCGCGTCGGCATCCACGGGCATCGCCGCCAGCAGTGCCGGGATCGCCAGCAGCGCCCGCTTCTGGTCTTCCCCCAGCCCCTTGCTCGCCCCGACCTGCGCCGCCAGCCCACCCGGGGCCGCGGTATCCAGCCCGGCCAGCGTCAGGAGGTCCGTCCAAGGGTCCGGCGCCGCGCCCGCGTGCTCACGGACCATCGACGACAGCCGCTCCGCGAGCGCCTCCCGTGTTTCGGGAGCGGGCCCGACCACCGGGTTGGCGGCACCGCTCTCCGGGGCGGTGGCGACCGGTGTGGCACCGCTCCCGTGGGTGGCGCCGTTCAGGGGGGTGGCACCGCCCTCCGGGGCGGTGGTGGCCGGTGTGGCACCGCTCCCGGAGGTGGCAAGGCCCTCCGTCGCGGCGGCCGCCCTCGATGCCGGGGCCGCCGGACGCGGCGCCCGCACAGGCGCTTCCGGCTCGGGTGTGGGGTCCGCGGCCGCCGCGGGCGTGTTCAACTCGTCGAGCGCCCGCTGCGTGTCGAGCGCCGACTGCCGCAGCATCTCCTCAAGCCCAGACTTCGGGCCCGCGCCGCCCACCGGCTTCGGAATCGGCGGCATCGGGCTCTCGGGCTGGGCCCCCGTCGCGCCGGCCAGGCCGGTGGACAGCGGTGGCGGACCCCCGCCTCCCCCGCACCCAGACGCCATCGCCAGTGCCACCGCCGTCAGGATCGCACGTCCATCCATGACCACGCTCCCTCGCACGGGGGCTGGCCCGCGCACAAGGCCTTGGATCGGCCCATCGGATCGGGCCGCGTGAGGATGACGCCATCACCCGATGTCACCCGACGATGGATTCCAGTTCTTCCCACCGCGCATACAGCGCCGCGACGGCCGACCGGGCGGCCTCCGCCTCGCGGCACGCCGCCGCCATGCGGACGTGGTTCGCCACGACCGCCGGGTCGCCCAAGCCCGCATCCGCCGCGACCAGCCGGGCCTCGGCCTGCACGATGCGGTCGTGCAGCGTCTCGTACTCCCGCTGCTCCTTGAAGGTGAGTCTGCGCCGCCTTGGGGGCGGCCCCGCACCCGGCTCCGGCGGCCGGGGCTCGGCCGCGGCCTGCTCGGTCGGCTCCTGGGCCTGGTGGGCCAGCGCCTGGTCCAGGCTTGGGAAGAGCCGCGCCCCGCCGCGACCATCGAGCGACAGCACCCGCGTCGCCAGGTTCCCCAGCATCACCCGGTCGTGTGTCACCAGGATCAGCAGCCCCGGGAACTCCCGCAGCGCCTCCTCCATCACCTCGAGCGTCGGGATGTCCAGGTCGTTGGTCGGCTCGTCGAGCACGAGGACGTCCGCCGGCTCCAGCATGATGCGCGCGATGTGGACGCGGGCGACCTCGCCGCCGCTCAGCGTCCCCACCGGCTGTTCCAGTTGCTCATCGCGGAAGAGGAACCGCCGCGACCACGCCGTGACGTGCATCGCCTGGCCGCGGAATCGCACCTGGTCGGAGCCCGGGCACAGCGCATCGGTCAGCCGCGTCGTCGGGTCAAAGTCTTGCCGGTGCTGGCTGAACACCACGATCCGCGGCGGGGGCTCGGACAAGCGCACGTCCCCCGCGTCGGGCGGCAGGTCCCCGGTCAGCACCCGGATCAGCGTCGTCTTCCCGCTGCCGTTGGGTCCGAGCAGCCCGAGCGCATCCCCCGCCCCGAGCGCGACGCCGACCCCGGTGAAGAGCGGCCGCGCTGGGTTGCCCATGGACTTGGCGATCCCCATGGCCTCGATGAACTTCCGAGTCCGCCGCCCGGTCGCGCTGAAGTCGACCTCCGCCCCGCCCGACCCCGCGGCGTTGTTCCGCTCCCGCAGTTCCGCCATCGCATCGATCCGCCTGTGGCTTGCCGCGATCCGGCTCCTGGACTTTGTGCGGCGGGCCTCCGGCCCCTTCGCCAGCCACGCGTGGTCCCTGCGGACCTGGTTGACCAGCGACTGCTCGGCGCGCTCCTGCGCTTCCAGGAACTCGCCCTTGCGGCGGACGAACTCCGTGTAGTTGCCGCGCACGCTCAGCAGCCCTTGCGGGTACGCCGCGCTCAACTCCACCACCCGCGTCGCGACATCCTCCAGGAATGCCCGGTCGTGCGTGACGAACACGGATGCGACCGGCGCCCGCCCGCCGCCCCGCGGCGCGGTCAGAAGCCGCCGGAGCCACTCGATCCCCCTCAGGTCCAGGTGGTTCGTCGGCTCATCCAGCAGCAGGAGGTCGGGCTCACCCCCGCAACTCGCCAGCGCACGCGCGATGGACAGGCGCTTGCGCCACCCTCCGGACAGCGCCGAGGCCGCGGCGTCCGCGTGCGCCTCATCAAACCCGACCTTCGACAGCACAACCTCGGCAACGGCCTCCGCCTCGTGCCGGTCGTGGACACCGGCGTCGGCGCCCGCTGCGAGCGCCGCCTCCGCGACCACCCGGCGTGCGGGGTGCCCCTCGTCTGCAAAGGAATCGGCCTGTGGGACATACACCGCACGCAGCCCGGACGCCGCGGTGATCAGGCCCTCGTCCGGGCCCCGCTCGCCCCATGTGTCGGCAGCCCCGGCGAGCAGTTTCAGCAACGTGCTCTTCCCCGCCCCGTTCGGACCGATCAGCCCGATCCGTTCCGACTCGTCGATGCTCAGGCTGATGCCCGTGAACAGCGTGCGCAGCGAGTGGGCCTTGGAAATGGACCGCGCGGTGAGGAGCAAGGGCGATGGTATTCGCCGCGGCCCACCAACTCTTACACCTCAGCGAACTTCAGCGCCAGGCGCTCCAGCAGCCGGTCCGGATCCCCGCCCAGTTTCGCCAGGTGGTCCGTCCGCACCGCCTCCTCGAACAACTCCGCCGCCTTCGCCGGCGTGGTCCTTTCCGCGGCCGCGAAGACCGTGTACTCCGCCGGCCCCCACATCCGGTAGGTCTTTGAGATCGCCCGCCGGTCCACCCCCGCCGCCAGGCCCCGGGCCGCGCCGTGCACCTTCCGCGCCAGGTCCACGCACGCCCACGACACCGCCATCGGCGAGTTGCCGGCCACGTCGATCGAGTCCCGTATCGCCTTCACCGCCGCCTGGGCATCGCCTCGGAGCAGCGCCCCCTGGACCGCCCACGCCTCCTCCTCGCTCGACCTGCCCACCAGTTCGCCCACCTGTACCGCGGTGATGGGCAACCCCTCCGCCCCCAGCGCCAACTTCGCAAGTTCCGCATCCAGGCGGGCAAGCCCGGCGCCCAGTCGCTCCACAAGCAGGCGGGCCGCGGCCTCGGCGATCTTCGCCCCGTGGTGCTTCTCGCACCGCATCACGCACCACCGGGCCGCCCGGTCCGGGCTCGGCGATTCGCACGGCACGATGATCCCCACTTTCTCGATCAGGGCATCAAGTTTCCCCCTGTTCCATTTCTCGGCCCGCAGCACCAGCGTTGCCCCGTCGGCCGGGCTCTGGGCGTACCGCTCGACGATCTGGCGCCTCTCCTCCTTCACGAACTGATCCGCGGCGTCCACGATCACCAGTTTGTGCTGCTGCATCAGGCCGTAGGTGCGGCATTCATCCAGAACTGGCGCGGGAGCGGTCGAGGCCCCGTCGAACCGCACCGTGTCCACGCCCCCGTGCGCCGCCCGCAGTTTCTCCCGCAGCCGGTCCGTGTACTCGATCTGCAGGAACACCTCGCGCCCGACCAGCAGCACCACCCGGTGCTCCGGGCCGGGCTCGATCGATACCCTGGTGGGGGCTTTCGCCATGACAGCAGCGTAGTCGGTCGAGTTGAGCCCGATGAGGGAGCGGCGGGCCTTGATCGGTCAGGAGCACGAACCCCCGACTTCCGTCGGGGGCTCCGTCAGGATCTTCACGAGCCGCTCCCGCACGGCCCTCGCATCCCCCTGCCCCCCACTCCGCTTCATGGCCTCGCCGACCAGGCGACCGAGGGCCTGCGACCTGCCCGCCCGCACATCAGCCGCGGCCTGGGGCTGGGCCTCGATCGCCTCGCGGCACCACCTGTCGAGTGCGGCGTCGTCGCGGACGAGCAGCAAGCCGCGGGAACCGGCGATGCTCTCGACGGACTGATTGGGGGCGGGGCCCCCCGCGCTCCCGGGTGGCACGCAGAGCAGACCGAACAACTCGTCCGCCGCCGCGGCACTGATCAGGCCCCGCTCGCGCAGCGCCGCGACCTCCGCGATCCGCTCCGCCGTGATTCCGAGTTCGCTCACCGGCACGCCGCGCTCCCCCGCCCGCTTCAGCCCGCTCTGCAGGATCATGTTGGCGGCGAGCCGCCCCGCCCGCGGTCGCGGCACATGCCGCTGCACGAGCGCCCCCACCGCCGCGTCGAACAGCAGGCACACGTCCCGCTCCTCGACCAGCGTCGCGGCTTCCTTCGGCGACAGGTCAAACTCCGCCCGGTACCGTGTCTCTCGCTCCTGCGGCAGTTCCGGCAGCCGCGACCGCACCGACTCCAGCCAGTGCTCATCCACGACGACCGGCGGCAGATCGGGGTCCGGGAAATACCGGTAGTCGTGTGCATCCTCCTTCTCGCGCTGCGGAATCGTGATGCCGCGGGCGTCGTCCCAGCCCATCGTCCGCTTGGCTCCCGGCCCGTGCACGCGCCCGTCGCGCTCCCATCGCCGCGGCTGCTCCGCGGCCTCGTGCTCCACCGCCGCCCGCAGCGACCGGAACGAGTTCAGGTTCTTCACCTCCACGATCGGCGTTGTCACCGTCCGGCCGTTCTCCAGCGTGATGGTGCAGTTGATGTTGGGCTCAAACCGGATGTGCCCCTTCTGCATCACTCCCTCGGTGACGCCGAGGAACCGGCAGATATTCCGCAGCGCCCTGGCGAACGCGACCACCTGTTCCGCCGTGGTGAAGTCCGGCTGGGTCACGACCTCCAGCAGCGGCGTGCCCGCACGGTTCAGGTCCACGATGGAGAAGCCCAGATCCTCTTCGCTCCCCCCTCCGGGTCGCTCGTGCAGCAGTTTCCCCGCGTCCTCCTCCAGGTGCGCCCGCAGAACCCCGATCTTCCGCGCGGGACCATCGCCGTCGGGCACCGCGAGCCAACCGTCCGCGCACAGCGGCATGTCGTACTGGCTGATCTGGTACCCCTTGGGCAGGTCCGGGTAGAAGTACCCCTTGCGGTCCCACTTTGTGCGCGGCGTGATGCGGCAGTGGAGCGCCAGCCCCACCAGCATCGCCATCTCGACCGCCACCCGGTTCATCACCGGCAGCGTTCCGGGCAGCGCCAGCACCACCGCGTCAATCAGCGAGTTGGGCCCCGCGTCCACTGCGCCGGCGTGCGCCGGGCTCGGGCAGCGCGTGAACATCTTCGATCGCGCCGCCAGTTCGACGTGGACCTCCAGACCGACCTGCAACGCAACGGCGGGCACACATGAGGGTAGTGAGGAGCCAGGCGTGAGGAGTCGTGCGTCCACGACCGCCCCACCACGCCTCACTCCAAGAAAGGGGCTCCGACCCTCTCCAGATCAGAAGCCCCAGCGGGCGGAATAGGTCATACAACCCGGCCGACGGCCGCCCGCGAAATCCGTGCGATCACACCCGGGCCTCTCGGCCCGCCCGCACGTTGATCGAAACTATCTGCGCCGACGACGGCACGCCAGGAACCCGGCGCCCGCAAGAACAGTGACCACGCCCGGAGCAGGAACCGGCGTGTACTCAATCGTCAGTTGGATGTAGTTGGCGAGGTTGAAGAACGAGATCGGCAGCGTCGTTCCCACCGCCGTTCCGTTCCACGGGTTGGAGATGCTCGCCGTGATGTCGAAGTTCTGGAAACTGGCCCCGCCGTTGACGCTGGAACTGATCGTCGCCGCCACCAGGCTGTTGCCCGACACCCAGGGCCCGAACCCCACCGGGTCCGACGCCCCGAGCCGCCATTCCAGGAACTGGATCGGCAGGCCGCCGACGGTTGCCCCCGGTGGGAAGAACCGCTGCCCGGTGCTGGTCTTCCAGATGACCTGCACAATGTTGGACCCCGTCCCCACGAACTCATCCCAGGACGCCATCACGTTGTAGTTGCCGTAGGCCCCTCCGGACCCGGTGTTCTCAAACCCGCCGCGCTCGACCGACCCGTCGCCGCTCTGGTTCACAAACCCGGACACGCCCGGGTTGGCGTACACCTTCAGCGCCAGCGACGCCTCCTCACCCGGGGGCACCGCGGGGAACGACGGAAAATCCAGTTCTCCGGCCGCCGCAACGCCCGCGAGGGCAACAACGCACGCCAGATTGGAAACGAGCAGATGGCTGCCGCGCATACGGAAACTCCTCCGGAGCGCGCGGCGTCCGTCCGCGGGCTCCTTCTCTCCGTCTTGCGCTCTCTCCGGACCCCTGCCGCGCCGAAAACGGAGCGCGGCCGCACGAAGCGGTCTGGGGGACCATCACAAACGTACACCGTGCCGCCGCAGGTTGCCAGCCGAAAGTCGAGAAATCGGCAAGGTTGGCGCATCTTCACGCCCGAGAACCGCCTTCGAGACCGAACCAACCCCTCACCCGGTAACATGGGCAGGTGGAACTTACCCCGCTGCGCTACTTCCGATCCATCGCCGCCGCCGGCCATATGACCCGCGCAGCGGAATCTCTGGGCGTCACCCAGCCCGCCCTCTCCGCCGTTGTCCGCAAACTCGAAGCCGCCCTCGGCGCCGAACTCCTGCACCGGACCGGCCGCGGCGTGGAACTCACCGAGGCCGGACGGGTCTTCCTCGCCTTCGCCGAAGAGGCCGTCCTTGCCGCCGACGCGGGGATCAAGGCCGTCCGTGAACTCACCGGCCTGGAGCACGGCTCCATCCGCGTCGGCGGCGGGGCCACCGCCATCACCTACCTTCTCCCTCCGGCCTTCTCCGCCATCCGCCGCCAGCACCCCGGCCTCCGTTTCTACGTCCGGGAGGCCGGCAGCAGCGCCGTCGCCGCGGCTGTCCTCGCCGGTGAACTCGACCTTGGCATTGTCACGGAGCCCCTCCGCCTGCCCGGCTCCGCGGACCTGATGACCACTCCGCTGGTTGAGGATGAACTCCGGCTCGTCCTTCCGCCGCGGCACCGCCTTGGCGCCCGCCGTGCGTTCCGGTGGGCCGACCTCCGGGGCGAGTCGCTCGTCGCCTTCGAGGGCGGCACCGCCGTCCGCGACATCATCGACCGCGCCATGGACGCCGCGGGCATCACCATGACCATTGTCATGGAACTCCGGTCCATCGAATCCATCACCCGCATGGTCGCGGCCGGCATCGGTGTCGGGTTCGTCTCCCGCTTCGCCCTCGGCGGGACGGGTGGGCTCGCCTGCCGCGACGGCCGCCTCACACGCAGGCTCGCCGCAGTCCGGCGGCGCGATCGCGTGCCCAGCGCCGCTGTCGCCGCCTTCGAGCGCGAGATGGTCAAGATCATCCGGGCCCGCCCCGCGAACTGAGCGTCCGCCGTGTCGCTTCTCCATCCCTTCGCGTCTTCGTCGGTCCTTCCGTTGCTTCGCTGCCTCGTCAACTATCCTCTCTCATGCGGTTCACCTTCCTCGGCACCGGCACGTCCGCGGGTATCCCCGCGATCGGCTGCACCTGCGCCGTGTGCGCCTCCACGGATCCGCACGACACCCGCCTGCGCACCAGCGCGGCCATCCAGTGGACCGATCCCGGGGGTACGCCCCGGACAGTCCTGATCGACGCCAGCCCCGACCTTCGCCAGCAATCGCTGCGCGCCGGCCTGACCGCCTGCGACGCCGTCCTCTTCACCCACAACCATGTGGACCACACGTTCGGCCTCGACGAGGTCCGCCGCTTCAACGTCCTGATGAAGCGCCCGATCGACATCTACGCCGACGAGAAGACGCTGACCCACCTCCGCCGCGTCTACCCGCACATCTTCGAGCGCGACGCGAATGTCAACGACAGTCTCGTCGCCACTCTCATCGCCCACCGCGTCGAGCCGGGCCGACCCATCGACCTGCACGGCGTCCGCTTCACCCCGATCCCGCTGCTCCACGGCAAACTCCCGGTGCTGGGGTACCGGATCGAGTGGGTGGACCGCCGTTCCGCGGCGGTGTCCGCCCCCGTTCCCGCGGAAGAGACCGCCGCGGAGCGGCGGTCCACCCCGATCCTCCCCCTCGCCTACTGCACAGACGTCTCCGGTATCCCGCCCGAATCCTGGACGCACCTCCGCGGCCTTGGCACGCTCGTGCTCGACGCCCTTCGGCACCGCCACCACCCGACCCACCTCACCCTCGGTCGAGCCGTCGGCATTGCTCACGAGGCCGCCGCCGCCCAGACCTTCTTTGTCCACATGGCCCACGACCTGCCCCACGCCCAGACGGACGCCGACCTGCCTGCGGGAATGCGCCTGGCTTACGACGGATTGGTTCTCGACTCCACCCTGCGCTGAAGCGACCGCGGCGAAGCCTGGTTTGAATTTGCCTCGTCGTGGGACGGGCCCGATCTGGTTGACCTGGTGAACAGCCGGCGACGCCCCCTATGCTTCCCCCCCTATGGCCAAGACCCGTGAGATCAAGAAGCGCATCAAGGCGGTCGGCAATATCCGCCGCATCACCAAGACGATGCAGATGATCGCCACCAGCAAGTTCGCCAAGGCCCAGCAGAGGGCCCTGGCGACCAAGCCCTATACCGAGGGAGTCTTCGCCCTCGTCACTGAACTCGCGGGCACCGCCGGCAACATCGACCACCCCCTCATCGCCGGACCGGCGAAGTTCAGGCAGGGCGCGGGAGAACTCACCCTCGTCCTCACCAGCGACCGCGGCCTGTGCGGCCCCTACAACGGTGCCGTCCTCCGCACCGCCATGGCCCACCTTCGAGGGCATGGTTCCGCCTCTCCCTCGCACGGGGGGATCATTGAACTCGTGGGCAAGAAGGGCGCCGGCTTCCTCCGCTTCAACCACACGCCGGTCGCTGCCACCCATTCCCTCGGCGATAAACCGGCGTTCGAGCAGGTCGAGCGCATCGCTCAGACCTACATCGACCGCTTCGCCGCGGGCGAGGTTACCGCCGTTCGCGTCATCTACATGCGGTACCTCTCCGCCGGCAAGCAGGTGCCGGAGGTGCTGCAACTGCTTCCCCTGAAGCCCCCCGCGGCCAGGAACAAGCCGGCCGGCGGCATCGTCGCCGAGTACGAGTTCAGCCCGCCGGCGAAGGAACTCCTGGGCGACCTGCTCCCCGCCACGGTGAAGGCCACGCTCTTCCAGGCCGTCAGCGATGCGATCGTCAGCGAGCAGGTGGCCCGCATGGTCGCCATGAAGTCGGCCACGGACAACGCCGGGAAGATGCGCAAGAGCCTGACCCGCGACTTCAACCGCGCCCGCCAGGCCCAGATCACCACCGAACTCACGGAGATCGTCTCCGGGGCCGCGGCACTGGCCTGAGTCGCCGTCGGCAGACCGCGATGAGCGGATTGCCCGCCGCCGGCGCAAATCCCTCAACCGCGGCCCAGCCCGTGGTCACGCGGGCCGGTCTACTGGCATCCGACCGCGAAGGCCGTCGTGAACGCCCCGAAGTCCGACAGGTTCAGCACCCCGTCGTTGTTCATATCCGCGCGGCACTGCCCGAGTGCGAACGCCGTCTGGAACGCGCCGAAATCCGCCAGGTTCAGCAGCCCGTCCCCGTTGAAGTCCGGCCGGCACGCCGTCGTCCCCGGCTGGTAGATGATCCTGATCGTCCGGTCGCCCGACTGGCCCGACGCGGTCGCCAGGTGGAACACGATCGAGTCCTCGCCGCACGCCTCCGGGTTCGGCGTCAGCACCCGCCACCCGCCCGTCCCGCTCAGCGTTCCCTTGGTCGGCGGCGTCACGATCGTGTACTGCACCGTTGCCGGATCGGCGTCGTAGGTGGACGCCAGTTCCACCACCGCCGGCGCCCCCGTCAGCACGCGCTTTGTGTACGCGAACGCCACCGGCGGCAGGCCGTTGGAGGTCCCGTTCTCGAACGCGATGTCCATCGTCACCGGCTGGCTGCGGACCATCGACCCGTCCGTGAACTCCGTCTCCGTGATCAGGCGCGACGGCCCCGCCCCGATCGACTGCCCCCACACGAACATGGACCCGGCCCCGGCCCGGCTGGCGACCACCCGGCCGTTCTGCAGCAGCCGGATCTCCGCGATCGTCCCGCCGCTGGCACTCGCGTCAAAGGTGAACACCTTGGTCAGGTTGCCGGTCGACGGCGTCACCCCCAGTTGCCCCGACCGCCCGGCGTTGTCCACGATCAGCGAACCGACCGCCCGCCCCGCGCTCCTGGTCAGCGTCGAGTCGTACGCCACCACCCGCACGTCGTGCCACCCGTCCAGCAACTTCAGCGTGTTCACGCTGAACGCCTGTCCCGGCAGCTTCGACGAGTGCAGCACCCCGTCGATGAACAGGTCCAGTTGCACGATCGTCGCTCCCGGCTGGGTCGTGGCGGCCTGGGGCGTGAACTGGATCGTCCCGAGCACCGATCCCGCCGGGAAGTTCGGCGTCACGCTCGGCAGCCGCGCGAACGCCCGCGTCAGCGGGTCCCCGTACAACAGGTTCTGGAAGGGCACGAACGCCATGCTCCGCAGGTATGCCTCGCCGATCGACATGCCCTGGGCATAGAACGCGTGGAAGCGCGGGTTGTTGAACTTGCCCGTGTAGTTGCACGGCTCATCCACCGTCCCCGCCGTCCCGCTGGCCCCCGCCTTGATCCAGTCGGACATCACCGTCTGCCCGCCCCCGCTCAGCATCCCGGCGTAACTCGTCAGGTGGTCGCCGAAGGAGCCGGGCCGCATCACGATCCCGGAGTTGACGATGTCCGCACCGGAAAAGCCTGTCATCACGCCCAGGCACACCGAGCCCGGCGGCGGCAGCGCCCCGGCCGGCACCTGCGCGGTGAACCCGAGCCCCGTCAGCGCCGTCACCGCCGGTGGGTACAGGGGCACACGCACGTTCCGGGCCGGGTCGCCCGCGTTATCCATGAAGTAGAACGTTCCCGGCGGCCGCGTCCCGTCCGCCGCCACCGACCGGTCGATCATCGCCAGGATCTCCGGCACCGTGTTGGCCGCGCCCTCGATCGACCCCAGCATCGCCCCGATGTAGTACCGTTTGGCCGCCGAGTGCGTGCTCGGGACACCGCCCAGCCACGACACGTTGCTGCTGAAGGCCCGCGCCTCGGTCCCCGCCTGGGGGTAGTACATGTTGGGCGACTGGGAGGACATCCCCCCCAGCACGTCGTTCTTGATCTGGGCCATCGCGAACACCGAGCCGACGGAGAAATACCCGACCGGGAAGCACCCGTCGGAGATCAGCCCCGGCGCAAAGATCCTGAAGTCATTCCCCGGCGTCACGATGACGTAATCGATGTGGTCCCCTACCCGCCGCTGCACCAGGTCGCCGGTGAACCCCGGGTGCTGCACGCCCGTCCAGGACGTATAGGACGGGGCCGCCGCAGCCATGTAGAGCAGATTGGACTCCGGCAGGTCCCGCGCCTGCCGGTAGTAGTTGGCGATGTACATCGACTCTGCGGACTGCGGGTTGACGACCAGGAGCGCATTCTCCGGTCCGCCCCCCGCCATCGCCGCGGGAACCAGCCCGGCAAGGGCCGACAGGGTCAAGGAACGCCGCACACCGCCCGTGATGCCCATGGATACACCTCCGTGAAGCGAACCGCCGGCGCCGCGCAGGCGCGGAGAGGGCGCGGCGTAACCACAGATCGTGCCACCAATCCGCCGCAAAGCAACCCCCTCCTTGCCTCGGACCCAATATCAGGCCGATAAAATGGGTAAACCACTCCGCGGAGCGCGGAACGGCCTGATACCGGACCCCTCGATTCCGGCTCCTGTTCGCC
Organism: Phycisphaerales bacterium; assembly: GCA_020849105.1. GTDB lineage: Bacteria > Planctomycetota > Phycisphaerae > Phycisphaerales > UBA1924 > JADLGW01. Next base: position 36,163 of record JADLGW010000060.1, on the reverse strand, counting down.
CGCCCCCAGTTGGTTTTTCCGCTCGCGGCGCGGGCCCACCCGCACCATGCCACAATACCGCCCTCCATGATCGATCCGCCCCCCATGTCCGTCACGCCGCTGGAGTCCTTCCCGCCCATCAGCGAGTGGGACGACTGGGCAGGATTCGACCCCGCCGCCTGGCCGCGGAAGGTCGAGCGCCGCTACATGCTCGTCCCGACCACCTGCTTCAACTGCGAGGCGGCGTGCGGGCTGGTCGCGTACATCGACAGGCAGTCGATGCGGGTGAAGAAACTCGAGGGCAACCCGCACCACCCGGGCAGCCGCGGGCGCAACTGCGCCAAGGGCCCGGCGACGCTCAACCAGATCGAGGACCCGCACCGCATCCTCTACCCCCTGAAGCGCGTGGGCCCCCGCGGCTCCGGGAAGTTCGAGCGCACGACCTGGGACCACGCGCTCAACGCCCTGGCCGCCCCCATCCGGGCCGCGATCGTCGAGAACCGCAGGACCGAGGTCATGTACCACGTGGGCCGACCCGGGCACGACGGGTACATGGACCGCGTGCTGCAGGCCTGGGGCGTAGACGGGCACAACTCGCATACCAACGTGTGCTCGTCGGCGGCCCGGGTGGGGTACGCGACGTGGATGGGGGCGGACCGCCCGTCGCCCGACCACGCGAACGCCAAGTTCATCCTGCTCTTGTCGTCGCACCTGGAGACGGGGCACTACTTCAACCCGCACGCCCAGCGGATCATGGACGCCAAGTCCGCGGGCGCCAAACTCTGCGCGGTCGACGTGCGGCTCTCCAACACCGCGTCGCTCGCGGACTACTGGCTCGCGCCGTGGCCCGGGACCGAGGCCTTCCTGCTCCTGGCGATGGCGAACGTCATCCTCCGCGAGGGCCTCTACGACCGCTCCTTCGTCGAGACCTGGACCAACTGGCGCGACGTTCTGGGCAGGTCGGCTCTCCGAGCCGACACTCCGGGTGGCCCGGCGCTCCGCGCCGGTTCTTCTCCGGCTCGCCCAGAATCCGCGGCGGACCCGCGGGCCCCCCAGAACTTCGACTCCTTCATTCACGCGCTGATCCAGCACTACGCCCCCTACACCCCGGAGGCCGCCGCGAAGGAGTGCGACGTGCCCGCGGACAAGATCGTGGCCGTCGCCCGCGAGATCGGGGCCGCGGGCTCGCGCTTCGCCGCCCACGTCTGGCGCAACGCCGCCGCCGGCAACCTGGGCGGGTGGCAGGTCTCGCGATGCCTGATGTTCCTGTCGGTGCTCGTGGGGGCCGTCGGCACGCCCGGCGGCACCAACCCAAACTCGCGCGACAAGTTCGTCCCGCCGCCGTTCCTGAAGCCCCCGCCCCAGCAGGTCTGGTCCGAACTCCTCTATCCGCGCGAGTACCCTCTCTCCTACCACGAACTCTCGTACCTGCTGCCGCACTTCCTGACCGAGGGCCGCGGCAGGATCAGCGCCTACTTCACCCGCGTCTACAACCCGGTCTGGACCAACCCCGACGGCATGATGTGGGAGCGCGTGCTGCGCGACGAGAGACTCATCGGTGTGCACGCCGCGATCACCCCCATGTGGTCCGAGACCGCGCAGTACGCCGACTTCGTGCTCCCCACCGGGCTGGGGCCGGAGCGGCACGACCTGATGTCGCAGGAGACCCACGCGGCCCAGTGGCTCTCGTTCCGCCAGCCCGTGCTGCGGACCGCACGGGAGCGCCTGGGCGAGCGGTTCGAGTTCACCCACCAGGCCAACCCGGGCGAGGTGTGGGAGGAGGACGAGTTCTGGATCGCCCTGTCGTGGCGCATCGACCCCGACGGGTCGCTGGGCATCCGGCGCTACTTCGAGTCGCCGTATCGCCCCGGCACACCGATCAGCATGGACGAGTACTACGGCTGGATCTTCGAGAACTCCGTCCCCGGGCTGCCCGCCGAGGCCGCCAAGCACAATCTGTCGCCGCTGGCGTACATGCGGAGGTTCGGGGCGTTCCTCGTGAACGAGGACACCTACGAGGGGCACATGGAGCACGTGCCCGCCAAGGCCCTGGAGGGCGCCGCGACCGAGCCCTCGGGCGACGTGAAGAAGGACGGCAAGGTCGTCGCGATCATGGCGGCCGGCAAGCCCCGGGCCGGGTTCAAGACGCCGAGTAAACGCCTCGAAATCTACAGCGAGACGATGGCCGACTGGGGCTGGCCGGAGTACGTCATGCCCGCGTACATCCGCAGCCACGTCCACCGCGACAACTTCGACCCCGCCAAGGGCGAGTACGTGCTGGTGCCGACCTTCCGGTTGCCCACGCTCGTCCACACCCGCTCGTCCAACTCCAAGTGGCTCTACGAACTCTCGAACTCCAATCCGGTGTGGATCGCCCCGTCCGACGCCGAGCGCGTGGGCGTGGAACTCGGCTCGCTCGTCCGCATCACCACCGCCATCGGCCACTTCGTCAACAAGGCGTGGGTCACCGAGGGGATGCGCCCCGGCATCGTCGCGTGCTCGCACCACCTCGGCCGCTGGCGGCTCTTCGACGACGTGGGCACGGACAAGTGGGCGAGCGCCAAGGTCGTCCGCGAGGAGGTCTCACCGGGCCGCTTCCGCTTCCGCCGGATCGAGGGCATCCGTCCGTTCGAGTCGTCCGACCCCGATTCCCGCCGCGTCTGGTGGACCGACGGCGGGGTGCACCAGAACCTGACGTTCCCGGTCCACCCCGACCCGATCAGCGGCATGCACTGCTGGCACCAGGCGGTGAAGGTCGAGCCCGCCCGCCCCGGCGACCAGTACGGCGATGTCGAGGTGGACACGACGAAATCGATGGACGTGTACCGCGAGTGGCTCGCGCTCACCCGTCCCGGGCCTGGCCCCGGCGGCCTGCGCCGCCCCCTCTGGCTCGGCCGCGCCGTGCGGCCGACCGACCACGCGTACCGAATGTGAATGGCGGCCGCACGGGCAACCCCGTGCGGCCGCTCGCAGACGACCTACCGCCGCCGCCGCACCGCCGCGAGCCCCGCCATCGCCAGCAGCACCGCCACGCCCGGCGCGGGCACCGCGCAGCGCGTGTCGATCACCACCTGGTCGATCAGCATCTGGGCCCCGGCCGTGCTCGGCAGGATCGACACCCGTTCCGCCGGCGGGCAGGGTGCCACCTTCCATTTCGACAGTTCGTGGAACCACCCGTTGCCCAGCGGCGTGACCTGCGAACCGAACTGCGTGAACGGCCCGCTGGCGCCGCCGATGACGTAGTTCGGGTTCAGCGCCGGCGCGGCGCTGAAGTACGTCACCTGAAGCCACAACTCCTTCTGGTTGGCCTGGTTCCCCGTGTTCGGCACGTCGAAGTTGAGCGAGGAGCCCGCGATCGCCCACACGTCGTTGCGCCCGCCGAACACGGGCAGCCAGTTCGCCCCCGCGCCCGGCGTCATGATCGGGTTCCCGAACGGGTTGTTCAGCGGCCCCGCGTCCGGCGCAAACCCGATCGGCCCGCTGCTGAAATCCCAGTGCTGCACCGTTGTCCCCGGATTGAACCGCCACGGCGGCGGGGTGAGGTCGTCGGCGTACACCGTCCCAGCGGCCAGCACCAACACAGCGGCACCACAGCGGCGTGACATAAGGCCTCCATCTGTACGGTCACCCACGGATCGCCGTCGCAGCGCGCCGGCGGGTGCTCGGGCCCGGCCGCGCACCGTGGCTCACACCGCGAACCCCGTGCCAGGCCGCACCTGCTCGCGGCCACATGGCACGCGCAGCCCCCGCGCTGCCTCTACCTGGCGGCGGCCGAGAGTTCCCCGCCAGGCACACCGGAGCGGCTACCGCCTGAAGCGGGGGGCAAGCGGTCCCGCGTGCACCTGGGTGAAATCGATCTCACGGTCGGCGACGGGCGCCGGTGGACTGCATCGCGCTGGACGCCGCCCTGGAGCGCTGAAGAGTCGCCCAGACGCCTGGGAATCTCGGTCTGCTGCTGGAGAGGGCCGGGCTCGCGGGCGACGCCGCGGCGGCACGCCGCTGGGCGCCGGGGTGACCAAGCGGCATCGCCTGCACGCCTCAACCCCTACACTGGCCGCTCGCGGTCCACCACGGGCCCAGGAGTTCTCATGTTCGAATCCATCAGCGTCGGCGGCACGAAGGCGGCCGTTCTCGTTCTCGGTCACTTCCAGGGGCAGGGCCTGGACCGCGCGGCACGCGCGCTCGACACCGGCAGGGTCGCGGCGGCGGCGCTGCGGCGCGGCGAGGCCACCGGCGAGCTGGGACGAATGGTCGAGGCCTTCCCGAAGGGCAGGTTCCGGCGGGTACTGATCGTGGGCTTGGGCAAGGAGGCGAAGTTCACGACTGAGGCCCTCCGCACCGCCGCAGCCGCGGTCGGGCGGCGATTGGCGACCACGAAGGAGGCGTCGGCCCAGTTCGAAGTTGCCGGCGCCTGCGGGGCGGCCGGGATCGACCCGCACCGGGCCGGGCGTGCGGCCGGCGAGGCGCTGGGCCTGCTGGGTTGGGTCTGCGACCAGTTCAAGGGCAAGGGCGGCGAGCCGCCGAAGCGCACCGCGCTCCGCGTCTCCTCGTCCAGCGATGAGTTCGAGGCCGGGATGGAACGCGGCCTGGCCGTCGCCCGCAGCGCCAACCTCGCGCGGACCCTCAGCGAGACCCCGCCGAACATCGCGACGCCCGGGTGGATGGCGGAGCAGGCCCGGGCAATGGCGAAGCAGGCCGGGCTGCGGTGCGAGGTGATGCAGGGCGAACGCCTGGTCAAGGAGCGATTCGAGGGGCTGATCAACGTCGGCAAGGCCAGCGAGAACAAGCCGTGCATGATCCGGCTGGAGTGGCCGGGTGAGGGGAAGAAGGCCGAACCCCTTGTCCTCATCGGCAAGACGATGACCTACGACACCGGCGGACTCTCGCTAAAGGTCAACAACGGGATGGTCGGCATGAAGCGCGACAAGGACGGCGGCTGCGCCGTGCTCGCCGCCATGCACGCCATCGCCACGGTCGTGCGCCCGCGCCGGCGCGTGGTAGCGCTGCTCGCCGCCGCGGAGAACTCCGTCAGCGACGAGGCCTACCGGCCGGACGACGTGCTGCGGTACCGCAACGGCGTGACGGTGGAGGTGACGAACACCGACGCCGAGGGACGCCTGGTCCTGGCCGACGCCCTGTGCTGGGCGTGCGAGGTCGAGAACCCCGCGGCGGTCATCGATCTGGCGACGCTGACCGGCGGTGTGGTGACGGCGCTCGGGTCCACCTTTGCGGGCATGTTCTGCGAGGACGACGGGCTGCGGGCCCGGGTCGAGGCCGCGAGCGCGGACAGCGGCGAGCGCGTCTGGCGCCTGCCGATGCACCAGGAATACCGCGACATGATGAAGTCGCCGGTGGCCGACATCGTGAACTCCAACCCCAACCGCAAGGCCCACCCGATCCAGGGCGCCGCGTTCCTCTCCTACTTCGTGCGCGAGAACATCCCCTGGTGCCACCTGGACATCGCGGGCGTGCACGCGTCCGAGTCGGATTCCGGCCCGTTCGTCAAGGGGCCGACCGGTTGGGGCGCGCGCCTGCTGGCGTCGCTTGTTGCCGCGTACGAGTGAGGTCGCCATGGCCGCGCCGCGCAAGCCCGACCAGCCTCCCGGGCCCCCCTCGATCCATGCGCCGTGGCGCCTGGAGTACCTGGAGGCGGTGACCAGCATCGAAAAGCAGGGTGAGGCCGCGGGGTCGGGCAACTTCCTGCACGACTTCTGGCTGGACCCCGCGTCCGACGAGCGCAACCTGGTGATCCACCGCGATGGACACGGGTTCATCGTGCTCAACCGGTACCCGTACGCCAACGGGCACCTGCTGGTGGCCCTGGGTGAGCCGCGACCGACGCTGCTCGACTATTCGCCGGAGCAGCGGGCGGCGCTCTGGCTGCTGGTAGACCGGGGCGTGGACCTGATGCAGCGGACGCTGGAACCGCAGGGCATCAACATCGGGATCAACCAGGGGCGGGCGGCGGGTGCGGGCGTGCCGCAGCATCTGCATGTGCATCTGGTGCCGCGGTGGGGTGGCGATGTGAACTTCATGAGCGTGGTCGGGCAGGTGCGGGTGATCCCCGCGGCGCTGCCGGCGATGTGGGAACGGTACCGGCGCGCGGCTTCCGGCCGGTGAATCAGGCGGCGCGGCGTTGCTCGCAACGGACGCCGAGGCGGTAGTGCGAGCCCTCCGGGATGCAGCGGGCGACGGTGCCGGCGCCGTGGGCGACCGGGATGCCGCCGCTGTACAGCGTGAAGCGATCTCCGGGCTGGACCTCGACCGGGCTGCGGAACCCGAGGCCGTCGTGGCTGGAATCCACGAGTTCCAGGCGCGTCAGGACGCTGGGCCCGTGCTGATCAGCAAAGAGGGCCATGACCGAGCCGGACACGGGCGTGCGGCCGGAGGCGCGACGCTCGAACCGGAGGGTGTCGCTGGTATCCAGGTGGACAGGCATCCACCCGGGATATCGGCCGGACGAGGGGCCGACTTCAGGTGGCAAGGAGCCGGGCCATCTCCCGGGCGGCCAGTCCGCGGTGTGAGAGGCGGTTCTTCTCGTCGGGTGAGAGTTCGGCGCTGGTGCGGACGAAGGCGGGGGCCACCAGGAACAGGGGGTCGTAACCAAAGCCGTTGCCGCCGCGGGGTACATCACCCGGCAGGCCGATGCGGCCCTCGAAGGCGCCCCTCGCAACCCGGAGGCGGGGGCGTCCCGCCCCCGATGGGGGGCCGGAGACCCCACGCTCCGAAGTTCGCGGCGGTCGAACTTCACCTGACCCGAGGACAACCAGACCATGGCCACCAGGACGCCAACTGAACAGATAACGCTCGCCCGGCGCCACCAATCCGGCTTTGCGCGGGTTGTTCTCTATGTAGTCAATGGTCTGTTGTGGAACACCGAGGCTGAACGCCTCATCGAAGTAATCGTCCTGCCAGATCTTTCCGGTCCCACCGCGCAGCGTGTTGATCTCGTGCGAGGTGAAGCTCTTGATGCTGTGGATGATCCCGGCCAGAATGGGGCGCGGAGCGGCATCGTCGATGAGTTGCATGAGCACATGAACGTGATCGTGCATGACGACGCCGTAGTGAAACCACGCCTTGATGCCATGCCAATGCAGACACGCGCCAAGGACGATCGCACGCTCCGCCGGGGACAGTTCGCCGCGTTCGAGTCTCCAGGTGAGAAAGTAGGTGGCGGCGGCGCGCTCCAGGTGAGGGAGGCGATGGGCGGTCCATCTCGCGCCACCGGCTAGACCGTGGGGCCGTTGGCCCCACGGCGGGGGCGGGACGCCCCCGGCTCCGGGTTCGATCAGGGGCGGGACGCCCCCGGCTCCGGGTTTCGTAGGCGGATCGCAGAGAACCATCACGCACACAAAGCGCGCCGTGCGGCGGTCGGGCGGTATGCCGCAAAGATCGCGGAGCAATCGCTCGTTGTTCAGGCGGTCGCGCTCGGCGCGGCCGAGGCCGGTGTCGGCGCCGTCCGTCGAATAGTGGCTGCTGATGACGCCGGGGCGGCCGCCCAGCGCATCCACTTCGAGCCCCGAGTCATCAGCCAGGCAGGGCAGTCCGGTCTGGCGGGCGTAGGACCGGGCCTTGATCGTCGCGTTCTCCTCGAAAGTGGCGCCGGTTTCGGCGGGCTCCACGAAGGACTCCCAACCGGGCAGGTCGCGCAGGCCGCGGATGGGCACGCCGACCTCGTCGAAGATAGCACGGAGTTCGCCCACCTTGTGCGGGTTGCCGGTAGCGAGGACAATCGATTCCATGGCGAAGGACGACGATAGCGGGGCGGTGCTCCTGGCTGCGGCGGCGGAGTTCGCCGCCGCGGGGGCGGCGGGGCGTTTGCCGCGGTGCCTGGTGGGATTCGACGGGTTCATCGATTCCATCTATGACGTGGTGGACCGGCGCCGCGACATGACGCCGGGCGGGTACGACCGGGTCACCGCAATCCCGGCGCTGGCGGCGCGAATCGCGGCGGCGTCGGGCAGGTCAGCCAACATCGAACTGGTGCGGCGGGAGGAGCGATTCGGCGGGAACGGGCCGCTGATGGCGGCGGCGCTGGCGGCGCTGGGCTGCCCCACGACCTTCATCGGCGCGGTCGGGCGCGAGGAGGACTGGCGGGCGTTGCACCCGGCGTACGGGCCGCTGGCGGGCGTGTGCGATCGCGTTGTGCCCATCGCGCCAACCGGACGCACCGACGCGCTGGAGTTTCACGACGGCAAGGTGATGTTCAACCACGCCGCGAGCGTGCAGGCGGCGACCTGGGAACGGCTGGTCGACGTCGTTGGGCCGGAGGCGCTGGAGGAGAACGTGCGACGGGCGGACCTGATCGGGATCACGAACTGGACGATCCTGGGCGGGGTCGAGGGAATCTGGATGGGCCTGGCGCAGCATGTGCTGCCGCGGGTCGATGCGTCACGCAAGCGGGTGTTCATCGACCTGTCCGACCCGGCAAAGCGATGCGATGAGGACGTGCGGCGGGCGCTGGGCGTGCTGCGAGAGATAGACGGGCTGTCGCCGGTCACGCTGGGGCTGAACCTGTCCGAGGCTGAGCGCCTCGCGCGGGTGCTCAGCGCGCGTGTCGAGAGCGCCGCCGATCCGCTGGCCCAGTGTGAGACTCTTGCCGGCGCGGCACGGGTGGCCGCGGGGCTGGCGTGCGTGATCGTGCACTGTCGGCAGGGCGCGGCGGCGGCGACGGAGCGCGAGTCTGCGCGGTTCGCGACGAAGGTGACGGAGGCGCCGGTCATCTCGACGGGCGCGGGGGATCACTTCAACGCGGGGTTCGCGTCCGCCCGGGCGGCCGGACTGTCACTCCTCCACTGCCTGGCGGTCGGATGCGGGGTGGGCGGGGCGCATGTGCGGGGCATCGAAACCGCACGCTGGAGTGCTCGACGGCACGGGGTGGCCGGCTGAATCCATCGCCGCGGCACCCAAGCCCGCGTCGCTTACGGCTCGGGGTTGTTGAGCCAGCCGTAGGGGCGCTGCATCCAGTTGGTGGCGTTGCCGGTGTCGGTGGGTTCCAGACGACACCAGGTCTTGGTGCCGCGGGCGTAGAGGTCGTTCATGTCGAAATCGGAGGATTCATTGATGCTGGGGGTGTGGCCGTGCGAGACGTCCATGGGCCCTGCGCGACCGTCGAGCCAGGCCACATGGCCCTTGCCGAAGTGGCGTTCCTCGAGTTGGTCGCCGTTGCCGCAGAGGCCGTCGGTGATGCCGTTGTTGTTGAAGTAGATGGATTCTTCGATGTAGACGGGGATGCTGGTGAGGAGGGTGAGGGGGGCGGGGTCGGCAAGTGTGTTCGGCGGCTTGGTCCCGGGGGCGTAGGCGGAGGGGTTGCTGAGGAATGCCATGCGGACGTCGGAGCCGATGCGGAAGCCCTGGACTCGCCCGAGCATGGTGTAGTCGAAGTTCAGCCCGGTGGCGCCGTTCCAGGCGTTGGGGCCGGTCGTGCCATTGAGGTTGCGCCGCTGATTGGTGGGGCAGGCGCCGATGGCGTTGGCGTCCTGTACATACTCGTAGAGCAGGCCGCGGCCCATCTTTGGTGGCTGCCCCTGGATCTGGTAGGTCACGGGGGCCCAGTCGAACTGGGGCCAGATACGGTCCTTCCAGTCGTTGGCGTACAACTGGACGGCCTTGCTGAACTGGGCGAGGTTGGAGATGCAGACCACGGCGCGGCCGGTGTCGCGGGCCTTGCCGAGGGCGGGCAGGAGGATGCCGATCAGCAGCGCGATGACCGCGATGACGACCAGGAGTTCGATGAGCGTGAAGGCACGGCGGTGCATGGTCGCGTTCCGGTGATTCCGCACGATAACACGGTTTCGGGGCGATGGGGGCCGCCGGCTGGAATTTTTCACGACCGGCGGGTGCGGGGTCCGGGAGGAGGGCGAGCGCCCCGGCCGGCGCGGACCGGGCGGGATCGAAAGAGAACGGTGGATTTCGGGCCTATTCTCGCCGGGAGACCACAGGGAGGTTGTTCATGAAAAACCGCGTAGGAATAGCGATTCCGGCCCTGGCAGCGGCGGGCGTGTGTGTGGCCGCCGGGTTGGCGCTGGCGCCCCCGGGCGGCCCGGGGGACGGTGTGGACTGGGTGGTGAACGGGAACAACATCTACTTCGCCGGCGGGAACGTCGGCGTGGGGATCGTGCAGCCCGTGTACCCGCTGCATGTGCAGACCAACGCGGGGTCGCGGGCGATCTTCGGGATCGCGGCGGCGCAGACGGGCGTGACGAACGGGGTCTATGGGCAGGCGCTGAGCAGTTCCGGGCGCGGGGTGCTGGGGCTGGCGTCGGCGGGGTCGGGCAACGGATCGGGGGTCTTCGGTCAGGCCAACAGCACGACCGGACGCGGCGTGACGGGCTACGCGGGGGCAACGGGCGGGGCGAACTACGGCGTGCTGGGACAATCGAACTCGACCGGTGGGCGCGGGGTGTTCGGGCTGGCAAACGCGGCGACGGGGCTGAACTACGGCGTCTTCGGGCAGTCGAACTCCGCGGCTGGGTACGCGGGGTTCTTTCAGGGGCGCGGGTTCTTCTCCGGGAACGTGGGGATCGGGGCGAGCCCGTCGGCGTGGCGCTTGCAGGTGACGGGGCAGACGTTCGGCGTCGTGGGGTCGTCCACCGCGACGACCGGGGATACGGAGGGGGTGCGGGGCGTGGTGGTGAGCCCGGACGGAGCGGGCGTGCACGGCATGGCGACCGCGACCGGCGGCGATGCCACGGGCGTTGCGGGGGAGTCGAAGTCCACGCTCGGGGCCGGGGTCACGGGGTTTGCGCACGCGTCGAGCGGCGAGAACTTCGGGGTGCTGGGCTCAACCAACAGCAGCATCGGGTGGGCGGTCTTCGGGATCGGCGACATCGGGGCGTCGGGGACCAAGCAGTTCCACATCGACCACCCGCTGGACCCCGCGAACAAGTACCTGAATCACTACTGCGCGGAGGGACCGGAGCCGGTGCTGATCTACCGGGGCAGCGTGGTGCTGGACCCGCAGGGCGCGGCGTGGGTGGAGTTGCCGGCGTACTTCGACGCCATGAACAAGGACGTGCAGTACCAACTGACGCCGGTGGGCGGGCCGGCGCCGATGCTGCATGTGGCGAGCGAAGTGTCGCGCAACCAGTTCCGGATCGCCGGCGGTTCGCCGGGGCTGAAGGTGTCCTGGACGGTGACGGGGACCCGGAACGACCCGTACGTCCGGGCGCGGCCGCGGGTGGTGGAGCAGGAGAAGCCTCCGGAACTGCGCGGGAAGTACCTGCACCCGGAGTTCTACGGGGCGGGTGATGCGGCGCGGATCGGGCCGCGGGCGGGCGTGGGCGGTCCGCAGGACCGGAGGTAGCGCGGGGGAACACGCGGAAGCGGCGCGTGCCGACCTACTTGCTCTTCTTGTCCCCCCGGGCGAAGATGGAGGCGACGTAGTTGAGGACGTCGGTGGCGCTGGTCTCGTTGTACCCGAACTGCTTGATGAGGCGCTGCTTGACGACGTCGATCTTCTGCTGGGTCTCGTCGTCCACGACGCTGGAGACCAGGTTCTTGAGTTTGATCGTGTCGCGCTGGTCCTCGAACAGTTTGAGTTCCAGCGCCTTGTAGAGCCGCGCGTTGGTGTTGTACTCGAACTTCTTCCCGTCGAGGGACAGCGCCCCGATGTAGTTCATGATCTCCTGGCGGAAGTCGTCCTTGCGGCTCTCGGGGATGTCGATCTTCTCCTCGATGGAGCGCATGAGCCGCTCGTCCGGCTCCTCGTCGCGCCCGGTGTACTTGTTCCGCACCCGCTCCTTCTGCGTGTAGGCCCGGACGCTCTCGATGTAGTTGGCGCACAGGCGGCGGATGGCGTCCTCGTCCGCGCTGATCGCCCGCTGCACCTCGCCCTTGATGATGTCCTCGTACTCCTCCTTCACGACCGAGAGCATCTCGCGGTACTGCTTCTTGGTCTCCTCGTCGCTGATGAGGCTGTGGTGCGACAGCCCGGACTCGAGTTCGTTGAGCACCATGAACGGGTTGATGGCCTTCTCCTCGACGGCCTGGCGGGAGACGAGGGTGTTGGAGATCTTGTCCTGGATGTAGCGCGGGCTGACGCCGTTCATCCCCTCGCGCGGCGCCTCCTCCTTGAGTTCACGGATGGAGTCCTCGGTGAACCCGGGGATCGCCTTGCCGTCGTAGAGCTTCATCTTCTGCATGAGCCCGAGGCCCGCCTTCTTGGGCTCCTCCAGGCGCGTCAGCACGGCCCACATCGCGGCGACCTCCAGTGTGTGCGGGGCGATGTGGATGTTGCGGATACGGGCCGGGCCGAAGTCCTTCTGGTAGATGCGGATCTCGTCGGAGAGGCGGATGTTGTAGGGGATGTCGATCTTGATGGTCCGGTCGCGGAAGGCCTCCATCATCTCGTTGGACTGGAGCCGCTTGTACTCCGGCTCGTTGGTGTGCCCGAGGATGACCTCGTCGATGGCGGTCTGGGCGAACTTCTTGGGCTTGATCGAGTGCTCCTGGGAGGCTCCGAGCAGGTCGTAGAGGAACGCGACGTCCAGTTTGAGCACCTCGATGAACTCGCAGATGCCGCGGTTGGCGATGTTCAGTTCGCCGTCGAAGTTGAACGCCCGCGGGTCGCTGTCGGAGCCGTACTGGGCGATCTTGCGGTAGTTGATGTCGCCCGTGAGTTCGGTCGAGTCCTGGTTCTTCTCGTCCTTGGGCTGGAAGGTGCCGACGCCCACGCGATCCTTCTCGCTGAGCGTGATGCGGCGGACGCGGACGTGGCCCATCGCCTTGCGCCAGTCGCCCTCGTAGAACCGCATCAGGTCGTCGTACACGCGGCGGCAGAACGGGTCGGGCTCCTGCGGCAGGCGGAGGCGCCCGGAGTGGTTCTTCGGGCGGTAGCGCTCGTTGAGTTGGGCCAGCAGCGGCTCGCGGGCCTCGCGCGGGATCAGGACCAGCGGGTCCTCGTGCATGGGGCAGGCGTAGGCGTGGTCCTTGCGGGCCTCGCGCGGGTTGCCCTCCACCGGCGACGCCTCGCAGTGCTCGTCGAGAAGCCATGAGAAGGAGTACAGCGCGCCGTCGTCGGTCCGCGAGTAGTGCTCCAGCCCCTTCTTGAGCAGGCGGGCGATGGTGCTCTTGCTGCTGCCCACCGGCCCGTGCAGCAGCAGAATGCGCTTGTCCGTGCCGTAGCCCTCCGCGGCGGAGCGCAGGAAGTCAACCAGTTGCATGAGGGCGAAGTCCAGGCCGTAGATGCCGTCGGCGCCGGCGTCGAAGGGGTCAGAGAAGAAGTGGTACCGGGCGCACTCCTTCTTGAAGAGTTTGTACTTCTCGCAGCCGTGGGAGAGCACGGCGTCATAGAGGCGCTGGTAGGCGTTGCGGACGACGCCGGGGTTGGCCAGGGCCAGGTCCAGGTACTCCCAGAACGTGCCCTCCCAGTGCTGCTGCTGGAAGCGTTTGCGGTCCAGTCGCGATTCGATGAGGGAGACCAGATCGCCGCCGCGGGTGGCGCCCGTGTCGCTGCCGCCTTTTTCGAAGGTGCTCATCGGTTGCTCCCCTGCCCTGTGGCACAGGCGTCTGGCCTGTGCGATGGACGCGATGTGGCGCAGGCGTCCCGCCTGTGTGCCGGCTTGCACAGCCGGTCAGTGTCGGCTCGGAGAGCCGACCTACCCTGAAACCGCGGCGGCCGCCCGTGACGGGCGGGCGCGCGGAACCGTGAGATATCGGCTCAATCCGGGCCCGACGCCAGCGGGCCAAAGCCCCGACCACCCGCATGGTTATACGCACCAGCCGGGGTGTCGGATCGGGGGCGGCAGCCCGGCAAGGGCCCCAATCATATCGCGACGGGCGGCTGGCGCTCACGGTGCGGCGTGGGCTGGAAGCGGACGACGACCGCGGCGATCACGGCGCCGACGAGGTTGGATACCAGGTCCCAGCCGGTGTTCACATAATCGCCGACATTGGTGTCCATGAAGCGGGTGGCGGCGAACTCCACGACCTCATTGAGCGCCCCCAGGCCCATGCCGAGGCAGACGACCGCGAACAGCACGCCGAAGGACGGGCGCAGGGAGTTGCGCGACGCGGCTAGGACAGCGCGCCATGCCACCAGGGCCGCGATGAAGAAGCCGTAGGCGTGCGTCCACTGGTCGTACCGCGGCAGCCACGGCACGGGGCGGACGTTGTAGAGGACGTGCGTGGTCATCCCGCGATCGACCCACGCCTCCGGCACGCGCACTGTGCCGCCCATCATGTGCATGAGCCCCCACATCGCCAGCCCCCAGAGCAGCCATGTGGGCAGCTTCACCGTGCGGTCCACCCACAGGACGCACGCGATGAGCACGAGCATCACCAGCCCGTAGAACACGAACTCCGAGTTCCGCTCGCCGAGGGACAGGGCGGCGGCCAGCAGCATGTACGCGGCGACGAAGACCGCAAGGGGGAGGTAGCGGCGCATGGGGATGTATCGGCCCTTTGCAGTGCGCAGGGCTCTTCGGGCCCGGAAAGGGCCCGGAGCCCCTACCTCACACGGACGACAACCACGGTCTGATCGTCGGGCCGCGGCATGACGCCGGCAAACTGGCGGATCTCCCAGAACAGCCGCTCGATAACCTGGGTGGCGGTGGCGGACGGGTTGTCGCGCACCGCGGCGAGGGCGGCATCGCGCAGTCGCTTCTTGCCGAAGCGCTTCGAGTCGAAGTTCACCGCGTCGGTCATCCCGTCGGTGTACGCGACGACCACGTCGCCGGGCTGGAGGAGCGTGCTGACGTGCTCGTACTTCTGCTGGGGGTCGATGCCGACGGGCATGCCGCCGGACGAGAGTTCGATGATCGCCGCGGACGGGCCGCCGGTGCCGCTGGAGCGGCGGACGATGAAGGGCGGCTCGTGCCCGGCGGCGCAGTACGTCATGCGAAGGCTGGCCGGCTCGATGACGCCGTACCAGAGCGTGGCGAACTCGTTGTCGCGGGTGTCGCGGCAGAGTGCGGCGTTGACGCGGGCGACAACATCCTCGATGTGGTAAAGGTCCTGGACGTGGGCCCGCAGACTGGAGCGGACACTGGACATGAGCAGGGCCGCGGCCATTCCCTTGCCCACCACATCGCCGATGGTGACGCCGAGGCTGGCGCCGAGCTCGAACAGGTCGTAGAAGTCGCCGCCGAGTTCGTAACTGGGCTCGTAGCGTGCCGCGATATCCAGCCGGGCCGGCTGCGGGACGCGCCGGGGCAGCATGCGGCGCTGGACGTCCGCGGCCAGTTGCAGCTGGCGCTGGAGCCGGGCGTCCTGGTCCTGGACCTTCAGCAGGCGGGCCTGTTCCACGGCGACGGCGGCCTGCTGGGTGATGGACCGGACGAGGCGGCGTTCCGCGTCGGTGAAGCGGCGGGGGCGGCGGGAGTAGAGCCGGAGCACGCCGATCGGGCGGTCCTGGAAAAGGAGGGCGCAGTTGATGAAACTGCGGAGGCCCTCGCGCCGCACCATGTCGGGAATCAGGACACGGTCGTCGGCCAGCAGGTCCTCGCTCGTGACCAGTTCGCCCGCGAGGGCGAGGCGGTCGAAGAGGCGGCCCTTGGACGCGGGGAGGGGCGACTCCAGCCACTCGCGGGAGAGGTTCCGGGATGCCTTCAGGACCAGGTCCTCTTCCGTGTCCGGGCTGGGCGGGTGGTCCTCGTCGTACAGGACGACCGACCCGGCGTCGAGTTGCATCAGGTCCAGGGCGGACTGGAGCGCCGTGTTGAGCACCGCGTCCACGTTTGCTGCGCGGGCCAGGTGCGAGGACAACTGCGCCAGAGCCTGGATCTCGCTCACCCGGCGCCGGAGTTCGACTTCCTTCGAGCAGAAGTCCGCGGCGGTGGCGGCGAGCAGTTCCGCCGCCCGGCGGACGTGGGTTTCGGGCGGGCCGGAGACGGCCAGGGCGCCGATCACCTCGCCGGCGACACGGAGCGGGAAATGCTCGAACTCCGGGCCCGCGGCCTCGTCCGACACACGCCAGCCGCTGTCCTGCGGGACGATCCGGCGTCCCTGCGGGTCCAGGAGCCAGACGCGCGCTCCGGAGAGGCGGGAAAGTTCCGCGCAGAGCAGGGCCAGAGAGCCGTCGGTCAGGAACGCGGTGATCGAGGGCGGGCGGGGCGCGGCGGGGTCCCCTCGTGCGACGGGGGGGGCGTGGATGGTCTCGTCGGGTACGTTCAGGGAGTGCCCCCGAGCGGAGCGGCCGGTGCCATCCAGACCTGGCGGAGCACGTCGCGCAGGCGGGCCAGTTGCGGGTCGGCCTCGCCCTCGACGGAGTCCATCGCCTCGAAGCCATGGGCGACGGCCGCGGCATCGTCAGACTGGTACCCGAGATAGGCCAGCAGCAATCCGGCATCTCGCTTCATGCCGGCCTCGCGCTGGATCAGTTCCTGGAGGCGAATCTTGATGGTGCCGATGCGATCGGCCGAGGGCAGGATCTCCGGCGCGTATTTCACGCCGATCAGTTCCGGGTGGGCGACGAACAGCTTGCGGAGGTTGATCGCTGCGGACATGAAGAGGCTGTTGCCGAGTTGGGCATGGATGCGCCCGATCGACGCCATCGGATCACCGGCCTTGATCGCCAGCGCGGCGGTGAAGCGTTCCTCCGCCTGGAAGAGGCGACCCGCGGCCAGGTGTTCCTGCCCCGCTTTCATGTGGCGGGCGTAGGCGTCGAAGCCGTCCGCGGCCAGCGCCCTGAGGCGCCCCTGCTGCGAGCGGAGCGATTCGAGGAAGGTCTGATCCGGCTTCTCGTCGGGCTTGGCGGTGTCGCCGCGCTCCAGCATGTGTCGCAGGTCGTCGAGCCTTGCCTTCCACTCGGGGAGTTCGCCGGGCGGGGTGGGCGGGGCCTCACCCTGCACGACCCGCCCGGGGACGAGTTCCTTCTCGCGCGCCTCGCTGCGCTTCTGGAGGTCGGCCAGGATCTGCTCGTACGGGCTCTTGGTCGCGGATTTCGGCCCGATCTCCGGCACCGCCCTGGGGACCTCTTCACCGGGCTTGGAGACGCCAAGGTCCTGGCGCGCCAGGTTCGGGTCCTGGAGTTCCTGCGCCAGTTCGCTGGTCTTCGGGATCTTCACGGTGGAGAGGCCGCGGAGCGGCGAGGCGGTCAGGCCAACGCGGTTGCCCTGCTGGTCCTGGACCAGGCCCATCAGGGATGGCTCCATCGAGCGGTTGGAGACGTAGGCGGCGGGCGATCGCAGTTCCCAGAGCATGGATTCGGATTGTGGATGGGCGGCGGCGCGGATGGCCGGGTCCACGGGGGCAACCGCGGGAATGGGGACGCCCGTGTCGGCAACACGGTTGGCGCCCGCTCGCAGGAACTCACCGGTGCCCGCGAGCGAGGACGGGGGGCGGGTGCCGGTCGTCAGGGAAAACTGGTACTGCAGCGCGTCCGTGCCCCGGATGCCCATGCCCGCCAGGCCGCTGTAGATGGAATCGCGCCGGAAGGCGAAGAGGTCGTCGGAACCGAGACGGGCCTCGAACTCACCCGCGGCACGGTAGCCGACGTTGCCGCGAAAGGAGAAGCCGCCGGGGGCGTTGCCGGTGACCACGGCGTTGCGGAAGCGGAGTTCGTCGGCGTAGGAGGGCCCGGGCCGGTTCATGCCGCCGCTGCCACGCTGCAGGTTGCGGTCCAGCGCGTGACCGGAGCCGATCTGGGCGAGCGCGGGCGCCGCGAGGAAGAGGATCAGCGCGGGGGCGGGCACGCGGTTCATGTGGCCTCCCAGGCGATCAGGGTCGCCACCATTGCAACGACCAGGATCAGGGTCAGCGTCGTGAGCCAGCGGCTGCGCCGCGGGCCGGGGACGCCGGACTCGGCCCCGTCGATGGTGACGGCGCGGCCGCACTGCCAGCACACCGCGACGTCGTCGTGCAGCACCGCGCCGCACGCCCCGCATGTGACCGTGACGCCGCTGAACCGCTCGATGTCCTCGGCAGACGGGAACTCATCGAACTCGGAGCGCTGGACGCGGGGCTGGTAGTGTTCGACCTGGCCGCGGACCGCCCGCGCCCTCAGGGTGATGGCCTGATCGGGTTGATCGTCCAGCGGAACAGCCACGCGATATCGTAGCGGGGAGGTGGGTGCGAGGATCGGTTTGCGCCCCGTTCCCGCGCGTGCCACGGAGCGCGTGCGGACCCGTAAACCGGGAGGGCGGCGGCCACGCGGGGGCCAAAGGGCGGCTCCGCCGCATGAAACCGCGCCCACCCGCGTTCGTACCCTTTGGCGTCGCAACACCGGAGGACAAGCCAATGAAGTTGGCCGGGCTCATCCCTGTTTCCTGTTTCCTGTTCCCAGCGCCCCTGGTTGTCGCCCAGACCACGCCGCTGACGCCGCCGGGTGGCGGGCAACTCGGCGCGCGGTTCGGCCAGCGCGTTGCGGGTGTGAAGTCCGTGGACGCCGTGGGCGGCGACGCCCTGATCGGCGTGCCGACGGAGAACGTGGGCGCGTTCGGGGACGCGGGGCGCGTCTACATCTACAACGGGCTCACGGGGAGCCTGCTCCGCACGATTGAACCGATCAACAAGCAGCCGGGCGGGCTGTTCGGCTTCTCGCTCGCGGGGCTGGACAACATCAACGGGGATGCGCTGGGTGACTTTGTCGTGGGTGCGCCGCTCCAGCACCCGGGCGCGACGCCGCTGGAAGCGGGGCGGGCGTACGTCGTCCGCGGCGACACGGGGGTGATGATCCGCGCGCACAAGTCGCCGCTGGAGCAGGCCGGGAGCCGGTTCGGGTATGCGTGCGCGGCGGTGCCGGACCTGAACGGCGACGGGCGAACGGAGTACCTGATCAGCGCACCGTGGGAGACGGTCGGGCGCGCGGCCGGAGCGCGAACCGGCGCGGGCCGGGCGTACCTCTACAACGGGATCAACGGGGTGCTGCTGAAGGTCTTCTGGTCTCCGAGTTTCGAGGTGGACGGGCACTTCGGGTTCTCGGTGGCATCGGTGCCCGACGTGAGCGGCGACGGGAAGGCGGACATCCTGATCGGCGCGCCCAACGAGGACCCCGGGGCCTCCCCGACGGACTGCGGGCGCGTGTACCTCTTCAGCGGGGCGGCGCCGTACCCGCTGCTGCGCGTCATGGGGTCCCCGTTCCAGGAGGCGGGCGGGCACTACGGCTGGTCCGTGTCGGGGATCGCCAACGTGAACGGCGACACACGGGGGGACATGATCATCGGCGCGCCGGGTGACAGCCCCGGGAACAGCCCGGCGGGCGCCGGGCGCGCGTACATGTATTCCGGCGCGACCGGTGTGTTCATCCGTACGCTCGCCTCGCCGAACCAGATCGCCGGCGGCGAGTTCGGTCGCACGGTGGTCGGCACCACGGACGTGACGGGCGACCTGTTCGGAGATGTGTACGTCGCGGGGCCCTTTGAGACCGTGAACGCGCAGGCCAAGGGGGGGCGGGTCTACGTCTATAGCGGGGGCACCGGGGCCCTGTTCCGTACGCTGGTGTCGCCGAACAACGAGGCCGAGGGCTGGTTCGGGTACAGCCTCGCCGCGATGCCCAGCCTGACCTCGGCCAGCCACCCCTGGGTGCTGACCGGCGCCCCGCAGGAGGATCCGGGCGCGACGCCGCCGGAATCCGGGCGGGCGTACATCTTCCGGCAGTGAAGTCGGGCTGCAACGGCAGGGACGGGCCCGGGGCTGCCGCTCTGGCGGCCCTGCCTCCGCCACCGTAAGATTCCCCTCACGGCCGGGCAGTCGGGGCCGGCCGCCGGGGGCTCACCCGGCAATCACAGGAGGCTTCATGGCCAGCGCCAACGTCGTGCAGTTCACGGACGATAACTTCGAGGCCGAGGTGATCAAGAGCGACAAGCCTGTTCTGGTCGACTTCTGGGCCGAGTGGTGCATGCCCTGCCGGATGCTGACCCCGACGATCGAGGCGGTCGCCGGGGACTTCGCCGGCAGGGCGAAGGTCGGCAAGATGGACACCGACGCCAACCGCAACACGGCCTTCAAGTTCCAGATCTCCGCGATCCCGACCATCATCCTGTTCAAGGGCGGGCAGGTGGCCAAGAAGTTCGTGGGGCTGACGAGCAAGGACGACCTGACCAAGGCCCTCAACGACGCGATCGGCGGGTAAGGCCCCGTGCCCTCCCCGGCCCTTCAGCCTCGCGGCGAGCAGCGTTCACCGGACGCGCCGCGCGTGCGGTGCGGGGCGGTCGGCGTCGGGCGGATGGGGCGGCACCACGCACGGGTGTACGCAACGCTGCCGGGGTGCGAACTCGTCGGCGTTGTGGACGCCGACGAGGACCGGCGGGAGGCCGTCGCCGACAAGCACGGGTGCCGGGCGTTTGAGCACGTCGAGGACCTGCTCGCGGCCGGTGTGGACGTGGCGAGCGTCGCCGTGCCGACGACCCACCACCGCGCCGTCGCGGAGACGCTGCTGCGGGCGGGCGTGGCGTGCCTGGTGGAGAAACCGCTCGCCGGCGACGCCGAGGACGCGGCCGCGATCAAGGAACTGTCGGACCGGACCGGCACGGTGCTGATGGTGGGACACATCGAGCGCTTCAACCCGGTGCTGCGGGCGCTGCAGTCGGCGACCGAGGGGGGCCAGAGTATCGTGCCGCGGTTCGTGCAGGTGCACCGAGTCAGCCCCATGACCTTCCGCTCCGTCGATGTCGGCGTGGTGATGGACATGATGATCCACGACCTGGACGTGGTGCTGATGATGATGGGCGGGCAGGAGCCCGACGAGATCCGCGCCGCCGGCGTGTCGATCCTGACCGAGCACGAGGACATCTGCAACGCCTGGCTGACGTTCAACCGCCCGCAGGGCAAGTGCGTCGCCAATATCTCCGCCAGCCGCCTGGCGCTCAAGACGGAGCGCGTGACGCGGATCACCGGCGAGAACGCGTACATCAAGATCGACTACGCGACCAAGAGCGGCACGATCATCCGCCGGCGGGCCAACGACGTGCAGATGCAGGAGATCCGCGACCAGTTGCGCTCCGGCGCGGACCTGACGAGCCTGAACTGGCACGAACTGGTGAACGTCGAGCCGCTGGTGATCGATGACGCCGAGCCCATCGTGATGGAGATCAAGTCGTTCCTGGAGGCCGTGCGGAGCGGACGCCGCCCGCCCATCGACGCCGACGCGGGCCTGGCCAACGTCCGCACGGCCGAACGGATCGTGCGGGCGATCCACGACGGGGCCGGGGCCGGCGGCTCGCTCTAGCAGAGCCCCCTGCGGCAGCAGGGGGTCGGCATTACCCCTCGTGACAGAGCCCCCTGCGGGAGCAGGGGGTTGGCTCTACCCCTCGCTCCCGCGAGGGGCTCTGAAGCTTCCCTCGTGACGGAGCCCCCTGCGGGAGCAGGGGGTCGGCTTCACCCCTCGCTCCCGCGAGGGGCTCTGAAGCTTCCCTCGTGACGGAGCCCCCTGCGGGAGCAGGGGGTCGGCATTACCCCTCGCTCCCGCGAGGGGCTCCGAAATTCCCCTCGTGACAGAGCCCCTGCGGGAGGGCTCTGCGCAGCCGAGCCCGCAACCCATCCACGCGGTCGCCCGTACAATTCGAGCAATCAGGCCTGCGCGGGGCCGTGGGGGCCACCAGAGAGGATCGAACATGACCCGGTCGTTGCGCGCCGTCGCCGTGCTCTGGGCTGTCGCCCCCGCCGCCCTCGCGCAGTACCAGGGCATCGGCGGGCCGGTGAGCATCACGCACGGGCAACTGGGCGAGCGGGCGTGCGTGATTCCCGACTGCACGGGCGATGGCTACCCGGAGTTCGCGCTCGGGGCCAGTTCGCGGCCGCACGGCCCGGCGATCCCGGAGCACGGCAAGGCCCGGGTGTTCATCTACTCCGGGGCCACCGGCGCGTACGTCACGCACTTTTTCCCACCCGTCTTCGCGGGTCCGTACGCCCTGGCCGGGATCGACGATGCGAGCGGCGACGGGCGGGGCGATCTCGCGGTCGGCGTGCCGCAGTTCCACCCACCGGGCGGGCGCGTGCACCTGTATTCCCCAGCGGAATCGGTGTGGCTCCGCGCCCTCACCCCGCCGTCGGGCGCTGCCGGGCTGCACTTCGGCGTGAGCGTCGCCGCGATGCCCGATGCCGACGGCGACGGCCTGGGCGACGTGCTGGTCGGGGCGCCGCTGCCGGTGGAGACGTTCATCGCCGGAGCGACCGGGCGCGCGTTCCTGATGTCCGGCGCGACCGGCCTGGCGCTGCGCATCCTCACGCCGCCAGCCGTCATGCAGGACCCGGGCTTCGGTTCACTCGTCCTGTCCATCCCCGACCTGACCGCCGACGGCAGGGCCGACGTGCTTGTCGGCGGCTCCGGCAGCGTCCACGTCTACAGCGGGACAACCGGGGCGCGTGTCTACACGATCATCGGCCCGCGGACACCGCCGAGCCTGGTCGCCGGCGCCCCGGTCTTCGGGCACGCCGCGGCATCCGTGCCGGACGTGGACAACGACGGCGTGGACGACCTGGTCATCAGCAACCCGAGCGTGCCCGTCGGCGTGGGCCCCATGTCGCCGGCCTTCGCGCCGGACGCCGGAGCGATCTACATCTACTCCGGACGCACCGGCGTGCTCCGGCGCACGGTACTCGGGCCTCCGATCGGCATGAACCACTTCGGCTGGAGCGTGGCCGGCGTGCCGGATCAGAACGGCGACGGACGCGGCGACATTGCCGTCACCGCCCCGCTCAACCCGGACGTCTTCCACGGCGGCTATGGCCCGGGCGTGGTCTTTGTCCTGAGCGGCTTCAGCGGCAACCGCCTGCGCAATCTGCCCTCACCCCACCCGGAGAACGGCGGACGGTTGGGGAGTGCGGTGCTCGCCCTGCCCGACCTGACCGGCGACGGGCGGGCCGAACTCGTCATCACCGCCCCCTACGAGGACCCGAGCGGCGACCCGTTCAAGGACATCGGGCGGGCGTACATCGTCAGGCAATAGCGCTACGAGATATTGAGCGTGGGCCTGCTCTTGCCCTGCCGCAAGGCCGCGAGCGACGCCTGTGATTCCGTGGCCTCGACCAGGGCATTCAGGGAGTCGGCGAGCGGGCCCCGTTTGAAGTTGGCGGTGGGGTCGCCCGCGTCGGAGTTCTCGCGCAGCGCGGTCGTGATCGGCACGGCTCCCAGGAACGGCACGCCCAGCCTCTTCGACATCTTCGCGGCCCCTCCCTTGCCGAACAGGTCGTACTCCTTGCCGTCGTCGCCCACGAAGTACGACATGTTCTCGACCACACCCAGCACCTCGACCCCCAGTTGCTGGAACATCCGCAGGGCCCGCACCGCGTCGTCCTGGGCGACCTTCTGCGGCGTGCAGACGATGACGGCGCCGGTCAGGCTCAGCATCTGCGCCATCGTCAGCGGCACGTCGCCCGTGCCCGGCGGCAGGTCGATCACCAGGTAGTCCAGTTCGCCCCAGTTCGTCTGCTCGACCAGTTGCTTGAATGCGCCGTGCGCCATCGGCCCGCGCCAGATCAGCGGCTTCTCCGGGTCCACCAGTTTGCCGATCGTCATCGCCTTCAGCCCGTGGACGGTGAACGGCTGGAGCATCCCCGCGACGACCGACGCCTCCAGCGGGTCCAGCCCGAGCATGGTCGGCATCGACGGGCCGTAGATGTCGCCGTCCATCAGCCCGACGGCGTGCCCGCGCCGCGCGAGCCCGACCGCCAGGTTCGTCGCGATGGTGGACTTCCCGACGCCCCCCTTGCCCGCGCCCACGGCGATGACGTGGCGCACGTCCGGGAGCGCCTTGCTGCTTGCCGGTGCCGGCTGTGGGCGCAGGCCCGAGATGGGGCGGTGGTGCTGGGCCGCGTCCTCCAGCGGCACGGCGGGATAGGTCTTGGATTGAACTACCCGGCCGGAGTCATCCAGAAGTTCGATGGTGATAGCCCTGAGCGACTGCCCCGCCCGTGTATCCGCGGCGGCCACCGCGCGAGCGGCGTGCTGGATAAAGGCGTCGTGCTGCCCGGGGTCCGCCGGGGCCGTGAGGCGGACGGCCGCGGTGCCCCCGACGAGCGCGGTATCCCGGACGGCGTCCTCGCCCACGGCGGTCTGGGCGGCGGCGCGAAGATCGGCGGCGGTGATGGGCATGACGCTCGCATCGTAGGGCGTTGCCCCCCGAATTCCCGCAATGAAGGGCGTCGATACTCGTTGGTTCTGGGCGTCCGGAAGATGAAAAGCCCTTCAAGGAGGTCCCGATGACTCGACTGATGGCGTGCGGCGCGGTGCTGGCCCTGGCCGGTGCGGCGATGGCCCAAGACCGTCCACCACCGCCGCCGCGAGACGGCGCGCCGCCGGCGCTGCGCGGGCCCAGAGTCCATGAGGACCGCGTGCCCGGCATGGACGGGACGTTTGGTGAGGGCCGTCCGGACGGACGGATGGGCGGCGGGCGCGTACCGCCGGGGGCGCTGATGGCGGCCATCGGCAGGCTCCGCGGTGATGACGCGCCGGACGGGCTGCAACTGTCCGCGAAGCAGGAGGCGCAGTTCCGGGCCCTGCACGAGGAGATGGGATCGATGCGCGGCGGCGAGCGCGGCCCCCGCGGCGGGAACTCCGAGGATGCCGGGGCGCAGCGCCGGCGCACGGCCGATCGCATCCAGGAGGTGCAGACCAGGGCCTTCGCCATCCTGAACGACAAGCAGAAGGACTTCGTCAAGGGCGAGATCGACAAGGCCCGCAAGGACGCCGAGGGCCGGATGGATGAGCAGCGACTGGAGCGCAGACTCCGGGATCGCGCCGGCGGGAAGCCGGGGCAGCCTCCCCCGTCGCCGGGCGCAGGTCCGGGCGAAGGCGGGCCCGCGGGCGCCCCGGTGCCGCGGGAGCGCCTCCGCCACATCGCCGAACTCCTCGGGCAACTGAGCCCGGAGGAGCGGGAGCAGTTCCTGTCCCGGGTCGAGCGGGCCCTGGAGGAGCGGGCCCAACAGGGCCGGGATGGGGATGCCCCGCGCGCCCGGGACGCGAAGCCGGGCGACAAGGGTGACATGGACAATGAGGTGACGGCGCGTCCGCGGCGTGCCCGCCCGGCCAAGCCACCCGCGGATCAACCCGAGCGTCCCCGCCGCAACCCGCCGGGTTGAGTGGGGTACCCCCGGTGACGGTCGCGGAGACCAGCGGGCCGGGCGGCAGCGCCGGGCCCGCTGTTTTTTTGACCCGCTGCGCCTGGACCTGACGGACCACGGGCGCTGCACGGGGCGCGGCAGCGCCGCCCGCTGCAAGCCCGCCGACGTGAACCTGTCTACCCGCGCGTGAGCTTGAGAACGGTCACGGTCTTGGGGCGCACGCGCACGCTGACGCTCACGGTGTCGTCCGACCGGCCCAGGTCCTCCAGCAGCGTGCCGTCCAGGTGCGCGGGGAAGCCGGACCACTCGGCCTGGAGGCTCGGGGTCCTCCCTGTCACCAGGCCGGTGCGCGTCGGGGCGCTGCCGCCGTGGGTGGCCCCCAGGAACTCGGCGAACGTGTCCTTCTGCGACGCCGGGAGCAGGGCGTAGGTGAGCAGCCCGTCGGAGTAGTCGTCGGCGTGCACGAGCGGGATGCGCGGGCCGACCATGCCGAAGGTGCCCACCTCCAGCCACAGGTACTGGCCGTCGATCTGGCCGTCCGCCGTCCGCACCCGGAGCCGTCGCGGCTCCAGGGTCTTGAGGGTCTTCCGCATCGCCTTCATGCCGGAGTCAAGGCGTTCGGCGACACTCGCGAACTTTGCGCGGGCCTTGCCCGAGTCGCCCTTGTCCGCGGTGACGATCGTCTGGGCCATGAGCCCGATGCCGAAGGACTCGGCGAAGCCCGCGCGCCCGAGGTTGCTCTCGACGATGCCCAGGTCGATGCGGACGCGGGCGGCGCCGGTCCAGGCCTGCACCAGGTGCTCCAGCGTCCCGACGTGCCCGAGCGCGTGGGCGGTGTTGTTCGCCGTGCCCAGCGGGAGCAGCGCCACGGGCAGGTCCAGCCCCGCGCACGCCTTGAGCACGCGCGTCGCCGTCCCGTCGCCCCCGGCGGCCACCACCAGGTCCCACGGCTCATCGAGCACGGTGTGCAGATCATCAATCATCCCCGACTGGTAGACGGGGTCATGGCCCGCCTTGCGGATCAGGGCCATGATGGCCGGGGCGTCGGCCTGTTCATATCCCGCCTTCGCGTTGTGGATGACCAGCACGCGCACGGGCCAAGAGTACCCCCGCACAGCGATGCGGCCCGAACAGGCCGCGAGATCGGACACCCCATAACCGGCAGGGCCACCGGACGGCGCGATCCGGAGCGTGGACGGACCGATGACCCCGGGAGGAGGGGCGCATGGACCTTTCGCATCCCTGGCTGCTCATGTCCGGCTTCCTGATCGGGTCGGCGGGGTTCCTGCTGCTGCTCCGCGGGAAGCGGGAACTGGACGTCCCGTCCATGGTCGCGGGCCTGACGCTGTGCGTGTTCCCGTACTTCGTCGGGTCGATGCTGGTGCTGTGGCTGGGGACCGCGGCGTGCCTCGGCGGGCTCTACGCCTGGACCAGGACGAGCGCCTGACGGTCGCGCACCGGATCGGGTGGCCCGCGACGCCGGACCGGTTCTGCTCGATCGCCGCACCGGGTTTTCGTGCGTCGGGCGCGTCCCTCCCCTGTGCTCCGGGCTCGTAGCATCCGGCATGGAACGCCGGAATATCTCGTCGGGTTCACCGTGGGAGCCCGTGGTCGGCTATTCCCGCGCTGTCCGCGTGGGCGGGCGCGTCTGGGTGTCCGGGACAACGGCGATGGACTACGGCGCCGGCGTGCTGGTGGGGCCGGGCGATGCCTACGCCCAGGCGCGGCAGTGCCTGCGGAACATCGAGTCGGCGCTGGACAAGGCCGGCGCGTCGATGCGTGACGTGGTGCGCACCCGCATGTACGTCACCGACATCTCCCGCTGGCAGGACTTTGCGCGGGCGCACGGGGAGGTCTTCGCCGACATCCGCCCGGCCACGTCGCTGGTCGAGGTCACGAGCCTGATCGATCCCGCCATGCTCATCGAGATTGAGGCGGAGGCGGCCGTCGGCGGCTGACCGCGGCCGGGAGAACCGTCCGCTCAGCGTCTCGGGTTGCGCGCGGTGTTCGGGCGACGCGGGGCGTTGGGGGGGAACGGGCCGCGGCGCGGATGGTCGGCCGGCAGGTCGGCGCCGGGGTCGGGCTCGCTCGGGGCCGGCGCCGCGTGGCCCTGGAGTTCGGCGGCCGCGGGTTCGGCGGGGTGGGGCGGCGCGCCGTCGCCGGAGATGCGCCCGAAGATGAGCCGACCGTTGGACGTCTGAAGCGTGGACGTGACGTTGAGCGTCACCTGCATCCCGATGCTCCCGCCGCCGTCCTCCGCGACGATCATGGTGCCGTCTTCGAGGTACCCGACCGCCTGGCCCGGCTGCTCGCCCGGCTTGAGCAGGCGGACCGAGAGTTGCTCGCCCGGGACCAGCGAGGGCTTGAGGGCGTTGGCGACGTCGTTGAGGTTCAGGACCCGCACGCCCTGGATGCCCGCGACGCGGGCGAGCCCCACGTCGCCGGTCACGATGATCGCGGGCATCGTGCGGGCCGTCTCGATCAGCATCTGGTCCACGGCCTTGCCGGGGACCGGGGTCTCGTCAATCGTGACGTCCAGCGCCCCGGCCCGCTGCAGGCGCGTGATGACGTCCAGGCCGCGCCGGCCCTTGGCGCGGCGGAGTTTGTCGCCGGAATCGGCCAGGAGTTGCAGTTCCGCGACGACGAAGGCGGGGATGACCATGGGGGCCTGGATGATGCCCGTCAGGGCCACGTCGGCGATGCGGGCGTCGATGAGCGACGAGGTGTCCAGCAGCAGCGGGCGCGAGCCGCGGATCTGCTTGGCGAACTCGACGTAGGGGATGACGAGCCGGAAGTCGTCCTTGGTCTGGAGCACCGTCGTGATGCACAGGAACGAGAGGCCCAGGCCGATCAGCACCTTGATCGTGGGGATGAGGCCGGGCGTCGCCTTCAGCGACCAGACCGTCGCCAGCAGGTCGATCACCGTTCCCACGGCGTAGGTGGCGAGCATCGCGGCCAGCAGGCCGAAGAACACGCTGGACAGGGTGCTGATCTTCTTCCGGGTGGTGAAGAGGTCGATGAAGAGCACCAGGCCGCTGACCACGGCACTGGAGAGCAGCACCAGCGGCCAGATCATCTTCACCGGGACGCCCAGCACTTCGACCGTGGGCTCGACCGTGGCCTCGATGGGCAGGATGGCCAGGATCGTCACCGTGCCCAGCAGCACGATGTACGAGACGCGGACGAAGCGCAGCAGGCGCGCCCGCTCCATTTCCGCCGTGTGGAGGGGGTGCAGGTCGTGAGGAGGGTGCGGGGCGGAGGTTTCGTCCACGGCTCATGGTATCGGCCGCGCGGCGGGCTTAGGATTCGCCGAGTCGTGCCGGTCGGCGGCCGGGCCCGGTGCACGGGTGGCCCGTGAACCTGGTCAGAGCTTGACCGCAGCAGCCATAAGCGGCCGTCGTCCGGTGCCCCCGGTGTCCTGGCCGCCGACCGGCACGATTCGAGCGGGCACGGCATCCTCCCGGTGTGCCCGTGTCCTCACGGTGCCGCGGATTCCGGGCGATTCACCGGCTGAAAAGGCGGTTCCGCACGCACCCTCCGCTTCGACTCGATGCGCACCGCGTCGGGCACACGGATGTCGGAAGCGAGCCCGACCAGTGCCATCCCGCGGATCAGCAGGTAACTGGTGTCCAGTTGCCACCAGGTCAGGCCGTGCCGGGCGGAGGTGGGGAACGCGTGGTGGTTGTTGTGCCAGCCCTCGCCCATCCCCAGCACGCCGACGAGCACGTTGTTCCGGCTCTCATCGTGGGACCGGAACGGGCTGGAGCCCCACAGGTGGCAGATCGAGTTCACGCTCCAGGTGATGTGGTGTACGGCCAGGATTCGGACCAGGCCGCCCCACAGGAACCCGAGCAACGCCCCGGTCCATGACAGGGAGATCACCCCGCCCAGCACCGCGGGCAGCACGAGCCCCGCCACGACCCAGAACAGAAACTGCCTGTTGACCATCGCGACGACCGGGTCGGCGTGCAGGTCTTTCGTGTACTTCCCCAGGCCCTTGCAGCGACCGGCGAACAGCCAGCCGACGTGCGCGTGGTAGAACCCCCTGAGCGTCCCGAGGATTCCATCGCCCCAGGACCCGTCGGCGTGCATGTGCGGGGAGTGCGGATCCTCCTCACCGTCGGAGTGCTGGTGGTGCCTGCGGTGGGTACCCGCCCACTCGATCACGGGCCCCTGGACCGCCATCGAGCCCAGCGCCGCCAGCGTGTAGCGGACCGGCGCGGGGGCCCGGAAGGACCGGTGCGTGAAGAGCCGGTGGAATCCCACCGTGATGCCGAACGCCGTCGCCAGAGACATGCCGACGGAGACGCCGAACTGGACCCAGTCGAACCCCCAGCCCCATGACATGACCGTGACCATCACCAGCCCGACGATGGGCACAAGGACGGCCCCAAGGTTGATCATGCGGAGTTTGCGGTCCGCGGGGGAGAGCGCGCGCACCCGATCGCCCTCCTCGCTCGCCTTCTCGATAGCCGGCGGAGGGGCGGTGCGGTGCGGGGTGGTCAGAATCTGTACGGTGACCGGGTCACGCGTGAGTTGCATCAACGTCGTCCTTGGCCCGGCACGAGGGGGGAGGGGCGGGAAATGGCGGTCCTGCCGGTGTCTGGGAGCGACGGGACCCGAGCGGCCGCGGGTTCCATTCCGCAGGCGCGGCCATGCTACAGAGTTCATCGGTCCGGTGTGCGGTGCCGGCGTGACGAATCGGAGAACGAGGCGGCCGGCGGCCCCCGGGGCGGAAGACCGCCTACTCAATCGGCGGCAGGCCCTGCATCCCACGGAGCATGTTCACCTGCCCGAAGTGGTAGCAGTCGTGAGGCAGGAAGTACATGATCGGGTCCGCCTCCGTCCCCATCTCGTTCAGAGCCTTGGCGACACGATCCTGTGTCCCTTTGAACCGGGCGTGGGCGGCCTTCCAGGCCGCCTCGGAGGTATCCGCGATCTCCGGGAAGTTCAGGGTTGCGAGTTCATCCTTGGTCGGCTTCTGGCCGGTGGCCGCACGCCGAAGCCAGGACTCACGCCAGAACACCATGTGGAGCGTCAGTTGCCAGATGGAGTGGCGCTTCCCGTGGACACCCGGTGGGCGCCACGCGGCCTGGGCCGCGGTAAGGCCGTCCAGAGACTTGCTCCATGACGCGGCCCACAGGCCGTCGCCCCACGCCTCATTCCACCACTTCAGGACAAACTCTCGCTGCGGGCTTGGCATGACAACTCCGGCAAGAAACGAAACAGGGAGAGAGACGGGGGAGGGTCGAAAACGTCAGTTCCTGCGCGCCCCGCGAACACCGTGGCCTGCTCTTGTTCCTGCTCGGCGGCGCTCCCGTGGCCCCGCCTGTGCGGGAACAACTCAGGGGCAGCCGAGGGCGTACGCGGTCTGGAAGGCGCCGAAGTCCGCCAGGTTCAGGGCGCCGTCGCAGTTGAAGTCGCCGATCGGCTTGCCCAGGGCGAAGGACGTCTGGAAGGCGCCGAAGTCCGAGAGGTTCAGCGTGCCGTCGCCGTTGATGTCCGGCGGGCACGCGACCCGCTTCACCAGCACCGTGCCCGAGGTGAACGTCATCGACCCGACAATCGACGGCGTCACGACGACGTCAGTCATCTCGAAGTACGCGATGTTCGCGGCGTCGATTCCGGCCTTCATATGGACGCCCACCTCGGCGGTGACCGGGCCGACCGGGGCCTGGCCTGAGAAGTCCTGGTCCATCACCGTCATCGGATGCGTGCCGGACGCGTTGCAGGTGGTGCCGGAGAGCGCCGCCGACCCGCCCTTCTGGAAACTCTCCAGCAGTTCAGCCAGCGAGATCGGCGTCGGGTAGAGCACCGCCAGCAGGCCGCTGGACCCGCGGACCATCCCGCTGACCTCGTACGAGTACCACCGCGCGGGCGAGATGGTCGCCGGGGCGCTGCTGCGCGACTGGTTCAGCCCGTTCTGGAGTTTGACCCCCGCCAGGTTGATGCTGACTTCCTGCTGGGCGTTTGCCGCCGCGACCAGCACCATGACGGCAAACATACCTGCGCACCGCATCGCGTTCTCCTCATTCTTGACCGGCCTGTCCCGGCGCCGGCCCCCGCGAGGATACCACACGCTCCGCCGCTTTCTTCCCGATGTGCCCGATCAGGGCCAGCACGCCGAACATGACGCCGATCCCGATGATCAGGGCCCACTTTCCCGGACCCTCCTTCAGAAACTCCTGGATGTCGCGCCCGCCGCGGGCCGCCACCGCCGCGAACGCAACGGCGACGGCCGTTCGGGGGGTCATGCCCAGCAGCGTCCCCACGGCGAACGCAACCCGCGGCACACCGACCGCCGCCATGACCAGGTTCGTGAGAGCGAACGGTGAGTTCGGCGGCAGGCGCAGCAGCGCCACGACGCCCATCGTGGACCAGAACCCGCGGCCCACCAGCGCCTCCCGCACGGCCCGGGCCTTGGGATTCTCCGCGATCAGTTGCTCCACACGGGTTCGGGCGACGGTGCGGGCCGCGGCGTAGCCGATGATCGCCCCGCCGAGGAACCCGAGCAGCGCCGCGGGCAGCCCGAAGGACAGACCGAAGACCCACCCGCCGAGAATTGCCTGGGCGTAGGTCGGGAGAATGCCGAGGCCGGCCGCGACCATGAAGGCGATGGTGTAGATGGCCAGGCCCGACTCGCGGGCGCGGAGCCAATCGCCGACCGTGCCGAGATAGATCAGCAGGAATGAACCGAGGACGGCGGGGGCAACCGACCAGAGCACGCCGAGCGCCCCCGCCGGCCCGAGCCGGCGCCAGAGTATCGCCGTGGCCGCGGCGTCCGGTCGGTGATCTGGTGGCCCTTCATCCATCGGCGATGACCCTCCTGGCTGCGGCCCGTGCGAGGTCCTCGGCACGCAGCGCATCATCAAGGGACTCCAGGGGGGACGGCGGGAGCAGGTCCATCACCCGGCGCACCACGTCCACGATGCGACCGAACGCCAGGCGCGCTGGTGGGCTCTCGGCGCCGACATGTCCGGGGTCGGATCGGAGGCTCGACCCGCCCAGGAACGCGGCCACTGCCTCCTCGTTGGCCGCGTTCATGATCGCCCCCGCCGTGCCGCCGGCCTCAATCACTCGGGCTGCCAGCGGGATCGCGGGGAAACGCTCCGGGTCGGGCTCGCGGAACTCGAGCGACCGCAGCGACGCCCAGTCAAGGGAAGCCGCGCGTCCGGGTACCCCGCCACGCCGGGGCGGTTGTTCCGTGTGTTCATCCACTGATCCGCCACGGAGTGGCGGGGTACCCGAAAATCCGCCGCGGAGCGGCGCTCCGCTCCAGCAGAGCGCCTGCTGGATCGGCCCGCGCATGTCCGGTGGCGCCAGTTGCGCCAGCACCGAGCCGTCCGCCCACTCAACCATGGCGTGCACGACCGACTGGGGATGGATCAGCACGCGCAGTTGGCCCGCGCCCAGCCCGAACAGCCAGTGGGCCTCGACCAGTTCAAGCGCCTTGTTCATCATCGTGGCGCTGTCGATCGTGACCTTCTTCCCCATCGTCCAGACCGGGTGGCGCAGGGCCTCCTCGGGGGTCGCGTCCGCGCACTCCTCCACCGACCTGTCCCGGAACGCCCCGCCCGAGGCGGTGATGATCGCCCGCGTCACGACGCCCGAGGCGTCGACGGGAGGCGCGCCCGAGCCTCGCAGGCACGCCCACAGCCCCGCGTGCTCGCTGTCCACGGGCAGCAGCCGCGCCCCCGTCCGCCGCGCCTCCGCCACCACCAGCGACCCCGCGGCGACCAGCGTCTCCTTGTTCGCCAGCGCCACGTCGCGCCCCAGGCGCACGGCCTCCAGTGTTGCCGGCAGCCCGGCCGAACCGGTGATGGCCGACACCACCACGTCACACTCGACACTCCGCACCAGGTCGAGCGCCGCCGAAGGCCCGTGAAAGTCGCACGGATCGGCCGGATCCGCCGCACGCGCTACGGAGGCCAGAGCGTACCGAGAGCGCTGCCGCACCAGGCCGCCGGCGTTCGCGCGCGCCGCGAGGCCCACGACCTCGTGACGGACCGGGTGCAGGCCCCGCGCGTGCAGGCTGTTGAGGTGGTCGATGACCTCCAGCGTCTGCACGCCGATGGAGCCCGTCGAACCGAGCACGATCACGCGTCGGACATCGCTCGGCACTCGGCTACTCCCGCGGGCGTTTGGCGGCCTCGCCCGGGGCGAGTTTGCGACGGCTTGCGGAGTAGAGGAACCGCCGTTTGGGCGCGGCGTCTGCCGCCGGCGTCGGCGCGGCCCCGGGCTCCGGCGGCGGGGCAACAGCGCGCGGCTCGCGCGGGCGATCATCCGGGCGTGGCGGGCGCTGACCGCCAGGGGGCGCGGCGCGGCGGTTGCTGTTCTGCGCCTGGGCTGACGCGGGCTGGCTTTGCTCCCGGGGCGCGGCGCCCCCGCCCATCCCTCCCTCGCCCCCCCCACCACCACCGCCACCGCCGCGCCGCCGGCGACGGCGACGGCGACGCCGCTCGCCCCGCTCACCGCCCTGGGCAGGGGCTCCGTCGCTTACTGGTGCGCCCCCGCCCGCCAACTCGGGCACACCCTCCTCGGCATCGACCCCTTCAGGGCCGTCGCTCGGCGCGATCGCGGCGTGGACGGCCTCCGTCGCTGCGGCGTGCAGCGGCTGAATCTCCGACGGGGCCACGTCCCAGGAGTCGCCGCGCGGGCCCTCGTCGGGCGGGAGCGCAGCGTGGACCGGTGCCCCGTCAACCGGCGGCAGCGTGCTCTCGGGCGCGCTCTCACCCTCCGGCCCGCCCGCACCGCCGCGCCCGCGGCGACGACGACGGCGACGGCGGCGGCGGCCGCCCTCACCAGGCGCACCCTGTTCCGCAGATCCGCCCCCATTCTGCGGCCCGTCCCCTTGACTCGGGCTCCCGGGACCTTCGGCCTGTATCTCGGACGGTGCCCCGTCACCGTTTACAGGGGCTTCACCCACGCTCCGGGGCTGGTCCGTCGCCTGCGCACCAGCCTCGTTGCCTCTCCCACCGCGTCCGCGGCGGCGGCGGCGTCGCTTCTTGTGCCCGCCCTCACCCTGGGCGAGCGGCGCGCCCGGCGCCGGACCGAAGTCCGCCTCGCTCCCGTCGTCCTCGAACTCGATGGGGTGGGTCAGCGCCCCCGGCGCGGCGTCTTCCACCGGCTCGGGTTCCGGCTCGGGCGGCTTCTCCTCATCCAGCAGGTCCCCCGCCCAGCCGTCCTCGGCAACCCTGGGCAGTTCCCACTCCTTGAGTTCCGTCGGGTGCCCGGCGGAGGGCAGTTTCTCCACGTCGATATCCGCCCCGTCCCCGTCGTACGCGTAGAAGTTCACGCGGTCGATCGCCAGCGCGTCGCTGATGCGGACCTCCACGCGCTTGCCGCTGCGCCGCTCCAGTTGCCCCAGCGACTTGCGGCGCCCGCTGAGCAGTTCGCCCGCGACCCGCGGGTTGACCACCATCTCCACCTTCCCCACCCGCTCGTGGTCCAGCAGGGCCGCGAGGTTCCGCAGCGCATCGGCGGTCGTGGACTCCGGTCTCTGCACCAGCCCGCGCCCGCGGCACGTCGGGCACTCGCTGAAGTGCACGGACTCGTGGCTCCCGCGCATCCGCTGGCGCGTCATCTCCAGGATGCCGAAGTCGCTGATCGCCAGCGTCGTCGTCTTCGCCCGGTCGCGCTTGAGCCGCTCACGGAACCGCGTCTCGATGTCCTTGCGGTGCGAGGCGTGCCGCATGTCGATCAGGTCGTTGATGACGATCCCGCCCAGGTCGCGCAGTTTCAGTTGCCGGCAGATCTCGTCCACCGCCTCCAGGTTGGTCCGGTAGGCGTTGGTCTCCGCGTCGCGGGCGTCCCGCATCTTCCCGGAGTTCACGTCGATCGCCACCAGCGCCTCGGTC
This sequence comes from Phycisphaerales bacterium, assembly GCA_020849105.1. Taxonomy (GTDB): domain Bacteria; phylum Planctomycetota; class Phycisphaerae; order Phycisphaerales; family UBA1924; genus JADLGW01. The sequence continues at coordinate 1,388 of JADLGW010000060.1, read as the reverse complement.
TCGTCGATCACCAGGCGCCCGCCCCCGGGCAGCGGCACCTCCCGCGCGTGGATCAGCGCGATCTGCTGCTCGACCCCGAAGGCGTGGAAGAGCGGCGTGTTGCCCTGGTACTGGAGGAGTTTCACCCGGGAGCGCGGCGCGACGATCTTCAGGAATCGCGAGGCGCGGCCCAGCGCCACCTCGTTGTCGATCACCACCTCCTCGATCTCGGCCGTCAGCATGTCCCGCAGCGCCCGGACCAGCAGGTCGCTCTCGGAGTACAGCAGCCGCGGCTTGTCGCCGGCGCCCCGCCGCGCCTCCATGTCCTTCCAGAGGCGGGCCAGGTACGACAGGTCGCGCTTCAGTTCCGCCTTCGTGCGGTCCAGCCCCGCCGTGCGGACGATGAACCCGAACCCCTCCGGGAGTTCCAGTTGGTCCAGGATCTCCCGCATCCGGCGTCGCAGGTCCTCGTCCTCGACCTTGCGCGACACGCCCACGCGGTCCATCTGCGGCATCATCACCAGGAAACGCCCGGGGATGGACAGGTAACTGGTGAGCGTCGGGCCCTTGGTCCCCACGCCCTCCTTCAGCACCTGGACGGTGATCTCCTGCCCGCGCTTCAGGGCCCGCTGGATCGGCGGGCGGTCACGCCGCGGCGTCTTCCGCCCCACCCGCTCGGTCGTCTCCTCGGCGTCCTCGCCCGGGAAGTACCGCGGGTGCAGGTCCGTGACGTGCAGGAACCCGTGGTGCTCGATCCCGAAGTCGACGAACGCCGCCTGGATCGCGGGCTCGACGTTCGTGACCCGCCCGACGTAGATGTTGCCGACGCGGCTTATGCTCGCGGCGCGCTCGTGGTGGAACTCCTCCAGGCGCCCGCCCTCGACGACCGCGACGCGGCACTCCTCGCCGGGGGTGTAACTGATGAGCATCTGGGACTTGGACTCGGACATGCAACCTTCCTTTTCGGTTGCGTGAGCGGCACGGTGACACTTCCTGAGGTGGCACCGCTCTCCCGAGCGGTGCGCAGCAGAACCACCGGTCTGGAGACCGGTGCCACCTGATGATTCGGCTGTGCTTGAAGGAAGCGCACGCGCAGGACTGCGGCCGGCTCACGGGGCCGGGCGTGCGTGTTCGCGGGACTCGCCCGCTCCCGGGATCGCACGAGCGCCGTGAGGCGCCGGGTCGGGAGGGGGCGGCGGCGCAAAACGCACGCCGGCACAAACTGTTCCCCGATGGTCGCCGGGTGCGCCGCGTGCGAGAACAACCCGCGTGCGGCCCCTACACCCGTTCCTCGGCGGTCCGTCCGCCGAACGCCTCGGGGATGATCTTTCTCGCCCGTTCCCGCAAAAACGCGGAAACCGCGGCGTCGGAATCGAGGGAACCGGCCTTCCGGGCGATCCGCTCGCACT
>JADLGW010000059.1 GCA_020849105.1 Phycisphaerales bacterium | reverse complement strand
TGTTCCTGGGCGGCGACTTCGTCTCCGCCGGCGGGGGCCTCGGCAGGGGCCTGGTGCAGTACGTCGGCTGCAAGACCGGCAACTGCTACGCCGACTGCAACCGCGACGGGGCGCTGACCATCGCCGACTTCACCTGCTTCCAGGCGAAGTTCGCCGCGTTCGACCCCTACGCCAACTGCAACAAGGACGCCTTCGGCCCGCCCGCGGGCGTCTACGGCATCAATATCTCCGACTTCGGCTGCTTCATGACCAAGTACGCCCTGGGGTGCCCGTGAACCGCGCCGGGTTCCCTTCTTGGGTACCCCGCCGCTCCGCGGCGGTCAAGACTTCTTGGGTACCCCGCCGCTCCGCGGCCTCCTTCTTCTCCAGCATTCCGCCCTTTTCGCTTTGTGCCCTCTAGCCTTACCCGTGCAACGCCCCGGCGCCGACCCCGAGAACATGACCGCAGAAGACTTTCTCTGCGATTTCTGCGCACGCTGCTGGGCCGCGGACCGCCCGATGGTTGAGGGCCACCGCGGCAGCCTGATCTGCGGTCCGTGCCTGAGCGTCGCCTTCGTGGAAGCGGCCGGGGGCGGCGTGCGCTCGGCGCCGCCGGGCGCCGCCTGCACCCTCTGCCTGGAGCCCCGCGAGGGCCCCATGTGGACCAGCCCGACGCGCGAGGCGTTCGCGTGCCTCCGCTGCGTGAAGCAGTCCGCCGGCGTCCTGGCCAAGGACCCCGACGCCGGCTGGCGCAGGCCGGGCTGATCACACCATGCCGTCGGTGGCCATGGCCGCGCCCGCCTGCGGTGCCGCCTCGGCCCCCACCAGCCGGATCGACCGCCACCGCCCGCTCACGAACCGCCCCAGCAGGTACAGGCTCAGGACCGCGATGTACGACGACGCCGCGATCCACGGCCCGGTGGAGCCAAGGTCCGGCCACCACGCGATGACCGCCCGCCCGCCCAGCACGATGATCCCCCAGGACAGGATGACCGTCACCACGCCGGGCATCACGGTGTCCCCCGCGCCGCGGAGCGAACCGCTCATCGTCATCGCGACCGCGTCGAACGCCTGGAAGCACGCGGCCGCGATCAGGAAGGTCGAGCCCAGCCGGATGATCTCCGCCGCGACATCGGGCGGAGTGCCGCGGTCCAGGAACAGCTCCACCATGGGCACGCGCAGGACATAGAACAGCACCCCGCACAGGCCCATGTAGGCCAGGCAGACGGACAGGCCCAGCCACGCCCGCCGCGCCGCCAGGTCCGGCCGGTCCATCCCCATGTACCTGCCCACCAGCGCGGTGCACGCGAAGGAGATCCCCACCGCCGGCATGAACGACAGCGACATGTACTGGTGCGCGATCCAGCCCGCGGTGGCGTGGTGGTCGCCGAACCCCCCCACCAGCCCGACCATGAAGTACCCCCAGCAGATCATCTCGTTGCCGAACATGAGCCCCGCGGGCCATCCCAGGCGCAGCAGGTCGCGCAGCCGCTCGCGCGACAGCCGCCACTGCCCCCGCGTGTTGAACTCGCGGTGCAGCCTCGCGCCCAGGAAGATCGCCATCGGGATCGCCAGTTCCACGCCGGTCGCGATGACGGTCGCGTAGCCGGAGCCCGCGACGCCCAGCGCCGGCATCCCGAAGTGCCCCAGCACGAGCCCGTACGCCAGCGCCAGGTTGACGAGGTTGGCGATGATCCCCGCGACCATCACCACCCAGGCCCGGTGCATCCCGTAGAAGTACTGCGCAATGGCGCGCGTGGACATCGTGAGGATCGAGCCCACGACCAGGATCTGCCCGTACCGGGTCGAGAGCCGGGCGCCCTCCCCCGTGTGCCCCAGCCACGCGAAGATGTGCGGCAGGAGCAGCGCGAACGGCAGCATCACCGCGACCCAGTAGATCGCCATCAGCCACAGCCCCGCCCAGGCGTACGCCGGGGCCGACCGCGCCCGGCCCGCCCCCAGGTTCTGCGACACATATGTGTTGACCACCGTCACCATCCCCATCGCGATGGAGATCGGGACGAACGCCGCCAGCCCACCGTTGCCCTGCGCCCCGACGTAGATCGGGTCCGGCCCGATCTTCGAGACCATCAACTTGTCCACGAACTGCATCACCGTGTACGACGCCATCGTGGCGACGCTGGGCCCCGCGATCTGCAGGAGTTCCAGGAGCGGGCGCGGGTGCGGGGTCGGCCGGTCGGCGGCCGGGGCGGGCGGGTGCATGGGCTTGGGGTATCCGGCGGCGGCGCGATGCCGGCGCGAAAGGTCACATGGTTGACGTGGACGTGCGGGGCGGCACGGGCGGCGCCCGTGCCTCTGGGGCACTAGGCGGCGCCGGTCATCCTGATGGCAAGGTCGATGGCCGCTTTCATACTGCCGTCCTCCGCCCGGTTGCGCCCCGCGATATCGAACGCAGTCCCGTGATCCGGGCTGGTGCGGATGATAGGCAGGCCCACCGTCACGTTGACCGTCCGGTCGCGGTCCAGCACCTTCGCCGGGATCAGCCCCTGGTCGTGGTACATGGCGACCACCAGGTCGTAGCGTCCCGCCACCGCCGCGCTGAACACGGCGTCGGCGGGGTACGGCCCGCCGGCATCGATGCCCGCCGCGACGGCCCGGGCGATCGCCGGCGCGATCACACGCCGATCCTCATCACCGAGCAGGCCGTTCTCCCCCGCGTGCGGGTTGAGGCCGCACACCGCGATCCGCGGCCGGGCGATCCCCAGCCGGCGGCAGGCGGCGGCCCCGAGTTCAACGGTCTGGGCGACCCGCTCGACCGTGAGACAGCCCGCCACCTGCATGAGCGGCACATGGGCCGTCGCCAGGATCACCCGCAGGCGCGGGCCGACGAACATCATGCCGTGCTGCGCGGCGCCGGTCCGCTCGGCCAGCAGTTCCGTGTGGCCGGGGAAGTCCCCGTGACCGGCGAGCGCCCACGCCTCCTTGCTGATCGGCCCCGTCACGATCGCGTCCACATGGAGCGCGTCGGCCGGCGCCGCCATCGCCATCGAGATTGCACGCTCCACCCACCGGAAGGACGCCGCGCCCGACTCCGCGTTCGCGGCGGCCGGTGCCGCGGCCACGGGATCGTCCAGCACGGTCACGCCTTCGCCCGGAAGGGCCCGCCCGGCGGCGGGCAGCACGGTCCAGAACGTCGGGATGCCGGCTGCCCGTGCGGCCGCTTCGAACTCGCCGGCCGGCCCCAGCACCAGGCACCTGGCCCGGCCCCGCAGAGCGGGGTCCGCCAGGGCCTTGACGGCCACTTCCGGCCCGATGCCGCCCGGGTCTCCGGTCGTGATCGCGATGCTTGGACGTGCATGTTTCACGGTGGTTTTTCGCCTGTCGGTAGCACCCTCACCGGGGCCTGCCGCCGTCGCCGCGGCCTACAATATCGCGGCCGGATTTCCCGCGGAGTTCGGCGGGAGAAACCCCAGCGATGCCCGAGCCCGAACCCCCCCTCCCCCCCACAGGCGAGCCCGAGCCAGCCCGTGACGGCGCGATCGTTGAACTGGCCATCCAGCGCGAACTCCAGGACAGTTACCTGACCTACGCGATGTCCACGATCATGGACCGGGCGCTGCCCGACGCCCGTGACGGACTGAAACCCAGCCAGCGTCGCATCCTGGTGGCGATGAACGACCTGCGGCTGCTGCCGGGACGCAAGCACCTGAAGTGCGCGAAGATCTGCGGCAACACGAGCGGCGACTACCACCCGCACGGCGAGAGCGTCATCTACCCGACCATGGTCAACATGGCGCAGAAGTGGCGCATGCGTGTCGCCGTGGTGGATCCGCAGGGCAACTTCGGCTCCATCGAGGGCGACCCGCCCGCGGCGATGCGGTACACGGAGGCGCGCCTGACCCACGCCGCCGCGGACATGCTGGCGGACATGAAACTCGACACGGTGGACTTCCAGCCCAACTACGACGACCGGCTGACGGAGCCGACGGTGCTGCCGGGCCGGTTCCCGTACCTGCTCATCAACGGCAGCCTGGGGATCGCGGTGGGGATGGCGACAAGCCTTGCGCCGCACAATCCGACGGAGGTCTTCGACGCGATCGTGCGTGTGGTGGAGAACCCCGGCATCTCCCTGGCCGAACTGATGATGGACGTGGAGGTGGGCGGCCGGGTCGTGCGGCGGGGCGTCAAGGGCCCGGACTTCCCGACCGGCGGGGTGATCCACGGCCGCGCGGGGATCGTGGACGCGTACTCCAGCGGGCGCGGGCGCGTGACGCTGCGCGGCACCTGCCACGTGGAGGACCTGCGGAACGACCGCCAGCAGATCGTGATCGACGAGATCCCGTACAACCTGTCGCAGGACGTGCTTGTAAAGCGCATCGCCGAGGCGGTGGGCGAGGGGCGGATCACCGACGTCTCCGACGTGCGCAACGAGTCGGGGCGCGAGGCCCAGAGCCGGGTGGTCGTGGAACTGAAGAAGGGCGCCGACCCGCGCGTGGTCGAGAACCAGTTGTACCAGTTCAGCCCGCTGCAGGACACCTTCAGCGTGATGAACATCGCGCTGGTCAACCGCCAGCCGCGGACGCTGACGCTCCGGGAGATGATCGAGCGGTACATCGAGCACCGCACGGCGGTGATCCGCCGGCGGACGGCGTACCTGCTGCGCGAGGCCAAGAAGAAGGCCCACCTGCTGGAGGGCATGATCTACGCGGTGTGCGACATCGACGAGGTGATCCGGATCATCCGCGCCAGCCGGACGCGCGAGGACGCGATCCACGCGCTGGCGGAGCGGCGGTTCCGGATCCCCGCGGACCACCCGCACGCGGCCGGGCTGCCGAAGCGCCTGCTCGGCGTGCTGGCGGACGCGGAGGCCGGGGGCGGCGTCCTCCTGAGCCGGGTCCAGGCCGAGCACATCGGCCAGATGCGTCTGATCCAGCTCGTGGGGCTTGAGATCGAGCGTCTGACGCAGGAATACGGGGCGCTCAGCGAGGAGATCGAGGGGTACGAACTGATCCTGGCCGAGGAGTGGCGCATCCTGGAGATCATCAAGGAGGACTGCGAGGAGATGCGCGAGCGGTACGACACGCCGCGGCGCACCCGCGTGGAGGACGCGGCGGAGGACATCAACCTCGGGGCGCTGATCCAGGTAGAGGACATGGCGGTAACGATCAGCCACGAGGGGTACGCCAAGCGCGTGCCGCTCTCGACCTACCGCCAGCAGGGGCGCGGCGGCAAGGGGATCAAGGCATCGGAGGCCCGCGAGGAGGACTTCATCGAGCACCTGTTCGTCGCCAGCACCCACGACGACCTTCTGTGCTTCACGACCACCGGGCGGGTGTTCAAGATCAAGGTGTACGAGCTGCCGGAGATGGGCCGCACGGCCAAGGGCCGCCCGCTGGTCAACCTGCTGGAGATGAAGGAGGGCGAGAAGACGTGCGCGTACCTGGCCATCAAGGACTTCGAGAGCGGCAGCCATTACCTGACGTTCGTCTCGACCGGCGGGATCGTGAAGCGGACGGCGCTCAAGGCCTACTCCAACGTCAACAAGTCCGGCATCATCGCCGTGGGCCTCAGGGAGGGCGACGCGCTGCTGGACGTTGCGCTCACGACGGGCTCCGATGACATCGTCATCGTCACGGCGCGGGGCTCGGCGATCAGGTTCAACGAGGACGACGCCCGCGACATGGGCCGCGGCGCGGCCGGCGTCAAGGGCATCGAACTGGCGGGGGACGACAGCGTGGTCGGCGTCATGCAGGTGCCGATGGTGAGGGACGCCGAGGGCGACCTGATGACGGCGCCGGAGGCCGCGGACCTGTGCCTGCTCACTGTCACCGAGAGCGGCTACGGCAAGCGGACCGTCGTGGACGAGTACCGTGTGCAGCCGGAGAGCGGCAAGCCGAGGTCGCAGTCCCGCGGGGGCAAGGGCCGCGCGGACATCAGGACCAGCGAACGGAACGGCCTGTCCGTGGCGGCAATCGGCGTGCGCGACACCGACGACGTGGTCGTCATCTCCGCCGCGGGGCAACTGGTCCGTATCCCGGCCGCGTCCATCAGCAAGATCGGTCGCGGGACGCAGGGTGTGCGCGTCGTCGCGCTCAATGACGGGGATGCGGTCGTCGCGGTCGCTCGGGTCGCCGAGGAGTCCGGGGAGCCGGCGCCGTAGCAGGGCCGGCCCGCGGGGCGGATGCGGAGCCCGGGCGCGCCGTGCGCACGGGGTTCGCGGGGTTACAACTCCGCCATGCGGCGTGCCGTCTCCATCTCCGTCAGGTCGTTCATCAACCTGTCCATGTCTCCGGCGAGCAGGTCGCGGAGTTGGTACTCGCCGGGCAGGCGTTCGTCGGCGACGATGCCCTCCTTGTAGCGGTAGGTCCGGATCTTCTCCGAGCGATCGCCGCTGCCGATCTGGCCGCGGCGCGCGGCCGTGCGCTCGGCGTGCTGCCGGCGGCGTTCCTGCTCGTAGAGCCGGGCCATCAGCAGTCGCCGGGCCCGCTCGCGGTTCTGCTGCTGGCTCTTGCTCTCCTGCATCCGGATCATGATGCCGCTGGGCTTGTGGTGGAGTTGCACGGCGGTCGCGACCTTGTTGACGTTCTGACCGCCGGGGCCCTGGCTGGTGGTCACATGCTCCTCGACGTCCCTGGCCCAGTCGATCTTCACTTCGACGCCCGTCGGCTCCGGGAGCACGGCGACGGTCGCGGTGCTGGTGTGGACCCGCCCCTGCGCCTCCGTCGCGGGCACGCGCTTCACGGAGTGCACGCCGGCCTCGAACGCCATCTCGCTCCAGACGCCCTCGCCGCGGACATTCACGGTGGCGCTGCGCAGCCCCCCGCCCCCCCCGCTGCCCCCGCTCTCGGCCGTCACCTCCAGCGCTTCCCAGGACCAGCCGCGCCGGGCCGCGAACTTCTCGTACATCGCCAGCAGGTCCGCGGCCCAGAGCCCGGCCTCGTCCCCGCCGGTGCCCGCCCTTACTTCCAGCATCACCGAGCCGACCCGGCGGTCGTCGCTGGTCACGAGGCGCGACTTCACGCTGTCCAGGAGTGCGGCGGCCTCCGATTCGAGTCGCGGGAGTTCCTCCCGTGCCATCTCGGCCAGTTCCGTGTCCGTGGTCCCGCGCAGGCCCGTGATCTCGGCGTCCACGGCGCGGAGGCGTCGGTACGACTCGACCAGGGGGGCGATGGCCGCCTTCTGGATGGCAAGGTCCCGCACCGCGCGGTGATCGGCCATCACGTCCGGGTCCGCCAGGCGCCGCTCCACCATGGCGTACTGCGAGTCCAACTCTTCGAGTTTTCGTCGCATCCCCTCCGGCATGTCCAGCGGCCCGGGCATGGGCAGAGGATAGGTTGCGGGGCGCACGGTCCGGTGAGCAGGGGGCTGCGCGGTGTCCCGTGGATGTTGCCTGCCCCCCGCTCCTCGTCCGTTCGAGCCTGTTACCCTTCACGCCATGACCGACGCGATCCGTATGACGGGTGTCCGCAAGACCTTCGGGACGAAGGTCGCGGTGGACAACCTCGACCTGGCCCTTCCTGCCGGGGGCCTGTACGGCCTGATCGGGCCGAACGGCGCGGGGAAGACCACGACCATCCGCATGGTGATGTCGATCCTGTTCGCCGATTCCGGGACGGTGTCCGTCCTGGGCCGGGCGAGCGCGATCGAGAGCAAGGACCGGATCGGCTACCTGCCCGAGGAACGCGGGCTGTACCGGAAGATGCGGGTCCTGGCCCTGCTGACCTACATGGCCCGGCTCAAGGGTGTGGACGCGCCGGCCGCGGCCAAGCGTGCCCGGGAGTGGCTTGTGCGCCTGGACCTGGCGAAGGAGGCGCGCAAGAAGTGCGAGGAACTCTCCAAGGGCATGCAGCAGAAGGTCCAGTTCGCGTCTTCGGTGATCCACCAGCCCGACCTGCTGATCCTGGACGAGGTGTTCACGGGGCTGGACCCCGTCAACCGCCGGCTGATCCGCGGGCTGATCCGCGAGCAGCACCAACGCGGCTGCACGGTCATCTTCTCCACGCACGCGATGGTGGAGGCCGAGCAGTTGTGCGACCGGATCGTCATGATCCATCGCGGGCACAAGGTGCTGGACGCCACCATGGACGAGATCCGTGCCCGCTTCGATCCCCGGACGGTGATGGTTGAGCCGGCGGACCCCGGTGGAGCGGCGGCGCTGGCGGAGGTGCCCGGCATCCAGAGCGTGTCGTCGTCGGATGAGAACACGTCGGTGCTGGAGGCGCGGCTCGCGGCCGGGCTGGACCCGCAGGAGGGCATCCGCCGGATCGCCGCGGCCATACCGGTGCGGCGCATGGAGGTGAAGCGCGTGACGCTGGAGGATGTGTTCATCGACCTTGTCGGGGCCAGCGGCGGCGATGCCCCCAGCCGCGCCGACATCCGTGGCGAACACGCGGAGGCCGCGCATGCATAAGACGCTCATGGTGGCGTGGCGGGAGTTCACGGCCACCGTGCTGACCAAGGGGTTCCTCTTGGGCGTCATCATGACGCCCGTGATGCTGGTCATCGTCTTCGGCGCCATGTCGATGATGAGGGGCCTGAAGGGCCCGCAGATCGCCGGGGAGGTCGCCCTGATCGACCGGACGGGGGCGGTCGCGGCGGGGGTCGAGGAGCGCTTCACAGCCGCGGCCGACGCCAGGGACGCCGAGGACCGGGCGGCCAAGGCCCGCGCCATGATCGACAAGGCCGGTCCGCTCGCCGCCCAGGGGGGCGGGATGGCCGCCGCGGAGATTGAGCGGCAGGCGAGGGAGCGCAGCGCGAGCACACACCTGACGCTCCGCGTGCTGCCGGCCGACGCGAACGTGGACGTGGAGCGCGAGCCCCTGGCCCGCGCCCAGATCAAGACGCAGGGCCAGGCCGCGGACGCCGGCGGGCAGGCCGTCAGCCGCCTGGCGCTGATCGTGGTGCCCGAGGGCTCGGTGGCGGCGCCCGCGGCCGGCGCCGGGTACGCGCCGTTCTCCGCGTACTTTGCGGAGAAACTGGACTTCGAGGTTCAGGATCGCATCACCGGGCGCGTGCGCGAGGCGATTGTGGAGGCGCGCCTGGCCGGCGACCCTCGGCTGGTGGGCGCGGGGCTTACGCCGAGCGACCTGCTGGCGATGGTCAGGCAACCGAAGGTCGAGAGCAAGACGATCGACCGCGGCGGGCACGAGAAGGACTCCGTGGGCGAGTTTCGCATGCTCATCCCGATGGGGTTCATGCTGCTGCTGATGACCGCGGTCTTCACCGGCGGCCAGGGCCTGCTCACTTCGACGGTGGAAGAGAAGAGCAGCCGCGTGATGGAGGTGCTGCTGTCGGCGGTCTCGCCGATGCAGATCATGGTCGGCAAGATCCTGGGCCAGATGGGGGTGGGCCTGGTGATCCTGGTGATCTACTCCGGGCTGGGGGTGACGGCGCTGGTGGTCTTCCTGCACCGGGCGAACCTGATCAGCGCGATGGACCTGGTCTACCTGTTCATTTTCTTCATCCTCGCGTACTTCATCGTCGCGTCGATGATGGCGGCGATCGGCTCGGCCGTGAATGACATGCGCGAGGCGCAGACGCTCATGGCCCCGGTGATGATGGTCATCATGCTGCCGTGGCTGTCCTGGTTCCTGATCCAGCGGGCGCCGAACTCCACCCTTGCGACCATCCTTTCGTTCGTCCCCGGCATCAACCCGTTCATCATGGTGATCCGCCTTTCGGGATCGGAGCCGATCCCGTCGTGGCAGATTCCCGTCGGGATCGCCGTCGGCGTCGCCACAGTCGTCGTCTCCGCCTGGGCCGCGGCCAAGGTCTTCCGCATCGGGGCCCTCATGCACGGGCGGCCGCCCAACTTCGCGACGCTGATCCGCTGGATCCGGATGGCCTGACGGCTCCGTGCCCGAAGGGTCCATTCCGTCCTGATCGCCGGCGCGATCCGTGGGCGTCGCCGGCCCGGGCGGGGGAGGGTGGCGGGGGCCGTTGCCGCGCGGGTCGCCGTCGCGATCGGTGGACCCCTTGGAGGCGGGGGGCGACCTCCGGGTGGGCTGACCAGTCCAGGGCCTGGGCGGCGGTCAGCCCGCGCTCACGGGCGAACTGGCTGAATGACCAGCCGTTGCGGACGAGGTCGTCGAGGAGTGCGAGCGGGTCCATGCGTGAGTGATACGCGGCGGCGGGGCGGGCGCGGAGGAGTTTCCGGCGCATGTCCCGAAGATTGCGCGCGCGGCCGGTCGAAGGGGTGAAGAAAGCAGGAGCGGCGCGGAGGATAAGGACCGGGGGAGCCCTACCGGATCGCCCGCCCCTTGCTCTGCTGGTGGACCTTGGGCGTGACGTGGAAGACGGCCGAGCACCGGCCGACCCGCCGCTCCTTGCCTGAGCCGGCCTTGCCGAACTGCTGCACCACATCCAGGTCCAGGGCGGCGTTGAACTCCCCCCCCGCGGCGATCATGGCCGCGACGTCGCCCTGCGGCACGATCTTGTAGAGGGCCGGCCCGTGGCACGGGCGGAGGAACTTGTACGTCAGTTCCTTGCAGACGACGGTGTATTCTCCGCCGCAGAAACTGAACAGGTACATGCCGCCGGCGATCTCGCTGTTGGCCAGGAGCGCGGCCCCGGCCATGGCGTTGTACCAGTTTCGGTTGATGCGCTTGAAGGGCAGGATCGCGGAGAAGGTGTTGGCGTCCAGCCGCTTCATGCGGATGCCGCTGCGGAAGGCGTAGGGCAGCCAGATCATCGAGAAGAGGCGGTGCCAGAAGTTGCTCTTTGTCGAGAGGCGGCTGCCGAAGATGTCCAGGCGGTCGGCGAGCGTCTTCTTCCGCCTCGGCCCGGCCGCGATGGCGCCGGGCTCGTCCTTGAGCGGGTCTGTGCGGGCGGGTGTGGTGGTGCCGGCGGTGGTCACAGAGCCCGGTTCCTTGTGAACCGGATGGTAGGAAGGCAGGCGGGGCGCCTGCCCCGCGTCAGGATGCGGGAGCCAGGTCGAACCAGCCGCGGGAGTTCTCCGACACCGCCTGGAGCGGGTTTCCGGGCTCGTGATCGAGCACGAGGAGCCAGTTGCGGCGGGCGGCCTCGGCGAGGAACCAGCGGCGGGTGATCATGGAGGTGTAGGGCTCCACGTCGTAGGCAAGGCTGTAGGCGGCCCCTATGTGGTGGACGGTGGGCATCACGTCCGGTGTGAAGACGACCGTGCGGCCGCGGGTGTCGGTGAACTGGATCGCCTGCTGGCCCCAGGTGTGGCCGGGGGTGAGGAAGACGTGGATGCCGGGGAGGGCTTCGGTGCGGCGCTGGTCCAGGGTGGTCAGGGGCGGCTCGTCCCGATCCGGGATCAGCCCGGTGACAAATGGGCGCGGTGAGTCAACGAGCGACAGTTGGTCGGCGATGGGCTCCAGGTGGTCGCGGAAGTAGGTGCGGGTCATGACGCTGCGGTTGGCGATGGCGTCGGACCATTCGCGGCGCTGGACGATGATGCGGGCGCGGGGGAAGGTGCGCTTGACGCTGATCGTGCCCGCGGCGCCGGGGCCGGTCCAGTCGGGCGTCTCGCCGGGCCGGGCCAGACGGGTCAGCCCGCCCGCGTGATCGAAGTGCAGGTGGCTGACGAGGACGGCGCCGATGTCCTTCGGGTCGCAGTCCGCCTCGTGCAGGGCGTCGGTGATCGAGCGGTGCTCCAGATCGAAGATGTCGCGGTTCTTCGCGTCCATCTTGTCGCCGGTGCCGGTCTCGATCAGGACCAGTTTCGGCGCGGCGTCGGGCCCGCCGTGGCGCTCGAGCAGGAGGCAGTTGTGCTGGACGTCCATGCGGCCGCGGTCGTCGGTCGGGACGGTGCGGGACCAGACGACCCGCGGGACGAGGCCGAACATGGAGCCGGCGTCGAGTCTGAACTTCGCGGCGCGGAGGAGTCGCCAGGAGTAGGTTGGGGCGGATCGGTCGGTGTCCTGATGCATCACGGCATCGTAGAAACCGACGCGGCGCGGCGGACCCAGTGGAAGACCCCCTCCGTCTTCATCGCTGCGCGATGAATCCACCTCCCCCGCCTGGGCAGGGGAGGAGAAGAGATCAAACCAGCAAGGTTGCAGGTTTTTCGAGCATCTCGCGGACGGTGGCGAGGTAGGCCGCGGCCATGGCGCCGTCCACGACGCGGTGGTCGCTGGACATGGTCATCGCCATGCGGTGGCCGACGGTCAGTTGCCCGTCGCGCACGACCGGCTTCTGCACGGCGGCGCCGACGGCGAGGATGGCGACGTTGGGCGGGTTGATGATGGCGGTGAAGTGCTCGACGCCGAACATGCCCAGGTTGCTGATGGTGAATGTCGAGTCTGACATTTCCTCGGGCGAGAGGCCCTTGGCGCGGGCCTTCTCCGACAGTGACTTTGACTGGTGGCTGATGAGGCGCAGCCCCAGGCGGTCGGCCCCGCGAATCGTGCCGACGACGAGGCCGCCGCCGCGGTCCTCGGGGAGAGCGATGGCGATGCCGATGTTGACTTCGCCGATGATCCGGATGGTGGGACCGGTCTCCAGACCGGTGTCTGTTCCACCGCTCTGGAGAGCGGTGCCACCCGCAGCTTCCCTTCCACCGCTCTGGAGAGCGGTGCCACCCGCAGCGGTGCCACCCGCAGCGGTGCCACCCTCGATCCATCGGCTGTTGACGAAGGGGTGCTGGTGCATCGCCAGGGCGCAGGCGCGGACCAGGAAGTCGTTGACGCTGAGTTTGACGCCCTGCGTGGCGAGTTGGGCGTTGAGTTGGGTGCGGAGGGTGAGGAGGGCGTCCATGTCCGCCTCGACCGTCACCTGGTAGTGCGGGATGGTGGTCTTCGACTCGACCAGGCGCTTGGCGATGATCCGCCGCATGTTCGAGAGTGTGACGGTGCGGTCGGCGAGGATGCCGCCGGGCGGCGGGACCATGGCCTCGGGGGTCGCGGGGACGTGGGCGGCGGTGAGAGCAGAGCCGCCACGGAGTGGCGGGGTACCGCCGGCGCGGAGCGCCGGGCCACCCGACCCCCGCGCCGCTTCGACATCCTTCCGGACGATGCGTCCCGATGGCCCGGTGCCCTCGATGCGTGACAGGTCCACGCCCTGTTCGGCGGCGATCTTGCGGGCGAGCGGGGAGGCGAAGGCGCGCTCCTTGGTGGACCGCCGCTCCGCGGCGGAATCCTGGGTACCTCGCGACTCCGTCGCGGACCCGTCGCTTGCGCTCCGGGCTCTGTCCTTCGCTCGCGCGTCGGGCTCGCTGCCCTGCTTGCGTTGCCCGTTGCGAGCCGGGTCGTGCCCGCGCTCGGCGGTGCCGCCCGTGGCTTCGGCGGTCGAGCGTTTCTCGTTGTCGGCGGATTGCTCGGCCGCGGGCTTGGCGGGGGCGCCGCCCTCACCGGACAGCGTCATGATGACCGTGCCGACCTTGACCGACTTGCCTTCCGGCACGGCGAGTTTTTCGACCGTGCCGTCGTCGAAGGACTGGAGTTCCATCGTGGCCTTGTCGGTCTCGATGTCCGCGACGACGTCGCCCGACTTGACCGGCTGGCCTTCCTTCACGTTCCATTTCACGACCGTACCGACTTCCATCGTGTCGGAGAGGCGGGGCATTGTGACTTCGATTGACATGGGATTCCTCAGGCAGCAAATCAGCACAGCAGCACAGCAGCAAACCGCACGTCGTCAGCGAGCAGCAGCATCATTGCGCTTGATCCGGGCAAGCATGGTCCCGAACAGGCGCTTCATCTCCTGACACTCGCCGATCAAGGGAACTAGCCGCTTCTGCTGAATCCAGCCCCGCTCTCCAACAAACTCAAGCCAGAAACGCGTCTCGCCCAGTTCCTTGAGCACTGTGCCCAGGCTCTTGCAGAAGTCCTTTCGGCTCACCGCGTCGTCTGCCTCGTAGAGGTTGGCCCCCACTGAGGTGCCGCTTCCGAACAACTGATCCACGATACGGCGCGAGCGACGCTTCGCCTCCAGAACCTCGGTGACATCAGCAACCCGATGGGAGAATGTCTTCCCTCGACTCAACAGTTCGGCGCTCAACCTTGCCATCGTCAAGGCCTTCCTGGTCACTGTTTGCTGTTCTGCTGCTTTGCTGGTTTGCTGCTATTTCCGAGTGTTCGCCGGACCGCCGCCACGATCTTGCCCTTGTGCGGGAGGTACTCGCTCTCCAGGCTCCTCGCGTACGGCGTCGGCACGTCGTCGGAGTTGACGCGCAGCGGCTGGTGGTCCAGCCAGTCGAACGCCCGCTCGCAGGTCTGGGTGATGACCTCGCTGGCGACGCCGGCGAACGGCCAGGACTGGTCCACGACCACGAGCCGCCCCGTCGTCTTCAGGCTGCGGATGACCGAGGCCACGTCGAGCGGGCGGATGGTCCGCATGTCGAGGACGTGCGTGGGGATGCCCTCCTTCAGCAGTTCGTCCGCGGCGTCGAGGCAGAAGTTCACGGGGCGGCCGAAGGAGACGATGGTGCAGTCGGCGGGCTCGTCCCATGAGCCGCGGCGGAGCGCGGCCTGGCCGAAGGGGATCAGGTATTCCTCCGCCGGCACGGGCCCCTTGTCGCCGAGCATGCGTTCGGATTCGAGGAAGAAGACGGGGTCGTCGTCGCGGATGGCGGTCTTGAGCAGGCCCTTGGCGTCGTAGGGGTTGCTGGGGATGGCGATCTTCACGCCGGGGACGTTGCTGTAGAGCCCCTCGACGCACCAGGAGTGGGTGGAGCCGAGTTGGCCGCCGGCGCCGTCGTTGCCGCGGAAGACGACCGGGCAGCCCCACTGCCCGCCGGACATGTAGAGCATCTTCGGGACGTTGTTCAGGATCTGGTCCGCGGCAACGAGCGAGAACGACCACGACATGAACTCGATGATGGGGCGCAGGCCGTACATCGCGGCGCCCACCGCCAGCCCGGCGAAGCCGTTCTCGCTGATGGGGGAGTCGATGATGCGCTGCGGGCCGAACTCCTCGAGCATGCCCTGGGAGACCTTGTAGGCCCCCTGGTACTGGGCGACCTCCTCGCCCATGAGGAAGATGCGCTGGTCGCGGCGCATCTCCTCGGACATGGCCTCGCGGAGGGCCTCGCGGAAGGCGATTTCACGGGTTGGTGCGGTCGATGCGGTCACGCTCGTTGCTCCGTGTCGGGTGGAAGCAGCGCCTCAAGGGCGGCGACCAGGTCGGGGATGTGCCTCGTCGCAACTGCCCAGATCAGCGCATCATCGATGTCATCGTATTCGTGCGCCAGACGATGCCGCTGCCGGATGATCTTGGACCATGGGATTTCGGGGTGGTCCTTCTGTACTTTCTCGGGGACGCGGCGGGCGGCCTCCCCGATGATCTCGACAAGCCGTTCGAGCAACCGGCGGCTGCGCCAGTCTTTCTTGTACGAATCGACCGTGAGGGGTGCCACAACGTCGAGCGCCTTGCGGGCGGCATCGAGCATGTCGCGCAGGCTCGATTCGTGCTCGCGGTGCTCACGCGGCATAGAGGATGTGCCGCGTGCCCAGGATTTCCGCCCGGCGGGCCGGGTTCTTCAGCCCATCCTGGGTGATGAGATCCACGGGCCGCCCCACGATCCGCTCCAGTTCGTCCTGCATATCGAAGAGATGAAAATATGACCACCCAGCGCCCGGGTGGAACTTGATAACCACGTCAAGGTCGCTCTGGGGGCCAAAATCGTCTCGGAGCACCGAGCCGAACAGGGCGAACTCAGCGATCTTCCAGCGGCGGCAGAACTCCGTGACGGCCGCGGCCGGAATGAAGGTGCGTGCCTGGTTCATGGGGACAAGACAAGCATAGGAGGGCGGGGCTATCGCCGCGGCTTCCTTGCCTTGTTCCCGTTCCGGTGGTGACCGTTTCCCCCGAACTCCATCGACTCGACGAGGAGGATGTCTATCACGTCGAATCCGTCGCTGTGCGGCTTGAACGCGAACGCAACCCGTCCTGTATCGCTGACGACGACGAGCGCGGGGTTCTCGATAGGCACGACACGTCCGCTGCCGAACCGGAGTCGAAAAGGACGAAATGGATCGGCTGCGAGCGCGGCGCGGAGTTCCGCGGAGGTCATCGCGGAAGTCTAGTCGCTGCTCGTGCTCACGCACGCATCGCCCCGACCGCGGCCGCGAGCCTGTCATCAGCCGCGGCCAGTTCCCACCAGCCCCGGCCCCGCGGCCCCAGATGGGTGCAGGCTGGTGAAGGCGGCGCGGGTGTTCGTACGGAGGCGGGGGCACCGCGGATCAGGTCGAAGCACGCGGCCTTGCCCGGTGCGCGGCCGCCCTGTTCCGGCGCTGGGGGCGTCACGCGGATGCCCAGACCCATCGCTGCTACTCCTTCTCCGTCTGCGCAACCGCGGCCTTGATCTCGTCGCGGTTCTCGCGGACGGTGCGGGCCGGGCCCAGGGCACGGGGCGTGATGGCGCCCGCGGGAGTCATGATCGCCCAGTCGGACAGCCCCTCCAGCGAGTGGCGGCCGCGCTCCCCGGCCCGGAGGTGGGCGACATGGAAGGGGGAGTTCAGCAGCGTGGCGTCTACCGCGGCGCCGCCCTCCTCGATGGTGTGGACCTGGAACCACAGGTGCTCGCGGTCGGTCGGGCCGCCGCCGTCCACCACATACCCGATCTTCACGGCGCAGGGCAGTTCAATATCGCGGAACTCCTCGAAGAGCGAGGCGAAGACGCCGACCGTGTTCCGGGCGCGGTCGGCCATGAGGTCGGTGGCGGCGCTGGAGAACGCGAACACCGCGTTCTCGTCGATGGGGCTGCTGAGGAACCTGCTCGGGATCGCGCCCGAGCGGAACATCCCGCTCACACGCCCGGCCGGCTCGCAGACCACCGAGCGGTTGGTGTTGTGGCCCGGGTCGTGCGTGTCGCGGAGCGCCGTCCACGCGGGCGGGGCCTCCTTGTTGAACCTCTCGACCGGCACCATCCGGATCTTCCCGCCCGGCTGGGCCAACTCGAACCGGGCGGCGTCCCTGGGCAGGTTGCCCTCGGCGATCGCAAAGGCCAGGGCACGCCAGATATCAGCCGGGAACTCGACCGGGGGACGCAGGATGTCAAAGTCGTACGCGCCGAGTTCGGCCAGGCCGTGCGTGTGAGCCCAGGTGCGGTTCTCACCGTCGTCGGACACGGCGTGGATCGTGAACACGCCCTCGATGTCCAGGTCGGCGTCGTGCGACAGCTCGTCGCGCAGCCCCCGCGGCGACCAGAACCGGGCGGAGACGTGGTCCACCACGGCCAGGCCGTCCTCGCCCATCACGGCGCCGGCGAAGCGGAGGAAGTTCTTGCGATCGCGCAGGACCGTCTTGCGGGCCGCGGCGCAGCGCAGGGCGATCCCGTGCCCGGCCCCGGCGATCGCGGCGCGTTCATCGTTGGTGAGCCCGGACGACATCTGGACGAGCGGGGCGGACGGCGTCGCCTGTTTCTTGAATGCCGCGATCTCGGCGGCGCCCCACTGAGGGTGGGAGAGCCTCAGCGACCATTGGAGCCCGTCCGACGGCTTGCCCGGCCTGATCTCGATGCCGTGCCCCGCGAGGTACTCAAACTCCTCCGGACGCCCGGGCATGGTGCCGCGGAAGAGGATGCTGCCGACGGAGGGCTTGTCGCTCTTGAAGAGACCGAACACTGAGGCTCCTTCGAGGGTGTCCGAAAGGATACCGGTACCGGCTGTTCCGGGGGTCTCAACCCGCGCGCGAGTTCTCGGTTTACAGCAGCGGGTTCTTCGCCCCGCGCACATACTCGCCGCTGGGGCTCATGCCCGGCATCGGGTTCACGAGCACGTCGCTGTAGAGTTCGGTTGCGGGGTCGGGCGCGGGCGACTGCTCGGCGAACTCCAGGGCGGCGCGGACAACTTCCTTGGCTTCCTTCTGCATCGCCATGAAGGCGTCCTCGGGCAGGCACCTGCGTTCTTCCATCAGGTGGTGGGCCATGCGGTCGATCGAGTCCTTGGCCTTGAACTGGTCGACCTCGTCCTTCGTGCGGTACTTCTGCGGGTCGGACATCGAGTGGCCGAGGTAGCGGTAGGTCTTCAGGTCGACAAACGCGGGGCGCTGGGCGGCGCGGCACTCATCCACCAGCGGCTTGAACTCGTCGTACAGGTGCATCACGTCGAACCCGTCGATCGTGCGGCCGGTGATGCCGTAGGCGTCGGCCTTCTTCGTGAGGTCGTCGGCCATGGTTGTGCCGCGGGCGATGGACGTGCCCATCGAGTACCCGTTGTTCTCGACGACGTAGATCACGGGAAGCCCGAAGAGCCCGGCGAGGTTCATGGCCTCGTGCAATGCCCCCTGGTTCAGTGCCCCGTCCCCGAGGTAGCACAGCGCGACCTTCTTCTTCGCGGGCGAGCCCTGCTCGACGCCGGGGTTGGGTAGCGGCTTCCTCAGCACCTCGTACTCGTACTTGGCGGCGAACGCGAGCCCCGCGCCCAGCGGCGTCTGGGCGCCCACGATCCCGTGCCCGCCGAAGAGCCAGTGGGGCTTGTCGAACATGTGCATGGACCCGCCCTTGCCCTTGGCGCAGCCGGTGATCTTGCCGAACATCTCCGCCATGCAGGCGCCGGGGTCCATGCCGCGGGCCAGCGCGTGGCCGTGGTCGCGGTACGCGGTGACGATCGGGTCGTCGGGCTCGGTCGCGGCGATGGTGCCGACGACGGCGGCCTCCTGCCCCGTGTACAGGTGGCAGAACCCGCCGATCTTGGCCTGCTGATAGGCCTGGCCGGTGCGGTTCTCAAACTCGCGGATCAGGACCATCTGGCGGAGCCAGCCGATCACGGTCGTGTCGGGCAGGCCGGCCGAGAGCCGACGTGGACGGGAGGTTGTCGGGGGCTTCGCGGAGATTTGGGCCACTCACGGTCCTCGAAGGTGGAGGGGAATCGTAGTCGGGACACCGGTGCCGCGGGGTTGCCCCTGGGCTGCACATTTCCCGCGGGGCACTGCGAAGATTGTTCTTTGGAATCGGTCCCGGGGGTGGTACGGTGGTGCGGAGGAGTCCGACCCATGCGCAGGCTCGCCGTTGTCGCCCTGGCCGCCACGACCGCCGCGGCCCGGGCTGTGGACGTGACCGGCACGGTGACGGACGGGGCGGGGCCGGTGTCGGGGGCTCGCGTCACGGTGTTCGTGCCCAACCTCTCGGTGTTCTTCGAGACGCGCACGTCCGCGACGGGCGCGTTCACGGTGCCCGGGGTTCCGGCGGGGGTGTACCGGGTCGGCGTGGCCGCGAGGGGCCGCGGGTACCAGGAGGTCCAGATCCAGGTGGCGGCGGGCGGGCCGGTCGTGCGGGACTTTGTGCTCGGGGCCGAGACGGAGCCGGGGAGTTGGGACGTGATCGGTACGACGCTGCCGGAGTTCTTCGACGCGACGGACATCGCGGTGCTGCTGCGGGACGGGCGGATCTTCTACTGCCACGACACGGCCGACCCGATCGTCTTCAATCCGGCCACCGGAGCGAAGTTCTTCGCCGCGGACTCCGGGCTGCCGCAGGGGTGCATGAACGGCAGTCTGCTCCCGGACGGGCGGGTGATCTTCGCGGGCGGTCAGGACGGAGACGACCCCGGGAACTTCATGAACGCGATCCCCTGGGTCAAGGCGTACAACCCGACGACGGACACCTGGACGCGGCTGGCGGACCTTCAGAATGCAGCGGGGCGGTGGTACCCGGGGCTGGCGCGGCTGCGTGACGGCTCGATCATGGTGATGGGCGGCGGGACGGCGCCGGCCGCGGTGCGGACGAACACATGTGAGCGGCTGGACCTGTCGGCGCTCACATGGTCGTTCACGGGGTCCATGCTGCGGCCGAGCGAGTTCACGCCGTCGGCGCTGCTGTACAACGGGTTGGTGCTCATCACCTGGTCGCCACCCCAGGTGTACAACCCCGCCACGGGCGTGTGGCGTGCGACGGGCGACTTCGTCCAGGCGGCGCGCGGGTGGCCCGGCCACTCCGACCACTCCATCGTGGTGCTGGAGGACGGGCGGGTGCTGGCGATCGGCATCTCCGGCACGCCGACAGCATCGACGCGCATGGGGGAGGTGTACGACCCGGCGACGGAGTCCTGGTCCACCACGTCGAACCCGGGGCTGATCCGATTCCAGGCGGAGGTGGTGCAACTGCCCGATGGGCGCGTGCTGGTGGCGGGCGGCGAGACGAAGCAGTCCAGCCCACCGGTGCCGAACAGCCTGGGGATCGTGAAGTGGACGGACCTGTATGACCCGGCGTCGGACTCCTGGCGACGGGTCAGTGACCTCAACCGGTTCGCCGAGTACCACGCGGTGACGCTGCTGATCCCCGACGGGCGGGTCGTGACGACGGGCGGCACGCGGATCAAGTTCCAGGTCGGGCCCACGTCGGCGGACATTGAGGCGTTCTCGCCGCCCTACCTGCGTCGCGGGGTGAGGCCGTCGATCACGAACCAGCCCGGGCCGTCGCTGCGGCGCGGGCAGGTAGTGGAACTCGAGATTGCACCGGCGACACGGCTGACGAGCGTGGTGCTCACCGGCACGATGTCCCACACACACTGGGTAGACGGGGGCGTGCCTCGGCGGCTGGTGCTGCCGGTGACGCGGGAGGGGTCCACGTCGCGGGTGACGCTGCCCGCCGGTGCAGACGTGCTGCCGCTGGGCACATACATGCTGTTTGCGATGGTGGACGACATCCCGTCGGTGGCGAAGATCGTGTGGGTCGAGGGCGCGTGCTACGCCGACTGCAACGCGGATGGATCGGTGAACCTGGCTGACTTCGGGTGCTTCCAGACCGGGTTTGCGCTGGGCGATCCGTACGCGGATTGCAACGGGGACGGGGCGCGGAACCTCGCGGATTTCGGGTGCTTCCAGACGCGGTTTGCGCTGGGTTGCCCCTGAGACCGCGGAGGTCGGCCTACCATGAGGCGATGGTTGGCAGCGCCGCAGCCCGAGCCGTCTTGACGCTGGTGATTGCTGTCGGGATGCACCTGTGCTGCTGCCGCACGGAACTGCTTGAATCTCCGGGCGGATCGGGCGGGGCGGTGCTGTCGGCGCCGGATGCGCCGGCGGGGGCCGTGGAGACGTGCTGCGCGTCCGAGAGTGAGCATCCGGCGGCGGGGCATCACCCGGCGACGGAACGGCACGGCGAGCGCTGCGGGTGCGAATCGGCGGGGCCCAGGATGGCGCCGGAAGCCCCTCAGCACGTCGCCCTGGCGCCGCAGCCTCTGCTGGCGGTGCTGCCGCGGGACACATCCCGGGCGACGGTCGCCACCGCCGGCGTCGCGCTCACGGCCGCGGTGGCGCCCCCGGACCGGCGCCGGGCAACGCTGCTGGGGCGGCGGTGCGCGCTCATTCTTTAGCCGTGCCGAATCGAAGCCTGTTCGAGCGTGCCGATTGCGAGTCCCGTCCAGTTCCGTTGTTTGTGCGCGCCGCTCCGTGCGCGCCAAAGGAGTTCACATGACGAGGTTCATTTCGAGTCTTCTGTCCGTGTCTTTCTGCGTCGCGGCTGCCCTGTCGGGGGCGCCCGCCCTCGCCCAGCATGAGGCCCACGAGACGAAACCCGCGGCGGCGGCGCCCCATGAGAAGAGGGTGGGCGACCCGTACCCTCTGGCGGTCTGTCCCGTGTCCGGCAAGCGTCTCGGGGCGATGGGCGACGCGGTGGTGAAGGTGTATCACGGTCGTGAGGTGCGTTTCTGCTGCGACAAGTGCCCGGCGAAGTTCGAGGCCGACATGAAGGCGGGCATGGCCTCCCTGGATGAGAAGATCGCCAAGGACCAGGCCCCGCTCTACCCGCTGCACACGTCGGTCGTCTCGGGCAAGGCTCTGCCGGAGAAGCCGGTCCAGTTCGTGTACGCCAACCGCCTGTTCCTGCTGGCGGATGACTCCGAGCGGGCGGCGTTCGAGCACCACGCCAAGGACTACTTCGCGGCGCTGGACAAGGCCGTGATCGAGACCCAGGGCAGGGCATACCCGATCAAGACCTGCCCGGTGAGCGGGGACGAGTTCGGGGGCGAGATGGGCGAGCCGGTGGACCTCGTCGTGGCGGGTCGGCTCGTGCGGCTGTGCTGCAAGGGTTGCAAGAAGGACGTGAACAAGGACCCGGCCAAGTTCATCGAGATGGTGGACGCGGCCCGGAAGGGCGCGCCGGCGGATCCGCAGGCCGGCGGGCACGGGGACCACGACCACAAGTGACCGAATCGCCCCGGCGCGGGCTTACCCCCGCGCCCGGGCTTCTCGCGGAACGGAAAGGATCGACATGACTCGTGCCTTCCTCATCGCCGTGCTGGCATCGCTCCTTGCAGGGCCGCGGGTGCGTGGGCAGGACACGCAGCCCGAGCCGCCGCCGGGCGTGCTGTGCCCGGTGACTCCGGAGGAACCCATCGACCCGGCGATCTACACGGACTACAAGGGAAAGCGGGTGTACTTCTGCTGCCGCCGCTGCCTGGCGAAGTTCAAGAAGGAGCCGGAGAAGTACGCGGTGCTCGCGGTGAGCGCCCCGGCCCAAGACGCGGACCACGCCACGGACGGCACGCCGCCCGCGCAGCCGGCCGGGCCGGACGAGCACGAGGACGAGCCCGCCGGGCACGACCACGCCGCGCACGCGGAGGGCACGCCGGGCTTCGTCGAGTGGCTCGGCAACTTCCACCCGGCGGCGACCGACTTCCCGGTCGCGCTCCTCTCGGCGGCGTTCGTGGCCGAGATGCTCTTCCTGCTGCGCCGGGAGGTGTGGCTGGACCACGCCGGGCGGTTCTGCATCTGGGGGGCGGCGATCACCGGCGTCATCACAGCGGCCTTGGGCTGGTGCTTCGCGGGGTTCCGGCTCGTGGACCCGGACCGGATGCTGATGCTTCACCGCTGGCTCGGCACCGGGGCGGCGGTCGTGATGGTGGCGGTCGTGTTCCTCTCGGAACGGGCCCGCGCGACGCCCGAGCCGCGCCGCGGCGCGTACCGCGCGGTGCTGACCGCCGGGGCGCTGCTGGTGCTCGTCACGGCGTTCCTCGGCGGGGCGATGGTGTGGGGGCTGGACCACTACAAACTCCCCTGGTGACAGGAGGCGACGACGATGCGCCGCACGCTCATGCTCATGGTCCTGGTGTTGTCCGGCTGCTGCTCCACCTACACCGCGCCGCCGCTCACCGCCGAGCACCCCGCCAGCCCGGACGCGCGGTCCGCCGAGGAACGCAAGCGGCCGGACACGCTCGGGCACGCGGAGCCGGTCGAGGCGCCCCCGGCGGGGCATGAAGGACACGGCATGGCGCCCCACGGCGGTGCGCACGCGGCGCCGGCGGAAACTCCCAGCGCCCCCGCCGCGGTCTACACCTGCCCGATGCACCCGGAGGTCACGTCGGACCAGCCCGGGCGGTGCCCGAAGTGCGGGATGAAACTCGTCAAGAAGGGCGGTGAGCGATGACGCGTGTGCTCGCGGTGGCGGCCCTGCTCGCCGCGTCGGGCTGCGCGAGCCTCACGCCCGGGCTCGGCTTTGACGACGTGAAGGGCGACGTGTCGCGGCGCACGGGGATGACGGTGCGGTGGGACTCGGGCTCGCGCGCGGACGCCGAGGCCGCCGCCGCCGTGGACCGGCTGCTGGGAGAGGAACTCTCGGCGGACGGGGCGGTGCAGGTCGCGCTGCTCAGCAACCGGGAACTGCAAGCCGTTTACGAAGACCTGAGCATCGCGCAGGCGGACCTGGTGCAGGCCGGGCTGCTCCGCAACCCGCTGCTCAGCGGCGAGGTGCGCTGGGCGACGGACGGCGGCGGGACCGGCGTGGCGCTCGGCGTCTCGCAGGACTTCCTGAGCCTGCTGTTCATCCCGCTGCGGCAGCGTGTGGCGCGGGCCGGGTTCGACGCCGCGAAACTCCGCGTCACCGGCGCGGTGCTGGACATGGCCGACCGGACCCGCGCGGCGTTCTACGACGCGCAGGCGGCGGCGCAACTCGTGGAGTTGCGCCGGACCGTGCTGGCGGCGACGGGCGCGTCGTACGAACTCGCGCAGCGCCTCCGCGCCGCCGGGAACAACCGCGAACTGGACGTGGCGAGCGAGCGGGCGATGCACGAGCAGGCGCGGCTGGACCTGGCGCAGGCCGACGCGGAGTGGGCCGCGGCGCGGGAGCGGCTGACGGACCTGATGGGGTTGTGGGGCGGGCGGACCGATTGGCGGATGGGCCCGCGCCTCCCGGACCTGCCAGAGGCGGAGCCGGATCACGCGCGCGTCGAGTCCGCCGCGGTCGCCGCGAGCCTGGACCTGGGTGTGGCCCGCACGGAGGTCGAGGCGGCGGGCCGGGCGCTGGGGCTTGCCGGCCCGCTGGCGGGGGCCGAGGGTGCGGAGGTCGGCGCTGTGGCGGAGCGCGAGGTCGAAGGCGGCTGGTCCGTCGGCCCTTCGGCGTCGATCCCGGTGCCCATCCTCGATACCGGGCGGGCGCGCACGTTCGGCGCGCGGGCCCGGCTGCGGCAGGCGGAGGCCCGGTACTACGCGGAGGCGGTGCATGTCCGCTCCGCGGCGCGGGCGGCGCGGGACGCGGTGGCCGCCGCACGCGAGCGGGCCGACTACCTGCGGGCGGTCCTGATCCCGCTGCGCCGGCAGATCGTGGACCTGACGCAACTGCAGTACAACGGGATGCAGGTCGGGGCGTTCCAGTTGCTCTCGGCCCGGCGGGACCAGGTCGAGGCGGGCGTGCGGTACGTGGACGCCCTGCGGGACTACTGGCTGGCGCGGACGCGGCTGGACACGCTGCTCGCCGGGCGACTGACCGACCCGCCGGGGCCCCGCGCCGAGTCGCGGGCGGCACCAACTTCCGCCGGAGACCACGAATGACCACGCCCCAGCACAACTTCCACCTCTCGCGGCGCGGCGTGATCCGTGCGGGGGCGATGCTCGGCGGCGCGGCGATCATCCGCCCCGCGCTGGGCCAGCCCGAGGGCCAGCCCGCAAAGGGGACCAAGCCCGTCCACGACTTCAAGTTCAAGGACGACAACCCCTCGCGGGACAACTCGCCGTCGCCGCGGTTCCCGCCGGGCGAGCCGGGCACGCACTACAACCCCGTCGTCGTGCCCAACGGCTGGACGCTCCCGTACAAGGTCGTGGACGGCGTGAAGGTCTTCCACCTCGTGGCCGAGGACGTGGAGCACGAGTTCGCGCCGGGGCTCGTCGCCAACTGCTGGGGGTACAACGGGAGCACGCACGGCCCGGTGATCGAGGCTGTCGAGGGCGACCGCGTCCGCATCTTCGTGACGAACCGGCTCGCGGCCCCCACCACGGTTCACTGGCACGGGGTGCTGCTGCCCAGCGGGATGGACGGCGTGGGCGGGCTGACGCAGCGGACGATCCGCCCGGGCGAGACGTTCCTCTACGAGTTCACGCTGCGGCAGCACGGCACGCTGATGTACCACAGCCACCACGACGAGATGACGCAGATGGGCATGGGCATGACCGGGCTGCTGGTCATCCACCCGCGCGAGCCGCGGGGCCCGCGCCCCGACCGCGACTTCGCGATCATGCTCCACGAGTGGAAGATCGAGGCGGGGGCGAGCCGTCCCGACCCGAATGAGATGACGGACTTCAACGTGCTGACGATGAACGCCAAGGTCTTCCCGGCGACCCAGCCGCTGATCGTGCGCCGCGGCGACCGGGTGCGCATCCGTCTGGGCAACCTGAGCGCGATGGACCACCACCCGATCCACCTGCACGGGTACTACTTCACGATCACGGAAACCGACGGCGGGGTGATCCCCGAGGCCGGGCGCATGCCGGAGACCACGGTCCTGGTGCCCGTCGGCGCGACGCGGACCATCGAGTTCACCGCCGACAACCCCGGCGACTGGGCCATGCACTGCCACATGACCCACCATGTGATGAACCAGATGGGGCACGGCATCCCGAACATGATCGGGGTGGACTCGGCGGGCCTCGACGAGCGGATGCGGCGGCTCCTGCCGGCGTACATGACGATGGGCCAGACCGGGATGCACGGCATGACGGAGATGGGCATGCCCGTGCCGCCCAACAGCATCCCGATGGTCGGGGGCATCGGGCCGTATGACGAGATCACGATGGGCGGGATGTTCACGATCCTGAAGGTGCGGGAGGGCCTGGCGGACTACGACACGGACCCCGGCTGGTACGAGCCGCCCGAGGGCACGCTCGCCCTGCCCGCGCCGCCGGGGCTTGATCCGGGTGACGCCCCGCGGGCGCCCGCCGGGACGCGATCCTGGACGCCGGCGCCGCTGACGAGGGCGCCCGCGGCGGTACACCACGCCCGCTATTCGTGCCCGATGCACCCGGAGGTCACGTCGGATGCGCCGGGGCGTTGCCCCGAGTGCGGGATGGCGCTGACGGGTTCACCCTGAACCCACCGGGCGCGGCCCGGCCCGGCGGCGGGGGCCGGCCGGGCCGCGGCCGAGCCTGTACCCGCTGGTGCTGATCGTCGGGTACATCGCGGGTGCTGTGCTGCTGGTGGAGTGTTCGCGTGGGCGGTGGGACTGGCACGCGGCCATGAACAAACTTCATGGCGGGGTTTTTCCTGGTGTTCTCGTTCTTCAAGTTGCTGGACCTGCGCGGGTTCGCGGACGCGTACATGTCGTACGACATCCTGGCGCGGCGGTCTCGGGCGTGGACGCCGGCGTACCCGCTGGTAGAACTGGCGCTGGGCGCGGCGTACCTGGCGCGGTGGCAGCCGGTGGTCACGTCGGGTGTGACGCTGGCGCTGATGCTGGTCGGGTCGGTGGGCGTGCTGCGGGCGATACTCGGCAAGCGCCGGATCCGGTGCGCGTGCCTGGGGACGGCGCTGAACCTGCCGATGACGACGGTGACGCTGGTGGAGGACCTGGGGATAGCCGCGATGGCCGCGGCGATGCTGGCCTGGGGAAACTAGTTCTCCCGGGCGGGTTTCGGGGCGTCGAGTTGGGCCTGGGCCACGGTGCGGACCTGGGTCTGGAGGAGCACGACGGCGTGCTGGAGTTGCAGGTCCAGGCCCTTGGTGAGCAGGTCGTCCGGGTTCGGGGCGTCGGCGGCGGTGGCGATGACTTTGCCGCTGTCGTCCGTTCTGACGACGTCGGCGTTCTGGCGGAGGAGGAAGGCGTCGGCGATCTGCTTCGGCAGCATCTCCACATTCAGGTTCGGGTCCACGCCCCACTGCTCCGCGCCCGGTCGGCGGTGGATCGATTTCTGGTCCGGCAGGCGGTAGTACTGGGTCGTGAGTTTGAGGGCGGCCTCCACGCCCTGGCCGGGGAGGCGCCAGACGTTCTGGACGCTTCCCTTGCCGTAGGTGCGTTCACCCATGAGGACGCCGCGGACTTCGCCCGATTCGGCGTAGTCCTTGAGGGCGCCGGAGACGATCTCGCTGGCGGAGGCTGAGCCCTCGTTGACGAGGACGACGATGGGGATGCCCGAGAGGGTGGCGTGGCCGGGCTCCACGGTCTCGCGCTGGATGACGCGGTCGCCCTGCACATGGGTGGAGACGACGAGGCCGCCGTAGGGGTTGCCCGGTTTGAGGTCGATGAACCGGCTGGCGACGGCGACGGCCTGATCCATGAGGCCGCCGGGGTTGAAGCGCAGGTCCAGGATCATGCCCTCGAGGCCCGCGCCGCGCATCTGGCCGATGGCGCGGTCGAAGTCGTCGTCGGTGTGGTCGGTGAAGCCGGTGAGGCGAACGTAGCCGATGTGGGCGTCGGGATCGACGAACCAGTCCCAGGCCCCCTCGCCGAGTCCGAGTTTCCTCCAGCCCTTGACGCTCGTCACGTCGATGCGCCGGCGGGTAAGGTCCATCTCCTTCTCGGACTTGACGCCCTCGACCTCGCGTTCCAGGGTCAGGTTGACGCGGGTCCCCTCCGGTCCGGTGATGACGTTGACGGCCTGGTCAAGGGAGAAGCCCTCGGTCGTCTTGCCGTTGACGCGGGTGATAAGGTCGCCGGGGCGGACGCCGGCGTGCTGGGCCGGGGTGTCCTCCAGCGGGGTGACGACCTTGATGCGGGCCAGGTCGTCCAGTTGGATCTGGATGCCGACGCCGACGAAGGTGCCCTGGGTGGAGCGGTTGAACGAGGCGAGTTCATCCGGCCAGATAATCGCGGAGAAGTCGTCGAGCTGGGCCATGGCGCCGTTGGCGAACTCGTGCAGGAGGGCCTCCTCGGCGATCTGGACGGTCTCCCGGTTCGCGGCGTCGAGGTGGTCCAGCAGGGCGTCGAGGTCGGTGTAGCGCGTCTGGCGCATGGGGTGCGTCAGGCGGGTCTTCTCGGCCTCGATGGCGTCGAGCATCCTGGCGCGGGCGCCCTCGTCGGCGACGCGCGGGAACGCGGCGGGGATGCCGTCGGTGGTCAGCATGGTCCTGAGGGCGTCCAGGCCGCCGACGAGCATGGCCGTGAGGCCGACCTGGTCCACATGCTCGGTGGCGGAACGGGTCAGCGCCCGCATCACCATGGGGCGGTTAATGCCGGCCAGTTTCTCCTCCCAGGAGTCGCCCATCGGGTTGTAGGGCGGGAGCGGCTTCTCCCCCTCGGCGACTCGCCGCGCGTTGCGCAGGTCCCAGAAGTGCTGGGGCGAGTAGGTGCGCATCATGACCAGGCGCGTGCCCTGCCGGCGCACGTCCTTGCGGTACTCGCTGGAGATGTCGTAGAGCGTGTCGAGGCGGGAGAACAGTTCGCTCGCGGTGAACAGGTCGCCGCGGTCCTCGGCGGCCCGGGCCGAAGCGGCGGCCCGCGCCTTGAGACTGACGTAGCGGGGGTCGGCCAGGCGGGCCTTCTTGTCGATCGAGAGCATCTGGAGTTCGACGGCCGATCGGAGCGCCTTGCTCAGCGATTCGTCGCTGGCGGGCTCCGCCAGGGCCTTGTCAAACTCGGCCTCGACGGTCTTCATCTGTTCGGCGCGGGCCTCCTCCCGCTTGCCGATGTTGGCCCTGAGCGAGGCGATGGAGCCGGCGAGCGACTGGGAGCGGGCGTCGTCACCGGGGTGAAACTTGTCGAGTTGGGCGAGCATCCCCTGCTCGTTCCCGCCGTACGCGGCCTGCCAGACGGCCGATGCCCAGTCGGTCTGCGCGTGGGCCGCGGCGACCAGGGCCAGGGAAACCGACAGCCCCGCCAGCAGGCTCATACGACTCGCACGGCTCAGCATTCTCAATCCCCCGGCGCCCGCGGCGCCTATGGATGTCTCTCTGGCCCCCTCCGCGACGGCGAGCACCAGAATCGGCCCCCTCGCGGCCCATCATCAGGGATGCGCGAGACGGGCGGGGCTGTCGGATGATATCGGGCGTCGCCCGGAGCGCCCGGTACAGGTTGTACCGGTGAACGGGGGGCCGGGTTCTAGCCGGACCCTGGGTGGGGTGGAGCATCTGAGGCAACCGCCCCGGCGCCGCGAACCAGTGCGATGGCCGCCGACAGCACCGCCAGACCGCCGACCGACCCCACGACGGCCCACTCAAACCGGCCGCCCTCCGAGTTCCCGAAGGCCGACGCGGCGGCAAGCCCGCAGATCGGGCCCAGGGTGTAGCCAACACCGATCAGCGCCTCGTGGGTGCCGCCGGCCTCGACCTGTGCCTTGCCGACCTCCAGGGCGTAGTAGATCGCGCCGCAGTAGATCGTTGCCATGCCGAACCCGAACGCGGCGAGCCCGCCGAGTTGCAGGGCCAGGCCGGGCCAGCCCGTGGCGATGCGCGACGCCAGGAAACTCCCGGCGAAGCCGGCGACCACGAGCAGGCCGCCGACGATCGGCATCGCCCACCGCCCGTGCCAACCCTGCCAGCGCTCCAGCATCAGAAAACCGAGCCAGCGGGGAAGGAGCCAGGCGCTGGCCAGGACCGGGAACCAGGCGGAACCGATCCCCAGCGGCGCCGCGAGATTCTCGATGGCCTTGGGCAGGAACGGGCTGAGGGCGGACGAGACCATGTAACTGGTGGGCAGGAGAAGGCGGAAGGCGGAGAGGAGCCGGGAGTAGACGGCCGGATGCGGCTCGTGCGCATCCTCGGCATGGGGCGCGGGCTCCGGGGCGAAGCGGAACAAGACGCCGATGCCCGCGGCGTGAACGACCACCAGGAGCGCGAGAGCCCCCGCGGCCTGACGCGCCGCGTCCGGGGCGCCGGCGAACTGAACGAACGGCGCTATCCCCCAGAACGCCAAGACCAGGGCGCCCGACCAGACGAGATTCCAGGACCCCACCGCGGCGCGGAGCGCGGGCCCGCTCCGCCCGCCGCTGAGGTAACTCTCGACCATCGGCCAGAGGATGCCGGTGAGGGGGCTGTAGGCAACGGCCATGAGCCAGATGGGCCAGGCCGGGGGCTGGTCGTCGCCGGCGAGTGCGATCGTGATGGAGGGGACCACGCAGAGGCCGCCCATCAGGACCATCATCGCGGCGAGCACGCCGCGGCTGGTCCGGCGGGATCGGGCCAGGGACCGGAGGAGCGGTCCGGCGCCCTTGGCCCCGAGGATGTAGGTGACACCGAGGACGACCCCGAGGAGGTAGTTCTGGCGGTCGGAGAAGTGGTAGCCCTGGGCAGTGAGGAAGTAGATGCCGCTGGTGCCGATACCGGTGGCGATCGAGTTCAGGAATGAGAACGCGAGCACCGCGGCGAGCGGCGTCTGGGTCTTGGGACGGCTAATCATGGAAGAGCGTGAGCGGAGGGGATTGCCCGGCGGGGGTGGTGATCGTAGCATGGTCGCTGATGCGCCCGTAGCTCAATTGGATAGAGCGCTGCCCTCCGAAGGCAGAGGTTGCAGGTTCGAGTCTTGCCGGGCGTACTTGAAAGCCTCAACGGCTCAAATGGGCGAAGTCTCAAACCGGGAGCGCTTCTGGCCCGCTCCATTTGAGTTTTGAGATTTGATGCCCTGAGATTGCCATGAGCAAAGCCCTCCACGCCGCGACCACCGAGTTCGAGAAGAAGGACCGGTGCGCGGGGCTCCCCCACCGCCCGCGGGTTCTGCTGGGCAAGATGGGCCTGGACGGGCATGACCGCGGGGTGAAGGTGATCGCCCGGGCGCTGCGCGACTCGGGGGTCCACGTCATCTACTCGGGCCTGTGGCAGACACCCCGGTCGCTGGCGATCTCCGCCCGCGATGAGGACTGCGACGTGGTGTGCGCGAGCATGATGTCCAACTCGCACCTGGTGCTGGGCCCGCGCCTGGTGGCGGCGCTCAGGGACCTGGGGCGGCCGGACATCCCGCTGTACATGGGGGGCATTCTGCCGCAGGAGGACATCCAGACTTTGCTGGCCGGCGGGGTGTCGAGGTGCTTCACGACGGGCGTCGGGCTGATGGACATCGTGGAGGCGGTCGCCGGGGCGGTCCGGGCGCGGGCGGCGGAGGTTGCGGGCGGCAACGGCCCGGCGGTGCCCGCGGCCCAACTGGCGCGGGATATCTCGCTGGTGCACGCGGGCAGGGGTGTCCGGCCCGGGGCGTCCCGGCGGCGTCCGGCGAGGGTCATCGGCATCACGGGCTCGCCCGGGGCGGGCAAGAGCACGCTGGTGGCGCAGCTCGCGGCCGAGTTCACGCGGCGCGGCACGGAGTCGGGGCGGCCCTCGCGGTGCGCGGTGGTTGCCTTCGACCCGATGTCGCCGATCACGGGCGGGGCGCTGCTGGGCGACCGGCTGCGTGTGGACTTCAACACACTTGACGAGGCGGTGTACTACCGCAGCCTGGCGATCCGCGGCGAGGATTACGCGGGCCTGGACGACATCGCGGGGCTGGTCGGGGGCGCGGGGATCGACCTGCTCTTTGTGGAGACCGTGGGTGCCGGGCAGAACGAGACACGCATCCGCGGGCACGTCGATCGCACGGCGGTGGTGCTCACGCCGGGCATGGGCGACGCGGTGCAGATGGACAAGGCGGGCATCCTGGAGATCGCCGACGTCTTCGTGTGCAACAAGGCCGACCACCCGGGCGAGCACGAACTGGTGCGTGACCTGCGCGACATCGCGGGGAAGCGGACGATCATCGAGACGATCGCGACACGCGCCCACGGGATCCCCGAACTGCTTGATGCGCTGCTGGCGTGAGCGGGCGCGGCAGGCGGACGGCCCATCAGGCCGACCAGGCGCCGGCGGCCTCGCCCTTGGGGTGCAGCAGGCCCCAGAGCGCTTCCAGCAGTTCCCCCGTGCCGATCCGGGCGGCGCCGCTGAGGGCCAGCAGCGGCTCCCTGGCGCCGAGGCGGAGTCGGGCGCGCAGCGCCTTGACGAGCCTGGCCCGCTGCCCCGCGTCGGGCACCAGGTCCAGTTTGTTCAGGGCGATGATCTCCGGCTTCTCCGCCAGGAGCGGGGAGTAGGCCTCCAGTTCGGCGCGGACGGTCCGGTAGTTGTCCGCCGGGTCGGAGCCGTCGGGCGGGGCCGCGTCCAGCAGGTGCACCAGCACGCGGGTGCGCTCCACATGGCGCAGGAAGGCGTGGCCCAGCCCCGCGCCCTGGGCGGCACCCTCGATCAACCCGGGGATGTCGGCGATCACGATGCGGCGTGACGGACCCAGGGAGGCGATGCCCAGTTGCGGCGAGAGCGTGGTGAACGGGTAGTCGCCGATCTTGGGGGTCGCCCGGGTGATGGCCGCGAGCAGCGTGGACTTGCCGGCGTTGGGCATGCCGATCAGCCCGGCGTCGGCGATGAGTTTGAGTTCCAGCCGCACGGCGCGCGCCTCGCCGGGCGCGCCGGGCTCGGCCCGCTGCGGGGCCTGGTTGGTGCTGGACCGGAAGTGCGCGTTGCCGAAGCCGCCGCGCCCGCCGCGGGCCACCACGACCCGGTCGCCCGGGGCCAGGTCCACGATCGTGTCGCCGGTGGCGGCGTCCAGGATCATCGTGCCGCCGGGCAGGCGCAGCACCAGGTCCGTCCCGGCCCTGCCTGAGCAGTCCTTGGCCCCTCCCGGCTCGCCGTGCTGGGCTTCCCAGTTGTGCACGCCGCGGAAGTCCAGGAGGGTGTGGACGTTCTCATCGGCGAGGGCAATGACCGACCCTCCGTCCCCGCCGTTGCCCCCGTCGGGCCCGCCCTTGGGGACGTATTTTTCACGCCGGAACGAGACCGCGCCGCGTCCGCCGTCGCCGGCCTTCATCGAGATTTCCGCGCTGTCCACGAACACGGGCAAGGGTAGGGCGGGATTGGACGGGGCCCGCGCGTGCCCGTACCGCGGCACCCCGGACACCGCGCACAGAAAATGCCCCGCGAAGGACTCGAACCTTCAACCCTCTGATTAAGAGTCAGATGCTCTACCAATTGAGCTAGCGAGGCGGCACGCCGCGGGGCGTGGCGAGAGTCTAGGCCACAGGCGGGCCCCGTCCACCCCGTGGAACGTTGACCCGGTTTGCGGTACCGTCTACGGTTGCCTCCCGGCCGACGCGGCCCCGCCCCAGCCCAAGGAAGGTTCCATGCTCCCACCGTTTCGCCAGAGTTATGGCCGCAGCCGCCGTCGCCGTTCGCACCATGCGCTCAGGGGCATCACGCCCTCAACCTGCCCGCTGAGCGGGATGCCCAAACTGTGCCACCGTGCGAGCCGGGACTCCGGGTATGTGCGGGCGGGGCTCCAGATCAAGGTTCCCAAACTGGGGATCGGCGTGACCCGCGACTGACACCCTTGCCCCGCGCCGCGTGCGGCGCGCTCATGGGGAGCACACATGCGCCTGGCTGTTGACGTGATGGGCGGGGACCATGCCCCGGACGCCATTCTGAAGGGGTGCATCGAGGCGCTCCCGCTGCTCGGGCCGGGTGACACGCTGGTCCTGGTCGGGCCGAAGAACGTCATCGCCGACTACCTGTCCGAACGCGGCGTGAGCGACGCCCGCCTGGTGGTGGAGCACACCACCCAGGTGATCGAGATGGACGAGTCGCCGGCGAAGGCGGTTCGGTCCAAGGCCGACTCCTCGATCGTGAAGATGGCGTGGCTGGGCTCGCAGAAGGCGGCGGACGCCGGCAGCCTCCGGGCCGACGCGGTGCTGTCGGCCGGGAACACGGGGGCGTGCGTCTCCGCGGCGATCATGCAGATGCGGCGGTTGCCGGGCGTGCATCGCCCGGGGATCGCGGTGACGGTGCCCGCCTTCCACGGGCCGATCATCCTGTGCGACGCCGGGGCCAATCCGGAGCCGAAGGCGTCGCACCTGTGGCAGTACGGGGTCATGGCCGATACCTACGCGCGGCACGCCCTGAAGATGAAGTCCCCGCGCGTGGCCCAGATGAACATCGGGTCTGAGGAGGCCAAGGGCACGGACGTGATCAAGGGCGCCCGCGACCTGCTGAGGGCGACGCCGGGCATCAACTACATCGGCTACATCGAGGGACGCGACTTCTTCGACGGCGCGGCCGACGTGGTCATCACCGACGGCTTCGTGGGCAACACGCTGCTGAAGATGGCCGAGGGCATGGCCAAGTCGCTCTTTGCGGCCATCGCGTCGGAACTGTTCGCGACGGACCCGGAACTGGCGCTCAAACTCGAGCCGGTGGTGAAGCAGATCTACGCCAAGAACGACTACCACGAGTACGGCGGGGCCCCGCTGCTGGGGGTGAACGGGTCGATGATCATCGCCCACGGATCGAGCGAGCCTCGGACGATCCGGGCCGCGATCCGGAACATGCGTGACTTTGTCGCGCTGGGTGTCAACGCGGCGATCGTGGCGCGCCTGGCCGAGGTCGCGGCCATGAACGTGCCTGAGGCCGAGCCCGCATGACCGGCCGTGCCGCCAGCGTCCGCCCGCCGGACCCGCCGCGGCGCGGGGTGCGGATTGCCGGGACCGGGATGCTGCTGCCCGAGGACCGCATCACGAACGCGGACCTCGAGAAGTTGATGGAGACGACCGACGAGTGGATCCTTCAGCGGACGGGGATCCGCGAGCGGCGGCGCGTCAACCCCGCCAAGGGCGAGAGTTGCTGGACGATCTCCGCGCAGGCGTTGCGGGGGGCGCTGGCGGACGCGAAGATGGACGCCGCGGACCTGGACCTGGTGATCGTGGCCACGGTGTCCACCGAGCAGGCGTGCCCGTCCACGGCGTGCCGTGTCGCCGGCGAGATCGGCGCGGGTGCCGCGGGCGCGGTGGACATGAACGCCGCGTGCTGCGGGTTCGTGTACGCGACCAACGTGGCGCACGACCTGATCCGGGCGGGGTCCTACCGGAACATCGGGGTGGTGGGCTGTGACACGCTGAGCGAGGTGATGGACTACTCGACCGAGGGACGGGGGACGGCCATCCTGTTCGGCGACGCGGCGGGGGCGGCGGTGCTGCGGGCGACGGACGACCCATCACGGGGCATCATCGCGCAGGCGATGCACTCCGACGGCACGAGTTGGCGGCACCTGTACATCCCGCGACGGGCGCGTGACTTTCCGGCCGGGGCCGAGGGCAAGAAACTCGGCGTCATGTACATGAACGGGCGGGAGGTCTTCAAGTTCGCGGTGACGAAGTTCTGCGACCTGATCGCCCAGACCCTTGATCGAGCGGGGCTCACGCCGGACGACGTGGACCACTATGTGTGCCACCAGTCCAACGCGCGCATCCTGGAGTCCGCGCGGGAGCGGTTCGGCCTGCCGCAGGAGAAACTCTACGTCAACATCGACCGGGTCGGGAACACGTCCAGCGGCTCGGTGCCTGTCTGCCTGCACGAACTGCGGAGCGCCGGGCGGATCCGGGAGGGCCAACTGGTCATGCTGGTCGCGTTCGGCGGCGGGCTGACCTGGGCCAGCGGCCTCTGGCGGATGTGATCCGGCCGGTCCGGCGCCGGAATCCTTTCGGCCCGCACGCGGTACACTGCCCCCATGACCACCTGGATTCGGGGGCTGCTTGCCGCGGCCATTCTCGCGGCCGCGACGGGCGTACGGGCGCAGAGCGACGGGCGTGTGGATGCCGAGACCGGGCGGGACCTTGCCCACTACCCGCCGTCGCGACTCTTTGACATCATCCACATCCGGGTCGCCCTCGACATCCCGACGATGACGGAGGCCAGGGCCAGCGCGGTCGAGACGCTGCGGGTGCGGTCCCTCGGGACGCCGCGTACCCGGCTGGAACTGGACGCCAAGGGCCTGGACGTGCACGGGGTGGCCGTGAACGGCGCGCCCGCCGAGTTCACCCACGTCGAGGACCGCCTTTCCGTCCGTCTGCCGTCGCCGGCCCCGCTCGACGGCGACACCGAGGTCACGATCCGGTACGACATCGATTACTCGATGAACAACGGGGCCGGGCTCACCTGGACACCGGGTCGCGAGGGCGCCCGGAGCGAGACGGACCGGTGGCCGCAGATCCACAGCCAGGGCGAGCCGGACTACGCCCGCACATGGTTCGCGTGCCACGACTTCCCCAACGAACGGATGACGACGGAACTGCTGGTGACGGTCGGGAGCGAGTACCAGGTGTGCTCCAACGGCAGGCTGGTCGGCAGCGCCCGCGCCGGCGCTGGTCGCACGACATGGCACTGGTTGCAGGACAAGCCGCACGCTTCGTACCTGGTGCTCCTGGTGATCGGCAAGTTCGCGATCGTCGGGCTGGACGGCCGGGATGCGGGCCTCTCGCGGCCGCTGCCGATCTACCTGTACGCGCCCCTGGGATCGGAGGCATCGGCGCAGAAGGCGTACGCCCGGACCCCGGAGATGCTGGCGTTCTTCGAGGAGACGTTCGGCGAGCCGTACCCCTGGGACAAGTACGCGCAGTTGCTCGTGCGGAACTTCGCTGCGGGCGGGATGGAGAACACGTCCGGGACGACGATGCAGTCGTCCTCGGCGTACGCGCCGCCGGGGTCGCAGGACGACGTCATCGCCCACGAGGCGTGCCACCAGTGGACCGGCGACCTTGTGACCTGCAAGTCCTGGGAGTACGCGTGGCTGAACGAGGGGTGGGCCAGCATGGGCGAGGCCCTGTGGGCCGAGCACGACGCGGAGCGCACGGGCGGAAGGGAGGCGGGCCGCCGCGCCTACCTGCTGCACATCTCCCGGTACATGTTCGCCGAACGGGCGATGAACCGGACGGCGGCGCCGCGCTCACCGGGCATGGCGAGCAACCGCTACGAGGGACCGTTCGACGTCTTCATGCGCCCCAACAACATCTATTCCAAGGGTGCGCTGGTGCTGCACATGCTCCGGATGCGGCTGGGCGACGATGCGTTCTTCCGCGGCGTGCGCTCGTACATCCGGGACTACAAGTTTAAGGAGGTCGAGACCGACGACTTCCGGCACGCGCTGGAGGCCGCGTCCGGCGAGAACCTGGAGCGGTTCTTCCACCAGTGGGTGACGCGGCCGGGCCTGCCGCGGGCCGGTGTGTGGTACGAATGGAGCGAATCGGATTCGGCTCTGCATGTGCGGGTGGTGCAGACGCAGAAGATCGACGCGGACAATCCGGCGTATGTGCTGCGCATCCCCGTTGAACTGAGGTTCGCCGGGAGCGAGCCGCAGACCGTGTATGTGAACATGGATTCGAGGCAGGCGGAGGCGTCGTTTGTGCTGGCGGAGCGCCCGACCGACGCGCGGATGGACCCGGAGATGACCTGCGCCCTCACCGTGACGGTCAAGAAGAAGATCGAACCGCCCGAGGCTCCCGCTCCTGCGGAGGGAGCGGAGCCATCCGAACCCGTGGAGTCCCGCTGATGCGCCGGTACCGTTCGCTCCGACTCGCCCTGCCGCTCGCGTTCGTGACCGCGGCCGGAGCCCAGAGCACCACCCCGCCGGCCGTGCCCGGCGTGGTCACTCCCGCGGCCCCGGCCGCCCCGGAGCCCGTCCGTCCGGGCTTTGACGCCGCCACCGGGCGCGACCTGACGCACTACCCGCCCAGCCCCGTCGTGGACTTCACGCACATGTCGCTTGTGCTGGACATCCCGGACATGAACACGCCGCGCGCCCTGGCGGTCCAGACGCTGGACTTCCAGCCGGTTTCGGAGGGTGTCACCACCCTCCGGCTGGATGCGCGCCTGCTGCGTATCGACGACGCGACGCTGACCGAGGTCGGGGTCGATGAGCCGCGCACGGTGCCCTCGACCTTCGAGGCCGACGGCCGCTGGCTGACGCTGCGGTTTCCGAAGCCGCTTGTCCGCGGTACGGCGTACAGCCTGGCGACGACCTACGCGATCGACGATCCTCCCAAGGGGTTGTGGTGGACGCCGGAGGACCCCGCATGGCCGGGCCGCGCCGCGCAGGTGTATTCGCAGGGTGAATCCGAGTTCAACTCGTACTGGTTCCCGTGCCACGACTTCCCCAACGACAGGATGACAACCGACCTGACGGTGCGCGTGCCGGTGGGGTACACGGTCAGTTCCAACGGCCGGCTGATGGAGCACGAGAAGGGCGTCGCGTCGGGCACCTCGCCGACGGGGCGAACCCACCTGAGCGGGCAGGAGGTCTTTCACTGGGTGCAGGACAGGCCGCACGTCCCGTACCTGGTCACGCTCGTGATCGGCAAGTTCGACGTGGTGGACGTGGGCACGGAGGCCGTGCCGATGCCGGTCTACGTCCCGCCGGGGCAGGCGGACCGCGTGCCGGGCACGTTCGGCCGCACGCCGCAGATGGTCGAGTTCTTTGCGCAACTCTTCGATGAGCCCTACCCTTGGGACCGCTACGCACAACTGGTCGTCCACAACTTCGACTGGGGCGGGATGGAGAACACCAGCGCCGCCACGCTCTTTGACGGCGCTCCGATCCCGCCGGCGATGCAGGCCGAGGAGGATCAGGACGGCCTGATCAGCCACGAACTGGCGCACCAGTGGTTCGGCGACCTGGTCACCTGCCGCTCGTGGGCGCACATCTGGCTGAATGAGGGCTTCGCGTCGTACTGCGAGAACCTGTGGTTCGAGCACCGCGACGGCCCGGACGGGTACATGGCCGGCGTGCTCGGGCAGTTCGACGCCGCGGCCGGTGGTGATCGGGGCGCCGCGCCGGAGCAGGTGCCGATGGTCAGCGGTGTATACCACCACCCGGACGACGTCTTCGGGCGCGAGTCCAACCCGTACCCGAAGGGCGCCGCCATCCTCCACATGCTGCGGACCCGGCTTGGTGACGGGGTCTTCTTCCGCGGGATGCGGGCCTACCTCGACGCGTACGGGTCCGGGCAGGCGGAGACCGGCGACTTCCGCCGCGTCATGGAGGGAGTCAGCGGCGAGAGCCTGCAGCGGTTCTTCACGCAGTGGTGCGACCGTCCGGGCGTTCCCCGCCTTGTCGTGGAGACCGCGTGGTCGGCCCGGGACCAGGCGGTGACCGTGGCGATCCGGCAGACCCAGCGGATCGACGGGTACAACCCGGCCTTCGCGTTCTCGCTCCCGGTGCGCATCACGAGCGGGGATGCGGTGATCCGCCGCGTGATCGAGGTCGATTCCCGGGAGACCGCGGCGACGATCCCGGTGCCCGCCGAACCCTTGATGGTCGCGGTGGACCCCGCGCTGGCGGTGCTCGCTGACGTGCGGGTCGTGCAGCCGGTGAAGTGGCGGACCGAAGAACTGCTGCACGGCCCGACGCTGGCGTCGCGGGTCCGGGCCGCGCGGGGGCTTGCGGGCGACGACTCGCGTGACGCGTCGATGGCCCTGTGGGCGACTGTGCTGGACACACGCCTGCACAGCGTTCTGAGGATCGCGGCGGTGCGGGCCCTGCGCGACCGGCCGGAGGCGCGGTGGGTCACCGACCTCGTGGAGGCGCAGGTGGAAGACCCGCTGGTTCGCGAGGCGGTGGTCGAAGCCATGGCGGCCCTGGGCGCCCGCCCATCCGTCGAGCCGGAGGCCAGGGATCGCGCGGTCGCGTTCATGGTGCGGACGTTCGAGCGCGACGCGAGCGAGCGGGTGCGCGCGGCGGCCCTGTCCGGGCTCGGGGCGCTCAGGGCCGCCGGGCAGGCGGACGTGCTCATCCGGGCGGCGGCGATGGACTCCCAGTTCGACCGGTTCCGGGAGCGGGCCTTGTCAGCCCTGGCCGAGATCGATGCCCCGCAGGGGCTGGAGGTCGCGGCCCGGCTGGCCGCGCCCGGATCCGGCCACGACACGCGGCAGCACGCGGTTCGTGCCGTGCAACGCCTCGCCCATCACAACCCGGAGGCGGCGTACACGGCCCTTTCCCGCCTGCTCGGCGACCGGGAACGCGCGGTGCGGGAGGCGGCCGCGCGGGCGCTGGTCGCCCTGGCTGACCGGCGCGGGCTCGACGCCCTTGCGGCCATGCGCGACGCCGCCCGGGACCCGGCGGATCGGGAAGCGATCGAGGGCTGGATCGATGGGTTGCGTGGGGCAACCGGCGGCTGATGCCGCCCTCCATGCCCGGCCGTGCGGTATGCTGGTGCCATGCGCACCCGTCGTGCCGGGGCATTCACGCTGATCGAGTTGCTCGTCGTCATCGCGATCATTGCGCTGCTGATCGGCATCCTGCTGCCCTCGCTCGGGAAGGCACGCGAGGCCGGCCGGGCCGCGGTCTGCCTCTCGAACCAGCGGCAGATCGGCATGGCGCTGACGTACTACGCCGAGGCCAACCGGGAGTACATCCCGCGCGAGAGCGGGTCCAGCGAGACCTGGCCCGGGCATGTGTACCCGGCGGTGAATCCGCAGTGGGCGTACGTCCTGCGCCCGTACCTTGACGACCAGGCCAGGGACAAGGACAACGTGCAGGTTGGCGGGGGCTGGCGCGAACTGTATTCCATGGCCCCGTACTACAAGGATCCCAGCCGTCCGAAGGACCGCCACGAGATCCATTACGTCAACAACGGGATGTCGTTCCGCGCCCCCGGCGTCCTCAACTCCATCGCCAAGAAGCCGACGAAACTCGGCCGCTACCCGCGCCCCTACGACTGCATCTACCTGGGGTGCTTCGCCGACGATCCCGTGGCCGTGCACTCGGGCGCGTGGTACTTCCCGGGGCAATCCAACCAGCAGGTCGCGGTCTACTACGACCTGCACCATGAGCCCAACGTCACCGGCACGATGCCCAATATCCCGGAGATGATCCAGAGGATCGCTCCGAAGCGGCACCTGAACGGCTCCAACGCCGCCTTCCTCGACGGCCACGCCCAGATCATCTCGGCGGCGCGGCTCACGACGGTGGCGAGTTGGGACGACGGCGACTACCGGCCGAACGGATCGCCCTAGAAGTTCTTCGACTTGCTGACCATCAGGCCGTCCTTGAACTTCACCACGATCTGCGGCTTGTTCAGGCCGGCCTCCTTCCAGACGTACACCTGCTCGCTCAGGTGCTCGCTGTTGGTCGTGCTCATGACGCCCGCGGCGGAAATCTGCACACCGCCGGCGACTTCCTTCTCACCCTCGGACCCGATCAGGTTGTTCACCTGGTCGACGGTGAGCCCGGCCACGATCTGGTCGTACGTCTCGTCGTTGATCTCCGGCCCGCAGGCCGAGAGGAACAGGGCCGCGCACACCGCCAGGAACGACGCCGCTGACTTCCGCATGGGTTTCCCCTTGTGCCTTGGTCCAACCCGAACCCGTCGCCGGCAGTCTACCGCGGCGTGATCGAGTCTGGAATCCCCGCCCGGGGGGGGCCGCGGTGCAGCCCGAGTTGCACCGGGTCCCCGCGGCCAAAGAAGTCCAGCGTCCAGTCCATGGCGACGCGGACCTTTCGCCCGAGGCCCGGCATCTTCATCAGGTACACGGTCCGCCACAGCCACCACGCGAGGAACCCTTCAACGGAGACGCCGAACACCCGCGCGACGCCTGTGCGCCGCCCCAGGGCCGCCAGCGATCCCTTGCTCTTGATCCGGCACGGCGTGGCCGGCCTGCCGGCCAGCACCGCGGCGATGTTGCGGGCCGCGTGCGCCCCCTCGCGCACGCCGTGCTGGGCTGTTGCGGGGTAGGCCCTTCCGTCGGGTCCCGGGTTGACGGCGGCGTCGCCGATGGCCCAGATGTTCGGGTGCCCCCGCACGCGCAGGTCCGGCTCGCACACCAGGTAGCCGCGCTCATCGAGCGGCAGGCCCATGCCCGCGAGCGTCGGCGGCGCGGCGATACCGGCGCACCAGATCGCGGTGTGGGCGCGCACCCGCGGCCCGCTGGCGAGGGTCACGAAATCCGGGCCGATCTCGGTGACGCTCTCGCGGGTCAGCACCTCAATGCCCCGCCTGCGCATGCTCCGGGCGGCGAAGTCTCCCAGGTCGCGTCCCAGGGCCGAGAGGATCTGCTCGCTGTGATCGATGAGCGTGACCTTCACCTCGCCGGGTCCGATGTTCCGGTAGCGGCCCCTGGCGTCCTCCAGGAACGCGGCAAACTCGCCGGCGACCTCCGCGCCCGTGAAGTTGCCGCCGATCACGACCAGGTGCAGCATCGACCGCCGCAACTCCTGGTCCGGCGTGGAGTCGGCGATCTCCAGCAGGCGGGCGACGCGGTCGCGCATCGCCACGGCGTCGGCCAGCGACTTCATCTCCCAGCCGTAGCGGCGCAGGCCCGGGATATCCGGCATGCGGGTGACGCTGCCCAGGGCCAGGACCAGGTGGTCGTAGCCGACGCGCTCCTCCAGGTCCAGTTCGGGGATGCGCACCGCCACCTCGCGCCGGGAGGGGTCCACGCCCGAAACCTCGGCCAGCCGGAACGAGGCCGCCCCGATCATCGAGCGGATCGAGATCACGGCGTGGCGGGGTTCCAGCCGGCCCGTGCCGGCCTCAACCAGCAGCGGGTAGAAGACAAAGTAGTTGTTGCGGTCGATGAGCAGGACGTCGCGCG
This sequence comes from Phycisphaerales bacterium, assembly GCA_020849105.1. Taxonomy (GTDB): domain Bacteria; phylum Planctomycetota; class Phycisphaerae; order Phycisphaerales; family UBA1924; genus JADLGW01. The sequence goes on along the minus strand of JADLGW010000059.1, from coordinate 9,710 downwards.
GACTCCTGACCCGCCGGGCCAGCCCCCGGGCGCAGTACGCCCCGGAGAACCCGCCGCCGAGAATCACGACCCGCGCCCCGCCCATGTCCCAGCGTATCCGCGCCGTCACCGCCGGGCTGCCCCCTCCGGCCCGCGCACCGCACCCTCGCGCTCACCACCCGGGCCCGTGGGCGCCGGCGCCGGGCGGCTCCACCTGCACCGTCACATGCCCGATCTTGTGTCGTCGCGCGATCTCCTGCGCCGCGACCACGATGCGCTGCGCGGCGTCAGGCTCCGGCCCATCCTTCCCAACGAGGTGCACGGTGAGCAGGTTCTTCTCGCTGGTGACGGCCCAGACATGAAGGTCATGCAGCGACGCGACCCCGGGGATACGCGCCAGTTCATCCCGCAGCGGCGCCAGTTCAACACCCTCGGGAACCCCCTCGAGCAGCAGGTTGACGCTCTGTGACAGCAGCACCCATGTCCGCGGCACCACCCATAGCCCGATGAGCGCCCCCAGGATTGGATCGATCGGCCACCACGCCGTGAGCCGGATCACACCCGCGGCCACCATGACCGCAACCGAGGCCAGCAGGTCGCTCCAGACTTCGAGGTACGCCCCTTTGACGTTGAGGCTCCGATCCTTGCCGCCGCGGAGGAGCACGATCCCCGCAAGGTTGACGAGGAGCCCGATCGCCGCGACCGCCAACATGGGGATCGATCGGATATCCGGGGGCGGGCCGGTGAAGCGCCGGTACGCCTCGAAGAGAATCCAGAACGCGACGGCCAGGAGAACGGCGGCGTTGAACGCCGCGGCCAGGATCTCGAACCGGTGATAGCCGTACGTCCGCCGCGCGTCGGGCGGGCGCCGCGCCAGCCGCATCGCGACCAGGGCGATGGCCAGGGCGGACACGTCGGCGAGCATGTGTGCCGCGTCGGAGAGCAGCGCCAGGCTCCCGAACGCAAGGCCGCTCACAAACTCGGCGGCCATGTAGGCCGCGGTCAGCGCCAGCGCCGCCACCATCCGCCGTTCATGCCGGGGCGCGGATGCGCCGTGCGAGTGCCCCACTCCCATGCCACAGCATAGTTCACGGTGCCGCGGGGACGTCCGGAGCCCCCCGGGCGCGACCCGGGAATGGGCCCGGCGGGATTTGAACCCACACGCCCCTTGACGGGGCCGCGGATTTTAAGTCCGCTGCGTCTGCCGTTCCGCCACGGGCCCGAGTCATGGAGTCTACAGGGCGCGACTCGGGCGCGCGGCGGCGGAGTTGGATGCCTTGTGTGCGGCCAGAAGGAACAACGGCACCGACGCCAGTTGTGCGCCCGCCGCGAACGCCGCGAGGCCCGAGCGTGAGTGCCCGTACAGCAGCCCCATGATGATGCTCCCCGCGAGCCATCCGGCGCCGTAGCCGATGTAGAACAGACCGAAGGCGGTGCCGCGACGCCCCTCCGGGAGCACGCCGGCGATCAGGGCCTTGATGAGCGTGTCCTGTGTCGCGTACCCGATACCCCACAGGAACATCCCCGCGACGATGGCCCGGGAGCCGCCCAGGAACACCAGCGGCGAGAACGCGGCGGAAGCACAGACGGCCGCCACGACGACGGCGATTCCGATGCGGTCATAGAGCCGACCGAAGACGAGGCTCGCGGCCACGCCGCCGGCGGTTGCCAGCGCCAGGAGCACCGGGACCACGGGGCCCGCCACCGCCCCGGTGCCGGACAGGTGGTACGCGATCAGTTCGAAGGAGGTCAATCCGGCTGCGAACAGCGCGCCCGCGAGCATGTAGATCCAGTACGCGGCCGTGAAACCCCCCGCGCGGGCGGTCGCCGCGCCGTCCTTCTCCAGAGCCGCCGGGAGCGGATACCCGGTGCGGGCGGCGGCCAGCACCGACAGCGCGGCGGCGGAGGACGCGAGCAGCAGCGCGAACCCGAGCCGTTCGCTGCCCCGGAGATACAGCACCAGCGCCATCAGGAGCGGGCCGATCGTGGCGCCGGTTTCATCCAGCGCGGTGTTCACCGCGTACACCCAGCCGCGCCCGTGCTTCCCGGTCGTGTACGAGAGCATCGCTTCGATGGTCGGCTTGCGGATTCCCCGGCCGACCCGCTCGGCCAGGATCAGCGCGGCCGCGGCCTGCCAGTTGGGGGCCACGGCCATCGCCGGCACCGCGAGCAGGTTGATGGTGTAGCCGACAAAGGTCACGGGCCAGTGCCTGCCGGTCCTGTCGGCGACGTACCCCGAGACCGAGCGCACGGCGTAGCCGAGGCACTCACCGAGGCCGGCGATGACGCTGATGGCCGCGGCCGTCGCGCCGAGCGAACCGAGGAACTGCCCGTTGAGAGCGGCCCCACCCTCATAGGTGATGTCCGCAAACAGGTTGACGAAGCCCAGAATGAGGACGAAGCGAAACGCGGAGGATGGACCCGGCCCTGCCATTCATCGCATCCCGCGGTGTACCGGGCCCGGCCCGCACCAACGCCTAAGGCTTCGAGACGGAGACGAGTTCCATGCCCTCGTCCTTCACCAGGCCGATGCCGGGTGCGTACCACTTGTCGCCGGAGCCCTTCTCCAGCGGTGAGGACTCTCGGGTGTGGACGCAGTCGGTGAACGTCCCGGCCGGTGTCGTGACGGTTTCATCCAGGGCGATGATCTCCGCTCGGTCCATCGCCACGCCCGGGGCGATTTCCTGGCAGTAGGCGTCGCCGATGCGCGGGCGGCCGGGCATGATGAGGCCGAACCGTCCGCCGTCACTGCCGGCCTTCCACGCGCCGGGGTGCCCGGAGACTCTGCCGCCGGAGAAGACATCCACGGACTCACCGAAGTAGTACACGTCGCCGGTCGCCGGGTCCGCGGCGAAATAGTTGTACGAGGTCTCGACGGGCTTCCCGCCTTCCTCCTCGCGCTCCTCGACGACGCGCGTCGTCACGCCGTCCACGACGAGCACCCGGTCGAGCACGGTGATCACCAGCGTGGCGTCACCATCCCGGTACCGGCAGGTGTGGCCCGATCGCAGCGGGAAGTACGGGTTGTCCCCGTCGGGGCGCAGGGCGGATCGCTCCACGCCGAACTCGCGCCGGAACCCGTCGCCGGCCTGTGCCGCGCGGGGTTTGTCGCCCGGGGAGCAGGCCGCGAGGCCCGTCAGCAACGCTGCCAGAAGAGCCCGGATCATGAAGCACCCTCCGCGGCACCGCCGCTACTTCAGTTCCTTGATGTAGATATTGCCGAACTGCACGGGCGAGCCGTGGGCCTGGAGGGCGATCGGCCCTTCGCGGGCGACGCCGGGCAGCCGGGCCTTGTCGATCACCGTCGTGCCGTTGAGTTCGACGGTCAGGCGGTCACCGCGCATGGTGATGATGAAACGGTTCCACTGCCCCGGGGGCGCGTCCGCGGCGGCCGTCGGCGTGACGCCCGCGCGGACGTCGGCCGGCTGGGCCGCGTCGGTGCGGTAGCCGTACACCTCACCCGAGCCGATCGGCCAGCACCACATGTTGACCTGGGCCTTTGAGGAGCCTCGCAGGTAGATCCCGCTATCCCCGGCCTCCTTCACCGTCACCGTCTCGGGCTTGCCGTCGGGCCCCGTCTTCTCGGAGCCGTCGGCCAGGACGATGGGCACCGCCGCGTCGTGCGGCGCCGCCGCCCAGCGCCAGTCGGCGATCAGCACGAAATCCTTGTATGACTTCTGCGACCACAGGTCCTGTCCCTGTCCGTCGAAACTGATGGTCCAGTCATTGGGGCGCCAGTGCTTCGCGGCGTCGCCGTCCGCCTTCCAGCCGGCCAGATTCGCACCGTTATAGAGCGCCACGAACCCGTCGTCAGCGGTCGCGACCTGCTCCGGCGCGAGGTACCCGGACGAGGGCAGCGTCCTGAGCCGGATGTTGCGGAACTCCACGGGTGAGCCCTCGGACTCGAGGCAGATGTACCCGCGCCGCGGCGTCGTGTCGTGCCCGCGGGTCACCACCTTGCCGTTGACCGCGAGCGCAATCGAACCGTCGATGCACTCGATGCGGTAGTGGTTCCATTCCGGGCTGTAGTTGACGCGCCGCTCCGTGGGGAAGGCGCGGTCGCTTCCCTTGCGGCCGTTCTCCGGCGTCATCTTCGTGCCCCAGATCGGGAACATGTCTCCGTCGCTGGTGTACCCGTTGCCCTCGGCGCCGTCCATGACCTGCACCTCGACCGACCGCATGTAGGGCTGCCCGCGGGCCGGGAGCGCATCGGACCAGACGAACACGCCGGCGTTGCCACCGGGCGAGAGGTGCCGCCACTCCAGTTCCAGCACGAAGTTCTGGTACATGTCCTCCGTGCGGAGTTCACCCGTGGGCGTGCCGGTGCAGAAGATGCGGCCGTTCTTCACGGTCCAGGTGTCCGGCGAGCAGTTGACGTTCACCCAGCCGGAAAGGTCCGTGCCGTTGAAGAGGGGCTTCAACTTCGGGTCGTCCGAGAGGTACTCGGTCTGGCCGTCGTCCTCCACCGCCAGCGGGGCATCGGTCCAGTCGTCGGTGCGGAAGGGCGGCGCGGGGAGCCCGGCCTTGTTGAACAGCGTGGCGGTCGGGGTCTGGGACCAGGCGTACCGCACGGCGACGGGTTGCTTCACACGGGGCGACGACACCTTCACGGAACCGTCCGCGGTGATCTCCGCCCGCGCCGTGTGGAACTGCCTGTCCGCGCCGGCGATCGTGAAGCCGGTGAACGGGCCGCGGGCTTCGAGCCCGTCGGCGGCGTGCCTGAACTTCACACGGGCGGTGTCGCCGCGGATCTCCAGCGATTCGTGCTCCGGCCCCGAATCGACGATGCCCTGGATGCCATAGGTTCGGGCGAGCGCCAGGAGCGCCAGTCGCCGGCCGACCTCCGCCTTGTTGCGCGGGTGGATGTTGGTGCGGTCGCCCAGGTCCAGCGTCGTGACCATGCCGCAGTCCGGCTGGCTCGCGGCGGCGCGGGCCTGCGCCTCCCGCAGGAGCGCCGTCTGTCCGGTGTCACCCTCGTAGCGGTAGGGTGCGATCTGGACCATGTAGAACGGAAACTCGGCGCGTGCCGACCCGGAGTCTCCGCCGACGCGCCACGCGTCCCGCCAGGAGTTGATCAGCGCACCGAGCAGCGCCCGATACTGGGCGGGGTCGGAGCGGTTCGCCTCGCCCTGGTACCAGATGGCCCCGCGCAGCGTGTACGGCGTCAGGGGTGCGATCATCGCGTTGTAGAGCAGCGTGGGCGTGTTGGGCCCGAGGCGGTTGTCGCGGTCGCGGCCGGGCAGGGCGCCGGCGGCCGCACCCTTCGTGTACCGCCACTGCCCCGCGAGCGAGACCGTGGTGTCCTTCGACCGCAGCGAGAACTGCTCGGCGGGACCGTTCATCCCGCCGGGGCCGGCCGTGTCGAGCACGCGGACGGCGATCACATTCGGCCCGGGCTTCAGCAGGCCCGCCGGGATGGTGTACCGCCGCGGCACGGACCACAGGTTCTCCCCGTGCGTCGCACCGACGGGCCGGCCGTTCACATAGGCGTCGTCGTAATCGTCGATGGGGCCGAGGTCCAGGACGCACTCGGCGGCGGCCATCGCCGCCGGGACATCCACGGAGCGGCGGAAGTACGCGACGCCGTCGAACTGTGCCAGGTCGTCCGCCCATGTCGCGGGAAGTTTCGTGGGAGCCCACGCGGAATCGTCGAACGACGGGGCCGCCCAATCCTTGGCGATTGTGCCGGCGCCGTCGAGCAGCGACCACCAGTCACCGCGGTCGGCGGTGGCGCGGTGCGCCGGATCAAGGCGGAGGCCGGCGAGCCGTTTCAGGTCCGCTCCGAACTCCGGGAACGTACCCTCGAGCGCGCCCGCGGGCATCCATGCCTGCGCGACCGTGCCGCCCCACGTCGCGTCGATGAGGCCGACGGGCACGTCCAACTTCTGGTTCAGGTCGCGTCCGAAGAAGTACGCGACGGCGGAGAAATCCTTCGCTGTTGCCGGGGAGCACTGCGCCCATGATGCCCCGTCCACGTCGATGCGTTCGTGCACGGAGATCGTGTTCGGCACGCTGAAGAGACGGATGTTCGGGTGGTTCGCGGCGGCGACCTCGGCCGCGGGGTCGTCTCCCGATGCTGAGAGCGGCCACTCCATGTTCGACTGACCCGAGCAGAGCCACACCTCTCCGACCATGACATTGGACAGCGTGATGCTCGAATCGCGCCCGAAGATCCGGATCGTGTGCGGCCCACCGGCCGCCGGTGTCTGGATGGAGGCCCGCCATCGCCCGTGCTCGTCCGTGGTGACGCTCACCGGCTCCTGGGTCCATGAAGCCCGGATCAGCACCTCGTCGCCGGGCCCGGACCAGCCCCACAGGCAGGCCGTCGAGTCCCGCTGGAGCACCATGTTGTCGCCGATGATCGACGGGAGCGTGATGTCGGCGTGGGCGACGGCAGCGGCGAGAAACAGGGCCGGAAGGGGAAAAAGTCGGTGCATGGCTGTCTCCGGATGATGCACCAAGATACCGGATACTCGGCGCGTGCCCCTGCTCACCCCGCGAGGGGCACCGGGAGGTACACCGGCTCTCCGCCCCCGCCGCCGGTGTACTCCGGCGCGGCCGCTACCTGCCCAGGCGCAGGCCGGAGGTCTCGTTGGACATGCCCGTGTGCCCGGCGCCGGCCCCCTTGGGCGGCTCGTGCTCCCTGAGCCCTGCGCGCTGCGCCTGCCAGATCAGAACGCACAACAGGGCCAGCACCAGGAGCGGGCTCAGCAGGAACACGAGCAGGGCCACCCGCCGCCCGCCCGTGTTTGGCACAACATGGTGCACACTGACCGGGCGGCCCTGGGTCGCGGCTGGTGATTCCTGGTCTGGCGGAGTCGGCGGCACGTGCGCCAATCGTAGTGTCTTCCTTGCCCTGTCCGGCCGCTGCGGCGGCGCCCGCTACCTGGCCTTCGCCAGCAACTCGTTCACCCTGGGCCAGTTGACGACGTTCCACCAGGCGGTCACATAGTCGGGGCGCTTGTTCTGGTACTTCAGGTAGTAGGCGTGTTCCCAGACATCAATGCCCAGGATCGGCGTGCCGCTGCACCCGGCGATCTTCTCGCCCATCAGCGGGCTGTCCTGATTGGCCGTCGAGCAGATCGAAACCGCCCCGTTGCGGGCGACGAGCCAGGCCCAGCCGGACCCGAACCGCGAGCCGGCCGCCTTGGCGAACTCCTCCTTGAAGTGTTCGAATGTCCCGAAGGCCTTGGTGATCTGGTCCGCGGCGGCGCCGGTGGGCGCCCCGCCGCCGCCCTTGCCGGCCGGGGCCATGATCGTCCAGAACATCGAATGGTTCACATGTCCGCCGGCGTTGTTGCGTACCGCGGTTCGCTTCTCCTCCGGCAGGTCACCCAGGCTCCGGATGACGTCTTCGGGCGCCATGTCCGCCCACCGGGTCCCTTCCAGGGCCTTGTTGGCGTTGTTCACATACGCCTGGTGATGCTTGTCGTGGTGGATCTCCATCGTCCGGGCATCGATGTAGGGCTCGAGGGCATCGAATGCGTACGGAAGCGGCGGCAGTGTGAATGGCATGGTCTATCTCCTCTGGTGTGGGTGGGTTGGGCCAGAAACAGCCCATCCGCTGTCGAAAACGTCCAAACGATTACCGGACGTGGGCACTTATCCCCAACCGCCCCGCCCGCTGGAACTTTGAACTTGCAGACTTCACGGAACCGAGTATCCTGTGCGCCGCCGACTCTCAAACAGGCCACGGACACAACGTCTGTGGAGCCTATCCCCGGGGGCCCAAGGGGTCAATCGGGGCAAAATGGGGAGGAGCAGGCGTCTGGCCGCAGGAAGGGGCCTGGGGATGTTGCGCGTGGGGATCGGAACCCCACGGGCAGGGCTGATGACCTAGAGTTCACATTCTGGATGAGTTAGGGGCTTCCGGCCAAAACTCTTTCCGGAGCAGGACGTATAAACGAGGGCGAGCGATGGACGCCCGGATGGCCGGGTAGTGCGGGGGTCGGACCGGGGGGGATCTCGATGGGCGGCCGGCCCAGAGCGTTCCCTTACCGGATATAGAGGCTGGGTTCCTTGCGCTCCCCTGGGGCGTGCGTAGTTCGCCACCGGGTAGACTGGGGCGAGGAATGGACAGAGGGCGATGTCGACGCTGGCGACCGGAATACGAGAACCACGAGTGAAGCGTTCCGAGCGTACAACCCCGAGCCCGCTGGAGCAGGTGCGGCGTCGGCAGCGCCTGGGGATCGGTGCGCTGACGACCAAGAATGGCGGCGGCGTTGCGGTGCGCAGGACGCTCAGCGCCGACGACGAGAAGCTGCTGACCCAGATCATGTCCGGGGAGCAGGACTTCATTGACAGCCCGGCGTTCTACGAGAAGGGCGCGGAGAAGAAGATCTACGACGAGGCGCCGGACATCCAGAAGCCGGACACCAGTTGGTACCACCCGGTGATGGACGACCTGTCGTCCGCCAAGGGACGGACGGTCAAGAGCAGCCAGCAGGTGATCCTGACCGGGGCCGAGGAACGGGTCCTGTTCTACCAGTTCAACTACGCGCGCTACCGGGTGTGGAAACTGCAGGAAGACGTCGGCGAGAGCGCGAGCAAGAAGCCCACGCCCGAGCAGGCGACGGACATCCTGCGCTGGTACCGCCGCGCCGACATCATCCGCGAGCAGATCGCCGAGACGAACCTGGCGCTGGTGCTGGCGATGGCCAAGCGCACCCGCATGAGCGAGGTGGATTTCGCCGACCTGGTCAGCGAGGGCAACATGGCCCTGCTCCGGGCCGTTGACAAGTTCGACGCCGGGCGCGGGTACAAGTTCAGCACCTACGCCTGCCGGGCGATCCTCAAGGCGTTCAGCCGCCAGGGGATGAAACTGAGCAAGTACCGCCAGCGCTTCCCCACCGACTTTGACCCGAAACTGGAGCGGTCGAACTTCCTGGAGACCAAGCGTCACACGTTCGAGCGCGACGCGGCCGACGAGGTCAAGCGCATCGTGATGGACAACCGGGCGGACCTGACCGACGTCGAGCGCACGGTGATCGAGCACCGCTTCGGGCTCGAGTCGGGCGAGCAGGAAAAGCCCATGACGCTCGAGCAGGTCGGGCAGATCATCGGCGTGACCAAGGAGCGCGTGCGCCAGATCCAGAACAAGGCGATGGAGAAGATCCGCCTGACGCTGGAGACGCAGTTCCTGGGCACACGTGAGGAAGAACCTCCCGCCGATGGCGCAGCGCCGGCGGTGGTCGTCGTGCCGGGCGTGGCCGGCCCGGCGCCGCAGCCGCAGGGCTGAACCGGCGTCGCTTGCTGTCAAGGTTCATCGCGGCCCGCTCAGGAGCGGGCCGTTTCTCAATCGCTCACGAACCGCACGGGCACGTCGCCACGCCGGCGACTGAGACGATGCTTGGCCCCGCCGCCCAGGAGCGAGCCGGGCGGGGGCCCTCGTCCGGCTGCACAGCCGCTCCTCCCGGGCGCCGGTCCGCCCCGGTATGCTGGGCCCCGACCCCAGGGAGCCCCTTCGATGCCGCAGTACCGCACCGCGCCCGACCCCTCACTGACCCGGATGCCCCCGGGCGTCCCGTACATCATCGGGAACGAGGCCGCCGAGCGCTTCTCGTTCTACGGGATGAAGGCGATCCTGACGATCTTCATGGCCCAGCACATGCTGACCGCGGCGGGGCTTCCGGACCGCTTCAGCGAAGAGAAGTCCAAGGAGGTCATGCACCTGTTCACGGCGGCGGCGTACTTCTTCCCGCTGCTCGGGGCGATCGTCGCGGACGTGTTCT
>JADLGW010000058.1 GCA_020849105.1 Phycisphaerales bacterium | reverse complement strand
TGTTCCTGGGCGGCGACTTCGTCTCCGCCGGCGGGGGCCTCGGCAGGGGCCTGGTGCAGTACGTCGGCTGCAAGACCGGCAACTGCTACGCCGACTGCAACCGCGACGGGGCGCTGACCATCGCCGATTTCACCTGCTTCCAGGCGAAGTTCGCCGCGTTCGACCCCTACGCCAACTGCAACAAGGACGCCTTCGGCCCGCCCGCGGGCGTCTACGGCATCAATATCTCCGACTTCGGCTGCTTCCTGACGAAGTACGCCCTGGGGTGCCCGTAGCAGATGGGCACCGTGGCACAAGGGGCCAAGACAAGGATGGGGAACGGGGGAAGGCTGCCCGCCTGGATCAGACCCCGGGGTCGCTGGTCGGGAGGGCCTCGATGCGTTCGCCGTAGCGTTCGCGCAGGGGCGTGACGATCTCCGTGATGAACTTGTCCACCTGCTCGGCCGCGCGGCCGACGTAGGCGGAGGGGTCCAGCACGCGCGTCAGGTCCACGCCGGACATCATGGGCTCGCCGCGGAGCCGGTCGAGGAGGTCGTTGGGCAGACCCTTCTCCTTGACGCGGACCGCGGCCTCGCGGCTGTGCCTGCGGATGGCCTCGTGGACCTCCTGGCGGTCGTGGCCCTGCTTGACGGCGGCGACCATGATGGTCTCGGTCAGGAGGAAGGGCATCTCCGCAATCAGGTTGGCACGGACCATCCCCTCGTGGACAAACAGGCCCGCCGCGATGTTGTGGGCCAGGTCCAGCACGCCGTCCAGGGCCAGGAACGCCTCCGGCAGGGTGACGCGGCGGTTGGCGGAGTCGTCGAGCGTGCGCTCAAACCACTGTGTGGCGGCGGTGTCCAGCGGGTTCTGGGCCAGCGAGATGACGAAGCGGCACAGCCCCGTGCCCCGCTCGCAGCGCATCGGGTTCTGCTTGTAGGGCATGGCGGAGGAGCCGACCTGCTCGCCGGCCATCGGCTCGTCCATCTCCTTGCGCCCCGCGAGCAGGCGGATGTCGTTGAACATCTTGTGGGCGGCGGCGGCGGTGGCGGCGAGGTCGGAGATGACGAAGGCATCGGCGACGCGGGGGTACGTCTGGCTGGTCAGCAGGTGGACCTCGTCCTTCAGCAGCGTCCGGCCGAACTGCTTCAGGAAGCGCTCCTCGAGGCGGTCCACCCGCCCGGCCTCCGTCCCGCAGAGGGCGGAGAAGGCGGCCTGGGTCCCCGTTGCGCTCTTGAGGCCGCGGAGGCGGAGAAAGGCCCGTGTATAGGTAAGGCGGTCGAGGCAGAGCCACAGGTCGTAGGCCCACTGCGCGGCGCGGCGCCCCACGGTGGTCGGCTGGGCGGGCTGGTAGTGGGTGAGGCCGAGAGTGGGGAGCGACTTCCAGCGAACGGCGAAGTCGCCGAGTTCATCGATCGCGCGGGCGAGTTTCAGGCAGACCAGGTCCAGGGCCTCGTTCAGGATCAGCACGTCGGCGTTGCAGACGACGTCCTGGCTGGTCATGCCCAGGTGCAGGATGGGCCTGGCCTTCGGCGCGACCTCGCCCAGTGCGTGCACATGGGCCATCACGTCGTGGCGGACGCGGCGCTCGTGCTCCCGTGCCCGGTCGATCTCCGCGTCCGTCGGCGTCAGGTGGGCCGCGATCTCCTCGCACTGCTCCCGGGTGACGGGCAGGCCGACCTCATTCATGGCGCGGGCGGCGGCCAGCCAGATGCGGCGCCAGGTCTCGAAGCGTTTGCGCGGCGACCAGATCGCCTGCATCGCCTTCGAGGCGTTGCGCTGCGCCAGCGCGGAAACGTAGCCGTCGTTCCCTTCGTGGCTCATGCCCACAGGTTAGCCGCCTACCGCCCCCGCCGCAGTTCCTGGAGCGTGATGATCGAGTAGGACCCGGGCCCGTCACCGTGCTCGGCGGCGATGGCCTGCATGGTGCCGGTGGGGTCGTCCTCCAGGAACTGGATGGTCTTGATGATGGCGCGGTGGCGCTTGCCGGCCCTGGGGTTGAGCCCGTCGAGTTCCTTCAGCACGGCCGCGGCGCCGCGAGACCAGTCACCGGGACGCTGCCCGGCCTCTGTCCGCTGCATGCCCCGGGAAAGGAGGAAGACCACGTCCGGCTGGAGGCTCAGGGCGCGCCGGACGCCGTCCATGGGATTGGAGCGGCCGGACGGCCGGACCTGCTGGAGCCAGGCGGCGACGGCGGCCTTGTTCGCGGCGGTGGCAGGGATCAGGGCGTTCCCGGCACGGAAGACCTCCGTGCCCGCCCCGCCAACGCCGGGTCCGCGGTCTCGGAAGAGGACGACCTGGAACGACTGTTTTGGGTCCAGGGCGACGATGGAGCGTTCGACCTCCTGCAGCACCCACTTCAAGTTCGTGACCATCGCGCCGGAACCGTCCAGGACATAGACAACGGACTGGACCTGCCGCACACCGACACCGGCGAAGGTAGCCGCGGGCCGCGGGGCCTCGCGGACGGTGGGCCGGGACTTCTCCGGCTGCACAGGGACGGTGGTGGGTCCGGGCGCGGGTCGGCCGATGGCCGTGATGGCAGCGCTCGGCGGGGCCTGGGGCAGGTCGTCGGGCGTGATCTCCTGCCGGGCGATGTAGACGACGGGCTCGGGCTCCGGACCTGACCTTCGCCTTCCCTGGGCCAGGGCCAGCGGCGGAGGGGGCGGCGCGACGAGCAGAACCTCGCTGCCCAGGTCGTCCGCAATGGGGATGCGCAGGCTCCAGCCCACGCCGGCGAGCCCGGCGAGCAGCAGCCCGTGGACGAAGATTGACACCCCCAGCGGCACGCCCATACGACCCAACGGGGCCAGCCACGCCGCGGCCAGGCGTGCGGGGATGCTGCGGGCGACGGCCATGGTCAGTCGGCGTCCGCGCCCTTGCGGCGGAAGAGCAGGTTGTCGAGCGCGGCGGCGCCGGGGCCGGCCAGGGCCAGCGTCAGCGCAGTCATGAACATCGAGAACTGGAGCAGCAGAAACATCCACTCCTGGCCGAAGGTGGGATGGTCCGGGAGCACGCCGAGGAACCCGACCTTGCCGGACTGGACGGCGGGGCCGATCTCCGCCAGCCACATGGCCCCGACCATGACGCCCATGAGGCCCAGCGCCCAGAGGCGCGTGGCCAGGCCGATGAGCACGAAGGAGCCGCCGAGCAGTTCCGTGAGGGCCACCATCCACGCGAGGATGACGGGGGAGCGGCCGCCGGCAAGGAACTTCGGCCAGATGCGGCGGGTGGGCGCTCCACCCTCCTGCGCGACGGGGTTTGCGGCGCCGTGGAGCATCAGGGCAAGCCCCATTACGCGGCGCACGTCCACGGGGCTCGGAAAGTCCGCGGCGGTGTACACCGCGCCCGCGGCATTGCCGCCGGCGGGCGGCGCCGCGGGCTTCAGGGCGCCCATGTTGGCAAGAATCGCGGCCTGCTCACCTTGGACGGGCATGGTGGCGACGATCTTGCCGAGGGCGGCCCAGATGAAGACAACCGCCAGCAGGATGCGGAGCGGGATCGGGGCGCCGAGCACCGCGAGTTTGAGGCGGAGTGTCATGGTCGGCCCCCGGGGAACGTCTGGGATCGGCGGAAACGGCCGGACGCCATGAGTTTAGCGGTCGGAGCCGGCCCCGAGGCTTCGAGACTGCAGTTCAGGGGGCCCGGGATCCCCATCGCTCGCTCCGGTCTCCCTCAATAGGATGCTCAAGCCGCGGGCGTGGCGGAACTGGCAGACGCGCGGGACTTAGGATCCCGTGGCCGCAAGGCCATGCAGGTTCGATTCCTGTCGCCCGCATTGGGGTACGCTCTTGCCCCATGCCCGGCCACCGCTTGCCCACCGATACCGACGACGGGATGCTGCTGATCATCAGCGGGCCGTCCGGCGTGGGGAAGACCACGATCACGCGGGCGGTGGAACGGGCGATCCCCGGGTCGGTGTTCAGCGTGTCCGTGACGACGCGCGACATGACCCCCGCGGACGTGGACGGGGTCGATTACCGGTTCCTCTCGGACCTGGAGTTTGACCGGATGGTCGCGGCCGGGGAACTGCTGGAATGGGCGAACGTGTTCGGGAAGAAGTACGGCACGCCGCGACCGTGGGTGGAGGAACAACTGCGGCGGGGGCGTCTGGTGATCCTTGAGATCGACGTGCAGGGGGCGATGCAGGTGAAGGGCAGGATGCCGGCGGCGCTGGCGCTGTTCGTGCTGCCGCCGGACGAGGCGACGCTGCTGGAGCGGCTGCGGTCGCGACGCCGCGAGGCGGAGGGGGTGATCCTGCGGCGGTTCGCGGAGGCGCAGCGGGAGATCGCGCTGGCGCGATCCAGCGGCGTGTATGACGCGTGGATCACCAATGACAACCTGGACCGGGCGGTGGCCGAGGCGGTGGGGCTCGTGAACAGGGCGCGAGGGCGGTCTCCCTGAGGGCTCAGGCCGTCGCCGGCGCACCCGCGGCGGCCGCCGGGCACAGGCCCATGAACTCCTCGCGGATGATCTTGCCGTCGCGGACGGTGTAGACGCCGACCTCCTCCATCGTCTCCACCGCCCCGGTGGACTTGGTCTCGACCTCGAGCCGGAACTTCACGCTGAAGCCGGTGGCGCCGACATACGGCCCCTCGGCGCTCGCCCCGCGGATCGCGTGGTCCTGCGTCCACCAGGCGTTCTTGGCGTGCACCGCCTTGATGCCGCGCCACTCCATCCCGGCGCTGCCCTCGCACGACACGACGTCGCGCGACCACCATTTCTCCTCGATCTCGCCCAGTTGCCCGCGGTTGAACATGCCGACCAGGTCCGCGCCCACCTCGGCCGGAGTCGGGCCGCGGCCGGACTTCACGGGCACGGGGTCCAGGCCGGACGCCCGCTTCGACTTCTTGGGCGCGCCGCGCTCGGCGCCCCTGGCCTTCCCACGAGCCTTGTTCAACGCCTTCTTGGGCGCGCCGCGGGCCCGGGCCGGCCCGCGTCCCATCTTCTTTGTGCTCTTGCGTGACCCGCCCCGTCCGGCTTTCTTCTTGGCCATGGTGGTTCCTTTCGGAGACGAAATGTTGTACCACGCCGAGGACCGTTCCGCCAGCGGGAGACAGCGTGCGGACACGGGTGCCCGGTGCCCGCACCACCGCCCGTCGCCAACCAGAGCCGCCGGCCCCGCGGCGATGGGCAACGACGCGGCGCCCTCGTATCCCGGTCGTCCAGTATTGATCGCCTCTGTGATCCTCTGTGGCCCCCGGGCCCTTCCGCGTTCTCTCGTCTACGGGCAGCCCAGGGCGAACTTCGTCTGGAAGCACCCGAAGTCGGAGAGGTTGCGCTGGCCGTCGTTGTTGCAATCGGCGTAGGCGTCGCCGAGGGCAAACTTCGTGGTAAAGCAGCCGAAGTCGGAGAGGTTGAGCACGCCGTCCTGGTCGCAGTCGGCGTAGCACGGCCCGCCCGGCGGCAGAGGGCAGCCCCACCTGGCGATGCAACTGGTCTCCACACCGCCGGCAAACGTGAACTGGCCCCCGACGTACAGCCCGCCGGGGTTGGGGCCCGGGCCGTCCTCGTCCCAGGCGCAGAGCGAGAGGCCGTAGGTGATGCCCAGGCCGCCGGAGAGGCCGGTCCCGAGCGGCTCCCATTGGTGGGCCGCGCCCCTCCATTTCGCGGCGCCGAAGGAGAACAGCCCCGCGGCGTACAGGGCGGGCTTGTCGGGCCCGGGCCCGTCGTCGTCCCAGACGAGCATGGCGCGGGCGTTGCTGTTCAGGCTGGGCGGCGCCGACCACGCGTGCCCGTCCCAGCGGGCAAACCCCTGCGCCGGCAGCCCGCCGCCGGTGGCGATGAAACTCCCGCTGGCGAACAGGGCCTCCGGGCGCGGGCCCGGCCCGTCGTCGTCGAACGCGCAGATCGAGTACACGGTGTCGCCGAGCCCCCACTCCAGCCCCTCCCACTGCACGCCGTCCCAGCGGATGATGTTGCGGCTCTCGATGGTCCCCGCGCCCTTGTGCCAGCCGCCGACGTAGAGCCCGGGCGGGCGCTTGCCAAGCGGCCCGTCGTCGTCGTAAATCGTCAGCGCATGCACGGTCGGGCGTCCGGACGGCCCGTTGTTCGGCTTCGTCAGCGTCGGGCTCAGCGGCGACCACGACTCACCGTCCCAGCGCAGGATGGAGTTCGCCGGTTGTCCGAGATACTTGGCGAACGCGCCACCGAGGTAAAGGAAGTCCCCGCCGGGCTGTGCCGGTCGTTCGTCGTACACCCCGAGGTGGTACACATACTGCGGCGCACCATCGGCCAACGTGCCCCAAGCCTTGTCCCACCGGGCAGCGTTCACGGCGCTCACCCCCGCCACCGATGTGAACGTCCCGCCGATGGAGTAGCCGCGCGGCGCCGGGAACGAGCCGGAGGGAACGACAGCCGCGTCATCGATGCGCTCCTGCGGCGCGTTCAACTGCCCAAGGGGCGTCGACCACTCCCGGCCGTCCCACGCGGCCATGCTGTCGGCCGGGCCGGGGCCGGCCGCCCCGAAATAGCCCACCACCAGCAGACGGGTCGCGCCGGCGGGCAGGTACGGGTCCACCTCCATCGAGCGGACCTCCCAGTTGCACCCCATGCCCAGCCCCGACCACTGCGGCGTGCACTGGGCCGCGGCGGGCCCCGCGAGGGCGAGCGTCCCGAGCATCCATGTCTTCATCGTCGGCTCCCTTCCGGCGCAGCAAGCCCGGCGCCCGCGTGGCCACGAGCGCCGGGTGATCCATCCATCACGGCCCGGTGATCCGGAGCGTGCTCAGGTCCGTGAGGGCCCCGCTGCTGTAGGTGGTCGCCCCGCCGACGATGGCCTCGTCGGTCTGCAGGCCCCGCGCGATGGCCAGGCCCTCGTCCGAGTTCGCGTTGCCGTTGCCCGGGAAGCGCGCGGCCCCGTCCAGGACCAGCGTCGGGTCGGTGCCGAGCGCGAGGTGGTACCACAGCACCACCACGTCGGCGTCGCCGATCGAGGCGAGCGTCGTCCCCGCGATCATGCACGAGCCCATGAAGGCGCAGACGGCGTTGCCGGTGGTCGCCCCCGCGTAACTGTACACGGTCGCGCCCACCACGTTGCCGGAGCCCGAGGCGTCCAGGACCAGCAGCCCGGCCTTGGCCATCCCGTTGTCCGCGACGCGCCCGGTGATCCACACCCACCCGGCCCTGATCGGGACGTTGTCGCTCGCGCTGATCGTGATGTCCAGCGCCTCGTCCGCACCCCCGCCGAAGTCGTAGACCCAGGTGAAGTACGGGTCCGTCCCGGTCTCCCCGTTGGACGGGTTGATGCGGGAGACCACGAAGTCAACGTCGGGCGGGCTCGCGGCGTCCACCTCGGAGTGCCCGCAGGCGTAAAGCACCGGGGTCTCGGTGCTCTCCTGGAACTTCGCGAAGCCGGTCCCGTAGTCGTCGCCGCCGCTGTTGTCGTAGAGTTTGGCCCAGCCGGGGTCGCCCGAGTGGGCCCCGGTGGGGTCGTAGCACAGCACCACGCGGTCCAGGTGACGGGTCGAACCCTGGTCGCTCGTGCCCACGATCGCCGTCTGCAGGCCGGCAAGGTCCTCGTCGACGATCACGAACCAGCCGACCTCGGCGGCGGTGTCGTCGCCGTGCCCGCCGTCCCAGCGGCGGATGCCGGTGTCTTCGCCCCCGGTCCCCCAGTGGGACGACGGGTTGCCGTCGCCGTCGTAGCGCAGCGTCA
This sequence comes from Phycisphaerales bacterium, assembly GCA_020849105.1. GTDB lineage: Bacteria > Planctomycetota > Phycisphaerae > Phycisphaerales > UBA1924 > JADLGW01. The sequence goes on along the minus strand of JADLGW010000058.1, from coordinate 218,515 downwards.
CGATGTCGTCGCCCGTCGAGGCCCCGGCGGAGGCGCCGGTCACCAGCACCGTGCCGTTGGTGTCAAAGGTGCCCGGCACGAACGCGATGCTCACCGCCCTGTCGTCGCCGTCGGGATTCGACGCGGTCCCGTCGTAGCCGCGGGCGGTCGCGACGCTGCCCCAGCCCGTGCCCGTCCAGGCATCACCCAGGTCCTTGTCATACTTCACGATGATGTAGTTGGCGTCGGTCCCGTTGTCCCCGTTCTCCTCCAGCGTGGTGTAGCCGGTGACGTAGACGTCGCCGGTCAACTCATCGACGGCCATCGCCGTCGCCGCGTGCTGGCCGACGGGAGTCCACGAGCCGCCGGGCGGGTAGTACGCGAACGCCTCGGCCTGCCCGTAACTGGGGCCGGGCGGATCGGTCGCCGTGGCCGTGTTGTTCACGTCGGCGGGGTACTTGAACACCGCCAGGCGCGTGTGCGGGTAGCCCTCGGCGTCGTTCTGCGTCACGTACCCGGCAGTGAACATCCAGCCCCGGTCGTTCGCGGTGCCCGGCTGGTCGTCGTACCAGTACGCGACCGCCACGGCCTTGTCGTCGCGGGCCACGGCCCCGCCGCGCTCCCGCGCAAAGAACTCCAGCGACTGCCCGTGGGCCGCCCCGCACACCGCGACCCCCAGCGCGGCCGCGAGCACCCTAACGCCCCCCCCAGAACATGAACGGACGCCCTGTGTTCATCACTTCCATCGTTACGGCTCCTTCCCTTTGCCGCGGCGCCCCACCCGCCGGATGGTGAGCCCGGGGCCACACGCCCCGTGCCGGGCCCGCCGGAACACACCGCGGGCCGCGGTCCTTCCGGCGCGCCCGCCGCGAGCGGTCGCGCGCCTCCAGTCTCTACAGGCGTATCGGCCTGTCACGGGGAGGTTGCAGGCGCGGGGGTTTTTTTGCGCCCCGGACCGAGGTCTGACCCAGCGCCTCTGGTGGTGCCGACGGCTCCTCGCCTATCCCATCCTTCCGGTATCAATCTGTGACCCCCGGGCCCTGCGCGTGCTCCTACGGGCATCCCAGGGCGAACTTCGTCTGGAAGCAGCCGAAGTCGGAGAGGTTGAGGGACGAATCGCCGTTGCAATCCGCGTACGGATCGCCGAGGGCGAACTGCGTGGTGAAGCACCCGAAATCGGAGAGGTTCAGCGCGCCGTCGCCGTTGCAGTCCGCGTAGCAAGGCGCCGGGAGACAGCCCCACCGCGCGATGTTGCCGACCGACATCCCACCCGCGGTCGTGAAGCCGCCCGCGACGAACAGGGACTCGCCGCTGCCGTCGTCCACAACGGCCAGGCCGCTCACGGTGGTGATCGTGGTGTTCAGGACACCACCGGCCAGGTCGTGCCACGATCCATCCCAGCGGGCGACCTGGTTCACCGTGACCGGGCTGGTGGCGCCCGCGCTGAAGAACGCCCCTCCCAGATAGAGGCCCGGCCCGCTCCCGTCGTCGTAGACGGCCATGCGGATGACGTTGTCGCTTGTCCCCCCGCCCGTGTCCTCCCAGCCGGATGCTCCCAGCCGGGCGATGTTGCTCAGCGGCGTGGCGCCGCTGCCGCTGAACAGCCCGCCCGCGTACAGGCGCTCTCCGCCGCCGTCGTCGTAGACGGCCAGAGCGTTGACGCGGACCGGATTGACGGCGCCGGTGAATCCGCCGGAGACCGCGCCCCAGGCCGCGCCGTCCCACACGGCGATGCACGGCAGCATGGTGCTGCCGGACGTGGTGAACGTCCCACCCGCGTAGAGGCGCGGGCCCGAGCCGTCGTCGAACTCCAGCAGCACGTTCACCGAGCCCGCGGCGAAGCCGTCGCCGACGGCGGACCACTGGGTGCCGTCCCAGCGCGCGATCGCGACGGTGCCGGGGAGCGAGCCCGCGGAGGTGAAGGACCCGCCGACGTACAACTGATTGCCCGTGCCGTCGTCGTGGGGGCACAGGGCCTGGGCGCCCTGGTTGCAGCCCGTGCCGAGGGCGGACCACGCGTTCCCGTCCCACCGCGCGATGCGGTTTGCGGGCACGCCGCCGGCGGTCAGGAGATTCCCCGCTGCGTAGAGGCCGGGGCCTGTACCGTCGTCGTACACGCCCAGGCCGTTGACGGCCGCGGCGATCGTGGGGATGGGGCCGGTGCAGCCGGTACCGAGGGCCGACCAGCCGGCGCCGTCCCACTTGGCGACGCTGTTGACGGTGACACCGCCCGCGGTAAAGAATGGTCCGCCGGCGTACAGGGCGCGGCCGGATCCGTCATCAAAGACAGTCAGGCACCGGATGACCGCACTGGTCCCTGGAGTGCCGACCTCGGTTGACCACGCGGGCGGGCATGACTGCCCCGCGGCCGCGACGGAGAAGAGGCATACGGCGGGCAGCCCACAGGTTTTCATCGTCGCCTCCCTTTCGCGCGAGTGTACCACCGCGGCGCCATCCGTCGGGCCGCTTGACCGGCGCGCCGCCGGACTCGGCGTGACGGACGGTCTGCACACCTCGAAGGCGGCCGCCGACCCTGCATGGCGGCGTCCCGCGCTGTGGCCCCGGCATCACCCGCCGATCGCGGACATGGGTCTGGCGGGTTGTTCAAACCCGGCCGCCGAGATGCCGTGTCCGGCCTGCTTCGTCCAGGTCGCGTCCAGCAGGAAATCCTCGATCTCGGTGTCGCCGCAGCCGTCGCGCAGCAGCGGCCGCAGGTCCCACTCGCGCGTGCTGAACAGGCAGGGGCGGACCTTGCCGTCGGCGGTGATGCGCAGGCGGCTGCACGCGCCGCAGAAGGGGCGCGTCACCGGGGCGATCAGCCCGATGCGGCCCCCCCCCGGCGCGCCGTCCGCGAAGGCGTAATCGAGGGCGGTGCTCGACACGTCGTGGCGTCCAAGAGGCACGAGCGGGTACACGCGGTCGATTGCGGCCGCGATCTCGGCGGCGGGCACGACGCGGGAACGGTCCCAGGCGTGGGCGGAGTCCAGCGGCATGAACTCGATGTACCGCATCTCCACGCCCAGGTCTCGGGCGAGCGCGGCCAGCGGCACCACCTGGTCCTCGTTCAGCCCCCGCACGATGACGGCGTTCAGTTTGACGGGGTGAAAGCCCATCGCGACGGCCCGGCGCACGCCATCGATCACGTCGCGCGGCGTCGTGCGCGAGCGGGTGACACGGGCGAAGGCGCCGGGGTCCAGGCTGTCGATGCTGATCGTGATGCGGGTCAGGCCGGCCTCGCGCCACGCGGCGAGGGTGCGGGCGTCCATGATCGACCCATTGGTCGTGAGGGCGACGTCGGCAACCCCCAGGGCCGCGACGCCGGCGATGATCTCCGGCAGTTCGGGGCGGACGGCGGGCTCGCCGCCGGTGATCCGGATCTTCTGGGCGCCGAGGCTCACGCACGCGCGGGCGACGCGGATGAGTTCGTCCACCGTCAGGAGCCCCTCCCGCGGCAGGAACCGCACGTCCGGCTCCATGCAGTACACGCACCTGAAGTTGCAGCGATCGGTGATGGACAGGCGCAGGTCGCGGATGGTCCGGCCGTGCGAATCGACCAGGCGTCGCTCGCCCCGGCGCGGTGAGATGGGGGGCGCCTGCGGCGGACCGCCGCTCCGCCCCGCTCGTGGCAATACCGTCAGCGCCAGGCCCATGATCGATGGTACGCGGCGTGCCTCTCAGAACCCCCCGGGGGAGCGGCGGGAAACCCCCCGTCGGGGGCTCTGGGTCTGATCTCAACCACGCTCACGCCCTCGCATGGAGCGGCGGGAAACCCCCGACTCCCGTCGGGGGCTCCGAAAGACTGGGGGAACGCCGACCATCGGGGCTCAGGGTCTGATCTCGACCACGCTCAAGTGGCGGGAAACCCCCCGTCAGGGGCTCCGAAAGACTGGGGGAACGCCGACCATCGGGGCTCAGGGTCTGATCTCGACCACGCTCACGCGGCGGGAAACCCCCCGACTCCCGTCGGGGGCTCTGTCAGGGTCTGATCTCGACCACGCTCACGCCCTCGGAGAGCATGTCGTAGACCCACTCGACGTCGGGGCCGTTCAACCGGATGCACCCCATCGACTCCTCCCTGCCGATCGAATCGGGGTCGATGGTGCCGTGGATGCCGTAGGACGTGTGGGCCGCGGATTCGCCGACACCTTCGAGGCCGATCCACCGCTCACCGATCGGGTTCTTCGGGTCGTCCTTGCCGAACTGCTCGCCGGTGCGGGGGTTGACCCAGTACGGGTTCTCGAGTTTGGAGTTGCGCTTGACCACGAACTTACCGATCGGCGTCCCGCCCCCCTTGCCCAGGCCGACGGGGAACGATCGGACGAAGACCCAACCGGCGGGGACGGCCGCGTCGCCCATGAAGATGTCCATGCGGAACGCCGCCTTGTTCACCACGGCGTGGAACGGGCCGGTGACCACCTTCAGTTTCTGGTTCAACTGGATCCGGTTGGGGTTGGCGAGCCCGTTGATCCGCTGGATCAGTCGCCAGTGGCCCGCCGCGTGGGTCTTCCGGGCGATCCTTTCCAGCGCATCCCCGCTCTGCACGGCGTAGATAGTGGTGAACGGATCACCGGCGGCGACCCGCGGCGAGAACACCAGTTCGTCGTTGATCTTGGCCACCTCATCGCGCATCCGGGCTCGGTCGGCCTCGGGGGTGGTAGGGTCCAGGATCAGCCGGGAGAGACGGGATCGGGTACCGACGGCATCGGCAGCCGGTGGCGCAGGGGCCGCGGGCTTCGTGCCGGGGCCGGCCGGGGGTGCGGAGTTGGGCGTGGTCGCAGGGGCCGTGCCCGGGGCCGTGACGAGCGAGGTAAGGGTCGGCGGCGGGGCGGTGTTGCCGGCGGCGAGCCGTCCCTGGCCTATCTCCAGGGGCGGCGGGGGCGCGGCCTCCTTCGGCTGCTCGGCCTTCGGTTCGAGTCTCGGCGCATCGGGCTTCGGGTCCGCGGCCTTCGGCGAGGGGGCCGGCACCTCAGAGGCCAGCCGGAGCGAGTCGCCGGGCTGCGGAACCTCCGCCGTGCCGGAGAGGGCCCACCAGCCGAGGGCGACGACCGCGAGCCCCGCGATGCTCGCCAGCAGGATCGGGCGGGGGATGCTGCGGGCCCGCGGGCGGGTGCCGAAGGAGCGGGTGGCGGTCGACGGTCGGGACGACTGGGACGGTAGGGCCATGCGTTTCACTCTCCGAGTGGGGTCCGGGCACAAGCATCGGCCCGGCGTGGTCAATCGCGTGACACGTCCGGGTCAGCGGCGCGGCGGGCTGGGGCGGATCACGCGGCGCTCGGTCACGACCGCGTCCATGGGCACGTCCAGGGGCCCGGCCGGGACCGACGGGACCAACTGTACCTCAAAGCACACGCCGATCCGGAAGGCGGGGGTGGTTGCGAGGAACCTGTCGTAAAACCCCCCGCCGCGGCCCAGGCGGTTGCCGGCCTCGTCGAAGGCCAGGCCCGGGACGATGACCACCCCCAGGTCCGTGGGGTCGATGACCGTGCCCTGAGCCGGCTCCCGGAGCCCGTGGCGGCCGGTGACGATGCCTTCGTCGAGGGAGGTGACGGCGACCGCGACCATCGTCCCCGCGTCCCAGTCCACACGGGGGAGGCAGAGGGGGCGGTCGAAGTCAATGCAGAACCGGTACATTCTGGTGAGGTCGGGCTCGCCCGGAACAGGAAGGAACCCCATGACCCGGCGGATCGTGGTCCCCAACTCACTCTCCAGGAAGGTCATCTGCGTCCAGATGTGGCCCGAAAGGACGGCTTGTCGGGGAAGCGACACCCGGGCGATCGCCCGCTTTGAGCGTTGCCGGAGCTCTGGCTTGGCAAGTGGGCGAGTCATGGGCCGATTCCGGCAAGGATACCGAGCGTGACCCCCTCATCGCGGCATGACCACAAGCGCCGGCGTTCCGAAGGCATGTCACCGAACTTACTGCTCTATGGCGACAACCTGGACTTCCTTCAGGATTTCGACCTGCTCCCAACCGGCTCGGTTGACCTCGTCTATCTCGACCCGCCGTTCAACTCGAACGTGGACTACAACGTGTTATTCGCGGAATCCGGCGAGGCCTCCGTCGCCCAGGTCCAGGCGTTCGTGGACACCTGGAACTGGGACACCAAAGCCGCGGAATGCGAAGAGCGCCTGACGCACGGCGAGTACGCGCCGAACGAGGTCAAGGCTCTCATCGGCACGTTCCGTCAGTTCCTCGGTCGCTCGCCGATGCTGGCGTACCTGGTGCAGATGGCGCTCCGGCTCGTTCACTTGCGGCGGGTGCTCAAGAACACGGGTTCGCTCTACCTGCACTGCGATCCGACGGCGAGCCACTACCTCAAGTTGGTGCTCGATGGCGTGTTCGGACCGCGCGCCTTCCGCGCCGAGATTATCTGGCAGCGCACGAACGCGAGGAGCACGACGGGAAAATGGCCGCGGATGCATGATGTCATCCTGCACTATGAGAGCGACGCCGCGACCTTTCGCTCGATCCGGACTTCGGCGCCAAGCCACAAGATGCCTCACACTCTCATCACCGGCCCGGATGGCAAGAAGTACCAGACGTACGAACTCACCGCACCCGGCCGGACGAAGACGGGGGATAGCGGCCGGCCTTGGCGCGGGTTCGATCCGAGCAGGTTTGGCCGACACTGGGCCAACAACCACGCGACCATGGACAACTGGGCTAAGGGTGGGCTGATTCACTTCCCCAAGAACTCCGGGTTTCCTCGGCGGCGGGCCGAGACCGCTTTCGACGAAAGGGACCGCCTTATCACCGTCGGTGACGTCTGGACGGATATCGATCGGCTCAACCAGACCGCCCAGGAACGTCTCGGCTATCCGACGCAGAAGCCGCTCGAACTGCTCAAACGCATCGTGCTCGCGTCGTCTCGGCCGGGAGACTTGATTCTCGATCCGTTCTGCGGCTGCGGGACGACGATCGACGCCGTGGAGACCATCAACCGCGAACACCCGGGCGACCCGCCCCGGCGTTGGATCGGTATCGACATCACTCACCTGGCGATCAACCTCATCAAGTACCGGTTGTCGCGCTTTGACCCGCCGCCCGTGTATGAGGTTCGCGGCGAGCCGAGAGACCTGGGCGGGGCCCGGCAACTCGCGCAGGAGCAGCCGTACCAGTTCCAGTTCTGGGCGTGCGGGCTGGTCGGCGCGCGTCCCGCGGGGGCTGCGGTCTCCACACCGAAGACCGGCAAGAAGGGCGCGGATCGCGGGATCGACGGCGTGCGGTACTTCGTGGACGACAAGAGCGGGCCGAAGCCGATTCTTGTGCAGGTCAAGGGTGGCAAGGTCGGCGCGGCCCAGGTCCGAGACTTCGTGGGAACGGTCCAGCGCGAGGGAGCGGCGATGGGCATCTTCATCAGCCTGAACGATCTCACGAAGCCCATGCGGCAGGAGGCCGCCGCGGCCGGAATGTACGGGGCGGCCGCGAGCGACCCGGGCGTTCCGAAGATCCAAGTCGTGACAATCGAGCAGTTGCTTTCGGGCGGAACGCCGCGGCAGCCCGCGGGCGTGCTGCTCCCCCGCGGCGCGGAGGTCGACCGGACCTTCAAGAAAGCACAACGTCACGATGCAGGGGCACTCTTCGCGCAACCGGGCGGCGGGTAGATCACCGTCCCGCCCGCCTACGTCAAGACGGCCCGGAGAGGTGGCAACAGTGAGAATAACCGGGCCTGCCGGCCTACGGACATCCGAGCGCAAACTTCGTCTGGAAGCACCCGAAGTCGGAGAGGTTCAGCAGGCCGTCCCCGTTGCAGTCGGCCAGCGGGTGCCCGAGCGCGAAGCGCGTCTGGAAGCAGCCGAAGTCGGCGAGGTTGAGGGTGCCGTCGCCGTTGCAGTCGGCCTCGCACTGGCCGTTGCCGGCCTCGTCCAGGTCGTAGATGCCGTCTCGGTCGCGGTCGATGCCGATCCTGGCCTCGCTGCCCTTGGGCACGACGGTGAAGGTCAGCGGCGAGGCCCCCCCCGCGAGGGACTCCAGGGTCGCGAGCGGCAGCGGCGCCTGCGCCGCGGCGTCGGGCTGGAAGGCGGCGCCGTCGAACATGTAGCCGCGCTGCTTGCCGCCCACGCGGCCCTTGACGACCAGCCCGACCTTGTTCGCCTGGGCCTGCGTGACCATGGCGATAATCAGGGCCTGCTGCTGCTGCGGGGGGCTCTGGGTCGTGATGGTCGTCTGCCAGCCCACGGAGGCCCTCGTGTCCTTGCCCGGCGGTCCGGGCGGGTTGAGCGGGTTCGTGGGCGAGCCGGCGGGCAGGTCCCCACCGGCGAACGCGAGCATGAAGGCCGTGAGGTTCGCGACCTCCTGGTCGCTGACCGGGTTGAAGGCCGGTTCGGACACGAAACGTTCAATGGAATCCACGCTCCCGTCGTGCAGGAAACCGAACCCTGCCGTGTTCGACTGCACCATCGCGTTGAATCCGGTCTTCTTGTACATGTTCCGCAGTTGCGGGATCTTCATGGAGATGTTCGTGGACCCATCCACGGAGACCAGCGCCAGGTGGCTCTGCCCCTGGGGCCCGATCGGCAGCGGCACGAACACCCCGGCCTGGAACTTCGAGTCCGGGCCCTCGCCGGTGGGCAGCGTGTGGCAGGTGACGCACGCGAAGGCGCCGCCGTCGATGCGCCGGATCGGATCGCTGTAGAGCGCCATGCCCGCCTGGGCGTTGCCGCTTGGCAGCGGCTGTCCGGCGGGCGAGAAGCGCCCGGTCGTGAGGTGCCCGGGGAGCGGCAGGCTGGTGGGCAGCGTGTTGTCAAAGTTGCGGAAGGGGTTGGGCGGGAAGGAGATGGTGGCGAGGAAGTCCTCAAACTCCTGCATCTCCTGGTTCGTGAGTTGCGTGTCGTCGCCCAGCAGCCCCATGAACGCGATGTTGAAGTCCTCGAGCCCGTCGCGGTCGCCGCGCCAGTGGTGCGGCTCGTGCCCGATGATGTCCTGCATCGTCTGCGTCATCATCGGCCCCTTCATCGGGTGCTCCGGCGCAAACGGCGGGTTCGCCAGCGGCGGGGCCAGGCCCGGAATTCCGGCGCCGAGATTGCGGTTGCCGAGCATGAACGGCGAGCCGTTCGGGTCGCCCAGGGCCCACGCCAGCCGGTCCATCCGGGCGTCCACATGGCAGGAGCCGCAGGAGTTGATGCCCAGGCCGCTGGTCAGGTGGGTGTTGTACAGGTGCTTGCGCCCCAGTTTGATGTCGCTGGGGGAGGGGTCGAAGTAGACGGTCCGCGACGTCTCCGTCTCCGTCGCGAGGCTTACGGTCGAGATGGACCCGTCGAACTTGTTCAGGACGTACAGGCTGCCGCGGGATTCGTCGATCGCCAGCCCCGTCGGGCCCTCACCCACCTCGATGGTGTCCGTCAGCCCGACTCGGTTGCCCGCGGGATCGATCGCGATCACGTTGTTCGAGCCCATGCCGGTGACGTACCCGCGGGTGCCCGCGCTGTTCCACACGATGCCGCGGGGGTCGCCCAGTCCCTTGTTGCGGATCGGCTCGGGCACCAGGGCGGTCGCATAGGTCAACTGAGGGTTGAGGTCCACGCGGCCCGTGACCGTCGGGTTGGCGGCGCTGACACTGGCCATGAAGACCTTGACAAACCTGCCCTGGACGTTGGGCTCGAAGCGGACCTCGTTCATCGCGTCGGTGCCGATGACGGTGATCGCCCCGCTGGCGGGGTTGACCGCGATGCCCATGCAGATGTTCATGAGTCGCCGGGCGTAGGTGACGGACAGGCTGCCGGTGTCGATGATCGCCACGTCGCGGTCGGGCAGGTCCCAGCCCGGCACGCGCCCCGAGAGGCCGGCCTGTGCGCCGGACACCAGCGCCGTCCAGTCGTGCGCGTTGTCGTCCATCCAGGCGCCCCCGGCGTCCTTCTTCACGATCAGGCCCACGCGCGGCGGGCCGACCGCACCCGGGCCGATCGGCGGGCTGAACACGGCGCCGGCGTTCGGCGGCGGGTTGACACCGCCGTAGGGCCCCGCCGGGTTGTTCACGACATTGGGCGGAAAACTCAGCGGGTTGCCGGCACCCGCCAGCGCCCCGCCCCCCAGGATCGTTGAACCGTTGCCGGACTCGAAGATTGCCGCGTACACGCGCGACCCATCGGGGCTGACGGCCAGGGCCCGCGGGGACTCGGCATCGATGGCGATGTTCACGGGTGGTGCCGCGAGATTTGCCGGGTCGAAGACCTGGACCGTGTTGGCTTCCGAGCACGTCACGAACGCCCGGACCGGGCTGCCGGCGAACACGACGTCGCAGGGCTCGTCGAGCGTGCGGAGCGTGGCCAGCACGGTCTTCGACGCCAGGTCCACGATGCTGACGCTGTCGGAGATGTTGTTGACGACCCAGGCCTCCGTGTTGGTTCGGGCCCGTACGGAGACCGGGTCCAGCCCGACGGGGATCGCCGAGATGGGGACGATCGCGCCGCTGGCGAGAAACCCAAAGACCTCCAGCCGGTTGTCCGGCGTGTTGCAGGCCAGGAGGCGGTTGCCGCTGGGTGTCATCGCGAGCGGGTGAACATGGGGGCTCTCCCAGTTCACGAAGTCACCGGGCCCATCCGTCACGCTGCCCCCGGCGGGCGTGGCACGACGCGAACCCGGGTCTCCCGGGCCGGCCGCGGCCATCACCGCGAGGCCGACGATCGACAGAGCGGCCGCGAACCCCGCCACACCCTGAGTCACCATGGCCAAGTCTCCATCCCCCCGCCGGCGTGGTTGTACGTCGGCCGCGAACCTGCGTTTCACGCCGGGGACGCAGTCTACTGGAACCGCGAGAAAATGCCAGTGGAATCGGGGTCAATCGCCGCCGATTGACCTTGGGCCCTTCTTCCCTGCCGTCCGTTCCATGTAGCCCTTGCCCCTGCGCTCGTACTTGGTGAAACCCAACCTCTCCAGGTTCTTGTTGGACAGGCTCGCCTTGAACTTGGACGTGGCGGTGCCGAGGGTTGGTGCGACGATCGCGCGGCGGACCGGCTCGCCCGTGTCCGGGTGCTTTGTCAGGGCGTCGTCCTTCATGGGCTGCATGACCTCGAAGGTGCGCCCTGTGGGCTCGCCCGCCTTCGTCAGGATTTCGTAGACGTATGTGGGCATGGGGGATTCTTGGCCGGGCGGGGTACGCAAGGGGCGCCGCGGAGGCGCGGCGAGAACACAAGATGTTCGGCCCCCTCCGGTGCCCGCCCTTCGTCGCGTGGGGCACCGGTTCTCCCCTGCGGGTTCGCTGCGCCCCTCCGCGCACGCCCCCTCGTTCACCCGCCGAAGGAGCGGCCGGTCTCCAGGTCCACCATCGTCCATCCCTGGGACCGGCACAACCTGGAGAGCACGGGGAACGCGAACTCCTCGTCGGTCATCGTCACCATCGCCTGCGTAACCGAGGGCGACAGAGCGGGCAGTTCCAGGACCATCCCCGGGCCGTGCGCGATCTCCATGGCGGCCATCTTCCGCGAACTCCCGTCTGGTGAGATGTTGAATAGCGACAGCGTCCGGAGCACGTCGCGGAGCGAGCCGAGGGGCTCGCTCTCGCCCGGCGCCCCGCCGCTCCGCATCAGCACGATCTGGCGCTTGGGCACGCTACTTCTTCTTCGGCTTCTTCAGGGCCTCGGCCTCCGCGGCCTCTTCGTCGGCGTCGGCTTCGTCGATGAGTTTCGCGGCGGCGGCGACGAGCCGCTCCAGCGGCACGGGCTTCAGGAGGTACTGGTCCACCCCCAGCGACTCGGCGTATGCCTGGTGCCGCTTGCCCTCGTTGGCCGTCACCATGATGACGATCGGGCTGTCCTCTCGCCCCTTGATCTTCTCGAGGGCCAGGAACCCGGAGCGCCGCGGCAGCATCATGTCCAGCACGACCAGGTCCGGCGGATCCTCGTGGCAGATGCGGACCGCCTCGTTCCCGTCGGTGGCGAGCATGGTCGCGGCCCCCTCCGCCTGGAATGCGGCGTCCATGGATTCGAGCACGTCGCGGTCGTCGTCCACGATCAGCACACGCACGTCTTCAAGCCGGCCGGGCATGAGGGGGCTCCTTTGCGGTCGGGCAGAGTTTATGCGGGGAGAGGCCATGCACGACGTGGTGCACAGAAACCCCGGCCAACCGGTCTTCAGCCCGGCGGGCTGGCATTCAGGAGCCTGGAGTTGGAGCGTGGTCGCGGCGGCGACTCGCAGCGAGTTGCGCGCGGCGCGAACGCGACGGTGGACTCGGCGGGCGACGCCAACCCATCTTTAGCCCGAAGGGCTGAAGACTCATCGAGATTGGCGTGGGCCGGGCGGCGTGCCGATGCCACCGCCCACTGCCGGGCAGGCGGGACGCCTGCCCCACGGATTACGACAACCTTGACCGCCCTGTGGCCGCGAGTTCCGCGGCATCCCGGGCGCTGTGGTCCACGACCTGCTCCACGTCCGCGCCGGTCATCCAGGGCAGGGTTTCGATCCGCTCGCGGAGGGCGGCGGGGAACGGCTTTCCCAGGCGCTCGTGGATGGGCCGGCTGCGCCAGAACCGGTGCATCCACAGGTACTGCTCCGGCGCCTTGCGGATCATCATCTCCAGCGCCCGGCGGTACCGCGCAGTCAGGTAGTAGAGCGGGTCCGCGTGCCCGGCCCAGTCGGCCGGCCCGAACACGTCCGCCACCTCCATGGAGAAGCCCAGCCCCTCGTCCGGACGCCGCTCGTGCGCGGCCTTCCTGCGCGAAAAGCCGCAGATGATGGTCGCGCTGAACTGGAGCGCCAGGAGCCCGATCGACTTGTAGGTGCTGGTGAGGCGGTTGAAGAACGGCACCATCAGGCCGCGGTCACCGCCGTTCTGGTCCGCCACGAAGCAGATCGGGGCCCCCGCCGCCAGGAGTTCCGGGAGTTGCTTCAGGGCGCCGAACTTGTCCACCAACACGAGCCCGCGCCGCTCGCGCGTGTCCCGCAGCCAGTGGTCCAGCGGACGGTTGTCCAGGGGGCGGTACAGGGCGTGAGCCGGGAAGCCGAGCAGGGCCATCGTGTACCCCAGCAGTTCCCAGTTGCCGCAGTGACCGGTAATCAGGATGCACGGCCGTGCCGACAACAGGGCCCGCACGCCCTCATCGACCCCGGAGAGCGTCAGGTGCCGCAGCCAGGAGTCCTCCGACAGCAGGCGCGGGGCGTAGGCGATCTCCAGCCCCAGCCGCAGCAGGTGCTCGTGCGTCGCGACGGCGCACGCCCGCACCCGGTCGGCCGACCATGCGGGGAACGCGGCGGACAGGTTGGACACCGCCCGCTTCATGTGGCGGCGGTTGAACTTCGTGTTTGCGTAGATCCGCCCGGCCCGCTGCGCCAGGGGCAGCGTCACACTGGGCGGCAGGCTCGTGACCGCCGCCATCGCCGAGCGCACGCCGATGCTGATAGGCTGATGCAGCCAATCCGCGTACTTGGCCTTCGGTGGTTTGGGCATGGGGCAGGGCTGTGCGCGACTGTTGCAGACTTCGGCAAGGGCGACTCGACCGTAGGCCGCTTCGGCCGATCGCTGGCTGCCCCTCCCCCCGCCCGGCATCGGATCGCTACATCCAGGCAGATCGCACGACCAGCCCGTGAGTCACCAGCGAATGAACGGCCGCATCGCTCCCGGTTCAGGGACGGACTCTACGCTGCCGGCCACCCTCATTCTCCCGCGCCTGATGGGTCGCGCGACTGCACGATCGGCCGCTGAAGGAAACCCCACCGCCGCCGCCCCAGCGGTCGTCGTGACCGACCACGCCGCCAGCCGCACTTGCGAAGGGGTGGGCGCAGGCGAAGTTTGTCGGCCGCGACGCGCGAGAACCTGCTGCGCATCGGCCGCGAGCGGGCGCTGATCTACAAGACGCTCGTGCTCACGGGTCTGCGGAAGGGTGGACGAGCCAGCATCACCGGCGGCCGGGTCGATCTCGCACTGCGGCATACCTTCGGCACGCACCTGTCGAAGGCGGGTGTCACGCTCCAGACGGCCCAGGCTGCGATGCGGCACAGCGACCCGAGCCTCACGGCCAACGTCTACACCGACCCGAAACTCCTCGACGTTGCCGGTGCGGGGGCGAGCCTTCCGGACCTGCCGCTGGCGGCGGTCGGCGGGCAAGCGGTGGCGGCGCGCTGATTGCGATCCATGCCGCGGGCCTCTACTCGGAAGGGCTCGCGTACTTGATCGGGTTCGCCGCGCCCTTCTTGCGGAACTCATCCGGCACTCGCTTGCCAACGTACATCTTCTGGATCGACTCAGGCGCCTCGCGGCCGACGAACCCATAGCGGCCCGGCACATCCCGTCGGCCTGGGAAGTTGGCCGACGTCGCATCCAGCCATTCGTCAGCGACAAATGCGCCCTTGATGACGCCCTGGACGGTCGCGAGGATGACCTCCGCCTTCTTCGCCTTCGACGGGCTGATCTTCCACGCGTACCGCGTTGCCTCGTACAGAGACGACTCCGCGAGTGCGCTGCGGTTGACGCTGATGAGCACCGTGGCGTGGCGAAACTTGGCAGGCTCCGCGGCGTACTCGCGGATGATCTCCATCGCATGCATCGCGCCGAACTCGTTCCCGCCCACGCCACCCGCCTCGTTGGTGAGGCCGGGATAAGCGTCCATCAGTGCGGACTCGACCTCGAAAGCCGTCGCCTCATCCATCCCGTGCCGGTGGATGACGTGGGCCACGTCGAACCCCGCCAGCCGGATCTGCCGGATGCGCTTCATCCTGTTGTCGAGGTCGTCGCCCTCGATCCCCTGCTCGCCTCGGATGTGCGCGAAGACCCGATTGCCCTTGCCCTTTCCGATGTAGAACGTCTCGCCGTTGCGCGGGTCGATCAGTCGGTAGACGTACGTTTTGAGCCTCTCGATGACCTCGGGGGGAAACGCATCGGCGTGCTGGTGGTCCATAGTCACCATTGTTGTCCGCGAAGCCGGTCGGCGGCGGCGGCCGGGCTCGGCGCGCTGGGCCGATCGGCAGCCTCAACCCCGCGACACCTTGCACAAGCGCTTGCACAAGCGAGCGTCCGCCCAGGTCATTCCCTGTCATCGTCGGGCTGTTGGCCCCGCTCCCGCCGGTCCCTCCCGTGTCGCCAGAACTCGCGACTTCTGCGGAGCTTGTCAACGAAAAGCCGCCGGTGTCACTCACTGTGTGACATCGGCGGCAGGCAAAGCGGGCGAGGAGGATCGAACTCCCGACATTCAGCTTGGGAACTAGTCCATACAGACGTTACGGCTACACACCGGAAGTCACCGAATCGCATAAAACGCTGGAAAAACCAGCGTTTTTCGCGTATAATGAAGGTGGTTCGAGTCACCGTAAGTCACGGGAGAATACGCCGAAATCGAAGCCGGTTTCTCCCGTATTCTCCCGCCGATCCTGGAGGGCTGGTCTGTGCGGACAGTCAATGCGGCCCCACTACTGGCCGCTGTCCCGTGGCGCTGGCGCGAAGGGGGCGGGGCACACTCCGCACGCCGGGGCCGACGTGTCCTGTTTCCGCGATGGCGGAACGCTGACCGCGCAAATGGCCCTTGTCGCCCGCGTCGGCGAACAGGCCGCGATTGAAGCGTGCCGACGCGCCGGGATCATGCCGCCGTCCTGGTTGATCGGGGGTGGCCGATGAACCTTGCCCAAGCGAACAGCATCACCGCCGTCATCGCCTGCGCCGTCACCGACCGCTACCACCGGCGCGCCGTCCGCCGCGTTCGTGCGATTGTCGAGGATGCCGGGGGCGAGTTCACCGGGCTGGTGGCACTCACGGCCAAGGCCAAGGCCCGGTCGGTTCTGGTGGACGAGTCCGACACCCGCGCCGTCATCAACTACCACGCCACCATCGCGGCCCGCACCTGGGAGGGACCGGCGGACGAGGCGCTTCAACAGGCCGTCCGCCACGTCACGGACGCCCTGGGGACGCTGCTGGAGAATCACGCCGTGCGGTATTCCCTCCAACTGCTGCTGGAGATTGCCGACTGCGGGCACCCCGAAGCCTTGTCGCCAGAGGTGGCGGAGAACATCCGGGAGCGCATCGGACGCGGTTGATCGGCCCGCGTCGGGATCGGTGGCGATACTCTGTCCGAACCCTGGAAACCGGACACCGTGAGGCCCAATGCCCGACATCAAGCAGCCCCTAGACCAGAGCCTCTACGACCTGATTATGGCGAATCTGGCCGTGTTGAAGCAGTACGTCCCCGGCCCGGTGAAGAAGGCGGGAGGGGCGAAGGAAAAGTTGCTGGCGCGTTACCAGAAAGACCCCCTCTACAGCATCTTCGGCCTTGACTCCCCCGAGTACGTCGCGGCCACCCTGGGCGGGGGCACGATCACGTCGATTCACCGGAAGCTGGGCGACATCTACGAACAGACCGTCGCCACCATCTTCGCTCACTCCCTGGGCATCGACGCGGCACACCTGACCTACTCCGCCAAGATTCAGTCCGGCGTGACCGAAGAGACACGATCCGCTGATGTCTACATCCAGTTTGATCGGGTGAAGAATCCGAAGCAGCGGAAAGCCATCGAAGAGTTCTGCGCGGCGGAACTGGCGAAGCTGACTACGAACCCCAAGGTGACGCTGATCGGCGTCGGCATGGAGGTTCGCCACTGCTACCGGACAGGCGACAGCAAGCGGACCCAAGCCGACGAAGCGATGGCGCGGCACCTGTTGGTATCCGGCATCCTGCCGATGATGCCGCTGTTCTGCGGGCAGAGCAACCCCGGTATCGTCTCACGCTACCGGAGTGTCTGGGTCATCAAGCAAGCGGCGGAAAGCTACGACGCTGTACGAACCCTCTCCGGCTATGACTTCTACGACTTCCTCCACCGGAACCGCGAAGACTTCCGCGCGCCGGTGATTGAAATGCTGCGGGGGCTGACGAAGTGAAACACCCCACCCTCTTCGCCGAACCCGCCGAACCTGTGTCTTTCGTGAATCGACGGACAAGCGATGTCACCTTCAAGGGCAAGCTGTCTCTGCCGATTCATCGGTGGTATCGGCTGACGCCCAGCTTCTCGCCCCAGCTTGCGCTAGACATCGCGGATCACTTCGGGATCACGCCCGATGGGTTCGTACTAGACCCGTTCAGCGGCGTGGGGACCGTCCCGCTGTGCATGAAGTATCGTGGCATCCCCGCGTGTTCCATCGAACTGAATCCCTACCTCCACTTCGTGGGCACCGTGAAGACGCGGACCTACGCGGACTTGCCGGACATCCGGGAGTTTTTCGATTCGTTCCTGGTCCGAGCGCGTGAAGAGGTGGCCGCGATCCCGAAGGGCAAGGCCGTTGCCGGATACCTGGAAGAGAACGCCCAGTTCATCCCGCCGATTCACAAGCCCGAACGGTGGTGGTCCCCGATGAACCTGGCGCAACTGACGTGCATTCGTCGGCTGCTGCTGAACACCGAAGACACGGGCGAGCATATCGACCTGTTGAAGATGGGCATACTCGGCATCCTGATTCCGGTCAGCAACGCCAAACACAATCACGTCTCCCTGACCTTCGCCAAGGAACCGCTTCCGACCGTTGACGTGGTGGGCGTGCTGGCGGACAAGCTGGGCGACATCATCGACGATATCGACGCCGTTTCCTCCCTCCCGTGTTCAGAGGTGAAGGTCTACGCGGGGAACAGCAAAGAGGCCGCGTCGGTGCTGCCGCGAAGCCCGAAGGTGTCCGCCGTCATCACGTCGCCCCCGTATCCCAACCGCTTCAGCTACGCCCGTGAGACTCGCCCCCACCTCTTCTTCTTCAACATGATTGCCAGCGCCGAAGCTGTTGGGCAGCTTGAAACGGACGCCATCGGCGGGACGTGGGGCAAGGCTACGTCTGTCCTGATGGACGGCGTGGAACCCGCGAACGCCGTGGTTCGGAAGCTGATGGCCCCGTACCTGGACATCGCCCACCGGGACGGCAACGGGCACCTTATGACGGCCTACGTCGTGAAATACTTCAACGACCTGTATACCCACGCGGAACAGATTGGGAAGGTCTGCCGGGCGCGGGCGAAGCTGGCATACGTCATCGGGAACAGCAAGTTCTACGGGCAGCCCCTCCCCAGTGACGAGATTCTGGCGGGCATCTTCGCCCACTTCGGCTTCGCCCTGGACGGCATCCACAAGATGCGCCGCCGGGTCAGCAAGGCGGGGCTGTATGAGGCCGTGGTGATGATGTCCCGGCAGTGACGGCCCCCCGTTACCGGCCCTTCGCTTTCTCCCGTGATTCTCCCGTGGGGCCGTTTCCCGTGATTCTCCGGCTGACCCCGGAAACGAAAAAAGCCCTGTAAAACAGGGCTTTTCTCACAAAGCGGGCGAGGAGGATCGAACTCCCGACATTCAGCTTGGGAACGCCCGGGCTCACGATCAAATGCCCCGTAAATCTGGCCGCTTTCGACGCGTGCCGCGTTCGCTTGCACACCCACTTGCACAAACCCGCGCGTGATGGGGATTCTCGCCCCCGCGCCCGTCCCGCGACGTTCGCCCACGGGCGGCCCAGCCCAGCGCTGGCCCCGACGCCGGGCTTCGCCAACCGGCGGCACGTCGGGCCAACGTGGCGGGACGTGGGCGTCTACGCGTCTACGCATACGGAATCCGCGATGACGCCGCCGTGGGCGGGGTTTCTGTAGACGTAGACGCCCGGCTGCCCCGGCGTAGGTACTTGGCGGGGGACGGTCGAACGCGATGCCTACGGGAACAGCCGCGCGGGGAGACAGAGTTTGTTTCGCGCGGGGACGGGCGATCTCCGGCCGAATCCGCCCGTTTGCCCACATGGGGCCGAACTTGCCCACATGTCGCGGAATGACGGCGAAACCGCTCCGGTTTGCCTTGCCTCGTGGCGAATGTCATGGCTTCATGTGTCACACGCGGGCGGAATCGCCGCCCCCCCAACCGCCACGGAGGCCACGAACATGAACGCTACGACGAAAACGACGATCGAGATGGCCAGGACGCTAGCCCGCCGCGGGTTCGCTGTGCGGAGCGTCGAGGTCCAGACGCCCGACGGCCGCTGCTGGTCGATCGACGCGATCCCCGCCGGGCGCGGCCGACACGCCGACGGGCACTGGGGGCCGATGGCCGGGGCGGCGGGCGGGTTCCGCCTCTTCGAGATTGACCGCGATCGGGACGACGCGCCGACCGAACACGACCCGGTGGATTACGACACCTGGGACATGGGCGACCTGATCGACTACCTCAATGCGGTCGGGCAACCCAAAGCCCGGCCGAGCACGACTCGCACAACCGACCCGACGACCTGAAGCCCGCGTGACGCGGGCTTCGCTGTTTACCAGAGAACCACACCCCCCAACCCCGAGGAGCACGACCATGACGAAGCGCACGACCAAGCCCGAACCGACCGCCGCCGAGACCTACGCCGAGCGGCGCAATGACATTGCCCGCCTGATGGACGTCCTGCAGATGGAGTTGGACAAGCACGCGGAGGCCGCGAAGGCCGACCCGCGCAACTGGGGTCGCACGGGTGACCTCGGAATGGTCCGCAGCGACCTGATCGACCTCGTCGGGTTCATGAGCGGGATGGACCGCGAGCACGTCGAGGCTTTCCTGGCCGACGCCGAATGACCCCACGCGGCGTCGCGGGGAACCGCGGCCGCCACGTTTCCCCCGCCGCGCCGTGCGGCGGGGTACCGCACCCGAGACGAAGGAGTCCGACATGGCACGCAAAGGCACGATCAAGAACATGGGCAAGGTCCAGCGCGAGATGAGCGACGCGCGGAAGGCACGGAAGGCGGCGAAGGCTGCGCCCCCCGCCAAGGAGACGACGCCCGCCCCCGCCAAGCGCATGAGCGCCCTCGACGCGGCCGCCCAGGTGCTTGCCGCGAGCGAGGTGCCGATGCGGGCCAAGGAGATGATCGTCGCGATGGAGGCCAAGGGGCTGTGGCGCTCGCCCGGCGGCAAGACCCCCGAGGCCACGCTGTACGCCGCGATCATCCGCGAGATCGCTGCCAAGGGCACCGCCGCACGGTTCAAGAAGCACGAGCGCGGCGTCTTCGTCGCGGGGAAGGGGGCCTGAGCCATGACCGCGACGCCCGCCCCCAACCGCGAAGCGCAACTCGAAGCCGTCCTGCAGGCCGCGCTTCACCTGCTCGGCGCACGCCAAGACCAAATGCTCACCATCGAGGAGTGGACCGATCTTGCGCGGGCGGTCGCCGCCTGCCAGCAGCGGAAGACCGCTGAGTACCTGACCGAGCACGACCTCGAGGACATCGCCGAGCGCTACTCCCTTGAATGGGACGAGGCGACCGACGGCCCCCTCCCGACCCTCGACGAGTGAGGCAACCATCACGCCTTGCTCCCAGCCGCGACGCTCGTCGCGGCTTTCTCTTCGGCCGCAGCAGGGCTTGGTCGGTTAACCCGACACCACCGTGTTGGACTCAGGTCCTTTCCGCCCTGTCGCTCATCGCGCTGCGTGACCGGCTGGCTGCCCCATCGCGACATCAAACAGCGAACTCCCCGGCACATAGGCGTTCAGCAGCGCCTTGAACACCCTGCCATGCGACGCGTACCGCAGGTGCAGGAGTTCATGGACGATCACGAAATCCTGGAACTTGGATTCCTGGTCCGCCAGGTCGGCGGCGAGGGTGATCGTGCCGCGCGATGTGCATGATCCCCACTTGCGCCGCATCTCCTGCACGCGCACGATCTTGGGGTTCACGCGCAGCTTCACGGCCCACGTATGCGTGCGGCGGCGCAGCTCATCGGCTGGGTAGAGGGACGACCTCATGCCTCCTCCTCAGGCAGCAAATGGGCCATCGCGATCTCGACTACTCGGGCGCGATCCTCGCTCCCGAGCTTGAGAACCAGCGGATACAGGCCCGCACGCAAGCGCCGACGCTCCTCGGGATTCACGGCCGCGTTCGGGAATCTGGTCAGCAGCTTCTCGGCCTCCGCGGCCGCCGCCATCGGATCGATCCCCGCTGTCTTCATCGCCGCGTCGTCGCGCAGCGACCAGAACACGCCGAACGCCCGCGTCGAGAGGCCGCTTTCACGCGCCGACTTCATCGCCGCTTCCTTCTCGGCGGCGAGAGCGGCAAGCTCGTCCATCGCGGCCAAGCCCGTGGTCTTCCGGTCTTCCAGGTCCGTTAGAATCCGCTCAGCACGGTCTTTCAGAGGCTGCAGCACCGCGGCCGCATCCGGGTTCTCGTCCATCTCCTTGCTGAGGCCCCGCACGAGGTTGAAGACCTTGCCCTCGTCCGGCCCGGTGTCCTTGCGCAGCGATTCCAGCGTCTTCACGTCAAAGACGACAGTCTTCGTGAGCCGGCCGAGCCCCTCTTGGATCGCGTTCTCCTGGATCAGCCGCTCCGTCTTGTGCGCCAGGTCGATCGCCAGCCCGGCCTTGTCGGCATAGGCGTTCCGCACCGCGGCATAGAGCTGCGACAACTGCTTGTAGGGCTGGATGTGGTCGCGCAGTTCCGGCGACGGCGACAGGATCTCCCAGAGCGCTTCGATCTCCTTGAAAGCCTCAAAGAACGCCTTCCGCGCAGCGGGATCGAGGAACCGCCCGAACACGATCCGCTCGAGCCGCTCGTCGGCGCTGCCGCCTTCGCCCGCATCGAGATACTGCTTCTCCGCGTCGCCCATGCGCTGGCGGAAGTCCTTCAGCAGCACGTCGAGATCCTCGATGACGCCGCTGACATCACCGGAGTCAAACCGCAGAGCTTTGCGCAGCTCGCGGAGCACGCCAACGAAGTCCACAACGAGCCCCACCCGCTTGCGGATGCCGTCCTCATCCTCGTACGGCCGATTCACCCGGGCGATAGCCTGCAGCAGCACGTGGTCGCGCATCGGCTTGTCGAGGTACATGCAGTAGAGCACCGGCGCGTCATACCCGGTGAGCAGCTTGTCCGTGACGATCAGGATCTTCGGGTCCTTGTCCGGGCGCGCGAAAAGCGTGCGGGCCTCATCCTCTTTGTCGCCGGACACCTGGAGCTCGGCGACGAGCGGCCGATCGACCGCGTCGTTCGGGTTCTCCGAGTAAATCGGCACGCTCCACTCGGGCGGCAGATGTTTGTCGAGCGCCTTCTTGTACTTGGCGCACGCCTCCCGGTTCACCCCGACGAGAAACGCCTTGTACCCCAAGGGCATCACGTTCTCGCGGAAGTGCTCGGCCACGAACGCCGCCACCTTCTCGATGCGGTCGTCGGCAGTCAGGAATGTCCGCAGCCCGACCGCGCGGTCGAGCACCCGGTTCAGCTCCTCCACATCGGTGACGCCCTCCGTCTCCGCGAGCTCGAAGAACTCCTTGTCGAGCTGCTCGGTCGGGACATGCACCTCGCTCGGGGCCATCGTGTGCTTGATCGGGAGCGTCGTCTCGTCCTCGATCGACTCCCGGATCGAGTACTTGTCCAAGTACCCGGTCTCATCCTGCGCCCCGAAGATCTTGAACGTGCCTTCACCCTGGGCGGTCTTGGCGATCGGCGTGCCCGTGAAGCCGATGATGGTGGCCTTCGGCACCGCCGCCATCAGGTACGTGCCCAGGTCGCGGGCCACCGAGCGGTGCGCCTCGTCGATGAACACGTACACGTTGTCCCGCGGGCAACTGTCCTTCCGGATCTCCTCGAACTTGTGGATCATCGAGACGACCAGGCCGCGGAAGTCGCTGTCAAGGATGGCCTGCAACTCGGCCTTGGTGTTCGCCCTGCGGAACGCGATGTCGTGCTGCTGCACCTCGCCCAGCAGCCGGTCAACCCAGCGCCGGAGCTGTCCCTCCAGCTCGATCCGGTCCACCACAACGATCACCGTCGCGTTCTGGAACCGCTCCTTGTTCTCCAGGATCAGCCGCGCCGCCGTCAGCAGCGTGAACGTCTTGCCCGAGCCCTGCGTGTGCCAAACGAGCCCGCGCTGCCGCTGCGGGTCCAGGCATCGCCCAACCACGGCATCAATGGCCCGCCGCTGGTGCTGGCGCAGCACCGACTTCTTCGTCTCGCCATCCTTCACATAGAACAGGATCCACTGCTGCAGCGTCCGCAGGAAGTCCGTGTGCTCGAAGAACGCTTGCACCGCGAACCGGTACGTCTCCTCGGGCGCCTGCTTCCAGCGGGCCATGTCGCGCCGGCTCGCCGTCCACGTCACCCCGTACCAGTAATCGATCAGATGCGTCACGTTGAACAACTGCGGCGCGGCCAGCAGTTCGGGCGTCTCCAGTTCATACCGCTTGAGCTGCTTCACCGCCCGCTCGATCGCATCGCCGAGCTTGGGGTTCTTGTGCTCGACGATGCACACCGGGATGCCGTTGACCAGGAACATCACGTCGGCGCGGTTGCCCTTGGCCCGGCCCGGCGGCTTCACCTTCCACTCCCAAGTCACCTGGAACGCATTCAGGCCGGTCTGGCCGAACTCGATCACCTTGACGGGGCGCTGCCGCTTCTCTTCCTCGTCGTACCAGCCGCGCTCGCCGCGCAGCCACGACAGCATCTCCCGGTTCCCTTCGATCGTCGGCGGCAGCGCGTC
The DNA here is from genome assembly GCA_020849105.1 of Phycisphaerales bacterium. Taxonomy (GTDB): domain Bacteria; phylum Planctomycetota; class Phycisphaerae; order Phycisphaerales; family UBA1924; genus JADLGW01. Next base: position 195,168 of record JADLGW010000058.1, on the reverse strand, counting down.
GAGCGTCTCGATGATGGACCGGATCGCGTCCGGCGTCAGCCAAGGGTTGAACTCGGCCAACTTCGCCGAGAGCACCTCGCGCAGGAACACGCCTGCCTCGCCGCCGCGCAGCGTCAGCGCCCGCTCGGGCGTGATCGGCTCCCAGCCGATCTCCTCAGCATGCTTCACCATCGGGAACTGCACCGTCCCGGCCTCGCTGATCTTCACGGTGCTCATGATCGGGCCTCCTCGGTTGAGAGCAGCGCGGACAGATCCAGGTCGGCCACACGGACCTCGCCCGTCATCAACTTGTTGAGGAGCGATGTGAACAGCTCCTCCAGCACGACCCGCTTGCGGCGGTGCGCGACGGTCTTCCGGTCGATGGCGTCGATGACTTCGGCGATCTCATCCTGTTCATCCTTCGTCGGCGGCATCGGGATCTGAAGGTCCCGGAGGTATGCACACGTGAGCGCGCCTTTCGTGCTCCCACCGCCGGAGGCTACCTGGCGCAAGTTCTCGTACTGCGTTTCCAGGTAGCCAGCGACGTACCGTGGATTCGTGTGCCCCAGATCTGGCTGGAGGTATGCAAGGTGCTGATTGATGGTCGCCTCCATTCGAAGCACCGCGCAGTGGCCAAGCGTCTTGCCCTGACCAGTGATGGCCACGAGCACCGCGCCAGGCTTCAGCACCGGGAGATGGCACTCCTTCAGGGCGATCGGTGTGACATGTGCGTCGGCCGCGACGATGTTGCGGTCGTAGACCTTGGCGCTGGTGAGCCACGGAAACGTGCCGCCGTCCCAGTACTCTCGTACCCCTTTCTTGGGCGTTGAACCATTCCCGATCCGACCGAGCGACCCAAGGCGCACGACACTCCAGCCCGCGGGAATCAACCCAATCTCGGTCTCCTTCTGCGAGTCACCCCGCAGGCCGCGGGTGAAGATCTCCCGGATTGCCGCGCCCTTCAATCGTCCGAGCACCGATTCGTGCTTGTCGCACAAGGCAAGGCCTTTGTGGAGCAACTCGCAGGCGTCCGAGATGGCGGACTGCTCCTGCTCGTTGAATCGAGGGAGGGGAAGATCGAGGAATACGTCATCCGGAACTCGCTGGCGCGCAGTCGTGCCTTCCATGCGCTCGGCTGTGTAGTGCCGAACATCCGGATGCAGTAGATAGAAGAACAGGAATCGATGATCGTGCCCCGGCCCCTTGGCGCGGAGTGGGACAACCTCGGTGGTCGCGTACCCAAACGGTGTCGGCAACTGCTGGACAAGTGCCTGTTTTCCGTTCTCGAACGATGGAGTGATCTTCGCGACAAGCACATCGCCGCGCTCGAAGTACGTCCCGCTCGTGAGTTCACCGGGTGGTTTTGGGGTGAACACCGGAGCGTACTGCCCGCCTTGCGGAATCGCCTCCATCGCCGCGAACGGGATGTTCCCGTACAAGTGGACATCCAGATTGCGTGGCTTCTTGGTAATCTCGTATGCGTCTCGCACGCGACCCCAACCGAGCCTTGCAGGCAAATCGGAATCAAGCAGTCCCATTGGTCACCCCCGCGAGTAGGCGCTTCAGGGACATTGAGATCTTCGTGGACTCGTCATCAAGCGCGGCCAACTCCTTGAGCAGGGCCGGAACCGACCCGAAGGCTGCGGTACTGTCGCGAGCGACCCAGCGGCTTGGGCTGAGGTTGTAGTCGGCGGCTTGCGCTTCTTCCCGTGTGATGATGGCGATCTCGCCGTCTACCGGTTCGGCCCGATTGAACAAGTCCGCAAGCGACCGACGATCCGCATCCGGAAGGTAGTTCTTGGGGCGACCCTTCTCGAATCGTCTACCCGCATTGAGCAGCACGATCCTCCCCCGGCGAGCTTTCGGTTTCCGCTTGTTGAGCACCATGATCACGCCCGCGGCGGTGGTGTTGTAGAAGAGGTTCTCGGGGAGCAGGATCACGCCCTCGATCAGGTCCTGCTCGACGAACCACCGGCGGATGTTCCGCTCCTTGTCCTCGTTCTGCGAACCCGAGCCGCGAGTGACCGCGCCGGTGTCGAGCACCACAGCGGCCCGGCCGGTCTCGTTCATGCACGCCAGCGTGTGCTGCAGCCAGGCCCAGTCGCCCTTGCCGGTGGTGATACCGCCCGAGCCGCGGAACCGGTCGAACGGGTCGTTTGAGAATGTGTCCGGTGCGAAGGGCTGGTTCCACATCGGGTTGGCAACGACCAGGTCGAACCCGCGTACGCGACCGTCGGCGCTGCGGAACTTCGGGTTGATCATCGTGTCTCCCCGCTGCAAATCCACGTCCATGTCGTGGATGATGGCGTTCATGCGGGCGATGGCGTAGCTCTCGGCCTGCAGTTCCTGGCCGGTCAGCTTCAGCGGCACCTTGCTCGTTGGGTCGAGCTCCCGCGCGACGAGCTGAAGCTTGATGAGCAGCCCCGCCGAGCCGCAGGCGTAGTCGTGGCACTCCTGCCCCGGGCGGGGCTTGAGGATGTAGGCCATCAGGAAGCCGACGTTGGTCGGCGTGAAGAACTCGCCCGCGCTCTGGCCCGACCCCTCAGCAAACTTCCGAAGCAGGTACTCGTACGCGCGGCCGAGGAAGTCGGGGTCCACGTCCGCCAGACCGAGCCGGTAGCGCGGATCGGAGAAGGTCTCGACCACGTCGCGGAGCTTGGCGGGGTTGATGTCCCGCTCGCCGTTGCGCTCGGCAGCGAAGTCCACGACGTCGATCACGCCCGAGAGCGATGGGTTGTGCTTCACCACCGCTCGCATGGCCTTGGTCAGGTGTTCGCCGATGTCGCGCGGCTTCTCCTTGGGCGGCCAGTCGAACGCCTCGCGCCCGTTGATCACCGCCCAACGCGCCTCGGCGGGCAGGTAGAAGCGCAGGAGCGAGTGGTCACCGTCGGCAATCTGTAGCGCGGTCTCGCGGTCGCCGTAGTCCTCGGCCAGACGCTCGATCTCGTCGTCGAAGACGTCCGACAGGCGCTTGAGGAACAGGAGCGGGAGGAGGTAGTCCTTGAACTTCGCCGCGTCCTTCTCACCGCGAATGGAGCACGCCGCGTCCCACAGCATCTGCTCCATCGGCTTGGTGGTTGTGGCCTGCGACCCTGCGCCCCTCCGCCGGCCACGGTTCGGCACCGTCGGTGTCGCCGCGGCATCCTCAGGCGCGACGCCAGACTGCGCGGCGAGCGCGAGGATCGCCTCCCGTGCCGCCTTCTGGGGCTTAACCTCACCACCCTCCCACCGGTTGATGGTGGCGAACGAGACCCCGAGCTTCTCCCCGAGCTGCTCCTGGGTAAGTTTGAGGGCGGAGCGAACGGCTCGAAGCGTGGCGGGCAGGTTCTCGACGTTTTGTGCCATATCTGCAATATATGCGATATCGCATGTGGCGTCAAGCCCGACTCCTTCCAGCCCGTGCCCTGCCTGCGGTCCCCGAGGCCCGTTTCTCTCGGACACGTACCCGTGCCTTCGCCTTGCCCTGCGACCACGCTCCGGGGTTTGCGGCCGTTGTTCGGGCGTGCTATCATGTCAAAGATGCGGTCGGGATCGTCCCGCCTGTAAAACCTCCTAGACAGGAGCGACGCATGCATCCAACACCTGGCCGGGGAATGGGGCCAACCCTCGGCGAGAAGCTGAGGCAATCACGGCAGGCCACGGGGCTTTCGACCCGGGCCGTGGCCGAGCGGATCAAGCGCATCGCGGCGGTGTCGCACGCCACGATCGCGAACTACGAAAAAGACGCTACGCAGCCGCCGGTTGACGTGCTCGCGGCGCTGGCGAGCGTGTACGAGCGGCCGATCAACTGGTACCTCGGGGGCGGCGCGGTCCTCCGCGGCGTGCGGTACAGGAACCTGAAGTCGAAGGTCGGCGTCCGCGCCCGCCAGCAGTTCGAGGCCGAGGTGCAGCGGTGGCTCGACGCCTACATCGCGATCGAGAAGCACCTCGACGTTCCGCTCGAGAAAGAGCGTGAGCGGGACACGAAGAGAATCCACGAGTTCGCGGCCGCCCCCGATGAACGCCCGCGGGAGACAGCGGCGCGTCTGCGCAAGGCACTCGATCTTGACGCCGACGCGCCCGTCGTCAGCGTGGTCGACATCCTCGATCGCGCGGGCATCCGCACGATCGAGATGGAAACAGACCTCGCGATCGACGGGATGGCGGCCGCGCTGGGCGAGGAGCATGTGGTCGTCCTCGCGCACCACACCTCGCACGACCGTGCGCGCCTCACAGCCGCGCACGAGCTCGGGCACGTGGTGCGTGGCGACTGCGGAGACGGCGAGGAGTCCAAGACCGAGGAGCGGGCGGCGTTCGAGTTCGCGTCGCACCTGCTGCTGACCTCGGAGATGCTCTTCGCCGCGTTCAAGCGCAAGTCGGTCGTTGACCTCGTGAGGTTCAAGGAGCGGTACGGAATCTCGTTGGCCGCAATGGTCTACCGCGCCCAGGAGGAAGGAATCATCCGAGAGGATGAAGCCAAGCGTCTCTGGATCGCATTTGCCCAGCGGGGGTGGAAGTCCAAGGAGCCGGGACGTGTCATCGCGGATCGGCCCAGCCGGTTCGAGTCGCTGGTCGCGTCGGCCACCGAGGAGCGACAACTGACGTTCAAGGCCCTCGCCGAGATCGGCGGGGTCCGCGAAGAGGAACTGAAGCACCGCATCGACATGGCGTTGAACGCCGAGGAGGTAACCGACGACGAGGATGGAACTGCGGAGCATCGGCTCCGGCTTGCTCGCTGAGCAAAAAAGGAAGGAGCCGCCGTGTGGCGGCTCCCTTGATAACGCCCTATGCCGGTGGAGTTGCCGCTCCAGGATCCGGCAGGAAGGACAGTATACATGAAGAAACGACGGATGTCGATCCGGCTCTCGCCGGACGAGGACAGTTTGCTCCGGACCCTTCATCGGCAATCCGGGGTGCCCGATGGACAATTCCCGCAGCGCCCCAAGTTCTGGAGACGGTTCACCGACGTCTGGAACGAGGCCACTGACAGGAGCGACTCCCCGGAGGACCTCCTGCACTACATCATGACCCGGCGTAAGCGCCCGCGCGGACGGCCGGGCCGCTGGGAACCCTTCGGGGACGACTACAAGCCGCTCAAGTGCCCCGAACCCGACGTGCTCTCCGAAGAGCACTGGGCGATCGCCGACCAGCTCTACGTGGAACTCGGCATCTCAGCCGACTCCCTGCTGGTTGACGCCGCCACGAGGCAGGACTTCCTCAAGCGGTTCGTCGCGCGAACCGGTGAGCATGTGCCTGACCTCCTGTTCGTCGCGGCGATCGTCGCCCGGCGGAAGGGTGGCCTCCTGCCCAAGACCGGCCGCGCCGGCTCCGAGGGTGGCGAGGACATCGGGTTCGGTGACATCGACATGGTCGGCTGAGACCATTCAGCCATCGGCCGCGTGCCGTGCGAAAGCGGGCACGCGGCCTTTCTGTGAACTCACCGGTTACTGCTGGGTCAACGAAATCGTGTCCACCCGTGTCGTGACACGTGCCGCCCGAACACGAGATGACAAGTGGGGACTCTGCTCGCCACGGGGCGCTCGGTCGCCAGATTCTCCGGGCAGATGGCCTTTCGGCTGCATAGGGAACACACAGAGGGGCATGCGATGACCCGCACTGACCCTGCCACCCCAGCCGGAATCGCCGCGGGCGTGGCGGACAGGGAGTCGTTGGACGGCGTATGTAGCCGGGGGACTGACCGTGTCTTTCGCGGCACAGCCCTCGCCGAAATCGCATAAAGGCATGCAGGAGGACGCTCGCGGACGGGCCATGACAGGAATCTGCGCGAAAATGACCGACGTCTTCGGGAAACCGCCCGCGAACGGGTTAGGTGCTCTATGGCGGAATGCCCCCTCGGCACGAACTGGCCGCTTCCGCGCGACAGATTGGCGTGAACGTCAGAGAGGTACTGGGGGAGGCAGGCCATGACGCATGCCGACAGGAACACGATTCCGCGCGACACTTTTCGGGGGTCGCGCAGATGTAGGGAGCACCGAGGCTCTCAACGCCCTGGCAAATCCCTCCAAGTCTTCGCCACGCCGCGTGGCTTTCGCGTAGATGGGTGATGTAGAGCCTCACCCGCCTACGCGCACAACCGAACCAGCCACCCAGCCCAATCCAGCCAACCTGCCGCGATCCAACACCAGCCCGCCCCGCCGCACGGTGCGCCGGGGCTCTCGTTGTCCTGCGCCTGCGTGCGGGTCTATCCCCTTCGCGGCGGCACTCTGGGTGCATTCATGGATGAACTTCAGGTTCGAAAGACGGACGTCGCGGTGATCAACGTCCGCGAGGTGGCGGAACTGCTGGGCGTCAATGCTCGCACGATTTGGCGAATGGCCCAGAGGGGCGAGATCCCCGCGCCCATCCGCCTGGGCGATCGCGTTGTGCGCTGGCGTCTTTCCGATCTCCGCGAGCATCTCGACCGCAAGGCTGCGGCCGCCGTGGGCGCTGCCGAGTTGCGGGCGACGCGGGGGGCCCGTTGATGAGCGAGGGGCTCGACGCGAACAACATGCCCCCAGGCACCGCCGCGCGCGGCTGGCTCGCCATCGGCGGCGAGCGTGTCGCTGGCGGGTGGCGCTACCCCGAGCGGAACGCCCAGGGCGAGAAGGTTGCCGGGCTCACGCGCTGGGACGCCCCGGCGGAGGGTCAGCCTCGCTACACCGCTGCGATGGGCGGCAAACGCGGCCTGATCTTCCCCGCCGACGGCCTGCCTGCGTATGCGGGCACAAGCCTGCGTGACCCGATCCTCGTGGCCGAGGGGGCGAGCGACACGGCGTGCCTGCACACCTTCGCTTTCACGGCGGTGGGCGTGCTGATGGCCGGACGCGGCGTGGATGAGCTCGCTGTCCTGCTTCGGGACCGGCATGTCGTTCTCATCGGCGACAACGATGACGCAGGTCGGAAGAGCATCCAGACCCTGGCCGCCGCGCTCGTCGGCGTCTGCGCCTCGGTGCGCTTCACGTTTCCGCCGGACGGTCACAAGGACGTGCGGTTGTGGGTCGCCGACGGCGGGGCCGGTGATGCGGACATCGCTCGGCTGATCGAACAGTCTCAGAACTACGCGCCCCCGGCACCGGCGACGCCGGAACGGCCACCCGTGCCGGAGTTCGCGCCCTTCCCAACGGACGCGCTGCCGAAGGCTGCGGCTGATCTGGTTCGGGCCGGCGCACGGTCGCTGCAGGTGAGTGAGGCGATGCTGGGCCCGCTCGCGTTGGCATCGATGGCCGCCGGAGTCGGCAACTCCCGCACAATCGCGCTGCACGCCTCCTGGCACGAGCCCGCCATCATCTGGGCTGTGGTTGTCGCGCCGTCCGGCTCTGGCAAGTCACCGGCCCTCGAACTCGTCACCCGCCCCGCCGAGCGCCGCGATGCCGAGGCACTTCGCGAGCACAAGGAGGCGATGAAGGAGCACGCCGCTGCGCTGGCCCTCCACGAGAAGGCGATGCGGGGCTGGGAGCGGGGTGCGGGGGGGGCTGGCAAGGGCAATCTGACCGCGACGCCGCCCACAGCCCCGGAAGCGCCGGTCTGTGAGAGGTTCGTCACTTCGGACGTCACCTTCGAGGCACTCGCCGCGATGCTGGCCGCCAGCCCTCGCGGCATGCTGCTGGCCTGCGACGAACTCGCCGCCTGGTTGAACTTCGGCAGGTACTCCGCCAATGGTGGGCGTGCCGCGAGTGAGGCCGCTCGCTGGCTGCCGATGCACCGGGCTCAGCCACTGAAGGTCGATCGCAAGACGGCCCCGCCCATCCGCGTCGAGCGCGCCGCCCTGATCGTCAGCGGGCTCGTCCAGCCGGGCGTGCTCGCCGCGGCGCTCACGGGCACGGACTTCGACTCGGGGCTGGTGGCCCGGCTGCTCCTGTCGATGCCGCCCACCCCGACCCGGCGCTGGCAGCCCGGTGGCATCCCGCCGCTAGTCGAGCGGAAGTACAGCGCGATGGTCGAGAAGTTGTACGACCTCGAGCTCGACGAGGATCCGCACGGGAACCCGATACCCCGCGCCCTCGGGCTCGAAGAACAGGCCAGTCAGCTCTGGGCCAACTTCTACAACTCCCTGAACGCGGACATGGCGGGCCAGGACGAGCGGGCACGCGCGATGATGGCGAAGATCGAGTGCGCGGCCGCGCGTCTGGCCCTTGTCGTCCACCTCGGCAGGGTCGCCGCGTGCGAAGGCGCGATCACCGGTGTCGTCGACGCCGATTCAATGGCGCGGGGCATCGAGTTAGCGAACTGGTTCCGCCGCGAGGCCGAGCGGGTGTACGGGCGTCTCGCCGAGGGTGATGACGACCGAGAGGCCCGGCAACTTCTCGACATCGTCCGCCGCAAGGGCGGCAGCGTCAGCGGGCGTGAACTCGTTCAGTCGAGCAGGAAGTTCAAGACCGTGAAGGACGCCGAGGCCGCGCTGTCGCGGCTGGTGGATGCGGGCCACGGACAGTGGGTGTACCTGCCGCAGCGCGGACCCGGTGCGCCCAAGGCCAGGAGGTTCGTCCTGCCCGGCGCTTCCGGCGATCCCGTCTACACAACCCCCGCTGGCGATGCCGGAAACGGGGATTCCGTTTGTGTAGACGCTGTAGACACGTCCGCCTCCACAACCACGGGAGGTGCCGCGTGATGCGATGGACTTCCTACTGGACGAAGGCCTTCGACGAGGGGCGGCACATGGACGGCCGTCTCGATGGCGAGTACGTCGCCCGAGTGTTCGAACTCGAGCGGCTCGTGGGCCTCCCGGTCATGCCTCACCGCTGTGGCCGACAGCGTCGGCTCTTCCTCGCGATGGCGTGCCTGAGGGGCAAGTGGATGGTCGTTGGCGTGTACGGGACATCTGGAGCAGCAAAGTGGGCGTGCGAGCGCGCGCTCGAGGAGTCAATCTCATGAATCGATGGAAGCTCAGCTTGCACGAGGCGGGCCGCGCGGTCGCCGCCTATGTGCTCACCAATCACAGGGTCCTCGCGAAGGTCTTCCAAGATGGCTGCTCCTGCTGGCCATCCCAGGAGCTCACTCCCGCGAGCAGGGAGATCGTCTTGGCCATCGGGCCGCTGGCGGCGGCTCTCGCTGGTAGCGAACTGGAGCCAGCGCTCCCACCCCACGAAAGGAACAAGCTCGTCCAGTTGCAGGCCATCGGGCAGATCGAGCCGTTCGACCACCAACTGACCGATCTCCGGGCCGCTACCGAGCTCTCGCTCTGCCCCGAACTTCGCATGGATGGTCCGGAGGACTGGTCAGACCGATGGTCCGAGCGCCGCGAGTGGGCCACCCCGCTCGCCGAGCAACTCATCAGCCAGCACCAAGCCCTGATCGTCAAGGCCGCGCGGGAGCTGTTCCTACACGGCGCTGTTGTGATTCCCCTTTCGGAAAGGACGAAGTCATGATGTCACTCGCACAGATTGCTCAGAACAAAAGGCAGCAGGCCCGCACCGCTTTCATCAACGCGGCGTGGTCCGAGGAGCCGCCGGAGCGCCTGGCGGAACTGGCCAACGACGCCGGGATGGAGCTCGCGGCCGCGGACGCCATCCTCGCCCGCATCGCGGACATCCGCAACGACATGGACGCCGCCGACAGCGTCATGCGTCTGCGGCGTGCCGCGAGCAAGGCCAAGGCCCACTCGGATGCGGTTGCCGCCCGGACGCAGGCCGCGATCGAGAAGCTCGAAGCGGAGGCGGAAGCGGCGGCACTCGAGACTGGCAGCGCGCTGCGCGAGGCTGGTGACGCTGAGTCCGCCGCGCGGCGGGTGCTGGCCCTCTACGCCGACGGGCTCATCCCTGTGTCCCACCTGCCCAAGGACGTGGTCGCGATGCTCGAGCGTGAAGAACTGGAGGCCAAGGTCAACCAGGCCCACGCCGTGGTCATCGCCGCGACCAACAAGCGCAACAGCCTCCGCGAGGAGGTGCAGCGGCTGGAGCGCGATCTGCAGTACCTGCCCATCTCGCGCGACCGCAAGGAGCAGGAGGCCCGGCTGAACGCTGAGATCGAGCGGGCCAAGGCCGCCCTCGCGGCCGCGGAGTCGCGGCTCAGTGACGCCGAGCGGGCGCACGCCAAGGCCCGCAGCGCCCTGTAGTCCCGCACATCCCCACATACATCGCCCCTTGGCTTTGCCGCCGGGGGGGCGACTTGACCCGTGCCACCGGCCAGCCCTGAGTGTGACCCCAGATCTCGGCAACCCGCCGAGGTCGGGGCGATGGAGACCCCCGCCCGATGGGCACCGTGTTCCGCAAAGCATGGACCGCACCCCTGCCGCCCAGCGCGCAGATCATCGTGCAGCGCGGCAAGCGCCTGGCCCGTTACCAACTTCGCAACGGCAAAGCGCGGACCGCCGAGGTGTTCACCGCCGCCGACGGCCGGGTGCGCATTCGCGGCGAGACGAAGTCGTACATCGCCAAGTTCCGCGACGCCGCAGGGTTCTGGGTCGAGCGCCCGACAGGGTGCTCTGACGAGACCGCCGCGCGGGCCGTGCTGGCCCAACTGGTGCGCCGGGCCGAGCTGATCCGCGCTGGCGTGATCTCCCCCGAGGAGGACGCTGCATCGCGGCACGGGGCCGAGTCGATCGAGACGAACCTCGACGCGTGGCGCGACCACCTGCGTCTGAAGGGCAGCACCGAGCACTGGTACGTCCAGGCCCGCCGCCGGGTGGCCCGCGTCGCCACCGACCGCGGCGTGAAGCGCCTCCGCGACTTCACGGCTGCGACGGTCGAGCGCTGGCTGCGGGATCAGGCCGACACCGGCATGTCCGCAGGCACGCGGAACGGGTACAGGCAGGCGTGCGTCACCTTCGTCAACTGGTGCGTCCGCGCCGGACGGCTCACGCATAACCCACTGCTGGCCGTCGCGGTGGCCGACCAGCGGGCCGACACGCGGCGGCAGCGCCGGGCGCTGACCGAAGAGGAACTGGCCCGACTTCTGGACGCCGCGCAGCGCCGCCCCCTGGCCGACGCGCTGACCGTGCGGCGCGGGGAGGCGAAGGGGCAGGCCCAGGCGAAGTTGTCCGACGCGACGCGCGAGAACCTGCTGCACATCGGCCGCGAGCGGGCGCTGATCTACAAGACGCTCGTGCTCACGGGCTTGCGGAAGGGCGAACTGGCCAGCATCACTGTGGGCCAGGTCGATCTTGGCGGTCGGGTGCCGCACCTGTTGCTGAACGCCCGGGACGAGAAGAACCGCCGCGGGTCGGAGATCCCGCTGCGGACGGACCTCGCCGCCGACATCCGCTCGTGGCTGGCCGACCGGCTGGCGTGGGCGCAGCAGGCCGCCCGCAACGCGGAGGAGCCGATCCCGGCGTCACTGCCCACCGACGAGCCGCTCTTCGACGTGCCCGAAGGGCTCATCCGCATCTTCGACCGCGACCTAGTCTTCGCCGGGCTGGCCCGTATCGAGAAACGCGATGGCAAGGAGGTCGTCATCAAGACCGACGACCGCGGCCGAACGATCGACATCCATGCCCTGCGGCACACCTTTGGCACGCACCTGTCGAAGGCGGGTGTTCCGCTGCGGACGGCCCAGGCCGCGATGCGGCACAGCGACCCGAGCCTCACGGCCAACGTCTACACCGATCCGAAACTGCTCGACGTGGCCGGGGCGGTGGCCAGCCTGCCAGACCTGCCGCTGGGCGTGGTCAGCAGATCAACGTCTGCTTCACATTGAAAAGCGGCGCTGCTCGTCACGGGCACAATCATCTTCGCTATGGTCAAGCGAGCCCTGCCTTCGCCGAAGAAGGAGCTGGCTCAGGTCGCGGCGTCAAGGACGCCAGATCATGCTCTTGCTCGACGCTGAACGTTGCATCCGCTCCAGTCTTGTACTTGAAGCGGAGCACTCGCAGTTTCGCGTCGGACGTCGCAAGGAGCAGTCGACCGCCGCCCGTTGGGCAGGCCCATCGTACGCCGCTGAGCTCTTGCAGCGGGTTGTCGATCCCAATCGTCGGGCGAATGAAGTACGTCAGATCTTTGTGCCAGATGCTCCAGTGATGCCCGCCCCACTTGTCCGTGTGCGAACGGACGACCGCGTACACACGGAGTCCCGAGTCCGGCAGATCCGCCGCCGCTACGAGGTGCGATCGTTCCAGCTGAGCCCCTGCCAGCGTCATGTCGTCTGTAGTTGCCGCACGCCAAATGCGACCAAGCTGACGTGGCCAATGTTCGTCACGCACGAACGCTGGCCAGTCCTCGAAGAGACTCCAGAGATGCTGCTGCTCACTGTCCGGAAGTGCGTCTCGTGATTTCCAGCCTCCAGCTGGTCCGAAGGTCGTCGTATCAGTAAGCGCAGACAACCACGGGAGCCTTGAGACGGCGAACGCACCGCCGTAGAACCCAGGAAACGGTCCATCTGATCCACCCGTCGCGTGGTAGAAGAAAAACTCGCCGTCCGACGACAGGCAGCACCGATGCGCGGCGATGTCCATCGAAGTCCAAGCCCCTTCCTCGACCAGCGACTCCTTCCAATTCCACCGAAGAAGGCATGTCCATCGCTTCTCGCCATAAAGGCGTGCAATCACTGCCACGATGGGCGCATCGCTGGCAGCGACGCACCACAGCCTCACCGATGTACCTCCGGATTTGTCGATGTTCCCAGACATTCAGGAGATCCTAAACCGTTGGGACGGCGGCTTCCGGTCCGCATCCCGCTCCACCTTGCACAACCGCTTGCACACGCGCTTGCACAAGCGAGCGTCCGCCCAGGTCATTCCCTGTCATCGTCGGGCCGTTGGCCCCGGTCCCGCCGCCCCCGCCCGCGTCGCCAAACCTCGCGGAATCTGCGGGGTTTGTCAACGAAAAGCCGCCGGTGTCATCGTGTGACATCGGCGGCAGACAAAGCGGGCGACCGGGATCGAACCGGCGACATTCAGCTTGGGAAGCTGACGTTCTACCGCTGAACTACGCCCGCGGCTGACGCGAGTATACGCGGGCGCGGCACCAACGGCCGCTGAGCACACCCACGGGCGCCGTACCGCGACGGTGCACCCGTCAGGTCACCAGTGGCCTGATTTCCGCGGCACGCCGCTTCACCAGCCCGAACCACACCAGGCAGAACAGCGGGTACGGGAGCGCCACCAGCCCGTAGCACCCGAGGCTGATCGGCAGCATGTACCCGGCGAACGCCCCGGCCATCATCTTCCCGAAGTCCGTATCCGGGTGGTTCTGGGCCCACGAGACCATGTCCGCGTTGGCCTGCATCTGCTGGAGCACTCCGGGGATCATCAGCAGCAGGCCGAGCACGGCGTAGGCCAGGTGCAGGCCGCGTGTCCCCGGCCGGCGCATCACGCCCGCGACCCCCGCCGCCAGCAGCAGGAACCCCAGCAGAAACCCGCCCCCCACCACCAGCAGGAACAGCGGCGTCATGTTCGTCGGAGGGTTCACGTTGGGGTCGCCGGGGAAGAACAGAATCTTCCCGACAAAGAGCGCCCCGCACCCGAACCCCAGCACCGCCCAGATGATGCTGATCGTCCCGACCACCGCCGGCCACCGCGGCGGCTCATCGGGGATGAGCGACGGGTCGAAGTCCGGGCTGGTCGCGCTGGTCTCCATGCCCCGCAGGGTACTGCATCGGGGCCCCAGGCGTCAGACCGCGCCCAGGAACCGCAGGTCGTTCTCCAGCAGCAGCCGGATGTCCGGGATCCGGTACTTCCCCATCGCCAGCCTGTCGATCCCGAACCCGAACGCGAACCCCGACCACTGCTCCGGGTCGATCCCGCACGCCGTCAGCACCGCCGGGTCCACCATGCCGCACCCGCCCAGTTCCATCCAGCGGGGCGCATCCCCCGGCCGCAGCGCGATCCACAGGTCGAACTCGGCGCTGGGCTCGGTGAACGGGAAGTAACTCGGCCGCAGCCGCACCCTCGCTTCGTCGCCGAAGTACGCCCGGGCGAACTGGAAGAGCGTCGTCGACAGGTCCGCCATCGACAGCCCGCGGTCGACCGCCAGCCCCTCGATCTGATGGAACATGAAATGGTGCGTCGCGTCCACCGTGTCGGGCCGGTACACGCGCCCCGGCGCGATCACCCGGATCGGCGGCTTCCGTGTCTCCATCGTCCGCACCTGCACCGTGCTGGTCTGCGACCGCAGCATCAGCGGCTGGACGCCCGTGCCCTGGTCCCGGCCCCCCGCCGCCCGCACGTAGTAGTTCTCCGACGGCTCCCGCGCCGGGTGGCCGGCCGGGATGTTGAGCCTGACGAAGTTGTGCTCGTCGTCCTCCAGTTCCGGACCCTGCGCCACCCCGAACCCCATCCGCGCGAACACCTCCACCAGTTCCTCGCGCACCCGCGACAGGATGTGCCGCCGCCCCGGCCCCGCCGATTCCATCAGCCCCGGCTCCGTCAGGTCGACCCGCGGCCCGGCCGCCGCCTCCCCTGTCCCGATCGCCGCCCGGCGCGTTGCGAACGCCGTTTCCAGCGCCGACTTCACCGCGTTCAGGCGGGCCCCCGCGGCCGGTTTCTGGTCCCTGGGAACATCCTTCAGCCCCGCCATCGCCGCCCTGAGTTTCCCCTTCGCCCCCAGGTACGCGATGCGCCACGCCTCCAGCCCAGCGCTCTCCGCGACGCCGCCCAGGTCCTGCATCGCCGCGGCTTCGAGTTGGTCGAGCGATTCCAGCACGGGCGGATGATAACGTCCACGGCCCGGCGCTCCAGCCGGGGGCCGGAACACGCCGATGTGGTGGTATGCCGCGCCCCTTCCGCGCCCTGGGTGTGCTGGCCGCGGCCTGCGGCGCGGTGGCCGCGCAGCCGGGCGGCGTGCCCACCACTCCGGCGGAGGCCTCGCGCCCCGCGGCAGCCGGGCGCGTCGTCGGGCGCTTCGACTTCGAGGAACGCACCACCAACCCGTACTCCGTCCCGCGCCACTGGAGCCGGCACCAGGACGATCCCGGCCCGACCCCGGACGCCCCCCGGGTGCCGCGCGCCGGATTCCCCGTCTGGAACCAGGCCTACCTCGACTACACCTTCGCCTGCGAGGGCGAGGGCTCGCTGTGCCTGCCGACCGCCGGCGGCAGCACCGCGGTCCGGGTGGATGCCGGTGTGCTGCCGATCTTCCCCGATGCGGACTACCTGATCTCCGCACGAGTGCGCACCTACCGGCTGGAGCACGCCCGCGCCCGACTCACCGCCTGGGTCGTGGACAGCGCGGGGGAGGCGGTCGACGGCTCCGTCACCCACGGCGACCTGGTGCTGGCCGAGACCGGGTGGGTGACGACGAGCATCAACCTGCCCGGACACTGGGCGGACGCGGCCTTCCTTCAGGTGGAGCTGGAACTGCTGCAGCCGGAGCGTTACGCGTCGGCAACACTGGGCGAGCACCAGGTGTGGCCGCAGGACATCCGCGGCGCCGCGTGGTTCGACGACGTGACGGTGGCGCAGTTGCCGCGGGTGACGATCGCGACCGGCAGCGCCGCGAACATCACGACGGCTCCGGACACGCCGCGGGTGCGGACGCTGGTGCGCGACATGACGGGCGAGCGGATCACGTCGCGTGTGCGCCTGTACGACGACCTCGGGGCCCTGGTGGATTCCTCCGAACAGCCGGTGGCCCCCGGCGCCGGCTGGCGCGAGTGGGCGCCGCGCGTGGCGCGGTTCGGCTGGTACCGCGCCACCCTCGACGTGATGAGCGGGTCGCGCCGGGTGGGGTCGTCGTATGTGGACTTCGTGTACCTGCCGAAGGCGGCCGCGGGGGGCAGCGGGCGGCTGGGCCTGATCATGGCCGACCTGCCGGGGGCCGTCCGCGATGCGCTGCCGGACCTAGCCCGCGGGGCGGGCGCCGCGAGCGTGACCATCCCGGTGTGGAGTGAATCGCTCAATCCCGCGGCCATCCCAGCCGAGATCGACGGGCTGGCGTCGAACGTCGCGCTGCTGCTGGGGGATGGGCGCCGCCTCACGTTCTCGCTGCCGCGGGCCCCGGCCGGGCTCGCGGCCCGGGTTCGGGTGGACCCCGACGACCCGCTCAGCGTGCTCTCCACCGCCGAAGCCGGCTGGGAGCCGATGCTGCTGCCCTTCCTGGACAAGTTCGGGCAGAGCGTGCAGCGGTGGCAGGTAGGGCGGCACCGGGCGCAGCCCGCGTGGCTGCGCAGCGACGCCGCGGGGAGCATCGTGCGGCTCCAGGCGCAGATCGGGCGCGTCGTGCCCGGCCCGCGGCTCGTGCTGCCGTGGCCGCTGGAACTGGCGCCCCCGCCGCACCTGCTCGGTGGAGACGCGCCCGGGCTGATCGCGCTGACCGTCGCGCCGACCGCCCGGCCGGAGGGGATGTCCGACGTGGCGGCATCGTGGGTTGAGGCGGCCGGACCGCGCACGGGCCTGCCGCCGATCGCGGCGGCGTTCCTCTCGCTGCCGGAGGAGGAGTACTCACGGCGCGATGTCGCGGCCGACCTGTTGCGGCGTGCCGTGGAGTTCGCCGGCGGCTTCGACCCCGTGCTGCCCGGAGCGGCGCCTGAACTGGGGCTGATCTCGCCCTGGACCGTCGCGGGCGGTCGGGTGATGCCGGGCGTGGGGATGGCCGTGTGGGCGAACCTGTCGCAGCGGCTGCGCGGACGGCATGTGGCGGGACTGTTCCCGGTGGCGCCGGGGGTGCGCTGCTTCATCCTGGCGCCGGATGCCGGGGCCTCCGCGGAGACGACCGGCGCACTGGTCGCGTGGCGCGAGGCGGCGACGGCCGCCGCGGCGATCCACGCGTACCTGGGCGATGGGCGCGTGACCGCGATCGATCTGTACGGGAACGAGCGCATTGTGCCGCAGGTGGACGAGGGGGCCGGGTCTGCGGCCACCCCGCCGCACCACCTGGCGATCACCGACGAGCCGGTGTTCCTGGAGGGTGTGGACGTCGAGTTCGCGCAGTTGGCGGCTTCCTTCCGGCTGGAACCCGGCTTCGCCCCATGCACACAGGAGGAGCACGAGCACCGCATCCTGCTGACCAACCCGTGGGGGACCGCCGTCGAGGGAAAACTGGTGATCGTGGAGCCTGGCGGGTACTCGGCCGCGGCGGGGCAGCGCGACCGCAACTGGCGGATCACGCCGCGGGTGACGCGGTTCAGCGCCGGTCCGCACGAGACGATCAGCATCCCGGTAACGATCGCCTTCAGCCCCGTGGAAGAGGCGGGGGTGCGCGACTTCGTGGCGGAGGTGGAACTGGAGGGCGGCCGTTCCACCGGGCGCTTGCGGATGCGGGCGCCGCTGGAGATCGGGCTGGACTCGATCCGGCTGGACCTGTCGTACCGGCTCGGTCCGGACCCGTCGGGCCCGGACCTGATCGTCGAGGCGATGGTGGGGAACAACGGGACGGCGCCCGTGACGTTCGAGGTCAGCGCGTTCGGCCCGGCCGACGCGGGGTACCCGCGCAACCGGGCGTCGGTCAGCGGGCTCAAGCCCGGCGACACCGCGGTGCGGCGGTTCGGGTTCCCCGGCGGGGCGGCGTCGCTCCGCGGGAAGCGGATCACCGTCGGCGTGCGCGACATCGAGAGCGGTGCGCGGATCAACCGTTCGGTCACAATCGAGTGACGGGCGGCCCGCGGCGGGGGCCGGCGGTCCCGGAACCTGGATTCGGCGCGCCGTTCGCGGTGGCGGGGCGGCGAGGGGACGGCCACAATGCTCCCTGTGCCGCCATTCCCGGACATCATGTATCGAGCGGTCGCCTTCGGGGAAAGCCCGGGCGGGGCGAGCACGATGGAAGTGATCACCGTGGACTGGATCGAATCACCGGTGGGGCCGCTCCTGGCGGGAGCGGTCGGGGAGGGCGTGTGCCTGCTGGAGTTCGTGGACCGGCGCGCGATCAAGCGTCAGATCGAGACGATGAAGCGGCGCTTCAAGGCCGGCGCGGCGCCGGGTCAGCACAGGCACCTGGCGACGCTGCGGCGGGAGTTGTCGGCGTACTTCGCCGGCGGGCTGCGGCGCTTCACGGTGCCGCTGGCGGTCCGGGGAACGGAGTTCCAGGTCAAGGTGTGGGAGGCGCTGCGGCGGATCCCGCACGGACAAACCCGGTCGTACGCGACCGTCGCCGGGGAGGTCGGGCGGCCGAGCGCCGTGCGCGCCGTGGCGCGGGCCAACGGCGACAACCGGATCGCGATCATCATCCCGTGCCACCGGGTCATCGGATCGGACGGGTCGCTGACCGGGTACGGCGGCGGGCTGTGGCGGAAGGAGCGGCTGCTCGAGATCGAGGGCGCGCGGGGCTTGCTGTTCGCGTGAAGAGTGCGGGCCGGCGGGGAACTCGCGAGTGTGAGCGAACGGGATTCCTCCGCGCCGAGCCGCTCCGGCGCCACAGACCCTGCCGGGCCGATACAGGCGGGACGACGTGCCACCGATCTGGGTAGGGGCAGGAGAACCGCGGTGTGTGCCGGCCTCAACGGTCGTAGTGCCCTGCCCGCTCCGGCTGGTACAGAATGGTGTCGATCACAACCCGGCGTTCACCCCGGGCCGTGCGCCACGACGCCTGTTCCCCCACATACCGGCCGAAGATCGCGGCGCCGAGCGGCGCGGCGACGCTTCGCCCCAGAGGCCGGCGGTCAGCGTCAAACGGGTATACCAGGTCGCATGTGTCGGCCGCACCCGTGTCGGTGTCGCGGACGCACACGATGGAGTTCATGGTCACAAGGTCCGGTGGGACCCGCTCGGGCGGGAGCGCCGTCGCCCCCGCGAGCATCTCGAAGAGTTCGCCGGCGTGCGGCGACAGCGGGATGCTGAAAGGGATGGCGCCGTACAGGCGGTGGCGATCGATGCTGTTCACGATGCGTCCCCGGCCCGGCGACCCCGGGCCCCACCCGGCGCGGGGTTGCCACCATCGCGGAGCCCCACGGCCGGACCCGGCCGGCCAACGGTGGGCGCCCATGGTCAACCCGCTCCTTCGGGCGTGGGCCGGCACACACGGGAACCCAGCACCGCCGCCACCGACGCGGCCATGGCATCCGCGGTGACCATCTCCTCCACGGTCACCGCGTCGGCCCCCATCTGCCGCGCACGCAGCGCCCGGCTCAGGTGCCGCGCCCTGGCGGCGATGAAGACCTCGGGCGCCAGCGCCCGGGCCGCCTCGCTCGCCCTGCACACGACCGCGTCGTCCGGCACCGTGATGGCCAGGGCCGCGGCGTCATGAATTCCGGCCGACGCCAGGACGGCCGGGTCTGTCGCATCGCCATGCAAGATCGTCCGCCCCAGCAGCGTCTGGGTCGCCACGGTCCGGGCGTTGCTCTCGATGATGGTCACGGGCACGCCGTTCCGGCCGAGCGCCCGCGCGAGCGTGCGCCCGACCGGACCATACCCCGCGATGATCACGTGCCCACCGCCACCCCCTGCATCCGCGGCGCGCGGCACGCGGGCCCCGACCGTGCCGCGGTGGGCGTCCGCCGGCGAGCCGGGCCCGGGGCCCGTTCCGGCCGATACCCGTTTCGCCGGGCGCGCCGCGGTGCGACGGCGCACGGTGCGCTGCGCGCGCGTCGTGACCCGGTCCACCGCCCGGCCCACGGCGGTGCGCAGCCTGCGCGCCGCCCCGTCGATCGCGGCGTAGAGGTCCCTGGACCTGTGCTCAACGGCGAGGGGCTTGCGCCTGTTGATCCGGGCCTCCATGGCGCAGCGCACCCCCGCCTTCCCCACCTTCGTGCCGTTCACGTCCTCGAAGTGGACCTCGACCCGCGTAATCCTCGAACCGAACCGCCGGAGCGCCGCCCGCACCTTCCGCTCGGTCCATGCCGCGATGGCGCCGCTGGACTGAAGATTGCCCGGATTGATCCCGATGGTCATCGCGTTCATGCCGCCCTCCCTGACGCCCCGCGGGCGCCCAGCAGAATCCGGCCTTCTGCCACTCTCCTGCCGCTACAGGTCCAGGTCGCCGGATCGCTCCGGCTGGTACTCAATGGCCTCGAGCACGGCGCTGCGTGTGCCCGCGGCTCCCACATATGTGACCCTGTCCCCCTCGCGGGCGCCGAGCAGGGCCGATCCCAGGGGGGAGAGCACGTACACGGCGCGCGGCCCCTCGTACTCCGGGTAGGCCAGGACGTACACGTCCGCGCCGTCACCACGCCCGTCGCGCACGACCACCCTGGAGTTCATGGTCACGACGTCCGGCGGGACGCGCTCCGGCGCGACCGGATCGGCACTCCTGAGCAGCGCCCGCAGCCGCGACGCGGGGCCGAAGGGCGCTCCGGCGTTCAGGTGCGGCTCCAGCCGCGCGCGGTCCAGACGGTTCACGACGGTCTTTGTCCGTGGTGGCATTGTGCCTCCTTGCGCGTGTACGGGTTGGGTCCGAGTGCCGTCCGGATCACAGGTGACGATCGCCCGCCGCCTCCGGCTGGTACAGGATGCCGAGGATGTCGCACGACCGCGCCTCGCCGCCGGGGAGCCGGAACTGCACGGTCTGCCCGACCCGGCACCCCAGGATCGCCGCCCCCAGTGGGGCCAGCACGGAGATGCACCCTTGTTCCGGGTCCGACAGTTCCGGGAACACCAGCGTCATGATCCAGGTCCGCCGCCCCTCCCGCAGGCGGACGCGGGAGTTCATGGTGACCACGTCGGGCGCGATCTCGTCCTGTGAGAGCACGACCGCCCGGTCGAGTTCCGATCCCAGGACCGCCAGGTACGGCCGGTCTCGGTTATCGCCGCTGCGTGCGGAGCCGATCAGGTCGCGCAGGCGCTGCATGTCGATCGCGGTCACATGGATGGTCCGGTTGGTCTTGTGGTCCATGTCAAGGCCCTTTGGTGTTGATGCTCAGGGGAATATGCCGCGTTCCACATAGACCTGCTCGAGCCGCGACAGCGCGACCGCGTACGCGGCGGTCCGCCAATCGACGCCCTTGCTCTGGCCGACAGCCTTCACGCGCTGGTAGGCCTTCGCGAGAATCCCGTGCAGCCTCCGATCGATCTCCGCCGCATCCCAGGCCGCCCCGCCGCGGTTCTGCACCCACTCGAAGTAACTGACGATCACGCCCCCGGCGTTGCACAGGATGTCGGGCAGCACCTCAATACCGCGCTCGCGCAGCACCGCATCGCCCTCGGGGCTGGTGGGCCCGTTGGCCCCCTCCGCGACGAGCCGAACGTTCAGCAGGCTCGCCGTCTCGGCGGTCACCTGGTCCTCCAGCGCCGCCGGGATGAACACGTCGGCCGCGATCCCGAAGAACTCCGAGTGCCCGATGGCCTGGGCGCCGGCGAACCCGGCCACGCCGCCGGTCCGGCGGACGTGCTCCGCCAGCGCATCGGCGTCCAGCCCCCCGGCGGCCCGCACGGCGCCGGTCGCGTCCTCCACGGCCAGGAGCGTCGCCCCGAGCGACTTCAGAATCCGGGCCGCCCACGAGCCGACCTTGCCGAATCCCTGGACGGTGTAGGTCAGGTCCGTCAGATTCAAGCCCTCGTCCCTGGCCCACAGCCCAATCAGGTCCACCACCCCCTGCCCGGTCGCCTTCTCCCGCCCGACCGACCCGCCCGCGCTCACGGGCTTCCCGGTGACCACCGCCAGCGCGCGGTGCCGGTCCTGGGGCGGGAGCGTGGCCGCGTAGGTGTCCACGATCCACGCCATCGTCCGCGCGTCGGTGCCGACGTCGGGCGCGGGCACGTCATAGTCCGGACCGATGTTGTTGCCCAGCGCGTACACGAATCGCCGCGTCAGCCGTTCGATCTCGGGCACGCTCAGGTTCGAAGGGTCAAACTGCACGCCGCCCTTGGCCCCGCCGAATGGGATGTCGACCAGGGCGCACTTGACGGTCATCCATGCCGCCAGCGCCCGCACCTCGTCGATGCTCACGCCGGGGTGGTAACGGATGCCGCCCTTGAACGGACCGAGGGCGTTGTTGTGCTGCACCCGGTACCCGGTGTACATCTCGACCCGCCCGTCGTCCATGCGCACCGGGAACGTGACGCTCACCTCGCACGCCGGGCGTGCCAGGATTTTCCGGACCGCCGGGGACAGCCCGGTGACCTCCGCCGCCCGCTCCATCGTGCTCTGCACGCGCTGGAACAGGGAGTCGCCCGTGTGCTCGCGCACGGCTTCGCTCGGTGGGTTCATCGTGGTTGTGCCGTTCGTCGTCATCGGGTCTCCACACTCCGCGCGGTGCGCGGGCTTGACAGGACAGTGAGCCGCAACCGGACACCCGGGGTGTCCCCGCCAAACGCTGCGACTCTTCACTTGCACAGCATTCTGCCGGGCCCGCCGCGGGCCTCCATTGGCAAACTTCCCCAATCGCGGCGCAATCCCGTACACTTCCCGAGACCGGACACACGACAACGGCCGCCCGTGCCGCGCGCCGGGCCCGTGCGGGGCGGCCATGTCAGACCTGCGCGACCGCGTCCAGAACACCCTCGACGAAGGACGGATGCTGATCCTCGGCGGACAGGTCCTGGTCGGCATCGCCGCGGAAGCGGTGCTCCAGCCGGGCTTCGGGGCCCTGTCGGACGCGGGGCGGTGGGCGTGCGCCGCGGCCATGGTGGCGCTCGTCGCGGCCGTGGGCCTGCTCATGTGGCCGGCCGCGTACCACCGCATCGTGCTGGAGGGCCAGGACCGCCGGCGCCTGCTGGAGTTCTCCGGGCGCGTGATGACCGCCGCGCTGCTCCCGTTCGCCGCGGCCCTCGGGGCGTGCGTGCTCATCGCCGCTGAGCGCGTCGCGGGGCCCGTCGCGGGCGTACGGATCGGGATCGCGGCGACGGGCGTGGCGCTGGCGGCGTGGTACGCGTACCCGGCCGCCGCACGCCTGCGCGACGCGCCGGAACAGGGGGCCGCCGTGGATGAGAGTTCGACACCGATCGACGTCAAGGTCCACCAGGTGCTGACGGAGGCCCGCATGGTCCTGCCGGGCGCCCAGGCGCTGCTGGGCTTCGGCGTCATCTCGACGCTGACGACCGCTTTCGATGGGCTGCCACCGACCCTCCGAGCCGTGCACGCCGCGGGGCTTTCGTTCATCGCCGTCGCGGTGGTCCTCCTGATGACCCCCGCGGCGTACCACCGGATCGCCGAGCGCGGCGAGAACAGCGAGCGGTTCCACCGCGTCGCGACGCGGCTGCTGCTGGCGGCGATGGCGCTGCTGGCGCCGGGCATGGGGGCCGCGTTGTGGATGGTGCTGGAGCGAGCAACGGGCAGCCGGATCGCGGGGGCTTCCGGTGGGGTGGTGACTGTGGTCCTGTACTACGCCATGTGGTTCGGATGGACCCTCAGCGTGAAGCGGACCGGACGGGCATGAGGCTGCCCGAGAGGTTCGTTGCAGCGGCGTTCACTCCAAGCGGCCTACGATCCGCCCGTTGCGACGCCCCTCGTGAGGGTTCGCGGCGACAAACATTTACTGGAGGTCTGGACATGTCCCGTACGTCGATGTTGTCGGTTGCGGCCGTGCTCGCCATGGCGGGCTCACTGTTCGCCCAGCAGACTCCGAGCAAGCCCGCCCCGGCGCACTCCCAGCCGGCCGGCCAGCCGGAGATGCAACTCCCACCCGGCTGGACCCCCGAGGACGCGGCCAAGTGCATGGCGGCGATGACTCCCGGCGAGCAGCAGCAGCGCCTCACGGAGAGCGCGGGCCTGTGGCACGGCAAGACCAAGACCTGGATGGCGCCGGGCGCCCCGGTGGCGGAGAGCACCTGCACCACGACGATCACGCCGATCCTGGACGGTCGCTTTGTCAAGTGCGAGACCGCCGCGGAACTGCCCGGCATGGGGCCGTTCAGCGGCTTCGGGCTCTACGGTTTCGACAACGTGACGCAGAAGTACCAGGCTACTTGGATCGACAACTGCTCGACGACCATGATGCAGGGGACCGGCGAACTCTCCTCCAGCGGTGACACGCTGACCTGGACCTACAAGTACACCTGCCCGATTACGGGCAAGCCGACCGCCTTCCGCGAGATCCAGAAGACGACGGGCAAGGACACCAAGTCCATCGAGATGTACGGCACCGATCCCAAGAGCGGCAAGGAGTTCAAGATGATGGAGATCTCCCTGACGCGCACGGGCCCGGTCCCCATGGCCGCCCCTGCACACAAGGGCAACTGAGCCGCGACCGGAAACGGCGCTCAAGGGACAGGCCGCGGCCTGTCCTTTTTTCTTGTACATGCCGGGTCCACGCCCCGCCGCGCCGTGTCGTACCGCAGTGTTCCCGCTCGCGTTACTCTGGGGGCTCCGCCCACACCAGGAACCGCCATGACCAAGAGCCGGTTGGAAGCGTTCAGCGACGGGGTGATCGCGATCATCATCACGATCATGGTGCTGGAGTTGCGGGCCCCCGAGCACGCGGATCGATTCAGCGACCTGCGGAGCCTGGTGCCGAAGTTCCTGTGCTACGTCCTGAGTTTCGTGTACGTCGGCATCTACTGGGTCAACCACCACCACCTGCTGCACGCCAGCCGCGGGATCTCCGGGGGCATCCTGTGGGCAAACCTGCACCTGCTGTTCTGGCTTTCGCTGGTGCCCTTCGTGACGGCGTGGATGGGGGAGAACGGGTTCGCGTCGGAACCGACGGCGGCGTACGGGGCGGTGCTGATGCTGGCGGGGGCGGCGTACCTGGTGCTGGAGTGGTCGATCAACGCCGCGTACCCGGGTGATGCGCCGCTGGCGCGGGCGGTGGGTCGCGACCGCAAGGCGATGCTCTCGGTGGCGCTGTACGCGGTCGCGATCGGGGCGGCCTTCTTCAGCCCGTGGGCCTCCGGGGGCCTGTACGCGGTGGTCGCGGCGATGTGGCTGGTCCCGGACCGGCGGATCGAGCGGGCGCTGGCGAAGGGCTGAGCGCTGGATCGCGTTCGGGACGCGCAGCAATCGCCCGCCCGGCTCCCAGACCCCCGTACACGGGCAGAACGCCGCGGGCGCAGAACCTCGGCCGGCGCGACACGCACGAGCAAACCGCTCTAGAGTCCTGCACTCACTCTTCGGACGGAGCCGATTGGGTTACGTTCACGGACGCGACCCGTCCTGTTTCCCGGCCCCTGGAGATACCCGCATGGCTCCCCGAGCGTACTGGACCGGCAACCTTCGGATCTCGCTGGTGAGTTTCGGCGTGCGGTTGTACAACGCGGTCTCGGAGTCGGAGAAGGTCCGGCTGAACCAGTTGCACAAGGGGTGCAACGCACGGATCAAGATGCCGACAACCTGCCCTGTGCATGGGCAGGTGGATCGCTCGGAGATCGTCAAGGGGTACGAGTTCGAGAAGGACAAGTATGTGGTGATCGAGCAGGAAGAACTTGAGAAGATCAAGTTGCGATCGGAAAAGACGATCGAACTGACGAAGTTCGTGCCGGTGGGCTCGGTACAGGACGTGTACCTGGACTCGACATACTACGTGGCGCCCGACGGCCCTGTGGGCGAGGAGGCCTTCCGCGTGGTGCGGGATGCGATGGAGAAGGCGGGGGCGGCGGGGATCGGCAAACTGACGATCGCGGGGCGCGAGCGCCCGGTGCTGCTGCGTCCGGGGGACCGCGGGTTCACGCTGCACACGCTGCACGCCGCGGCGGAGGTGCGGGACGCGGCGCCGTACTTCGAGGAGATCAAGGCGGGGGCTCCGAACAAGGATTACATGCCGCTGGCGACGACGCTGATCAAGGGGATGATGGGGGAGTTTGATCCGTCGGAGTTCCACGACACATACCAGGATGCGCTGGTCGAACTCGTGAAGTCCAAGGTGGCCGGGCAGGCGCCGGTGATCGTGCAGGAGGAGGAGCTGCCGTCCACGTTCAACTTCGCGGAGGCGCTGAAGCAGAGCCTGGAAGGGGTCGGCAGGGCGGCCGCGAGCAAGCCGGCCGCGGCATCCCGGGCCGGCGCGAAGAAGCCGCCGGCCAGGAGCGAGCCGAGCGCGGTCAAGAAGCAGAAGAGGAAACAGGCCTGATGACGCGAGCGGGCTCGACGGTGGAACCGGGCAAGCCGGCCGCACTTCTGGGCCAGCGGGTGGCGTTCACGGGGCGCTTCGCGACGCTGTCGCGTGCGGACGCGGAGAGGCTGGTGGCGTGTGCGGCGGGCCGGGCGTCGGCGGGCGTGACGGCGCGGACGACGATGCTTGTGGTAGGGATGCGGGGCTGGCCGCTGATGGACAGCGGCCGGGTGACGGGGAAACTGGCCGAGGCCGAACGGCTGAACGCATCGGGGCGTGCGGTGCGGGTGGTGTCCGAGCTGGAGTTCCGCGAGGTCCTGGGGCTCGATCCGCCGGCGGCGGGTGGGGCCAAGACGCTGACGGCGGGACAGGTGTGCGCGGCGCTGAGCATCGACGGACGGACGCTGGCGCGGTGGGAGCACTGCGGGCTGGTGCGTGCGTGCGAGGGGCGGTACGACTTCCAGGACCTGGTGTCGCTGCGGACGGTCACGGGGCTGATCGCGCGCGGGGTGAGCCCCGTGGTGCTGCGCCGGAGCCTGGATGCGCTCGGGGCGTTCCTGCCGGGCGTGGAGCGGCCGCTGGCTCAACTGACAATCCTGGTCTCCGACACCGGGCACCTGGTGGCGGAACTGGAGGAAGCGCTGCTGACGACGAGCGGGCAGCTGGAGATCCGGTTCGACGCGCCGGGCCGTGCGGGCGGCGGCGCGCCGCGCCCGCTGGCGCTGGTGCCCGGCGACACGCGCGACAGCGCGGCGTGGATCGATGCCGGGCTGGAGCACGAGGAAGCGGGCGACCTGGAGAAGGCGGAGCACGCCTTTCGACGGGCCGCGGCCCTTGCACCGAGCGACGCGGTGCCGCAGTTCAACCTGGGCAACGTGCTGCTGGCGGGCGGGCGGCCGGAGGCCGCGGCCGAGAGGTACGCGCAGGCGGTGGCGCTGGACCCTTCGCACGCGCGGGCGTGGTTCAACCTGGCGCATGTCCAGGACGTGCTGAAGGACCGGCAGTCGGCCCTGCGATACCTGCGCCGGGCGATCGCGGCCGATCCCGGGTACGCCGATGCGCACTACAACCTGGCGGACCTGGCCGAGCGCCTGGGTGAGCGGGAGACAGCCGCGGCGGCGTGGGACGACTACATCCGCCTGGACCCCGCGAGCGAGTGGGGGGCCGAGGCGCGGCGTCGCCGCGGGGCGCTGCGGAAGGCCGGCTCGTGGGCCTGAGGGAGTACCGATCGAAACGGAACTTCGGTCGCACGCCGGAGCCGGCGCCCACGCGGGGGCGTGCAGGCGAGCGGACGTTCGTGGTGCAGAAGCACTACGCGACGAGCGCGCACTATGACCTGCGCCTGCGCGTGGGGGACGTGCTGAAGAGTTGGGCGGTGCCCAAGGGGCCGAGCCTGGACCCCCGCGACAAGCGGCTGGCGGTGGAGGTGGAGGACCATCCGGTGGGATACGCCTCGTTCGAGGGCGTCATACCCGAGGGGCAGTACGGGGCGGGGACCGTGATGGTGTGGGACGAGGGGCGCTGGAGCCCGATCGGGGGCGATCCTGCCAAGTCGCTCAGGGATGGTGAACTGAAGTTCAACCTGGAGGGGCACCGGCTCAAGGGGCGGTGGGTGCTGGTGCGGACCTCGCGGCCTGCCAGGCAGCCCCAGTGGCTGCTGATCAAGGAGAAGGATCGGGAGGCGAGCGCGGGGGTACACGCGGAGACCTTCGGGACCAGCGTGACCACCGGCCGGACAATGGACGAGATCGCTGCGGGAGCCCCGGTGGTGGCCCGGCCGACCCCCCCGGAGCGGGTGTCGGCGGCGTCTCTCATGGGCGCCCGAGCGGCGAAGATGCCGGCGGGGATCAAGCCGCAACTGGCGGTGGCCGCGGAACGGGCACCAGAGGGTGAGGAATGGCTGCACGAGGTGAAGTTCGACGGGTACCGGCTGCTGGTATTCCGCAGGGGCGAGAGGGTCACGGTCCTGAGCCGCGGGGGGCTGGACTGGACGGCCAAGGTGCCGGGGATCGTGGCGGCTGTGAAGGAGCGGCTGGGAGTCGACGCCGTACTCGACGGTGAGGCGGTGCTGCTGGACACGCGCGGCGTGAGCGACTTCCAGGCGCTGCAGAACGCGATCCACATGGGGCGGTCGCCGTCGATTGTGTACATGGCGTTCGACCTGCCGTGGTGCGACGGGTTCGACCTGACCGGGTCGCCGCTGGAACGGCGGCGAGCGCTGCTGGCGGACCTGATCGGGCCGCGCCAGGACGGGCGGCTGCGGTACAGCGAGCATGTGGCGGGCGGCGGGGCTGCGGCGTTCGGGCGTGCGTGCGAGGCGGGCCTCGAAGGGATTGTCTCGAAGCGACGGGGCGCGGCCTACACGCAATCGCGGGCACCGAGTTGGGTGAAGGTCAAGTGCTTCAACCAGCAGGAGTTCGTGATCGGCGGGTTCAGCGCGCCGGAGGGGACGCGCGAGCAGTTCGGGGCGCTGCTGGTGGGCTATTACGAGGATGGCGGGCTGCGCTTCGCGGGGAAGGTCGGCTCCGGGTTCAGCACCGAGACCCTGAGGAAACTGGCCGCGCAGTTGAAGACACGGGTGCGGGCAACGCCGCCGTTCGCGGACCCGCCCACCGGGGCCGAGGCCCGCGGCGTGACGTGGGTGCGGCCGGACCTGGTGGCGCAGGTGCGGTTCGGCAACTGGACCGGCGACGGTGTCATCCGGCACCCGTCGTTCCGGGGTTTGCGCGACGACGTGGACGCGCGCGCGGTGGGGCGGGATGCGGTGCGGGGGCCACGAACTGGTTCGCCGGCCCGCGGCGGGACGCCTGCCCCCCGCAAGAGGTCTCGGGTGAGCCGGACGGCTGCGCCGCACAAGGCCGCGGCCGGCGCGGCTGCCCCGCAGTTCACCAACCTCGACCGGGTTGTCTATCCCGACAGGGGGGCGGGCTATGCGCTGACGAAGCGTCAGGTTGTGGAGTATTACGAGGCGGTCGGCCCGCGCATGCTGCCGCACGTCGCGGATCGTCCCCTGTCGATCCTCCGCTGCCCCGACGGGGAGGGCGGCAAGATGTTCTTCCAGAAACACCCTGCCAAGGGGATGCCCGCGGCGGTCGGCAGCGTCGAGGTGCCGGACGGCCGGGGCACAATGGTGCGGCACCTGTGCATCCGGGACCTCGATGGGTTGCTGGGGCTGGTGCAGATGAACGTGCTGGAGTTTCACCCGTGGGGGGCTCGGGCGGATGCGGTGGAGGCCCCGGATCGGCTGATCTTCGACATGGACCCGGGGGCGGGAGTCTCGTGGAGACAGACGGTGGACGGCGCGCTCATGGTGCGGGAGGCGCTCGCGCAGGCGGCACTGACCGGCTTTGCGCGGGTATCGGGCGGGAAAGGGGTTCACGTCGTGGTGCCCCTGAAGGCCGGGCACACATGGGGACAGGCCAGGGTGTTCTGCAAGGCCGCGGCGGAAGCGATGGTCAGGATCGCGGCGCGGCGCTTCGTAGCGGTGCCCGGGGCGTCCAACCGCCGGGGCCGGACCTTCATCGATTACCTGCGCAACGTTCGCGGGGCGACGGCGATCGCTCCGTACAGCACGCGGGCGCGTCCGGGCGGACCGGTGGCGCTGCCGGTGGCCTGGGATGAACTGCCGGGCCTCGACTCCGCGTCGGCGTTCAGCGTGCCGTCGGTGCTGCGACGGCTCGCGTCCGACCCGCCGGACCCGTGGCGGGGCATCGCCGCGTCGGCGGGCACCCTTCCGAGCGCCGCTGCGACATGAGGGTGACCGCCGGGCGGGCCTGTGCGGGTGGTGGCACGACCCCGGCTACCCTCTTGCCCCTGACGAATCGGGGAGGGCTGGGAGCGGCACGATGCGGATCGCGATCCCGAAGGAGATTCACACCGGTGAGCGGCGGGTGGCGGCGACTCCGCAGACGGTGATCCGCCTGAAGCGGATGGGGCTGGATGTCGCCGTGCAGTCGGGGGCGGGGGAGGCCGCTGGTTTCAGCGATGCGGAGTACGCGGAGGCCGGGGCGGTGGTGGCGGCGGCGGTCCGCGAGGTGTGGGAGGGGGCGGACCTCGTGCTGAAGGTGCGCCCGCCGGAGGAGCACGCCGAACTGGGTGTGCACGAGGCCGACCTGCTGCGGGTGGGTGCGGTGCTGGTCGGCTTCATCTGGCCGTCGCAGCACAAGAGCCTGCTGGACCGGCTGGCGGCGCGGCGTGTAACGACCCTGGCGATGGACTGCGTGCCGCGGATCTCGCGGGCGCAGACGATGGATGCGTTGTCGGCCATGGCCAACATCGCCGGGTACCGGGCGATTGTGGAGGCGGCGGCCCATTTCGGGCGGTTCTTCGGCGGACAGATCACGGCGGCGGGGAAGGTGGAGCCCGCGAAGGTGCTGGTGATCGGTGCGGGCGTGGCGGGCCTGTCGGCGGTGGGCACCGCCCGGGGGCTGGGGGCGGTGGTGCGGGCGTTCGACCCGCGTCCGGCGACGAGGGACCAGGTGCGGAGCCTGGGGGCGGAGTTCCTGGAGGTGCATGTCAAGGAGGAGGGCGAGGGCACCGGCGGGTACGCCAAGACGATGTCCGACGCGTTCCTGCAGGCGGAGATGGCGTTGTTCTCCGCGCAGGCGATGGAGGTGGACATCATCGTGACGACGGCGCTGGTGCCGGGGAAGGCAGCGCCGCGACTGATCACGGCGGGGATGGTGGAGAGCATGCGGCCGGGGTCGGTGATCGTGGATCTTGCGGCGGAACAGGGCGGGAACTGTGCGCTGACCCAGCCCGGCGGGATCGTGGTGCACAAGGGCGTCACCATCATCGGGTACACGGACCTGCCGAGCCGGATGCCGAGCCTTGCCAGCCAGATGTTCGGATCGACGGCGGCGGCGCTGGTCGAGGCGGTGCTGAAGGACGGGACGGTGCGGATCGACCTGAAGGACGAGGTGGTTCGCGGGGCGCTGGCGACGCACGAGGGGCAGGTCACCTGGCCGGCCCCGGCGCCGTCCGTGCCCCCGCCCCCTCCGGAGCCCGGCGTAGCCGCGGAGGTCCGGGCCGCGTCCGGCGCGGCGTCGCGCGGACACGCCGGGGCGGCGGCGTCGGGATCGGGCGGCATGCTGTGGCTTGCGGCGGCGGGCGCTGGGCTGATCGGGCTGGGGGCTGTGGCGCCGGCGTCGTTCATGTCGCACTTCACGGTGTTCGTGCTGGCGTGCTTCGTGGGGTGGCAGGTGGTGTGGAACGTGAAGCCCGCGCTGCACACGCCGCTGATGAGCGTGACGAACGCGGTGAGCGGGATCATCCTGATCGGCGGGATGCTGCAACTGGGCGGGGCGCCGGCGTCGGCGACGGTGATCCTGGGGGCGCTGGCGGTGTTCATCGCGACGGTGAACATCGCGGGTGGCTTCCTCGTGACGGGCCGGATGCTGGCGATGTTCAGGAGGTAGGCGTGCCCACGGAGATCGTCACCGCCGCGTACATCGCCGCCGCGGCGCTGTTCGTCCTGTGCCTGGGGCGTCTGTCCAGCCAGGAGACGGCGCGGACGGGCAACATGCTGGGCGTGGTCGGGATGCTGATCGCGCTGATGGCGACGGCGGCGCTCCGCGGGTCCGGGGGCACATGGATGCTCGCCGCGGCGCTGGTCCCCGGGGCGGCGATCGGGGCGGTGGTGGCGTCGCGGGTGAGGATGACGGCGATGCCGCAGCTCGTCGCGATCCTGCACAGTTTCGTGGGCGCCGCGGCGGTGCTGGTCGGCCTGGCGACGTACCTCGGGCCCGGGCACAGCGGTTCCGGGGCGGAGCGCATCCTGCACCTGGTGGAGACCTACGCCGGGGTGTGCATCGGATCGGTCACGTTCACCGGGTCCGTGGTGGCGTGGGGCAAGTTGCAGGGAGTGATCTCCGGCAGGCCGGTGATGCTGCCGGGGCGGCACGCGATCAACCTGGCGCTCGTCGCGGCATCGGCGGTGCTGGGCGTGTGGTTCTGCCGTGCGCCGGGGGCCGAGGGCCTGGTGTGGGTGCTGGCAGCCACCGGGCTCACGGGGCTGCTGGGTGCGCACTTTGTCATGGCGATCGGCGGGGCGGACATGCCCGTCGTGGTGTCCATGCTGAACAGTTACTCCGGGTGGGCGGCGGCGGCGGCCGGGTTCATGCTGGACAACGACCTGCTGATCATCACGGGCGCGCTGGTGGGCAGCAGCGGCGCGATCCTGAGTTACATCATGTGCCGGGGCATGAACCGTTCGTTTCTGAGCGTGATCCTGGGCGGATTCGGGACCGAGGGCGGGGCGGTCTCCGGCGGCGCCGGGGGCACGGCCGCGGGCCCGGTGCGCGAGATCAGCGCGGCCGGGACGGCGGACCTGCTGCGGCGGACCCGGTCGCTGGTGATCGTGCCGGGGTACGGGATGGCGGTGGCGCAGGCGCAGCACTCGCTGGCGGAGATCACGCGGCTGCTGCGCGACCGCGGCGTGGAGGTGCGATTCGCGATCCACCCGGTGGCGGGGCGCCTTCCGGGGCATATGAACGTGCTGCTGGCGGAGGCGTCGATCCCCTACGACATCGTGCACGAGATGGAGGAGGTCAACGGCACGCTGCCGGAGACGGACACCGTGCTGGTGATCGGGGCCAACGACATCGTGAACCCGAGCGCCCAGGACGACCCGGCGAGCCCGATCGCGGGGATGCCGGTGCTGGAGGTGT
Organism: Phycisphaerales bacterium; assembly: GCA_020849105.1. Lineage (GTDB taxonomy): Bacteria > Planctomycetota > Phycisphaerae > Phycisphaerales > UBA1924 > JADLGW01. The sequence continues at coordinate 162,823 of JADLGW010000058.1, read as the reverse complement.
GGAAGGCGCGGACGGTGGTGGTGATGAAGCGGGGGATGGCGAGCGGGTACGCGGGGGTGGAGAACCCGCTGTTCTTCCGTGAGAACACGGTGATGCTGTTCGGCGACGCGAAGAAGAACGTGGACGCGATCCTGGCTGAACTGCGGGCGGGGTGAGGGGAGGCCGGAGCCCCGGAGGGGGTTGACTCCGACCGTCCGGACGGTATTGTTCGCCCCGTGACCCGGGAGACCGCCGCCACCCTGAGGGACCGCGTGCTCGACGCCGCCGAGGCGGTGGTGGTGCGGCAGGGCATCGCGAACCTGACGCTGGATGCTGTGGCCGCGGAAGCGGGGATGAGCAAGGGCGGGCTGCTCCATCACTATCACACGAAGGACCGGCTGGTCGAGGGGCTGGTGACGCGGTGCGCGGAGAACTGGCGTGCGTGCTCGACGCGTGCCTACGAGTGCGCCGCGGCGGGGCCGGGGCGCATGGCGCGGACGCTGCTGTCCCACCTGTCCGACGCGGAAGCGTGGACGGAGCAGTGCCAGCGCAGTTCGTCGGCGGTCTTCGCGGCGCTGGCGCAGAACCCCGCGCTGATCGAGCCGATGCGCGCGGTCTACAGTGACCTCCGCGATCGCCTGGCCGCGGACGGCCTGCCGCCCGGTGTGGGGGAAACGGTCGTGGCGGCGATGGACGGATTGTGGCTGTACCGGGTGCTCGGGCTGCGGCCCGTCGACCAGCAACTGATGAACCGGATTCGGCTGGTTCTGGAGCCGCTGCTGCCGGCGCCGGGGGCCGGCCGGCCGAAGGGCCGAAGGGTGGCGGCGCGGAAGCGCGGAGGCACGGCGGGGAGTGCGCGGTTGAAGCCGGGAGGTCGTCGATGAAGAAGCGGGGGAAGGTGATCGCGGTCTTCATCGTGGCGGTTCTCATTGCCAACGCGCTGGCGGTGCTCGCCTACATGGAACGGCGGTACCTGTTCGGCGGGTCCGGGCCGCCCGTGCAGGCGGCGGTGTTCGAGCCGGCGGAGGCCGTGGAGATCGTGGATGCACACGAGGAGTCGTGGCAGCCGACGGCGGACCTTGTCGGCACAGTGTTCCCGATCCGGGCGGTAACGGTGCGCAACGAGGTGGCGGGGGTGGTCACGTTCGTCGGGTTTCAATCGGGCGGGGTCATCGAGGAGGGCCAGGTGCTCCTGCGCCTGGACGACACGACGGCCCGGGCCGACCTGGCGGCGATGAGGGCGGCGGTGCGCGTGGCGGAGGCCAACGTCACTCAGTCCGAGTCGCAGGTGGCGCTCGCGGAGGCTGAACTGGGGCGGCTGACGGGCGTCGAGTCGCGCGCGGTGGCCGAGATGGAGGTGGACCGTGCGCGGACGAAACTCGAGACCGCGAAGGCCGACGGCGGCAGGTGGGCCGCGGAGGTCGACCAGGCCAGGGCGCACGTGGCCCAGGCCGAGGCGCACCTGGCGAAACTCACGATCGCGGCCCCGTTCCGGTCTCGCGCCGGGATGCGGACGGTGAACGAGGGCCAGTACCTTGCGGAGGGGAGCGAGGTGGTGGCGCTGCAGGAACTGACGGACACGATCTACCTCGACTTCGCGGTGCCGCAGGAGTACGCGTCGCGGGTCAAGGTCGGGACGGCGGTGATGGCGAGCGCCCCGCTGCTGGGTCCGGACCCGGTGAAGATCGAGGTGGTGGCCGTGGATGCGGTGGTGAGCCTTGACACGCGGAACCTGCGTGTGCGGTCGATCGTGGACAACCCCGGCGGGACGCTGGTGCCCGGGATGTTCGTGCAGGTGCGGGTGCCGATCGAAGCGCCGCGGCAGGTGGTGGTGGTGCCGCGGATGGCGGTGCACCGCGCGGCCTACGGAAACTCCGTTTTCGTGATCGCGCCCGATGACAAGGGCGAGGCGCGGGCGCACCAGCGCTTTGTGACGCTGGCGGAAACAATCGGCGAGGACATCGTGGTGGCCAAGGGGCTGTCGCCGGGTGAGCGGGTCGCGGGGGCCGGTTCGTTCAAACTGCGTGACGGGGCGAAGGTGATGATGGCCCCGCCGGGGGGCGCCCCGCCGCCCGAGGACGGCGGCGGCAAGGAGGCCTCGGCCGGCGACGGGCGCCAGTAGGGGCCGCGGGGGAACCGAAGGGCGAGCGGGTTTGTGGTCAGGCGCCTCCTGGGCGCGGGGAGCCGTGTGCGTGCGATCGTTCACTGACATCTTCATCCGCAAGCCGGTGCTGGCGATCGTGGTGAACCTGATCATCCTGGCCGTGGGGTGGCGTTCGATCGATGCGCTGGCGGTCCGGCAGTACCCGCGACTGGAGTCCAGCGCGATCGTCATCACGACGGTGTACGTCGGGGCCAGCGCGGAGACGATCCGCGGGTTCGTGACGACGCCGATCGAGCAGGCGGTGTCCGCGATCGACGGGATCGACTACATCGAGAGTTCCAGCCGCGCCAGCGTCAGCACGGTGACGGTGCGGCTGCGCCTGAACCACGACAGCAACGACGCGCTGGCGGAGATCAGCGCCCGGCTGAACCAGGTGCGGAGCACGCTGCCGGCGGGCTCCGAGGCGCCGTCGGTGGACATCCAGCGCACGGACAAGCCGTACGCGACGTTCTACATCAGTTTCACGAGCGACCAGTTGAGCCTGATGCAACTCAACGACTACCTGATCCGGGAGGTGCAGCCGGAACTCCAGACGATCAACGGCGTGCAGCGGGCGGGTGTGGAAGGGGCCCGCAACCTGGCGATGCGCATCTGGCTGGAGCCGGCGCGGATGGAGAGCGTGGACATCACGCCGCGGGAGGTGTGGGACGCGCTGTCGCGGAACAACTTCCTGGCGGCGGTCGGGCACACCAAGGGCCGGGACGTGCAGATCGACCTGCTGACCGACACGGACCTGAAATCCGTGCCCGAGTTCGAGGACCTGATCGTGCGGGAGCGGGACGGCACGATCGTGCGGCTGAAGGACATTGCGCGGGTCGAACTGGGCAGCGAGGAGCCGACCGGTGAGGCCGGCTTCAACGGGCAGCCGGCGGTGTGGCTGTCGGTGTGGCCGCTGCCGCGGGCCAACGAACTGGAGGTGGCGGCGGCGCTCAAGAAGCGGCTGGAGGAGGTGCGACCGTCGCTGCCGGCGAGCGTGAAGATGACGCTGGCGTACGACGGGACGTACTACATGGACCACGCGATCAAGGAGATCACGCAGACGCTGATGGAGACGATCGCGATCGTCTCGCTGGTGGTGTTCCTGTTCATGGGGTCGCTGCGGACGGTGCTGGTGCCGCTGATGGCGATGCCGGTCTCGCTCATCGGGGCGTGCATCGCGATGCTCCTGTTCGGGTTCTCGCTGAACCTGCTGACGATCCTGGCGATCGTGCTGTCGGTGGGGCTGGTGGTCGACGACGCGATCGTGATCGTGGAGAACGTGGAGCGGCACATCCGCGAGGGCAAGGGCAGGATCGAGGCGGCGCTGATCGGGGCGCGCGAACTCTTCGCCCCGGTCGTGTCCATGACGATCACGCTGGCCGCGGTGTACACCCCCATCGGGTTCCAGGGCGGGCTGACGGGGATGCTGTTCCGCGAGTTCGCGTTCACGCTCGCCGCGGCGGTGGTGATCTCCGGGATCGTGGCGGTGACGCTGTCGCCGATCATGAGCGCGTGGATGGTGCCCGAGGGCGGGAAGGAGGGGTGGTTCACGCGGCTGGTGAACCGGCTGTTCGACCGCCTGCACGACGGGTACGAGCGGCTGCTGGGGATCGTGCTCCGGGGCTGGTGGGTCTGCGTGCTCCTGGCGGTGGTGGTCTGCGCGTTCGCGCCGTCGCTGTACCGGCACTCAAAGAAGGAACTGGCACCGACCGAGGACGAGGGGATCGTCTTCGCGGCGGTGATGACGGCGCCGGACGCGACGCTGGACTACACGGTGCGCGGGTTCAAGAAGGTCGCCGAGGCGTTCATGTCGGTGAAGGAGGCCCGGTTCTTCTTCCAGGTGGCGGAGATGGCGATGGGCGGGGGCTTCGGCGGCATCCAGACCGTGGACTGGGACCAGCGCAACCGGACGACGGAGCCGATCCAGAACGAGATCATCGGCAAACTGATGGGCATCAAGGAACTGCGGTCGATCGCGATCCGGCCGGCGCCGCTGCCCGGTGCCGGGCAGTTTGACGTGGAACTGATGGTGACCAGCGCCGACGAGGCCGCGGAGATGGAGCCGGTCGTCAACCAGATCATCGGGGCCGGGTACGGCAGCGGAAAGTTCGTGTATGTGGATTCGGACCTGAAGATCGACCTGCCGCAGACCATAATCGAGATCGACCGGAGGAAGGTGGCGGACCTGGGCCTGGACCTGGCGGACGTGGGGCAGGACCTGGCGGTGCTGCTCTCGGGCGGCTACGTCAACCGCTTCAACTACGACGGTCGCAGTTACAAGGTGATCCCGCAGGTGGCCGACCAGGACCGCCGCACCGCCGAGCAACTTCTCCAACTCAAGGTGCGCACCCCCAAGGGTGGGTCCGTGTCTCTCCGCTCGCTCGTCACCCTGCGCACAGAGACGGTGCCGCGGGTCCTGAGCCGGTTCCAGCAGCGCAACGCCGCGAAGGTCTACGGCGTGGTGGCCCCCGGGGTGACCAAGGAGGAGGCGCTCTCGGCCCTGGAGACCGCGGCCAGGGGCATCATCCCGGCGGGGTACGCGATCGACTACGCGGGCGAGAGCCGGCAGATGCGGAAGGAGAACGCCACGCTGCTCTCGACGCTGGGCTTTGCCGTCGGCATCATCTACCTGGTGCTCGCGGCGCAGTTCGGCAGTTTCCGCGATCCCTTCATCGTGCTGCTGGGCTCCGTGCCCCTGGCGCTCACGGGCGCGCTGGTCTTCACGGCCAGCGGGGCGACGACCATCAATATCTATTCGCAGGTCGGGCTGATCACGCTCGTCGGCCTGGTCGCCAAGAACGGCATCCTGATCGTCGAGTTCGCCAACCACCTGCAGGAAGCGGGCCTGAGCAAGGTGGAGGCGGTGAAGAAGGCCGCGGGCACCCGGCTCCGCGCCATCCTGATGACATCCGCGGCGACGATCTTCGGGCACCTGCCGCTGGTGCTGGTGACCGGGGCGGGGGCCGAGGCCCGCAACAGCATCGGGATCGTTCTGGTGAGCGGCATGGCGATCTCCACCTTCTTCACACTGTTCGTCGTGCCGTCGATCTACATCCTGCTGGCCGGGCGCCGCGCCCGAACCGTGTTCGAGCCGGTCGCTGTACACGATGCCCTGCTGCCCGCATAAGGAAGGACCCGAAGGCGGACCCATGCCCCGGACCACTGCCATCACCACCGCCGCACTCCTTGCCCTCGCGGGCTGCACCGTCGGGCCGGACCATGTGCCGCCGCGGACACAGGCCCCGACGCAGTGGCCCGAGCCGCTCGAGGCCGGCCTGAACGCGGAGACCCCGGACCTGCGCGAGTGGTGGCGGAACTTCAACGACCCCATGCTCGACACGCTGGTCGGGCGCGCGCTGGAGGGCAGCCTTGACCTGCGTGAGGCGGCCGCCCGCGTGCGCGAGGCTCGCGCCATCCGCGGCGTCACCGCCGCGGACCGGCTGCCCGCGGTGGATGCCGGCGGGTCCGGGTCCTACACGCGTTCGAGCGAGAACACCTTCGGCGGGCAGGGCGGCGGCCCGGGCGAAGAGAGCGAGTTCTATGAGGTGGGGTTCGACGCCACCTGGGAACTGGACGTCTTCGGACGGGTGCGCCGGGCGGTTGAGGCCGCGGACGCGGACATCGGGTCCGCCGTGGAATCCCGGCGTGATGCGCGCGTGGTGCTGGTGTCGGAGGTGGCCCGCAACTACGCCGAGTACCGTTCCGCCCAGGCGCGGCTGGAGATCGCGCGGCGCAACGTGACCAGCCAGCAGGACACCTACACCCTCGCCCAGGACCGCCTGCGGGCGGGCCTGTCGGGTGAACTGGACAGCGCGCAGTCCCTGGCCCAACTGGAGGAGACGCGGTCGCGGATCCCCGTCCTGCTCACCACGCTGAAGAAGACGGCGTTCCGGCTCGACGTGCTGCTGGCCCAGCCCCCCGGCACGCTGATGCCGGAGCTCGAGGCCGGGGCCCCCGTGCCGCCCGCCCCCGACACCATCCCCGTCGGCGTTCCCGCGGAACTCCTGCGCCGTCGCCCGGATATCCGCCGTGCGGAGCGCAACCTTGCGGCGGCCACGGCGCGCATCGGCGTCGCCACGGCGGACCTGTACCCGCGGTTCACGCTCGGCGGGTCGTTCGGCCTGGAGAGCGACCACTTCGCGGACCTGTTCGACACCGACAGCCGCACCTGGAGCGTCGGCCCCCTGGCCGTGCGCTGGCCGGTGTTCGATGCCGGGCGTATCCGCAGCAATATCCGCGTGATGGAGGCCCGACAGGAGCAGGCCCTGATCGCGTATGAGCGTTCCGTCCTGAACGCCTACGAGGAAGTCGCCGGCGCCCTGGTCGCCTACGCCCGCGTCCGTGAGCAGCGCGAGTCCCTGGCCCGCGCCGTCGATGCCGGCCAGCGCGCGGTTGAACTCGCGCGGGACCTCTGGTCCCGCGGCCTCACGGATTTCCTGAACGTGCTCAACAGCCAGCGGGCGCTCTACCAACTCCAGGACCAACTCGCGCTCAGCGATGCGGAGGCCACCACCAGCCTCGTGGCTCTCTACAAGGCCCTCGGCGGGGGCTGGGAGCCCCCGCCCCCGGAGGCGGAACGGGCGGCCCCCCCGGCTGCGGGCGACGCCCCGGACAGGTAACCCGACAGGGTGCGGGGTTGATGCCGGGTTCCGCGAGCCGTACCGCATTTCGGCTGGCGTTTCCACCCGGTGCCTGTACCATCGGGCGGGGCAGCGGAGAGCACCGATGCAATGGATTCCGATAGTGATGCTCGGGCTCGCGGCGGCGGGGCCGGCGCTCGGCCAGGCCGACCTTCAGGTCGTTTCCATCGCGCGCACCCCCCGCTATCAGCGCTACGACCCGCTGTACACCGGCTACCAGATCACCGAGCCGTCCGGCTTCGGGCCGTACGTCTTCTCCGCGGCGACCGGCCTGGGCAGCGGGCAGACGCCGCAGACCCAGCGCTGGCCGCTGGCCGGGCAGGCCATCACCTACACCGCCACCGTGCGCAACCGCGGGACCGCAGCGTGGACCACGCCGATCCACGGCGAGTGGTCGATCGACGGCGTGGCCGTCCAGGCCCCGGTTCTGCCCCCGCCGCTCCAGCCCGGCCAGACCGCCGCCTTCACCCTCCCGCGAACCTGGGACGACCAACTCCACGACATCACGTTCACGGTGCTCGACGCCGATGCGCGGGCCGGCAACAACACCATCAGCCGTGGCAGCAAGGGCGCCGGTTTCCTGACCTATATCGACCGGACGTTCCTGGACACCTTCCGGTCGAACACCGCTCAGTATCCGCAGGCCGCGACCGACGACCTGATCGACTGGCTCAACATGCACATGGCGCGGTTCAACGCGATGATGGCCGCGGCGGGGACGGACAAGCGCGTCCACTATGAGGTGCTGGAGGTTCTGCCGGACGCCGCCCCCGACCCCGCGGTGGACCGCCTGCAGTTCGCGATCTTCCCCTTCCGCTACCACGCGGGCGAGGGTGATCCGCGATTGTCCGGGTACTACAACGCGGCGGAGGACATCGACTTCGGCCTCCTGCACGAGGAGGGCCACCAACTCGGCCTGATTGATATCTACCGGCTGGACGTGCCCGGCTCGCTCAACGATGTCTCCGGCCTGCCCTATTCGGCCCCCGACGGCCTGATGCGGTCCTGTGCGCCGTTCGTATCGGCGAACTCGGCCGGGGCGATGCAGCAGTGGCTGGGCATCGTCCACGGCTACTACGGCCAGTACCTCTACTCAATGCCGCAGCAGGTCTTCGTGCGCTTCCGCGGGCTGTCCGGGGAGCCGCTGGCCGGGGCCGGTGTCACGGCGTACCAGAAGATAGAGATGCCCGGCGGGGTGGTCCGGATCCCGGCGCAGGTGAAGTTCCAGGGGGTCACCGACGGGAACGGCCGGCTGCTGCTGCCCAACGTCCCGATCAACCCCGCCCTCGTGCCGCCCACGGCCGCGGGCACGCTCCGGCCAAACCCGTTCGGCTACCTCGCCGTGGTCGGGACGAACGGGCTGCTGCACTTCAAGGTGCAGTACGGAGGCTTCACCGACTACGCGTGGCTCGACATCCTCGAGGTGAACAACGCGTACTGGTCGGGGCAGACTTCCGAAACGACCTTCGAGCGGCCGCTCCTGCTGGGCGGGGTGGTCCAGACCCAGCCGCCTCCGGACCTGGCCGAACTCAACGCGGGCTCATGGCTCGCCTGGGCCGAGGGCGCCGCGGCAAGCGTGCACGACGACCCCGCGGTTACGGTCAGCGGCCAGGGCTCCGTGCGCTTTGAGACCAGCGGCGGATTCGACACCTCGCTCCGCTACCCGGGGGACCGGCTGGCCCGCTGGGACCTGTCGCGCACGCAGGACATCCGTTTCTGGGCGCGGTCGGAGAACCCCAACGTCGGGTTCCAGTCGGAGACTCCGTGGGTTCGCCTCATCAGCGAGAGCGGGTATTACGAGTGGCGCTCCGCGACCACCGCGCTCAACGAGACCAGGGGCCAGTGGGTGGAGTTCGTCATCCCCGTGGATGGCAGCGCGGATTGGCCGCGCTCCATCGTCGGCTCGCCGTCGCTGGCGAGCGTGAACGGCTTCGAGGTCCATGCCGACACCTGGGACGCCGGCTTCACGCTCTGGGTGGATGGGGTTCGCTTCGACCCGCCCCCGTGCCGGCCGGATTGCAACTCCGACGGCATCCTGAACCTTTCCGACTTCGGCTGCTTCACCACGAGGTTCGCGACGGGCGATCCCTATGCCGACTGCAACGGCGACGGCGTGCGGAACCTGTCCGACTTCGGATGCTTCACGACGACGTTTGCGCTGGGGTGCCCCTGACCAGCCCGGCACCAGTGAGCGGGACGTGCGGAAGCCGGGCGGCGGGGAGTGGCATCCGCCGTCTTCCCAGGTTCCCTGCGCCCGATCCACGTCGCCCGCGGCGGTCCGAGAACCGCCGTGGCGGGCACAAGCCCTTTATTGCGGTCCCGGTGTGCCCGAGATCTCAGGCACGGAGCGAGGAGGGGTTCATGGCCGCGAAAAGTAAACTGACCTACCGCACCCTGCGCCTGGCGACGATCGCCCTCGGGCTGGCGTGCTTCCACGCGTACGCGCAGGGGGCCGGGCCCGGCGGCACAGGGCGCGTGGCGACCGTGGGCCGCACGGGCGGGTCTGGGAACAGCCAGATCAACACGTTTACCTCCAGGGCCGGCGGCTCCAGGTCGGGCGTCGAGTCCTACGCCGGGCAGAGGGCCGCGAGGTCGCGCTCCGCGACCGCCGCAAGGTCGCCGTCGCGGGGTCCGAGCGCCGCCGCCCTGGGCTCCGTGGACAAGAAGGACGTGGCGAGGGCGCTGGCCCGCGCCCGGCACCGGACGGGCAATGGGGCGCAGGTGATCGTGGCATCCGGCAAGGGCCGTTCGGCCGAGGCCCCCGCGCCCGAGGCGGCGATCAACGACCCGGTGCTCCGTGAGGCGCTGGCCCGCCCGACGGCCCCGAAGGAGCGGGCGATGCGCAACATCTTCGCGCTCAGCGCCGCGCCGACGGTCGCCGAACTCATGAGCCGAGACGCGCTAGCCGCGGCAACGGCCCCACGAGGGGGCGGCAGTACTCACTGAACGCGCGGGTGACGTTGCTCGTGCCCTTGATGAAGGACTCGGGCATGTGGCGGGTCTTGGCCGCCACGTCGCGCAGGTCGATCCGCCCGTATTCCGCGCGGTACTTCTTGCCTTTGCGGCGCGTGATCGCGACCGAGCCGGACTGAAAACCCCTGGCGGCGCACGCCACCGCGAACTCCGCGGCGGCGCGGGCCTCCGCGGCGTCGACCGGTGAGGGGTCCGGCCAGCAGCGCTGCAGGTAGCCGAAGGTGTCGGCGCGGACGCGGGCCTGCTTGCCGCTCGAGGTCTTCACATTCCTCTTGACCAGGTCCGCTAGCGCATCCCCCAGCACGGACACGCCGGAGAGTTGCACATTGCCGTGGGCGTCGCGGTCCAGCCCCTGCGCCAGGCGCGTCGCGATCGGCGTGCCGTCCTTGTCCTGCACACCCTCCGACACGGCGACCTGGCAGCGCCCGAGGCGGGAGTACACCTCCTGGACCTCCGCGATGAAGCGGTCGGTGTCGAACGGCACCTCCGGCAGGTAGATCAGGTGCGGACCGGGCTCGAAGCCGCTCTTCTTCTTCGCCGGTTCAAAGCACTCGCGGGCCAGCGCCGAAGCCGCCGTGAGGAAACCGGCGTGCCGCCCCATGACGACGTTGATCTTCACGCCCGGCAGGCTGGCGTTGTCCAGCCCGTCCGCGGCGAAGGCCGTGGCGACAAACCTGGCCGCGGAAGGGAATCCCGGCGTGTGGTCTGAACCCACCAGGTCGTTGTCCACGGTCTTGGGGATGTGGAAGCACCGCATGTCGTACCCCGCCTCGTCCGCCAGTTCGCTCACGATGCGGCAGGTGTCGCTGGAGTCGTTGCCGCCGATATAGAAGAAATAGCGGATGTCGCGGGCGGAGCAGGCGTTGAGGATCGCGTTGCAGTAGTCGCGGTCGGGCTTGTCGCGGCTGGAGCCCAGCGCGGCCGCGGGCGAGCGGGCGACGCGGTCCAGGGCCTTGCCCTTGACCTTCGTCAGGTCGATCAGGTCGTCCTTCACCAGGCCGTTGACGCCGTGCCGCATCCCAAAGATGCGCTTCACGACATCCTTGCGCACCAGGGTGTCGCGCAGCGCCTCCACCGCGCCGGCGAGCGACTGGTTGATAACGGCGGTGGGGCCGCCGGACTGTCCGATGACGGCGTTGCCGCGGGGCGGCTTGGTGCGCGGGGGGTTCTTGGCCATGGCGGGTCTCCGTCGGGGCACGATGATATCTGTGGCGGGACGCGCATAACTCCGGACGGACCTTTTCGGCCCCCGGTATCATCGCTCCATGACGATCGACCCGATCTCCAGCCCGTCGCTGCGCCTCGCGCAGGCCTACGGCGTCGCGGCCCGCGGCCCGACCCGCGCGACCGTGCGCCGGGTGGATGAGCCGGGCACGCTGGCACGCGTCGAAGCGGTCCGCCCGCGCGGGGCCGGGATCACGGCCGCCGTTGTCCCGGGGCGCGTGGATTTTTCCGCGTCCGATCCGGCCCACGACGCCGGCGCGATCCCGATGTACCGGCACCCCGCGGACCGCAACGCGGCGGCGACGGCGATCCAGGCCGGTCGGGTGATCGACGTGACGGCGTAGGCCGGGCGCCGCCCATTTTCACCCGATTCTGAAACAACCAGTGGACGCCGAAGCGGGGGGGGCGCATACTTGCGCATGACGCGGGCGGACGCGCTCAGGGAGGCCCAGGACCGGTTCGTGGCGGCGTGGGGGCAGATGGCCGCCGCGTGGGGCATCTCGCGCACCATGGCGGAGGTCTACGCCCTCCTGCACATCACCGGCGAGCCGATGTGCACCGACGACGTGATGGCGCGCCTGCAGATCAGCCGCGGCAACGCGTCCATGTCGCTGCGGTCGCTGCAGGACTGGGGGATCGTGACGCTGGTGACGCGCCGGGGCGGTCCCAAGGACTACAAGAAGTACTTCACGGCGGAGCAGGACGTGTGGGCGCTGTTCCGCGCGATCGTGCGCGAGCGGATGAAGCGGGAGGTGGAGCCCCTCCTGGCGTCCCTCTACGAGATCCGCGACCTGACCGGCATCGAGCGCGACCGCTCAATGACCGCGGAGGAGCGCCGGGCCCTGGTCGGTCACAACCAGCGGCTGGACGCGATGCTCGACTTCTTCAAGACCCTCGACAAACTCGGGCAGCGGTTCATCAGCCCGTCGGGGCGCGGGCTGCGCCTGGCGGCGAGCATGCTGGCGAAAGTCTCCTGATGCACACCCGGACCGCCCAACCCGCCGCGCCGCACCGGCCCGTCCGCGTCGAGGGGCCGCGCGAGGTCACGGTGCAATGGACGGTGGCGCGAGCGGCGCTCGGCCCCCGGGTGGGGGCGCAGGGGCCCGGCGATGTCACCCTGGAACTCGCCGCGACGCCGAGCCCGGACGGCTGGGTGTGCCGGGCGTGCCTGCTCGACGGCCGCACGTCGGTACCGCTGGAGTTGCCGCCCGTTGGGAGGGCCGTGCCGGGATGGGTCAGCGACCCGGAGGGGGGTCTGGACCACCTGGACCTTCCGGGGTTCCTGCACGCAACGCTTCGTGGCGCGGCCGTGGTCTACGCGCGAACGCCGCTTCTGGCGCTGCTGCCAGTCCCCGGCGGGCGCTACGAGGTGCACCGCCCTGAGGTACACCCTTCGGCGTGAGCGCGCCGGGCTCGCCGTCCTTCCGGGATTCTGCACAATCCGCCGCGTCAGGTCTTCTTGCCGATCAGCAGCCCGACGATGCCGAAAATCACGACCACGCCCGCGGCGATGCCCATCCACATGTTCAGGTTGCCGCTGATCGTCGCGATCAGGGGGGCGTCGGTCATCCCCGCGAGCCCGAAGATGACCAGCACCATCGTGAAGGCCAGGACCGCGATCATCGCCAGCGCCAGTCCGCCGGCCAGGCCGGAGCCCGCGCCGTCGTAGGGTTCCGCCAGGACCATGACGCCGCCGGGGGCCACCGCGACCTCCGACTCGGCGCCGGTCGATTCGAACAGGGCGCCGGACTCCGACTCCACCTGCGTCTCCGCCGCGGTCGACCCATCGCCGACCCCGGCCAGCACGTCCTTGCCCAGCGAGGTGTCGTCGGACTCGCGGGTCAGGTCCAGCAGGCCCGAGCCCGAACCGACCGTCTCGAGCGCCAGTTCACTCGCGGAAGTCTCCGTCACCTGGGTCACGGCGGAGGGGTCGGCCTCTTCTGTCGCGTCTGCATCGAAGATGCTGATGCCCGTCTGCTCCTTCGGGCTCTCCAGGTTCATGCTGGAGCCCGAATCCGATGCCAGGGAGATCGCCCCGAGATCACCGCTCTCGGCCAGCGGGATGCCCGAGCCGCCCTCGTCGTCGCCGCCGGAGGCCAGCAGGTTGACCTGGTCCACCTTGAACATCAGGCGGTCCCGGTCCCGGAACTCCTGGAGTTGCCCCGTGGCGACCAGTTGCTTCAGTTCGGCCTCGCTCTTGCCGAGCCGCTTGGCAGCCTCTTCCAGGGTATAGAACAACTTCGCCATTGCAGCCTCCCGAACCGCACCCAGCCGGAACGTCGTACCATCGGGGCCCCACCGGGCCCGAGCACGCCCACAGTATCGTGCAGCCCCTCCTGGGGCAACCCGATCCCACCGCTACGAAAGGGCCCGGCCCCTGGTTCCAGACTCATCCCAGACGCGCAGCATCCGCGCACGGCTCGCCCGGTTCCTGGATTGGGCGGGGGTGGCGGTTGCCCTGCTCTGGCTGCTGGGGCGTCTGACCACCGACCGCACCTATCTGACCCAGTATGTGTGGTGGGTGCCGACGCTCTGGATGGTGGCCGCGGCCGCGGGGCTTGGGTTGCTGGGGATCATCGTCGGCCTGGGAGCACGGGGGAGAGGGGGCCCAAGCCGGCAGGCCCTGGCCGTGTCCTGCGCCGCGGCGATCGCCGTGTACATGATGGCGTTCGAGTGGCGGCTGCGTCCCGCGACCGGCCGAACCGGGGCCGTGTGGACCGTTGTGTCGTGGAACGCCTCAGAAGCCGGTGAGGATTCCATCCGGAACCAACTGGTGGAATCCCCGCCGGACCTGGCCGCGGTGGTGAACTCGCCCTGGGGCGCGAACTTCCGGGACCTGCTTCCCGAGTTCCCTGTCGTGATCCACAGCGGGGCGTTCCTGCTGGTTTCGCGCTCCCCGGTGCGGCGGTGGGCGATCATGGACCTGTTTATCCCCGCGATGGAGCACGGGGTGCCCTACGGTGGCCGGGCGATGTTCGCGGAGGTTCTGGTCTCCGGGGTGCCGCGGACGGTCTGGGTCATCGACCTGCCCTCGGACCCGCGGCTCTCACGCAAGGCCGTGACGGCAAAGGCGGCCGCCCGCCTGGCGGAGTGGTCCGGGCCGGTGTACGTCCAGCGGGACGGCGGCTGGCAATCCGAGACCTCGGAGCGACCCGGCTTTCCGCCGCCGGACGTGGTCATGGGCGATTTCAACATCCCCCGCGGATCGGCATCGCTCGCAACCCTTGTGCCCGGGCTGGTGGACGCCTTCACCCAGGGCGGGCACGGCGACCCGGCGTCGTGGCCGCGTGATCGGCCGTGGTGGGCGCTGGACCAGGTGTTCCTCCGGCAGCCGCTGCGGGCCCTGCATTACGACGTGATTGATCCGCAGGATGGCGACCATCGGCTGGTTGCCGTGCGGATTCAGTAAGACGACTCGCGTCGGCACGACCCCTACGGGATCTTGGCGGTGGAGATCGTCGCTGATGATGCGATCGGTCGCGGTGCCCCACTGCTGTTGCACCAGCATGTATGCCGCAGCGCGGATGCCATGTCAACGCACCCGCCCTCGTTGGCGACATGCACCGGTTTGCGGCGCTTCATCGTGCTGCCGAAGCGTGCGCGGTGCGCGTCTACGCTTCTCGATGCCCGAACTGCCGGAGGTCGAGACGGTCCGGCGCGGGCTGCTGAGAATCATGGTCGGGCAGCGGGTGGAGCGGGCGTGCCTGGTGCGCACCGACTTCTGCGTAACGGAGCATGGCGGGCCGCCGCGGCCGCAGGAGTTGCTCCAGGGCGCGGTCGTCACCGATGTCGTGCGGCACGGGAAGCAACTGGCGATCGTCGCCGACTCGGGCCGCGTGCTGCGCCTGCACCTGGGGATGAGCGGGCAGGTGCGGGGCGCGAGCGGGTTGGACCTCGCAACGCTGACGCATGTGCATGCGTGGTGGCGCCTCGGGCGCCCCGCCGCGCCGCGGCGGACTCCGGGGCACCCGGGGCTGGTCCTGTTCCGTGACCCCCGCCGGTTCGGCGGGCTGTGGACGCACGCGTCGATGGACGCCGTACGAGCGGGGCCGTGGGCGGCGCTCGGCCCGGACGCGCTCTCGGTCACGACGCCGCAGATGGCACGCGGGCTCGCGGGTTCGCGCCGCGCGGTCAAAGCCGCACTCCTCGACCAGGCCGTGCTGGCCGGCGTGGGCAACATCTACGCGGACGAGGCCCTCTTCCGAGCCCGGATCGCGCCCGCGCGACAGAGCGGGCGGCTCACGGCGACCGAAGTCGTGCGGCTCGCAACCTCGATTCGTGCCGTGCTGCGGCACGCGATCGCCGCCCGCGGCTCGACGCTCAGGGACTACGTCGATGCGGAAGGTAAACCCGGCCGCAGCCAACTCCGCCACCTGGTCTACGGCCGCGCCGGGATGCCGTGTCCCGGCTGCGGACGGCGGCTCACCAGCCGCGAGATTGCCCAGCGGACGACCGTGTTCTGCACCCATTGCCAGCGCCGCTCCTGAACCCCATCCCCCGGCCTTCGGGTCCGCACGAAGATGGGTGGGCGGCTTCGGTGTCTGTTCGCGCACTTTTTCTGGTTTCCGGACTGGCGGGGTGCGATAACCGGTGGCATTTTCCTCCTGGAGGATGCCGGGCCCATGGTCCCGGCTCACCTGCGGTATCACCAGAAACCGGCCTCGGGCCGGGCGGAGGGAAGTATGCGCCGAGTTGCACTGTCGCTGATTGCCGTGGCCGCCGCCGCGGGCTCTGCGCACGCCACGCTGTTCAGTTTCGCCGCCAACACGAGCGACTCGGCCTGGGTCTTCACGGGCGCCGGCCTGAACATGACGAGCGGTATGGGCAGCAGCCCCGTGGTCCTGAACATCGACGACGACAACGGGCCGCTGCCGGCGCTCTTCGTGTCGAGCCGCTTCAGCGCGAATATCACGCTCTCGCCGGTCGGGACAACGCCGCTGCCCGGGGCCTTCGCCCACAACTACACGGCCGACGGCTCGTTCTCGTTCACGGATATCGCGTCGGGCACCACGCTGCTGACGGTCACCTTCGAGAACGCGCTCTACACCTCGCTGGGCCAGCAGTCCTCGTGGGGCACGACGGGGGCCCTGCAGGCAACAACCGCCGGCGGCAGTTCGATCAGCATGAACTGGGGCGGGGCCGCGTTGCCGCAGTACGGGTTGCTGCCCGGCATCTTCGGCGGGCAGGACTTCAACTTCGGCCTGACCACGCTCAATACCAGCGGCGCCCTGCCGTACACCTTCCAGAACCCGGGGGTGCCGATCACCCCGGCCACGATGATCCCGACGGTGCCCTGGTTCGGTGAGAGTTCCTTCTCCGCATCGGCTGTTTCCGCGCCATCGCCCGCGGGCCTGGCGCTGCTGGGCCTGGGCGGGCTGCTGGGCGCGCGGCGCCGGCGCTAAGAGAGCACCGGGAGCGCTGCGCCGCGGACGTGGTCGAGCACGCCGGCGCTTCTGCATCCGGTACCCCGGCCGGTATGATCGCGCCATGCCCGGCGCGGCGCTGTACCACCTGGCCCGGTGCGCTTTCCGTGTTCCGAAGGCCGCCACGGTGCGCGTCACGACGCTGCACGCGGAGCGGGCCCGGCGGCGGGGCGGGTTCATCATCGCCTGCACCCACATCAGCCACATGGATCCGATCGCGGTCATGATGACCTGCCCGCGCCAGGTGCGCTGGCTGACCCGCATCGAGTTCTACCGCCGCCGCTGGCCCGCCCGGTTGCTGCACGCCTCCGGCATGATCCCGGTCGATCGCTTCGGCAACTCGCTCCCGGCCATCCGGGCCGCGATCCGCGCGGTGCGGGCCGGGCACGTCGTCGGCATCTTCCCGGAGGGCGGCGTGGCCCGCGGCGGGGATACGGTGCTCCGCGGCGGGGCGATCAAGCAAGGGGTGGGGGTCGTTGCGCGCGTGACCGGCGCCCCGATCGTTCCCGTCGTGGTGCTGGGCACGGAGAGGCTCCAGCGGGCCCGGGCATGGCTGCCCCTGAGACGGACCCGCGTCTGCATCGCGTACGGGACAGAGGTCATGGCCGCGCCGGGACCGCCGAACCGCGCGTCCCGCCTGCGCACGGCGGACCGGCTGGCCGCCGCGTTCCGGGCGACGTACCGAGAACTCCAGTCCCATGCCCGGCTCGGGGACGATGCCGTTCCGTGACGGCCGGCCGCTGCCGCCGGGCGTCACCCGTGCAGCGACGGGGCGCGGGCATCCAGCCCGTGACTCACGGACATCCGAGCGCAAACTTCGTGGTGAAACACCCGAAGTCGGCCAGGTTCAGCACCCCGTCGCCGTTGCAGTCGGCGTACGGGTCGCCCAGCGCGAACTTCGTGGTGAAGCACCCGAAGTCGGACAGGTTGAGCGCCCCGTCGCCGTTGCAGTCCGGGTAGCAGGGCGCGGCGCCCTGGACGGCGGCCAGCCCGCGCACGTCGCCGACTCCGAACGGTCCGATCATGGACACCGCGCCGGTGACCAGGTCCAACTTCTGGAGGTTCGTCCGCCCGAGCACCGCGCTCGTGCCCCCGATCCACTCGATGGCCTGGAGGTCGCTGCCCGCACCGATCCCGCTGACCACCACCGTCGCCAGGCCCGTCCCGGCGTTGATCGTGCACAGGGTGCCCGTCGCGGAGATCCCGATCGCGTACAACTGCCCGCTGCCGTCGGCCGTCAGCCCCTGGATGTCGCCGCGGCCCGTGGGTCCGATCGTCGTCACCACCCCGGTCGCCGCGTCGATCTTCACCACGTCGTCGAGGGTGGAGACGTCCCGCGTGCCGTACAACTGGCCCCCCACGAACGCCAGCCCGCGCAGGTCGTTGTCCGTGCCGTAACTGGCGATCACCGTGCTGCCGCCGCCTGCGTTCAGACGGATCAACTGGTTCACGTCCTGCGGGTTGCTGGTGTCGCGGATGTGCGAGATGTAGATGTTTCCCGCCGCATCCGCGGCCGCGGCGTTGATCCGCGTGAACCCGGTCGGCGCCACGAGCGTCGCCGCCCCTGTCCCCATATCCACGGTGTAGAGGTTGCCGGGGAAGTCCACGGCGTAGAGCGTGACCTGGGCCTGCGCCGCCGCCGCACTCAGGAAAACGGCTGCGCCCAGCGATCGGGTGATGGAAAGCATCGGAAGGCTCCTCTCCGTACAGGGTGATGCCCGGGCCCGCGGCCCGGCGGTCCGCCAGCCTACCACACGACGCGGCAGCCGCAAGGCGTTTCGTTTACGGACACTCGGGTGGCGGCACCTCATCGCCGCCTCCGCTTTACTGCGGACACCGCGTGCATCCATACCGGGCTTGTACACACGGAGCGAACGCCCCGGCCCGGAGGATGCGCGCGGTATCGCACACGCCGCGGCGGCTGTCAAACAGATTCATCACTGAAATCCGCTGCGCCCCGCGGCCAGTCGCGGGTTCTCGCGATGAGGCCCCCCGAACAGGGGAGGCGTCCGCCGCGGAGCGGCGGGGTACCCAAGCAGCCTCGGCCGCCGCGGAGCGGCGGGGTACCCAAGCAGCCTCGGCCGCCGCGGAGCGGCGGGGTACCCAAGAAGCCTCGGCCGCCGCGGAGCGGCGGGGTACCCAGGAGGGGAGCCCGGCGCCGCTACGGGCAGCCGAGGGCGAACTTCGTCTGGAAGCACCCGAAATCGGCGAGGTTCCGCACGCCGTCGGCGTTGCAGTCGGCGTACAGGTCGCCCAGCGCGAACTTCGTCTGGTAGCAGCCGAAGTCGGCCAGGTCCAGGTTGGTGTCGCCGTTGCAATCCGGGTAGCACACCCCCGGCTGGCAACTGGTGCTGGCCCATGTGGCCCGCACCACCCAGTCCCCGGAGGGGCGGCAGAGACCGGGGGTCAGCGCCTGGAAACTCGCCCATCCGCCGTTTGGCGGGCAGCCGAAGGAGCCGCAGTTCACGCCCCGCAGCCAGTTTCCCGGCAGCGTCGAGACGCCGCTGACATCGACCACGGGGAAGGCGTTGCAGCACGTCGGCGGCGCGGTGAAGCAGGGGTTCCCGGATTGCAGGTTGTGGTGATCGATCCGGTAGCCGATGGTGAACGTGTGCGACCCGTCGTCGTTCACGACGATCGGGTCGTTCGGATCGGGCACGAGCATGACGTTGAGCCCGTTGGTCCCGGGGCCGATCTGGGCGTGCGGGATCTCCTTGCCGTTGGAGGAGATCGTGGCGACCAGGGTCCCGGCGCTCGGCGTGCCGGAGTACACGACCACGGACCACTGCGTCTCGGTCGTTATGGACGAGTTGGACGTGGCGAGGATGCCCTCGGTCGACACGATCTTGATCGGGAAGGCCGTGGCCGGCAGCACATACGACGCGGCCGCGACCTCCGACTGCGCGAAGCCGGCCTCGACGATGTAGTTCCCGCCCTCGAAACTGGCGTTGGTGTTGGACGCGATCGTCTCGCAGCCGTCAACGTGGCCGGGGGCGGGTGCGCCCATCTGGACAACCAGCGTGGGCACCGGTCCGAGGCGGACGGGGTGCTCTACCCGCGCCCGGTTGAACCCGGCCTGACCAAACACCGTGCCCGCACATACCCACAGCGCCAGCCCGCACGCGAGAGTTGAGGTACGCACGCAATGTCCTTCCTTCAGCGGACGCGGAGCGGGGCGAACGCACGCCCCTGCCGGGCCGCCGGAACGCGACCCGTAGAGCACGACAATACCACAGATTCGCCGCGTGGACCCCCTTCGGTTGCGGGAAGCGGCCCCTCTCCACCCGGGGCCGGACCGACCGCGGCGGAACCATCCCGATAACCTGACATTGTGGACAAGCCACCCCCGACACCCATACCCCGCACGCCGCTGATCGTGGGGGCCGCGGCCGGCATGATCGGGCTCGTGGCGTGCGCGATGCTGGTGGCAGGCTACCTGGGCGGGGTGTGGTTGCCGGGGTGCGGCGGCGGGTGTGCAGGGTTGGCCACCGGTGCCGGGGGACGCCTTCCGGTCCTCCGCTGGCCGGTTTCCTACCTGGGTCTGGCCTACTTCACGGGGGCGCTCGCGGCGTGGACCGTGTTCCGTGGCCGGACCGGGCGCGGGTGCCGCTGGTTCACCCGGCTCGCCGCCGTGGTCTCGGTCCTGTACCTGTTCCTGATGGGCTGGAACGCCGGGTGGTGCGGGTACTGCGTCGCCGCGCACGCGGGGAGCCTCGCGCTATGGGCGGCGAGCGAGTGGGCCGGCGGCCGCGCGGTCCGGGTGCGCCCGATGGCGGTTGCGCTGGGCGTCGCGCTCCTGGTGTTCGGCGCCCTGGGGATGGCCGAGGCGCTCGTGCGCACGTCCGCGGCGGAGCGGGCCGAGGGCGCCCTGCACGACACGACCCGGGAACTGGTCAAGCCCGCCGGCCCGTCGCGGACAGGCTTCGCCGGCCGCCACGCCCGCGGCGCCTCGCCTGCACCGATCCGGATCGTGGTGTTCATGGATTACCAGTGCCCGGAGTGCAAACGGATCGACGCCGAGGCCGCGGCGATTCTCCGCGAACGCGACGACGTGTCCGTCTCACTGCGCCACTACCCCTTCTGCAAGGACTGCAACGCGAACCTGGACACATGCCCGCACCCCAACGCCTGCTGGGCCGCGAGGGCGGCCGAGGCCGCGGGGCTGATCGCCGGTGAACAGGGCTTCCAGCGGATGCACGACTGGCTCTTTGTCAGGGGCGGCGGGTTCACCGCGCCGGAACTCGATGCGGCTCTGCCCGGGCTCGGGCTGGACCGCGCGAAACTGGCCGCCGCGATGAACGGACCGGAAACCCTCGCCCTGGTGCGCGGCGACGTGAGCGCGGGCGAGGCGGTCGGGCTGCGGCAAACGCCCATGATCTTCATCAACGGCGTGGAACTCCGCGGGTGGGAGGCGCCCGGTGCGCTGCGCCGTGCGGTCGAAGCCCTTGCCGCGACCAACCCGGCAACGGGGGCCGCGGACGCCGCCCCCCCGAGCGCGATCGACAAGTACATCGCGGACTGGCTGCGCCAACCGGTGCGGCCGATCCCGCTGCGCGCCGGCGGGTTCGCCGTAGGGCCCGCCGACGCCAGGGTGCGTGTGGTCCTGTGGGGTGGCTTCGGCGAACCTTTCACGGCGGAGGCGGACGGCCTGATCCGCGCCGCCGCGGCGTCGCGCACGGACGTGCGTTACGAGTTTCGTCACTTCCCGTTCGATCAGGCGTGCAACCCCGCGGTGCCGCGGACCCGGCACCCGGGGGCGTGCGCGCTGGCCCGCGCGGACGAGGCCGCGGCATCCGCCGTATCCCCGGACCGGGCCCGGGCCTTTCACGCCGCGCTCCTGCGCCTGGCGTTGCCCGGCGGGCCGGCCGACCCCGGCGGGGCGGCGGCGGCCGAAGCGGGGTTCGACGCCTCCATACTGACGACCGCGATCGCCTCGCCGGCGACCGAAGCCGTGATCCAAGGCGACATCATCGCCGCCCGCTCGCTCGGCATTACAGGAATCCCGATGATCTTCGTGAACGGGCGGCTGGTTCCGGCCTGGCGGCTGGAGGGGTGGAACGCGCTCGCCCGGATCATCGAGGCCGCGGCCACGCGGCCATGATCGGCCCTCCCCCAAGAAAAAGTCTGTCCTCGGCAGCGTCCGCATCCGCATGACGGCGGGGCGAATGCCCTACCCAGGAGAGCCCGATGCTTATGCGCCGCCAGATTGCCTCCCTTGCCACCCTCCTCGCATCGGCCGCGGGCGCCGCCGCCCAATGCTCCTGGAGCGTGAGCGACGTGCCGGACTTCGATCAGAAGCGGCGCACGTCCGCCAGCACGCCGGGCCTGCCCAACGACGGCAAGATGTACTGCGTTCCGACGTCCGCCGTGAACTGGTTCGCCTACTTCGCCAACCACGGGATCGAGCAACCGCTGACGCTCGACGGCCCGCGCGACTGGGAATCCAATGCCGAGTACGACCGCGTCACCGGGGTCATCGACCTCATGGGCGACTTCATGCAGACCAGCCCCTCCGAGGGCACCAAAGGACAGGGGACTGCCGGTGCGGCCTTCTACGCAGCGCTCTTCACGCAGGGCGATGTCACCGTCATTGGGCACAGCATGTTCGGCGACGATCACGCACCCACGCGCGGCGACATGCTTACCGCGTACGCCCTCGGCGGGTACATCCTGGGCGGCTACGGCCGCTACACGAACTCACTCGGGGGCGTGCGCGGCGGCGGGCACGCTTTCTCCATCACAGGCATGATCGACAACGGCTGCGGCTTCGCGCCCATCATGAAGTTCCGCGACCCCGCGGACGATAGCCCGAACTTCGACCAGCACAGTTTCCGCACGTCGATGGCCGCGCTCACGCCCGTATTCGGCGCGTTCACCGCCGCCGACGGGAGCGCGACGTATTTCGGCGAGGTGCTGCGCATGGACGTGACGGCGCCCAGCAACCAGTTCCTGGACAGCCTCAAGATCTTCTATCCGACGTCCGGCTTCTTCGCCGGGAACACGGAGGTCCCGACGCTGAAGATCGTGCGCCCGGTGCGCCCCACCGGCAGCCCCGCGCCCGCCACCATCAACTTCGCGCCGCCCGGCGGTCTCGGGGCCATCCTTGACGCCGCCGTCGGGCCCACGCAACTCTCGAACTACTACCTCGCCGCCCGGACCGGGGCGCAGGCCGCCGGGGTGTGGCGGCTGAACCCGGAGACCGGGGCGTCCACCCGCGTGACCAGCGGGCACGTCTTTCCCACGAATATCTGTATCAGTCGCTTCAACGACCTGTATGTCCTCGACGGGGACACGATCAGCCGCTACGACCTCTCCACGACGCCCGCGACGTTCCTCAACGACTGGACGCCCTCGACGCGGCCCGAGGGAATTGTCTACGACGACCGCAACGACACGATCGTCGTCATCACCGAGAAGCCGTCCATTCTCCCCCGGCGCATCCTCGCCTTCCCGCGCACCATGAGCGGCTTCGGCACCAGCCGCGTGCTGGGCGTGGCCCTGAACGGGACGGCGTCCATCACGCCCGACGTGACCGAGGACGGTGCGTTCTGGGTATGGAGCGAGCAGAGCCCGACCCTCTCGCGGGTCGTGTACAGCACCACCTCCACCGAGTACGAGCAGACCGACGGGATCCTGAGCATCCAGGGAAACCCCGAGACCGTGAACGTGCTGGACAACGGGCGCCTGGTGTACGCGATCAACGGCGTCCTCCTGGAGCGCGAGAAGAACGCCCAGGGCAACTGGGTGCTCCCGGCGAACCCCCGCTGGAACGGGCGCACCACCACCGGGAAGGTCGCCATCGCCCGTTCGCGGCACAACTGGCTCTCCGCCATGGACCACCCGGACTTCGACAACCTCGAAGACCCGATGATCTACCCCTTCCAGCCCGACTGCTACGCCGACTGCAACGAGGACGGCGTGCTCAACCTGTCGGACTTTGGCTGCTTCCAGACGAAGTTCGCGCTCAAGGACTTCTACGCCGACTGCAACCAGGACGGCGTGCGCAACCTCTCAGACTTCGGGTGCTTCCAGACCAAGTTCGCCCTCGGGTGCCCCTGACAGATCCCCGAGCGTGAGCGAGCGGGTTCCTCTCTCAAACAGAGCCCCGAGCGCGAGCGAGCGGGTCCCTCTCTCCAACAGAGCCCCGAGCGCGAGCAAGCGGGTCGATCTCTCCAACAGAGCTCCGAGCGCGAGCGAGCGGGTCGATCTCTCCAACAGAGCCCGAGCGCGAGCAAGCGGGCCGATCTCTCCAACAGCGCCCCGAGCGCGAGCAAGCGGGCCGATCTCTCCAACAGCGCCCCGAGCGGGTTCCTGTTCCGGGCAACCTTCACCCCGCGCTGGCGCTTGGGGCTCTGAAGAACTCGCTGGCGCTTGGGGCTCTGAAGGGCTCATGCCTCCAGCAGTTCCCTGAGCGCGGCGAGGCGGGCAGCCCAGCGTTTCTTCGCCCGGGCCGCGGCCGTCTGCGAGGGTGGCCTTGTCGCCCGCGCCCGGGTCAGGTCAGCCGGACCGACTTTCCCGGCGTGGCTTTGCGGACCTCCACGGGTTCCGGGAGCCAGCGGCGGCGGGTGCGCATCTGTGAAGGCCCGGTACGCGGCGGCGACCGGCGCCGCGACCACCCGGCTCACGCTCACCTCGAACTTCCCGCCTTTCTCGTGCCGGGCCCGTCCCAGCACCCGCTGCTCATAGTTCACCGTCACCATCTGGCTCCACCATGGCCGGACCGCGTGCTCGCGGGCGAGGTACCCGGCGATCTCCGCGTGCGGCATGGTCCGCGCCCCGGCCTCCTCCAGCACCGTGAACCACTGCGCCCAGTCCCGTCGCCCGGCGCACCGCTGAGTCACCGATGCGTTGGTGGTATCGGGATTCGGTACGCCAAGCGGGCCGCATAAGCCCTATTGAGGGTCAACATCGAGTACTGGGCAAGCCAGTTCGGTGCCAGCAATGAGCCGCTTGTCGCAAGCGTCGTAGCCAGTGCCGGCAAGTCGTTTGCCGCTGTCGCAAAGAGCATGCGGCACCTTCGTGCGGGTATGATATTCGAATCCGCGAGCATGGCGGCGTCGGTCAAGAGGCTGAAGGGCCTCGGCGGCAAGTTCGATGCGCACCACATCCTTCCGCAGAGCTGGGCGGTGGTGCTCGGGTCGAGCGCCAACGGTCCCGCGGTCTTGCTCAAGCGAGAAGTGCACCAAATCTACACGACGAAACTGAACAGCGCGCTCCGGACACTGAAGAATACCCCTTGGGCGGCGGCGGAGTGCCGCGCGCCGGATGCTCCGTGAAATCTATCGCAACGATCTCGAGTGGCTTGATGCGATTGAACCGCTCCTCAAGTGATGACTGAGTATACCAACATATTCGTTGGGATTCAGGGCCGGAAGGAGGCCGCGTTCGATCGTCTCGCGCGGGAGTGGGGCGAACACGGTGTCGTTATTCGGGAAGGGTATAGTCCATCAAGCCGGCACGTCCTGGTGCCGCTAACATACGGAACACCGGATCGCCTTCTTGCGGAGGCGTGCAGGCGCGGCATCATTCGGCCCGATTGGGAGGTGTTTGCGATTGAGCAGGTGTATACAGAGGCGGAGAGGGACAGCGCACCCCTGTTCGAGATGAATCACCACGGTCGTCGTGTGCCGATTCGGACCGGACGCGATTGTGTTCTAGGTGTGTGCCATGTGTGCCGAGTGGACACCAAGGGGATGTGCAGGCTGTGCGGGTACGGCGTGCAGCAAGGTGGTCCGTTGCGCCTGCCGGCGTCGGCACTGCGGCGCTGCAAGCGTGTCGCAAGTCTTGATATCGCAGGTGTGCAGTTCTTCCTGAGTACCGAAGCGGTGCTGAGAGGGCTGATGGCAGAGGACGAAATGGCGAGCCTCACGCGAGCGATTGACCAGATAGGTGCCAAGAACGGGGACGGTGAGTGGTGGCAGTGGGACCCTTCGTACAGGCTGCCCGCGGAGGCGACACGGGAAGTACGATATGAGCGGGCCATATGCAGTGAGTGCGGCGTAGTGCGGCTGGAATCTGAGTCCGACATCCCGGACGGATATGTGACGTGCAACGTGTCCGTCCTGCGGGAGCGCGCCGTGCCGCCGTTGTTGCTCTCACCCTATTTGTGGCAAGGCCGGATGACCTGTTTCGTTGATGGGCGCGTTGTCGTCTATCCTCAGCACAAGCTGCTGCTGCGGGGGGATGTCGGGCGAGCCCTGGTTGCAATGCGGATCCCGGGGGTGATGCTCACGCCGATACTGCCGACGCATCCGTCGCCTGCCTGAGTGCAAGCCGACCCGCTCGACGGCGACGCGGACGCGGCCATGGCGGGCGATCCGGGGGCGATTGTCGCCCTGGCGGCCGAGCCGGGGCTGGACGGGGACGCAACGAGCGCGCCGAGCCAGGCGTCGCAGGCCCAGGCGCCCGCCCCGCCGACCACGGGCCTGGTGCGCGAGTACGTCTGGGGGCCGGGGGACAACGGCGTCGATGAACTGCTGGCGCAGTACGACGCGGGCCGCGCCCCAACATATGCCTTGCAAGACGCGGGGCTGGACATTATCGCGCTGGCCGCCCTGGGCGGCAGCGCAGGCTCCGCGCGCGTCGCGTGGCAAACCGTGTATGATGCCTACGGCTCGGTGCTCGCAGCCGAGTCCCTCTACGCCCACGGGTTGAGCAGGTTCGAGACCCAGTTCGTCCCCGAACGGGGATGCCCGACGACGAAAAAGATCTCGGGGCGCGGCGATGTGCGGAGGTAGCGCAGCACCACGATATCTTACCGGATCGGCCCGCGGTACCATCGCCGCGTGCCCGAACTGCCCGACGTGACGCTCTATGTCGAGGCCCTGCGCCCGCGCGGCCACACCGACCGCCTCTCCGGCGACGACCGCGCCGCGATCCTCCGGCACAACCGCTTTGACGCGGACCTGTTCGCGCTGGCAGGGGACCTGCTCACGCAACGCCGGGCACGGACCATCGGCGTCGAGGTCGCCACCTGATGCGCGGCGGTCAGCCCCCGTCGTCAGGGGCACCCTGCCGCGAACGCGCCCTTGAACGCGCCGAAGTCGGCGAGCGTCAGGGCGCCGTCGCGGTCAAAGTCGGCCACATAGGTGTTGCCGACGGCGTACGCGCTCTGGAACGCGCCGAAGTCCGCCAGGGTCAGCATCCCGTCGCCGTTGATGTCCACCCGGCACGCCGCCGGGGCGTCGCCGGGGTCCAGGCACTGGGACTGGGGGCTGTTGAGGAAGGTCTGCAGCGGGGTGGACGAGCACCCGAAATGCAGCGCCTGGGCGGGGACGGAACTGGCCGCGGCGAGCATGATGCCGCACGGGGCGCACAGCCCCGCGGGCTGGTCGCAGTGGCCCGCGCCGAAGTTGTGCCCGGTCTCGTGCGCCGTGAGCGAGGCGCGCATGCCGAGGCCCGCGGTGTAGGTCGTCTGCGACTCCGCGTAGGCCGCGTTGACGTTGCACACGACGCCCAGCGAGCCCAGTCCGATCACGTCACCCGTCAGGTCCCGCCCCGTGAACAGGTGGGCCAGGTCGCGGTCGGTCTGCGAGAAATAGAAGTTCCATCGGGCGCGGAACGCGGCCAGCAGCACGTCCGCGTCGAAGTCCGTGTAGTTGCCGACATCGTTCATCCGCAGCACATACCGCACGACGCGGAACCGCACCCCCACCGCCTCCGTGTAGAACTTGCTCACCCAGGCCATCACCCGCGAGATGTCCTGCGCCACCGCGGACGCGGAGGGCAGCGTCGAGGTGAAGTTGAAGTCGGCCTCGCACGCGATCTCCGCCACCAGCCCGCCGTCGGTGGCGCGGAGCACCCCGTGCTTCACAAGGCTCTGGATGTGGGCGGGGCTCAGCGCGACGGGCTCGTTGCCACAGACCGAGGCCCCGGGGATCACGTCGTCCTGGAGATACGCCACATGCCCGGGCAGGCCGTGCCGGACGTCCTCCAGCGGCTGCACATGCCACGCCGCGGCACCGTTCCGCAGGACCATGGCGCTGAACCGGCCCTCCACCCACTGGGCGACCACGGAACTGCCCGCCAGGCCGGAGACCGTGCCCTCGTAGATGCCCATCTCCGGCGGGGCCATGTCGACCATGTTGCCGTTGCCGTAGTCCAGCGTCATCACAGCCCCGGGCGCGACGATCTGCTGCGGATGGAGCAGCAGGGTGTACGGCGTGCCGGCGACCACGACCTGCACCTCCAGGCCCTGGGGGGTCACGACCGGCGCGATGTCCTGCGGGGTGTACGCCGCGATGCCCAGCCGCTGCCGGATCAGCGCGTCCTGTGATGGGGAGGAGACCGTGACGGTCGGCGGCGTCGCCGCGGCCGCCGCGGTCAGGCATCCCAGGGCCAGGGGCACGAGCACTGCGGCAAGGGAGTTGCGGGCGAGCATATCGATCTCCAAAACGGTGGGCGGCCTTCCCGGCCTCGGTCGCCCCGGCCGTGATGGCTGAGGCGTCCCGTGCGGGGCCGGGGAGTGTAACCGCTCCGGTACCCTACGGGAGCCCGTGGGGGATGGTTCTGCTATCCCTGAAACACTGCTCCCCGCTTGCCCAATCAGCCGCGGGAGGCACAATGCCAGGCGTGGCCCAGATGTACGAAGTCAATGATCGCGGGAGATTGGTGGACGGATCGGCCGACCACGGCGACCGGGTCTACGCCATGGTCATGCACCTCACCCTGCTGGCGGGGCACGCCCTGATGCTGGTGGGGCCGGTCCTGGTGATGTGGCTGATCCGGCGGAAAGAGTCGGGCTTCCTTGACGACCACGGGAAGGAGGCGCTCAACTTCCAGATCACCCTGCTGGCCTACGGGGTGACGGCCTTCGCCCTGTCGTTCGTCTGGATCGGGCTCCTGCTCTACCCGGTGATCTACGTCCTGGGGATCGTCGGCATGGTGCTGGCGGCCCGGGCCGCGAACCGTGGCGAGTTCTTCCGCTACCCGGCGACGCTCAGGTTTGTGAACTAGCGATCAGCCCTTCGGGCCCGCGGCCCGGACGGCCTCGGGCATGTCGAACTTCGCATCGTTCTCGCGGAAGAGTCCGGCGAGTTTCTTCGCCTGCGCGTCGTACGCCGCCCCGTCCTTCCATGTATTCCGCGGCTGGAGCACCCCGCCGGGCACGCCGGGCACGGCCCTGGGGATCGGCAACCCGAAGACCGGGTCGGGCGTGAACTCGGCCTTGGCGAGCGAGCCGTTGAGGATCGCGGTGACGAACGCACGCGTGTACTCGAGCGAGAACCTCTTGCCCGTGCCGTACGGCCCGCCGGACCAGCCCGTGTTCAGCAGCCACACGCCCGACCCGTGCTGCTTCACCTTCGCCGCGAGCATCTTGGCGTACTCAACCGGCGGTCGCGGCAGGAACACGCCGCCGAAGCACGCCGAGAAGTTCGGCTGCGGCTCCGTCACGCCCGCCTCCGTCCCGGCGAGTTTGGAGGTGTACCCGTTGAGGAAGTAGTACATCGCCTGCTCGGGGCTGAGTTTGCTCACCGGGGGCAGCACCCCGTAGGCGTCGGCCGTCAGGAAGATCACGTTCCTGGGGTGGCCGCCCATCGAGGGGATGACCGCCCCGTCGATGAAATCCACGGGGTAGGTGACGCGCGTGTTCTCCGTGGGTTTCCTGGACGCGTAGTCGGGCACCCGCGTCGCCGGGTCGATCGTCGTGTTCTCCAGGACGGAACCGAAGCGGATCGCGTTCCAGATCTGCGGCTCCTTCTCCTGCGAGAGGTCGATGCACTTGGCGTAGCACCCGCCCTCGAAGTTGAACACGCCGCGGTCGGACCACCCGTGCTCATCGTCGCCGATCAGGGCCCGGTCCGGGTCGGCCGAGAGCGTCGTCTTGCCCGTGCCGGAGAGGCCGAAGAACAGGGCCACGTTCGCCGGGTCGCTCCTTGCCACGTTGGCCGAGCAGTGCATCGGGAACACGCCGACCTCCGGCATGTCGTAGTTCATCGCGTAGAAGATGCTCTTCTTCATCTCCCCGGCGTACTCGGTGCCGAGGATGACGACCATCTTCCGCTCCAGGGACTGGGCGATCAGCACCGGCCCCTTGACGCCCAGGGCCTTGGCCTCGTCCGCCGTCAGGCGCCGCCGGCCCGCGTTGAGGATCGTCCAGTCCGCCCTGAAGCCCCCGGTCGCCGGGCCGGCCGCCTTCGTCCCCTGCCGGATGAACAGCGTGGACGCGAAGAGCGAGTGCCACGCCTGCTCCGTCACGACCCGCACGCCCAGACGGTACTTCGGGTCGCCGCCGGCGTACCCCTCGAACAGGTAGTTCCTCGGCACGGAGTTCAGGTGGTCCGTCGCGATCCTCAGTGCCTTGTCGAACGCGGCCGGGGGCAGCGGCTGATTGACCTTCCCCCACAGAATCTTGCCGTGGATACCGGGGGTATCCTCGAGAAACTTGTCGTTCGGGCTCCGCCCGGTACGGTCCCCGGTGAAGCACACGAGCGCCCCGTTGGACGCGAGTTTGCCCTCGCCGGCCTGGAGCGCCAGTTCCACCAGCACGGCGGGAGGGAGGTTCGTCCCCGTGCGCTCGGGGGATAGGTTCAGGCCGCCGGGTGAGGTGGTTGCCAAGGTGCTCCTCCGATGCAATGGGAAGGAAGCGTAGGTGGCGGGCCCCGGCGCATCCAGTTCCTTTGCTTGCCGCGGAGCGGAGCGTATTGTTCGGCAACACCGGCTTTCCGGTGGCACCGGCTTCCAGCCGGTGACGGGGCCCGGCCCCCGCGTGATGGTGGCCATAGCTCAGTTGGTAGAGCACCGGGTTGTGGTCCCGGGAGTCGCGGGTTCGAGTCCCGTTGGTCACCCTTCCGTTCGGGGTCCGCAAAAAGATTGGTTCGCTCGCACCAACCCCCGCTGATGCCCGGGGCTTGTTACGCCGCGCGCCGTCCGCGGGCCTGCTCGCAGATCGCCACCAGCGTGCGCAGCAGGTGGGCCGACTGCTCGAACTCCGTATCGCCCGCGAGCGCCGCGGCCGCCTCGCCCGCCGCCCGCCCGAGGCGTGCGAACCCGACCGCCGGGGCCGTCCCCGCGAGCCTCAGGCAGACCTGGCGGCACGCGCCCGCGTCGCCGCGGACAATCGCCTCCCGCAGGCGAGCCGCGTGCTGGCGCAGCGACGCGACGAACGCATCGGCCAGCGGCTGGGCCGGGTCGTCCGGGGCGAGTGTGGAGACCAGCATCCCCTCCCCGGGCCGCAGCACCAGGAACTCCGCGATCGCCCGCAGGAGCAGTTGCTGCGTGAAGGGTTTGGCCAGGAAGGCATCGGCCTCCACGCCCGCCAGCAGCCGGCGCGTGATCGTGCTGGTGTCGGATGCCACGACAATCACGGGCGTCGAGACCCCCCGCTGCCGCAGCATGGTCAGGAACTCCGCCCCGTTGTAATCCGGCAGGTTGTACTCGGCCAGGACCAGCCCGCAGTCGGGGGTGATGAGGTCCATCGCCTCCTCCGCGCTGTGGGCCGTCCGCAGCACCAGGCCGGTGTCCCGCAGAAAGTGGCCGACGATCTTGTGGTCGAGCGCGGAGTCCTCCGCGTACACCACCGTGCCGCTCAGGGCCTCCGGCTTCACCCGCTCCAGGCAGAAGCAGTCGCTGAACGGGTCCGGCGTGACGACCTTCCGCACGTCGATCGGCGCGTCGAACTTCACCCCGATCTCGTGCACGCGGTGCCCCCGGAACGAGCACCGCGCGACCCTCCCCCCCAGCACCAGCGGCGGTCCCTGCGGCTGCGACACCGCCACCGTGCACCGCGACCCCGCGTGTACGAACCCGCAGTGCACCACCGACATCCCGCCGCGCGAGATGTTGCGGCAGGCCACCATCAGCGGGGTCACGGACCCGTCGGCGTGCGTCACCCGCATCGGGAGCGAGGCGTCGCGAAAGGGCCAGCGCACAAAGTCCCGCCGCGCCGCCGCCGCTTCGCTCGCGGACTCCTGCGCATCCATCGTGTCCAGCAGGTTGGACAGGGCGCGGTCGTCCATCCCCAGGCTGTTGGGCCGCGACGAACTCCGCCTGGTCTGCTTCGGCATCGCGCCCCCTGGGCCGCACGAAGGGCGGGCGTTCCCCGCGCCGCGGCATACGGAAGATCGGACGTTGCGGCAGCGCCCTTGGGCAGGCCGGCGGCCAACCGGGTTATCAGACGGCGAGGCCCCTTCCCGATACTCCCGGTGATTGCCCGATTCCCCGCCGGCCAGCCCTACGCTTGCCCCTGTGTCCGCCGACCCCGACATCCGCACCGTGTCCTTCGTCAGCCTCGGCTGCCCGAAGAACCTGGTGGACTCCGAGAAGATGCTCGGGCTGCTGGCGCAGGGCGGCCTCAGGCCGCTGTCCTACGACGCCGCCGCGGGCTTCGACGGGGCGGACGCGGTGGTCGTCAACACCTGCGGGTTCCTGGAGGCCTCGAAGGAGGAATCGCTCGGCGTCATCGGCGAGGCGCTGCGGGCCAAGGAAGCCGGGCAGGTCAAGCGGGTGATCGTCGCGGGGTGCCTGGTGCAGCGGCACCGGGCCAAACTCCTGGAATGGGCGCCGGGGGTGGACTCGCTGATCGGCGTGTTTGATCGGGACAAGATCGTCGAGGCGGTCATGGGTAGGTCGGCTCTCCGAGCCGACTCTTCGACACATGTCGGCTCGGAGAGCCGACCTACCCCGCCCTACTGGATCGCCGGCAACGCCCTGCAGGCCGCCCGCGACCGCGGCATGTCCGTCGCCGGGCTCACCGTGAGCGGCAAGGACGGCAAGGGCATCGGGTACTTCGAGGACGACGGGGGGCGCCTGCGGTTGACGCCGAGGCACTACGCCTACCTGCGCGTCAGCGAGGGCTGCAACCAGAACTGCGCGTTCTGCACCATCCCCAGCATCCGCGGCAAGATGCGCAGCAAGCCACTGGACCGCATCGTGTCCGAAGCGGCCGAACTCATCCGCGACGGCGCCTTCGAACTCAACCTCATCGGGCAGGACACGACGAGTTACGGCGACGACCTGGGTAGGTCGGCTCTCCGAGCCGACGGGATGGGAGTCGGTTCGGAGAACCGACCTACACAAGGCCTGCCCGACCTGCTCCGGGCGGTGAGCGACGCCGCGAGCGAGACCCGCGGCTGGGTCCGCCTCATGTACGCCTACCCCAGCACCTTCAGCGGCGAGATGATCGACACGATCGCCTCGCTGTCGATGCTGGGCGGGGGTGGGCGGATCCTGCCCTACATCGACATCCCACTCCAGCACGCCAGTGACCGGATGCTGACGGCGATGCGGCGGCGCGTGACGGCCGGGCAGCAGCGAGAGTTGATCGCGCGGCTGCGGGAGCGCATCCCCGGCATGGCGATCCGCACCACCTTCATCAGCGGCTTCCCGGGCGAGACCGAGGACGACCACCGGCAACTGCTCGAGTTCGTCGAGGAGTCTGCCTTCGAGGCGATGGGGGTGTTCGAATACTCGCGCGAGGACGGCACGCCCGCCGGGACGATGGAGCGCGACCCGGCCCTGGCCGTGCCCGCCGAGGTCAAGGCCCGCCGCCGCGGCGAGCTCATGGCCCTGCAGCAGCGCCTGGCCCACGAGCAGGCGGCCTACCTGGCGGAGCAGTTCGACGAGGACTCGCCCGAGGACAGCGGCGTGCGGCTCGACGTGCTCATCGACCGCGCCACGACCTCGCGCGCCCGCGCCACGAGCGGCGTCGGCGCCGGCGGCACGTTGTACGAGGGCCGCACCTACTTCCAGGCTCCGCAGATCGACGCCGTCACCTACGTCCAGAGCCGTGAATCCCTCGCGCCCGGTGAACTCGTGCCCTGCGCCATCGTCGGCAGCGACGGGTACGACCTGGTCGCCCGTCCGACGGCGGACCTCTCGAAGCGCGTGGGGCTCAGGGTGCTGAAGACGCGATGACCGTGCCACCGACCGTGGCTTTGCACGGTCGGTGCACCGGGACACACCGACCGCTCAAAGCAGCGGTCGGAGGCACGATTCCGCCGATACTGGTTGGCCCATGCCCGACCTGCGCCCCGGACACGTCGTCGCGCTCTGCGTCGTCGCCCTGCTCACGCTCGGTGTTGTCATGGTTACCTCCGCCCGGATGGAGGTCGCCCCCATCGAACTGATCCCGGTCGGGCAGGCGGCGTTGCCCATGGACCACGGCGTCGGGGCCACGATGGCCTCGGTGTTCCTCTCGCGGTCCGCCCTGTACATGGGCCTGGCCCTGGTCGCAATGGCGGCGGCCACGCTCTTTGCTCCGGTCGGGTGGCTCGCGGGGCTCGCGGAACGGGCATCGACCGAACCCGCGCGGGGTTTGCGCGTCCTGACCCTCGGGGCGACGGTGCTGCTGCTCGTCGTCTCGATGTCCTTCTGGCCCGGGCTGGGAAGGGCGGTCAACGGTTCGAGCCGCTGGATTTCGCTGCCGATCCCTGGGCTGCGGGTGATCTCCGTGCAGCCCAGCGAGATCGCCAAGTGGGGGCTGATCGCCATCGTCGCCTGCTACGCGGCGTCCCGCCCGCTCCTCATGCCGACCTTCCGGCGAGGGCTTATCCCCGGGCTGCTGGCCGCGGGGCTGGTCGCGGGCGGCGTGGCATACGAGGACCTGGGCACGGGCGTGCTCATCGGGCTCTCGGCGTGCGTCGTACTCATGGCCGGCGGGGCGAAGGCCTGGCACTTCCTTTCGTTCGTCCCTCCCGCCGTGGCCGGGTTCATCGGGCTGGTCATCACCAACCCGTACCGCGTGCAGCGCCTCACCACGTTCCTGGACCCGTACGCCGATCCGCAGGGCGCCGGGTACCACATGATCCAGTCCATGGCCGCGGTCGCCGGGGGCCAGGGGGCCGGGCGCGGACTTGGGTACGGGCTCCAGAAGTTCGGGTACCTGCTGGAGGACCACACGGACTTCCTGTTCGCGGTCATCTGCGAGGAACTGGGCGTCGCGGGGGCAGCCCTGGTCATCGGGCTCTACGCGGCCCTCGTGTGGGCCGGGCTGGCAATCGTCCGTCGGGAACAGAGCCCGGTGCTCAAACTCATCGGGCTGGGAATCACCGCGACCCTCGGGCTCCAGGCCCTCATCAACATCGCGGTCGTCACCGGCATGGCCCCGACCAAGGGGATCGCGCTCCCGCTCCTGAGCGCCGGCGGCACGGGGTGGATCGTCACCGCCGCGTCGCTCGGCGTGCTGATCGCGATTGATCGGCGGGCTCTTTCAGAGCCCCAAGCGCAAGCGCGGGGTGAGAATCGGGACCGGTCGCTCGCGCTCCCGGCTCTGTCGGACCCGTCGCTCGCGCTCCCGCCCGTGAAAGACCCGTCGCTTGCGCTCCGGGCTCTGACGTGACCCCGGTTGTCGCGCTCGCCGGCGGCGGCACGGGCGGGCACCTGTACCCGGGCCTGGCGATCAAGGAGCAACTCGAGGCCATCGCCCCCGCGCGATGCGTGTTCCTCTGCTCCACCCGTCCGCTCGACGCGGAAATCCTGGGCAGGGAGGGCGTGGAGTTCGACGCGATCCCCGCGGCCCCGATGTCGCTCCGCCCGCGGGGCTTGCTGAGGTTCGCGCGGTCCTGGGGAAGGTCGGTGCGGGCCGCGCGAACCGTGATCCGCCGCGAGGCGGCCGGTGGGGCGCCGGTTCACCTCGTGGCCATGGGAGGGTTCGTCGCCGCTCCCTGTGTGCAGGCCGCCCGGGCCGAACGCTGCACGGTGACACTCGTCAACCTCGACGCCGTGCCGGGCAGGGCCAACCGCTGGATCGCGCGGCACGCGGCCCGCATCGTCACGAGCACGCCGGTCGCGGACGAATCATGGCCAGTCGTGCCGCCGATCGTCCGCAAGGCGGCGATCAACTCGATGCCGAAGCCGGAGTGCCGAACGGCCCTCGGCCTCGCTCCGGACCTGCCAACACTGCTGGTCACGGGGGCGAGCCAGGGCGCCCGGTCGATCAACCGGCTGATGATGGCCCTGCTCGCTCGCGAGCGGGGCGCCTTTGGGTACCCCGCGGCACCGTCGCGGATTCAGGACCGCCACGGAGTGGCGGGGTACCCATGGCAGGTCATCCACCAGACCGGCCGAGGTGAGGACGACGCGGTGCGTGCCGCGTACACCGGGGCCGGTGTGCCGGCGCTCGTTCAGCCGTTCTTCGATCGCATGGGCCTGGCCTGGGGCGCTGCCGACCTGGCGGTGAGCCGGGCCGGCGCCGGGAGCGTCGCGGAGGCCTGGGCATCACGGGTGCCGACCGTCTTCCTGCCCTACCCGTACCACAGGGACCAGCACCAGAGGTTCAATGCCCGGCCGCTGGAGGCGGCTGGGGGCGCCGTGATCGCAACGGACCGAATCGAGGAATCCGCGAACCTGCCGGGAGCGGGCCGTGTCATTGTGGAACTGATGAAGGATGCCGCCGCGCGATCGGAGATGGGGGCGGCCCTGGCCCGGTTGGGCCCGGTGGATGGAGCGCAGCGCGTGGCCCGGCTCCTGCTGGCAGGCAATGAGACCCCGCATCCCGTGGGGCTCGCGGGCCGTCCGTGATACGATGCGCTCATCATGGAGGATCAGCAAGCCGCCCGCTGCGTGCTCTGGCGCTCGGCGCCGCAGGCGCTCGCCGAGGCGCTCGCACGCAGGCGCGTCATCGTGACGGAGGTTCTGGACCCCTACCGGGCACTGGCCACCCTGTGCCGCCTGCACCGCGGGCCCGGCGGCGGGCCCGGAACGCCGCCCGTGCTGCTCCTGGTGGAACCATCCACGCACGCGGGCGCGGCCGACCTCGTTCGAGCGGCGTGGACCTACGCCCCGCGGGCCGCGATCTGGATGTACGAGGCTTCGGCGAACCCGCAACTGCGCGGAGTCGTTGAGACCGATGTGGAACGGTGGGAGCAACCGCCCGCGGGCAAGTCCGATAACGGCATGCCGCCGATTGTCGTCCGTCCCGGCGGCGGGATCGGCGATAGCGGCACGATCGCCCGGATCGGGGGGCCGGATCAGGGGACCGGACCTCGCGAGCGTGAAAATATTGCGCCCCGGCGGGCACCGGTCCTCCGTCTTTCGGATGATTCAGGGGTCGAGCGCGGGGCGGTTCAGGACGATGATCCCGGACCCGAGGGGGCGGAATCACCGGCCAAGCCGCGGCCACTGCTCTCGGCGGAGGAGTTGGAGATGCTCCTCTCGGAACAGCCCGAACAGGACCGGGGGCACGGTTGAACCAAGTGGAAGCACAGAACGGCGCGGGTCATCACGGGGCGGACGTTCGCGTGATTCTTGTGGGCAGGACCGGGCTCGACGCGCGGCTGCGCCTGGACCCCGGCGTGGAACTGGTGCGGGTCAAGAACCGTGTGGAGGCGGTCGGGGAACTCTCCGAGCCGTGGAACGGCGGCGGCCGGTCGGTCGTCATCGTTGCCGATGGAGAGACCCCGGAGGCGGAGTTCATGGACGCCCTGCGGAGCCTGGACCCCCGCGTCCGTGTGCTGGGGGTGGGCGGGCAGCGACCGGGGCTGGACGGGACCGTGCGGGCCGATGAGGAGGCGGAGGTGCTGCGCCGGATCATCCGGGGCGCGGCAACGGCGGAGCGGGCCCCGACCGCGGACGAACCCGCTCCCGAGATCGCGGCGCCGCCCGAACCGGCGCGCGCCGGTGACGGGTCGCTGGTACGCCTCATGCTGAGCGGGCAGGACCTGACCGAGGCGGCGGTGCAGATCGTGCGTGAGCGGCTCGGCAGGGCTGACGCGGCGTTCGTGCTGGGCCAGGCGCCGTCCGGATCACCGGTCGCCTGGCGCGGGAGGATTTTCGGGGCGCTGGAGTGCACGGGCATCGAGTCCGCCGTCCTTGCCCCGCACGCGGACTGGCTCGGGGCGTGGATGGCCCTGCGCGACCAGCACGTCCAACTGCGCGAGGCGGCGTTTGTCGATGCCCTGACGGGGGCGTACAACCGCCGGTACTTTGACCTGTTCCTGTCGTCCGTGCTGGAGCAGGCGCAGGACCAGCGCCGCGCGATCACCGTCCTGGTCTTTGACGTGGACGACCTGAAGACCTTCAACGACCGTTACGGCCACGCCGCGGGCGACCTGATCCTGAAGGAGACCGTGCGGCTGCTCCAAAGCGTGATCCGCCCGAGCGACCGTGTCTGCCGGATCGGCGGGGACGAGTTCGCGGTGGTCTTCCATGACCCCGAGGGGCCCCGCGCCGCGGGCAGCACGCCGCCGAAGTCGGTCTTCGACATGGCCATCCGGTTCCAGGCCGAAGTCGGCGGCAAGCGGTTCCCCAAACTCGGCCTGGAGGCGCCCGGCGCGCTCACGGTGTCGGGCGGCCTGTCCACATACCCCTGGGACGGGCGCACGCCGGACGAACTGCTCGCGGCCGCGGACCAGCGGGCCATGCGCAGCAAGCGCGAGGGCAAGAACGTGATCCGCTACGGCCCCGGCGCCAGCGACGTGTGCGGGGACGCGGCCGTGTAGGTCCGGGCTGCGCGCGACCGCGGGATGGGCCGGCCCGGGCTGTGGACACGTCTCAGCCCGCCCGAACGTCACCCCTGCCCCTGACGATCTTCCCGATGCGGTAGACCCGTTCGCCGAGTTTCTTCAGCCGGGCGGCGATCGAGTCGGCGAAGTCGGGGCGGACGATCAGGCAGTAGCCGATGCCCATGTTGAAGACCCGGCGCATCTCCGCCTCGGCCACGCCGCCGTGCCTCTGGAGGAAGCGGAAGACCGGCGGCACCGGCCACGACGACCAGTCGATCACGGCGTCCACGCGCGTGTTGAGCGCCCGGCACAGATTGCCGTCCATGCCCGAGCCGGTGATGTGGGCCATGCCGCTGATGACCTTCTTCACCTTGTAGTCGCGCTGGAGTTTGACGATGGGCTGCGCATAGATGCGCGTCGGGGTCAGCAGCACCTGACCCAGCGTCGGCCGCGCCCTCGCGCCGCGGGTGCCCGTCGCCCCGGCCCGGCCCGCGGCCCGACTCGGCACGCTCCGCGCCCCGTCCGCGCCCTCTGCGTACGCCTTCCCGCCCAGTTCCTCGTACACCGCCCGCAGGTCCAGCCCCGCGTGCGACACGATCTTCCGGACAAGCGTGTAGCCATTGGAGTGGATGCCGTCGCTGCCCAGCCCGAGCACGACATCGCCCGGCCGCACGCGGCAGGGGTTCACCGCCCGCTCCAGGTCCACAACCCCCACCGCGAAGCCCGCCAGGTCGAACTCGCCCGGCGGGTAGACGTCCGGCATCTCGGCCGTCTCGCCCCCGAGCAGCGCACACCCGGCGATCCGGCACCCCTCCGCCACGCCGCGGACCAGTGCTGTAAGCATGACGGAGTCCACCCTGGGCACGGCGATGTAGTCCAGGAAGAGCAGCGGCTCGGCCCCCTGCACGATCATGTCGTTGACGTTCATCGCCACCAGGTCGATGCCGATGGTGTCGTACACGCCCAGTTCACCGGCGACCTTGAGTTTGGTCCCCACGCCGTCGGCGCACGCCACCAGGACCGGGTCCTTGTAGTTGCGCTTGAAGAGTTTTTCGTTGTAGTCCAGGCGCAGGAGCCCCGCGAAACCCCCCGGATTGGGGATCACCCGCGGCCCGTGCGTCTTCCTGAGGATTGAGCCGAGGGACTCGGTAAACCGGTCCTTCTCCTCGAGTTGAACGCCGGCGGCGGCGTAGGTAAGGCCGTTTCGGGGCATGGGCAACAGGATAGGGAGAGACGCGCGATCGCACGAACGCCGGGAACAGGGCCGGGGGGTTGACAGGCTCCCATCCCGAGGTCTATGTTGCCCCCTGAGCGGCCATCGTGGCTGCCTGGAGCGGGCCTGCCGCACGCACGAGAGCGGGCCCGCCGACGTGGAGCCACGGACATGCTCGGGCTGGTCATTCTCCTGTTCTTGGGCTGCGCCGTCGCCGTCTGTGCTTCGGCCCGGGGCCGGTTCGACCCCGGATCGACCGGGTGGCGCGATGCACTCCTGTGGGGGCTCGTGCTGACCGGCGTCTGGGCCGCCGCCGGGGCGGAAGTCCTGAGCCTGGGTTCCCACTTTGCGTTCGGGCCGGTGCTGGCGTGGTGGGCGGCTCCCGCGTGCGGGCTGCTGATGCTGGCCTGGGCCCGGCGCGGTTCCTTGCCGGCCCTGCGTCCGGCGGCGCCCGTGGACGGCCGGACCCGCGTCCTGATCGGCCTGACGGTTCTCGTGCTCATGGTGACGGGGGCGATCGCGGCCCTCACGCCGCCGAATACCTATGACTCGATCCAGTACCACCTGCCCCGGATGTTCCAGTGGGCGCAGCGGGGAAGCGTCGCCCATTTCCCGACGCTCGACGCCCGGCAACTGGAGATGCCGCCCCTGGCGGAGTTCATCGGGGCCCAGATCCTGATTCTGACCGATGGGGACCGCGGTATCGACATGATCCAGTGGTTCGCGTTCCTGGGGTGCGCGGCCGCGGCGTCGCTCATCGCCAGGGATCTGGGGGCGGGAACGCGGGTGCAGGCAGCGGCGGCGCTGCTGGTGGTGCTCAACCCCGCGGCGGCCACGCAGGCGGAGAACGCCAAGAACGACCTGGTGGTGGCGCTGTGGCTGGGCACGCTGGCGTACCTGGCGGTGCGGATGTGCGTGCAGCGCGCGTGCCCGCCCGCCCGGGTGGTGATGATCGGGGCGGCCCTGGGGCTTGCGATGCTGACCAAGGGGACCGGGTACATCCTGGCCCTGCCGATCTGCGTGCTGGTCGGGGTCTGGGCGCTCCAGCAGATGGGGGCGCGGGCCCTGCCCGCGGGCGCCGCCATGGTCCTGATCGCGTCGGCGCTCAACGCGGGCCACTGGGAGCGGAACTACCGGAACTTCGGGAACCCGCTGGGCATGGCGCCCGCCCAGAGCCGGTACGAACTGTCGAACACCGCGTTCACGCCGCCCGCGATCGCCT
This sequence comes from Phycisphaerales bacterium, assembly GCA_020849105.1. Classification (GTDB taxonomy): domain Bacteria; phylum Planctomycetota; class Phycisphaerae; order Phycisphaerales; family UBA1924; genus JADLGW01. The sequence goes on along the minus strand of JADLGW010000058.1, from coordinate 122,626 downwards.
CCAACATCGTGCGCAACATAGCGCTGCACACCTGCACCCCGTGGGAGCGGGTGAACACATGCGAGGAGCTCGCCATCGACGCCTTCCACCGGGCCATCGGCGCCGATCCCCGCGACCCGCGCACCACGTTCATGCCCGACAAGGTCCCGTTCCGGGTGACCTCCAACTATGACGGCGACGGGAACGGACCCGCCCCCTTCCACCTCCTGCTCGCGCTCGCGGCGCTCCCGCTCGGGCTCCGCATCGTGCCCGCGGGAACGCCGCGCCGGGCCGCGTGGTTCGTGTTCGTGCCCGCGGCGATGTTCCTGGCGTTCTGCCTGGTGCTGAAGTGGCAGCCGTGGCACGCCCGCCTCCACATCCCGATCGTGTGCGCACTGGCGCCGGTGGCGGCGCTGGCGCTGCGGGCCATTCCGTGGGGCGCCGTCCGCGTGGCGATCCTCGCCGGCTGCACCGCGGTCGGCTTCACCGGCATCGTGCTCAACGATGCCAAGCCGCTGGTCGGGCCGGGGAACATCTGGACGCATTCGTGGGACGACCTGGCCTTCCACCGGGAGAAGGACGCCCTCGCGGCGGTGGAGGCGGCCGCGACGGACACGGCCGAGTACGCCCCTCGCGTCGTGGCGTTCGCCTACAACCGCCTGGAATACCCGGTCTGGCGAGTGTTCCAGCGCCGCCTCGGGCCGTCGATGGTCGCGGTCAGCCTGGAGACGCGGTACCTTCACCCCGCCCGGCCGCTGACGCCGGACGCCATTGTCACCTGGGGGAAGGCGGGGACGGAGGTGGTGCGGGAATCGGGCGGGACCAGGTACACCGCCGTCGCCCAGCACATGCCCGTCACCGTGTACGTCAGGTCCGAACTGGTCCGCGGCACGCCCTCGCGCCTGGCCGAATTCGCGTTCATCGGCTGGACCGCGATGGAGGGCCTGGACAAACCCCAGGGGCCCTTCCCCGCCTGGAACCTGCCGATCGTGCGCTGGGGCGTGCAGCCGCGGACGCGGCTGGAGTTCAAGAGCGACGGGCTGGCCGCGTACCTGGACTTCGAGTGCGAGAGCAACGGGTTGCCGGGGCAGGACATCAGCATTTCCCTCAACGGCGCGCCGGTGTACCGGTACGAGTTCCTGCCCGGGCGCGGGTTCACGGCCCACCGGGTAGCCCTGTCGCCGCGGGCCGGGAGGAATGAGATCGAGATGACCTACGCACTGGGGATCAGGGATGCCAGGCCGGCAAACCGGGCTGTGCTGTTCAGCCGGCTGCAGGTGCTGCCCTCGGGCGCGAAGGAGACCCCGTGACGTACACCCGGCTCAGCGTGCTCATGCCCGTGTACAACGAAGCGCGCACGCTCCGCCGGATCGTGCGGGCGGTGCTCGACAGCCCGTCACCGCTGCCGGTCGAACTGATCTGCGTGAACGACGCGAGCACGGACGGCTCCGCGGCCATCCTTGATGAACTGGCGGCGGCGGACCCCCGCATCCGCGTCGTGCACCAGCCGACGAACCGGGGGAAGGGCGCGGCGATCCGGGCGGCGATCGCCCGGATGACCGGGGATGTCGCGGTGGTGCAGGACGCGGACCTGGAGTACGACCCGCGGGAGTACCCGAAACTGCTGGCGCCGATCCTGGAGGGGCACGCGGACGCGGTGTTCGGTTCGCGGTTCGCGTCCAGCCCGCAGCGGCGCGTGCTGCTCTACTGGCACGGCGTCGCCAACCGGTTCCTGACGTGGGTGACCAACGTCCTGAACGACACGACGCTGACGGACATGGAGACGTGCTACAAGGCGGTGCGGGCCGACGTCCTTCGCCAGATCCCGCTGCGGAGCCGGCGCTTCGGGATCGAGCCGGAACTGACCACCCGCCTGTGCCAGTGGAACCTGCGCCTGTACGAGGTGCCGATCAGTTACCACGGGCGGACCGTGGCGGAGGGCAAGAAGATCGGGCTGCGGGACGCCGTCAGCGCCCTGTGGTGCCTGCTGAAGTACCGCTTCCTGGACACACGGTTCACCACCCACGACGGCTACTACATCCTGCAGAGCGTGCGCCGGGCCCGCGGGTTCAACCGGTGGATGCTGTCGCGGTTCCGCCGGTACGTCGGGCGCCGGGTGTTCGAGGCCGGGTGCGGGATCGGGAACTTCACGGAACTGCTGCTGGACCGCGAGGCGCTGCTGGCGGCCGACCTGGACCCCTTCTACGCGGAGGTCATCGAGCGGCGCTTCGGGCACCTGGAGAACGTCTCGACCATCCGCATGGACCTGGCGGACCCCGCGGGGGTCGCGCCGCTGGCCGGGCGATCGCTGGACACGATCATTTCGCTGAACGTCCTGGAGCACATCGAAGATGACCGCGCCGTCTTGCGGAACTTCTGCGCCGCGCTCCAGCCCGGCGGGCACGCGGTGATCCTCGTCCCGGCGCACCCGTGGCTCTACAGCGAGTGCGACCGCACGCTCGGGCACTGCCGGCGGTACACGGTCGCGGAACTGCGGGGAAAACTCGCCGGGGCCGGGTTCAGCGTCGTCGAAATCGCCCAGTTCAACCGGCTCGGCGTGCTGGGGTGGTGGGCGAGCAAACTCCTGCGGCGACGGGAGTTGTCGCCCTTCCAGATGCGGGTGTACGAGTTGCTCCTGCCGCTGGCCAAAGTGATGGACGCGATGCGGCTGGGGCCGGGGCTGTCCGTCATCGCCGTGGGGCGGAAGCCGATCCCGGAGGCCGCGGGGCCGGCCGTGGTCGTGCGGCCCGTTCGGATGGAAGTCAGGGAAGCGGTCCCCGGAGCCGGGTAACAGGCGGCGTGCGCGACAGAGGGGAGTTTCCCCGCACCCGGCCGCCTTTCCCCTGTTCCCAACCCCCACTACCATCGCCCCTGCCCGTCGTTCCCAGGAAAGGAAGCCCATGGCCAGGCCGCATGTGTTCACGTCCGAATCCGTCTCCATGGGCCATCCGGACAAGATCGCGGACCAGATTTCCGATGCCGTGCTGGACGCGATGCTCGCCGACGACCCGTTCAGCAGGGTGGCGGTGGAGACGCTGGTCTCCACGGGCATGGCGGTCGTGGCGGGCGAGGTGACGACCAAGGCGTACGTCGAGATCCCCGACCTGGTGCGCGAGGTGATCCGCGACATCGGGTACACGTCGGCGGACATGAAGTTCGACAACGAGTCCTGCGCCGTGCTGACCAGCATCAAGAAGCAGTCCCCGGACATCGCCATGGGCGTGGACCGCGAGGGCGCGGGCGACCAGGGCATGATGTTCGGCTTCGCCTGCCGCGACACGCCGGAACTGATGCCCCTGCCCATCCAGTTGGCCCATCGCCTGGTCGAGCAGCAGGCCCATGTGCGCCGCGAGGGGATCATCCCCGGGCTGCGCCCGGACGCCAAGAGCCAGGTGACTGTCGAGTACGACGGGCTGAAGCCGGTGCGGGTGGACACGATCGTGCTCTCCACCCAGCACGACCCGACCTGGAACGACCGCCAGGACGTGCTCAGGCGCAGCGTCATCGACGAGGTCTTCAAGCCCGTCCTGAAGGAGTGGTGGAACCCGGGGATCAAGGTCCACGTCAACCCCACCGGCCGCTTCGAGATCGGCGGGCCGCACGGCGACACCGGCCTGACCGGGCGCAAGATCATCGTGGACACCTACGGAGGGATGGGGCGTCACGGCGGCGGGGCCTTCAGCGGGAAGGACCCGACGAAGGTCGACCGCTCCGCGGCGTACATGGCGCGGTACATCGCCAAGAACGTCGTCGCCGCGGGGCTCGCCGACCGCTGCGAGGTGCAACTGTCCTACGCGATCGGCGTGGCCGAGCCGACCAGCGTGCTCGTCGATTGCTTCGGCACGGAGAAGGCTGAACCGGAGAAGATCAGCGCCGCGATCCGCGAGAACTTCGCGCTCACGCCCCGCGGCATCATCGAGGCCCTGAGCCTGCGCAACCCGATCTACCGCGTGACGGCCCGGCACGGGCACTTCGGGCGACCCTTCGTGGAGGCCCTGGACGGCGGGAAGAAGCGGAAGTTCTTCACCTGGGAGCGGACGGACAAGGCCGAGGCGCTCAGGGCCGCGGCGAGGTAGGGCGCCACCGCTCGCCGGTTCTGCGAGCGGTGTCACCGGCTACCCCGGCAGGTTCTTCTCGATCCAGTCGTCCTGGCGCAGCACAGCGGCGCGGTTCCGCCGGGCGCGGGCCTCGGCCCGGCGCTGCGCCAGGCGGAAGAGCCCGGCCAGCCGCCGCGACCACGGCAACTCCTCATCGCGGATCGCGCGCCGAACCCACGCCGCCAGGCCCGGCGTGTTGAGCCGGACCAGTTCGTCCTCCAGCGACACGAACGTCTGGGCGGACCCCGGGTCGCCCTGCCGCCCGGCCCGTCCGATGAACTGCCGGTCGATCCGCTTGGCGGTGTGCATCTCCGTCAGCACGATGTGCAGGCCGCCGGCGTCCCGGGCTCCGTCATCCAGTTTGATGTCCGTGCCGCGTCCGGCCATGTTGGTGGCGACGGTGATCGCCCCGCGCCGCCCGGCGCCGGCGATCAGTTCCGCTTCCTCCTTGTCAAAGTTCGCGTTGAGCACGCGGTGGGCGATCCCCCTGGCCTCCAGCCGCCTGCTCACCTGCTCGGACGACTCGATGGAGCGGGTGCCCACCAGAACCGGGCGGCCGGCGCGGTGCATCTCCCCGATCGAGTCCACCACGCCGGCCCACTTGGCCTCCGCGGAGCGGAAGAACCGCGTGGGCATCTGCACGCGGATCAGCGGGCGGTGTGTGGGCACCTCGACGATCTTGCGGGCGTAGACGCGGCGCAGTTCGGGGGCCGCGTCGGCGACCGTGCCCGTCATCCCGCACAGGAACGGGTAACTGCGGAAGAACCGCTGGAAACTCATGCGGGCCAGCGTCTCGCGGTCGGCCGTCACGTCCAGCCCCTCCTTCGCCTCGACGGACTGGTGCAGGCCGTGCTCCCACGATCGGTCGGGCAGGAAGCGGCCGGTGTACTCGTCCACGATCACCACGCGCCCGTCCACCGCCTGGTACTGGTGCCCCTTGCGGTAGCAGTGCCGCGCGACCAGGGCGAGGCGGATCAACTCCTCGGCCCGGCGCCGGGCCCGGAAGATCGGCTCGGGCGCGGCCCGGAGCAGGCCCTCGGCGCGGTGACGCCCCCGCGCCCGGAGTTCGGCCTGTCGCCGCACATGGTCGATCGAGTAGTCGGGCCCCTCGTCCAGTTGGGCCGCGATCGACGCGGCGCGCAGATAGACGGCGCCCATCTCGTCGGCGCGGCGCGCCCGCGCGATGATGAGGGGCACCACGCCCTCGTCGATCAGCACGGCGTCGGCCTCGTCCACCAGCGCCGCGCGCAGGCCGGGGATCATCGGGCCGGCCCCGGCTCCCTCCACCCCGGGGTCCGCGGCCAGCGACATCGCCTGCCGGCCGCCCCAGGCGGTGGTCTGGCGCCCCAGGCGGATCTGGTCGCGCAGCCAGTCCGCGGTGATCTGCTTGGGCGTGCCGTAGATGATGGGCAGCGCGTACACGCCGAAGCGCTCGCGCTCCCCCATGTCCTGCTGGATCGCCCCGACGCCGCAGAGGCACCGGGCGTAGAGCCCGGCCCGGCTCTGGGCGTCGCGCCGGGCCAGGTAGTCATTGACCGTGAAGACATGCACATGGCGGCGGCGCCACGCCAGCAGCGGCGCCACCAGCGACCCCGTCAGCGTCTTGCCCTCCCCCGTGAACATCTGCACGACGCGCCCGTGGTACATGGCAAGGGCCGCCATGAGTTGGACGGGAAACGGCTCCTCGCCGGTCTCGCGCCGCGCCACCTCCCGCACCACCGCCAGGGCCCGACGCAGCGTGGGATAGTCCCGGGCCCCCGAGTGGCGCGACCGGATGAAGGCGTCCCGCAGGTCGGAGATCACCTGGTCCAGCGCCCCCTCGGAGTGGGACCGAATCTCCGGCGCCATCGCGTCGATCGCCGCGGCCTCGGCACGGAGCCACGGCAGCGTGATCCCGCGGTCGCGCGCCGCGAGCGTCGCCGCGGCGACGATCCGGTCCAGGCCCTTGGGGACCTCCGCCCGCCTGCGCCGTGAGCGCAGCGACTCGTAGAGCGCCGTGTAGCGCGTGACGGCCTGGGTCACGGGCCGGCTCCGGGGGGCGCCACGGGAAACGTACCGCAGATGGCGCGCGGGCAGGTGGCCCCGCCCTCACGGGCCAGGCTCTGCGGCAACCCGCCCGTCCAAGCCGTGGTCACGCCTCCGCTCATACGTCCGCCCGTCCCTGGATCAGCCGGCGGAGCCGGTCGATCCACTGCGAGAGCAGCGGGCGGCTCGGGAGCGCGAACCGCAGCGAAACGCGCTCCCCCGGTGCCCCGAGCCAGGTTGCGCCCGCTTCAGGCTCCAGGCCCTCGACGTACAGGTACGTCTGGGCGCGGGCCGCGGTCGTCCCCTGGCGGTCCTGCGGGTCCGTGGCCACGTCCCCGCCGCCGGCATAGCCCAGTGCCGCGTGCGGCAGCCGGCGCTGGGCGCCGGGGATCAGGCGGGCCGTGCGCCCGTGGATCAGCAGGTCGGGCTGCGACACCGGTCGCACGTCCACGCTGTATCCACCCGCCCCGAGTTCGTACAGCGGCAGCGCCAGGGCGGTGTCCAGGGTGGAGACGACGCGGGTCGACGCCGTGTCCACCACGTCGCAGATCCCCTGGCCCTGTCGGGCGTAGGCGCCGACCAGGGTCCGCGGGTCCACGCCCGAGGCGCCCTCCACGAGCACCCCCGCGTGCGGGGCGCGCACCACCAGCCGGTCCAGCCGCTCCTGCACCGCGGCGATCACCTCCCGCCGAAACTTGATGGCCTCGCGGGCGACCTGGGCGCCGGCCGGGTTGGTCGTCGTGAACTGCTGCTCCAGCGAGACGGACTCGGCCAGGTCCGCCCGCGCCGTGGCGAGCCGGAACCGCAGTTCCGGGTTGTCGCACGTCAGGATGGGCTCGCCCGCCTCCACGCGGTCGCCGACGCCCTTGTGCACCGCGATCACGAAGCCCTCGGCCCCGAAGAACACCCCGCTGCGGTGCACGCTCTCGACCACGCCGCCGGCGCGCCGGTGCTCGGGGACCGGGACCGCGCCGAACACGACGAGCAGCAGCGCCGCCGCGCCGGCGGTGATCCCGATGGTGCGCCCGCGGTGCTCGGCGATCTGGGGGCCGGTGGCGAGCCAGTGCACCAGTTTGCCCGCCGGCAGGATGAACCACGCCGCGGCCGTCCAGAGCGCCAGCACCAGCCCGATCGCGAAGAGTTTGCCCATGACGTAGAGCGTGATGGCGAAGAACAGGAATACCCGGTAGACGCCGGCCGCGACCCCGTAGATGACGAGGGTCCAGGCCTCGCCCGGGTCGGTCGTGGGCGGGCGGGCGTCGCGCAGGACGAACAGGTAGCGCTGGGACAGGTACTGGAGCATCTTCATGCTCCGCGACATCAGGTTCGGCACCTCCAGCAGGTCGCTGAGGATGTAGTAGCCGTCGAACCTCATGAGGGGGTTCGCGTTGAACAGCACGGTGCTGACGCTGGCCGTCAGCATCGCGTTGAACGCCAGTTGGGCGGTGAAACCGGACGCGATGCCGGGCGTGTAGGCCGCCAGCCAGACGTGCGCCGCGATGCCCGCGACGAAGAGTTCGAAGATCATGCCCCCGGCGCCCACCGCGATGCGCTGCCACTTGCCGGGGAACGCCCACGTCGCGGAGGCGTCCACATACGGCGCCGGCAGCAGCACCAGGAGCATCGCCCCGAACTCCGGCACCTGCCCGCCGAACCGCTTGCAGATGACCCCGTGCCCGGTCTCGTGGATCGCCTTGATGATGACGAAGACCACTCCCAGCCACACCCAGTTGGACGGGTCGGTCGCCGTGCGGAACTGCGCCGCCAACTCGTCCCACCGCGGCAGCACCCGGTACATCGCCCAGAGGACGAACGCCGCCCACGCCAGGAACCCCCAGCGGTTCAGGATCGGGCGCAGGATCGGCTCCAGCCACGCCAGGAAACGGTCCGGGTTGAACAGCCGGAGTTTCAGGTACATGATGCCGATCGCCTGCTGCTGCACCCTGCGCTTGAGCCGCTCGCGCCCGCGCCGCAGCAACTGCTCCGTCTCCGGCGTCGTATCCACCGACAGCAGGTTGGAGTTGTACATCTGCCCGACGAGTTCCAGCACTTCCGGCTGCGTCGGCGCGGCGTCGCCGTGGGCCTGGAGCGTCAGGTTCCACGCCTCCTCCACCGTGCGCCGGCCGTCCAGCATCGCCACGAACTCGTGCGCGATGGGGCTGAGGCGGTAGAACTGGTTGGACGTCGGGTCGTGCACGATGTGCCAGCGCCGGCCCCGGTAGTGCTGCCGGGTGATCTGGCAGTGCGGGCGCAGACGCGGCGTCATCGCCCGCACGCGGTGCCAGAGAGGGGAGAAGGTGGGGCGTTCGGCGGCCATAGTCGGGTGTCAGGAACCGGGAGTCACGGACAGGACCTTGAATCATCGACGCCGCCCGGGGCGTCGGGCTCGTCACGCCCGACTCCCCGTTACCACCAGAGCCACAGCCGCATCGTGTCCCGGATCCGCCGGGTGCCGATCCACAGCAGTGAATGCCGCCCCACGCTCAGTTTCGCGAACCCCTCGGTGCCGGGCAGCAGCCCGGGCGCCTGCGCGTCCAGGCGGGCGCGCACCTCGAACGCGTTCACGCCTTCGTGGGGCTGCGCCAGCGGCACGATGCGCTCGATCGTGACGGGGAAGCCGTGGGCGGGGTCGGCCTTGGTGGCGACCTCGCCCTTCCCGCCCTCGTGGATCAGCGCGATATCGCGGTCGCCGACCTGCGCGATGACGAGCAGGTCGTCGAGCGGGGCGATCTTGAACAGCCCGTCGCCCAGCCGGAGCGAGGCCCCGACCTTGTCCTTCAGGTCGCCCTCGATGATGCGCCCGTCGATGGGCGCCGTGATGGCGGCGCTCCGGACCCGGTACTCGGCGGAGCCCAGGCGCGCCCGCTCCGCGTCCGCCCGGGCATCGGCCTGCTGCGCCTCGGAAAGTTTGCCCTGGCGGCGTGCCAGGTCCGCCTCACGCTCGGCCTGAACGATCCGCGCCCGTGACTCCTGCGCCGCCAGTTGAATCTCCGTCGTGTCGAGGCGGCACAGCACGTCCCCGGCGCTCACCCGCGTGCCCGGCTCGATGCCGTCGCCGAGCGACGCGATCACCCCGTCATAGGGCATGGCGACGACCCGGCTGACCCGGGGCTGGATCTGCACCGGTGCGCTCACGCGGTAGTCCACCCGAACGAACGTCACGAGGACCGCCGCGACCAGCACCGCCAGCCCCGCCAGTTTCCACCCCGTGTGCCTGGCGCCGACGAGCCATCGCCCCGCGTGCCGGGTCGATGCCCACGCGCGCACCGGCAGCGGCCGGTCGTCGCTGCGGCGCAGGCGCAGCACCGGCGCCAGCAGGTCCATGGACGCCTGCACCAGTTCGATCACCGCCGGGTCGATCGGGCCCTCGGCCGTCGTCTCCACGGTGACCACGCCCACGATCCGCTGGTCGCCCTCCACCTCGCAGCGCAGCGGCAGAGACGCCGCCCTGAGTTTGGCATCGGACGCCGTCAGTTCGCGGTGCGCGTGCGTGATCGCCTGCGAGAGCACCGCGTCGGACCCGGCCCCGGATTCCGGCGGCGGAGGCCAGACCACCGCCTGCTCCTGGTCCAGGCACTCGTCCATCGCCGCCTCGATCTTGCGGAGCATCGCCAGCCGCCGATCCAGGTGCTCCGTATCGGAGAGCGCCTCGACCCGGACCGCGCCCTCCTCGCCGACGCCGCGGACCCAGCCCAGCGCCACCCGGTCCACCTTCAGGTGGCGAGCCAGGTCGTTGCACACCTGGAGCATGGCCCCGCGGAAACTGGGCGCCAGGTTGACCCCCGCGATCAGCCGTCCCGCAAGGTCGAGCGCGGCACTGGCCGACCGCGTCCGGCGCAGTTGCTGACGCACGCCGTGGGCGTGGACGTACCCCACCAGCACCTCGACCAGCGCCATCGTCGTCTGGAGCGCCGCCCTCGAACGCGACTCGATCAGCAGCGTCACCGCGGCCCGCGGCGCCGCGGGCGCCCCGCCGGGCACCGTGGGCGCGGGCTGGATGGGCGCCGCGATGATCGACCCCTGACCGGACGACCCGTCGTAAAACGTGTCCTGCCTGTCGAGCCCGAAGGCCCGCACCTGCCCGGATTCAACCGCCGCGATCGCCGCCGACCGCGCCTCGCCCGCCTGTTCCGGTTCCGGGGCGGAGGGGCTCGCCCCCGCGGGCGGCGGCCATGCCAGCACGACCCGCGGCTCCATGGCCCCGCCCCCGCCGGGCGTGTCGAACGCGAACAGCACGGCCTGGCGCGCACCGGCAACCTGCCCGAGAATGGACACGAGGCGGGCCAGGAACGCCTGGTCATCGGCCGCGGGCGCGGAAAGTTCCGCCACCACCCGCTGCCACGCCGGGGCCTTCAGACTCGAAAGGTCGATCACCGCGAACCCTCCGCGGCCGAGGCCTCGGCGCCGCCCTCGGCCGCATTCCTTACGATGCGCGATGCCCACGGGCCCGTCGGCTCGGTGAGGCGCACCCAGGTGTTCAGCCCGGACGGCCAGTCCTTCGGGTTCGGCAGTTCAACCCGCACCCGCCGGGAGTTGCTGGCGGAGTCGGCGTCCGCGCCCAGTTCGATGATCTTCCCGACGTACACCCTCGCCGCGCCCGGCAGGTCCAGCAGCACCCACGCGGGGTCCCCGGGCCTGAGCCCCAGGGTCTGGAGCGTCGGGGCGTTGGCATCGATCCAGAGCGGGTCGGTGTCGACCACGCGGATCACCGGTTCGCTGTCGCGCTTCACCTCGCCCACGTCCGCCTGCACGCGGTCCACCCGCCCGTCGAACGGCGCCAGGATCGTGTACCGCTGCAACTGCGCCTCCCGGAAGCGGAGCGTCAGGACCTGCTGCTCGCGGTTGAGTCTGGCGATCTCCAGTTCGACCTTGCGGGCGTCGAGTGTCGTGCGCGCCCGATCCAGTTCCACCTTCTGCCCGGCGCCCCGGTTCCGCAGGTCCACCTGCGCGTCGAACTCGACCTGGGCCTGGTCCACCGCCACCTGGGCCCGCTGGACGTCCAGGTCGCTGTCGGCCACGAGTTTCTGCAGGTCACGCTGCGCCCTCGCCTCCTCGTCACGAGCCCGAACGAGGATGTCACCCTGCTTCACGCTCGCCCCGCCGCGAACGACCACCTCCGCGACTTCCGCCGGGAATGCGAATCCCATGGTTGAATCGCGGCTCGGGAGCGACGGGGCCTTGACCCCGCCAAAGTCAACCTCGGCCTCGCGGGCGGTCCGCTCCGGCTGTCCGGAGGGCCGGCCAGCGCCGACAAGGGCCGATAACGCCAGTGACGCGACCGCCGCGGCGGCCAATCGACGTGGATCCATGGTGTGCCTCTGCATGCGCCTCGCCACCCGCTACAGGTTATTCCCCCATCGGCTCGGGCAGGCCGCCGGCGCTATCGTTTCCACCTTTACGCCTGTGGGGGCGCGGCGGTTGTCCCCACCTGACCGGAATACCGGAGAGACCCCTGATGTCCCGATCCACCGCGGCCCCGAAGGCACCCGTTATCGTCCCGGTTCACTCCGGCGCCCGGCTCGCCGTCCGGGGCGGCGCCCCGGTCTCCGCGAACCCGGTCCCGTTCATGTCCACGGCTCTGTCGGAGGCGGATATCGCCGCGGCGACAGCCGTGCTGAAATCGGGGATGCTTCGGCAGGCCGCCAGGTGCGCGGAACTGGAGAAGCGGTTCGGGGAGATGTCGGGCGCCCGGCACATGCTGACCTGTGCCAACGGCACGGTCGCGCTGCAACTGGCCTACGAGGCCCTCGTTGAGCCCGGCGACGAGGTGCTCGTCCCGGCGTGGTCGTTCATCGCCACGGTCGCGATGGTGGTCGCCCGGGGCGCCACCCCGGTGTTCTGCGATGCGCTCCCGGACACCATGCAGGTGGACCCCGCGGACCTGGAGCGCCGCATCACCCCGCGAACGACGGCCATCTCCGTCACCCACCTCTACGGCTGTCCGGTGGACATCGATGCCGTCCAGATGATCGCCGCCAAGCACAAACTCCGCGTCATCTACGACGCCGCCCAGGCGCACCTGTCCACCTACCGAGGGCGCGGCATCGGCGAGTTCGGCGATGCCGTGACCTACTCGCTCTACGCGACGAAAAACCTGGCGACCGGCGAGGGCGGCCTGCTCTCCACCAACGATCCGGGGCTTGCCCGTACCTTCGGCCTGCTCCGCTCGCACGGCGAGACCGACAAGTACCTGCACGAGCGCGTGGGGTACAACTACCGCCTCAACGACATCGCCGCGGCCATCGGGTGCAGCCGCCTGGACCGATTGCCGGAGCAGACCGCGGCCCGTCGCGAGGCCGCGTCGCGCTACAACTCGATGGTGGCCGCCGTCGACGGCCTTGAGGGCCCCGCCACCACCCCGGGGGCCGAGCCCGTGTACCACCTGTACACCGTGAAGTTGGACCCGGCGCGGTTCACCTGCACCCGCGACGAGTTCTGCGCGGCCCTGAAGGCCGAGGGGGTCCCGACCGCCGTCCACTACCCGCGCCCGCTGACGCGGCAGCCCGCCCTGGCGAAGTTCGCCCGGGAGCCGCTGCCCGTCGTCGAGTCGCTGTGCCGGCGCGTCTTCTGCCTGCCCATGCACCACGACCTGGGCGCCGAGCACTTCCGCGTCGTGGGGGAGGCCCTGGCGAAGGTCGCGGCCGCGTACCGGGCCTGATCCATCAGCACGCGGTGGTAGGCACGGCCGCCAGGTCCAGGCCCGCCGTCCGGCCCGCGCGCCAGAGATGGTGCCCCAGCCCCGCGATCATGGCCGCGTTGTCCACGCACCAGGCCATCGGCGGCAGCCGCAGCGCCAGTCCGTGACGCTCGCACAGCGCCGTGAGGTCACGCCGCAGCCGCGAGTTCGCGGAGACGCCGCCTCCGACCAGCAGACTCCTGAACGGGGCCGGGGCGCGAGCGGCGGGACCCGCCGGTCGCGGGACATCCCTCCGCTCGCGCTTGGGGCTCGCCAGCGCCCGCTCGACCTTCAGCGTGATCGCCGCGACCGCGGCTCGCTGGAAACTCGCGGCCAGGTCGGCCTTCGCACCGCCATCCAGTGCCGTGTGGTCGCGCCCGTACACGCCGCCGGGCCCAGGCACGCCGCGGACCGCGTACAGGACCGCCGTCTTCAGGCCGGAGAACGAGAAGTCGAGGCTCCCCGTATCCAGCCTGCTGACGGGGAAGTCGTGCGCCCGCTCGTTCCCGCTGGCCGCGAGGCGATCCAGGTTCGGCCCGCCCGGGTAGGGCAGCCCGAGGATGGCCGCGGCCTTGTCGTACGCCTCACCGATCGCGTCGTCGATGGTGCCGCCGAGGCGGGTGATCCCGATCGGTGATTCGCAGCGGTAGAGCGCGGTGTGCCCGCCGGACACGACCAGGCCGAGCGCGGGGAAGAGTTCCCGGGTCGGCCGGCTCTGCGAGCCTGTGCCGCGTTCAACGTCGGCCGACCCGCCCAGCAATCCCGCATACAGGTGCGCATGAACGTGGTCCACGCCGATGAGCGGGCGCCCCAGCGACCACGCCAGCCCCTTGGCCGCGGCCACGCCGACCAGCAGCGATCCGATGAGCCCCGGCCTGTGCCCGACCGCAACGGCATCGATCTCCGCGAGGGTTACGCCCGCGTCCGCCAGCGCCCGGCGCACGACCGGCAGCACCCGCTCCGCGTGCGCCCTGCTGGCGATCTCCGGCACCACCCCCCGGTACTCGGCGTGCAGGTCGTCCTGCGACGCCACCACGCTCGACAGCACATCCCGCCCGTCGCGCACCACCGCCGCGGCCGTCTCGTCGCACGAGGTCTCGATGCCCAAGATCAGCGCGGAGCCCGCTCCTGACTCCGTCACCTGGTCACTCCGTCACTTCTTCTCTTCGAGTTTCTTCACGTCCGCATCCAGCAGCCAGCGCTCCAGGTTGTTCCCGGTGATCTTCAGGGTCGCCACCACGTTCCCCGCCTTGTCCTTCACGATCAGCGACCCGTCGGTCAGGTCCGTCGCGTCGGGCCAGAAGTCCTCGGGGTTGGTGGTATCGGGGCCCGTGCCCTCCTCCATGGACTCGATCCGCGTCTCCAGGCGCGCCAGTTCGCGGATCATCCGCTCGTGCACGCCCTCCATCCGGCGCAGTTCCTCCATGGAGATCGCCCTGGCCTGGTCCACCTTCTGGCCCGTGGGCTCCCACTTGCCGGTATCGATCCGGACCTGCACGGCCTTCACCGCCGCGGCCAGTTGCGGGTCCTTCAGGTGCTCGATGATCCACGACGGGTCCGCCCAGTCCTGCCCCGGGCCCCCCGGGCGCGCCCCTCCGATCGTCTCCTCGGTCCGTCGCACCGCCGCCAGGTCCACGAGTTGCTCGTCGGAGAGCGGGACGTAGAACCCCTCGCTCGGGTCCACCCCCCACTCCTTGGAGTCGTCCGTCCGCTGGATGCACCGGCCCGACGGCAGGTAGTACCGCTGCTCCGTGATCTTCAGTTGCCCGCCCCCGGCCGATTGCAGCCCGATCACCCCCTGCACCAGGCCCTTGCCGAACGTCCGGGTGCCGACGGCGATGGCCCTGTGGTTCTCGACCAGGGCCCCGGTCAGCACCTCGCTGGCCGAGGCGCTCTGCCCGTTGACCAGCAGGACGAGCGGGAAGTCCGGGAGCGTACCGTCGGCGGTTGCCCTCGTCACCTCCTCCGGCCGCGCCCGCCCGCGCGTGGACACGATCGTCCCTTCCTTCAGGAAGAGGTCGGCGATCTCGATGGCGTCGTCGAGTACCCCGCCGCCGTTCCACCGCAGGTCCAGCACCAGCCCGCCGAGTTTGCCCTCGCGGGCCCCGATGCTCTCCAGCGCGCGCGTGATCTCCTCGGCGCTCGTCGGGCTGAACTGCGTAAGGCGGATGTAGGCGACGCGCCGGGCGGGGTCGATGAAGTAGTTCCACTCTGCCGGGGCCGGGGCGCCGCCGCCCGCGGGTGCGGCCGCGCCCCTGTCCCAGTGCACCCCCTTGACCGTGCGGGCGATGATCCGCTGGCGCGTGATCGTCATCGGGATCTTGCGGTCGCCCCGCTCGATCACGATCTTCACGTCCGTCCCGGGTTCGCCCGTCAGCATCTCCACGCACTGGTCGCCGGTGAGGCCGAACGTGGGCTTCCCGTCGACCTCGATGATCCTGTCCTCCGGCAGGATTCCGGCCCGGAACGCGGGGGTGTCCTCCAGCAGGTTCATCACCGTCAACCACCCGTCGCGCACCAGGATCGACACGCCGATCCCCACGAAGTCACCCGTGAGTTCCTTGGTGAACTCCCGCGTCTGGGCCGCCGGTACATAGATGGTGTAGGGGTCGTTCAGGGCACCGAGCATGCCGTTGATCGCACCGGCCTGCATCGCCTTCTCGTCGGGCTCATCGACGTACAACTCGCTGACGGCCTTCTTGATGTCCACGATCGGGTCAAAGAACGAGTAGTCCGGCCGCCGCAGGGCCAGGGTCGAACCGACCACCGCGCACCCGAGGATCGAAACCAGCGACACCTGGAACCACGTCGTTTTCAAGGGGAGCCTCCCGCCGGATCGTAGGGTTCGTCGGCCGTCGGGCGCCGGGAGTCCGGGTATGCGCCGGATGCTCGTCTACCATCCCGCCCATGCCGGACCCCAGCGATATCGCGGCCTACGACCCGGTGCGGGCGCTCGCGGAGCGGTTCGCCGCCGCCGTTCGCGCCGCGTTCCCGCAGGTGGATGCCGGCTTCGACCCGCTCATCACGGCGACGAAGAACCCGGCCCTGGGCGATTTCCAGTCCAACGCCGCCATGCCCCTGGGCAAGCGATTCGGCATGAGCCCGCGCGACGCCGCCACGAAGATCATCGGGCAACTCGACCTGGCGGGCCTGGCCGAACCGGTGACCGCGTCGTCCATCGCCGGCCCGGGGTTCATCAACATCCGCCTCCGCGGCGACACGCTGGCCGCGCTGCTGACCGCGATCGACACGCCGGGCCTTGGCATCGCCCCGCCGGCCGCGCCGCGGACCGTCGTCGTGGACCTGTGCGGCGTCAACATCGCCAAGGAGATGCACGTCGGGCACCTGCGCGCCACGGTCATCGGCGACGCGCTGGCCCGCACCCTGGAGCGGCTGGGCCACCGCGTAATCCGGCAGAACCATGTGGGCGACTGGGGCCTGCCCATCGCCATGGTCACGGCCAAACTGGACGCGGAGACCCGCGCGGGCCGGATCGACACCGGCACGCTCGACCTGCCCACGCTCACACGCCTGTACCGCTCCGCGCAGGCCGAGTGCGCCCGCGATCTCAGGGGGCTGGAGGCCGTCCGCAGGTTCGGGCTCGGGCCCAAGGCCGAGGCGGAACTCGGTGAACAGGTCGCGGGCGCCGAGGCCGCGATGGCCCGGGCGAAGGACACGCTGCTCAGGCTCCAGGCGGGCGACCCGGCGACCGTCGCGGTGTGGCGCCGCATCTACGACGTCACCATGACCGCGTGTCTGGCCGTGTGCGCCCGTCTCCACGCCCGAGTCCGGGCGGAGGACTCCGCCGGTGAATCGTCCTACGCCGCGGAACTGGAGCCGATGGTCGCGGACCTGGTTCGGCGCGGGATCGCGGAGGAATCCGACGGGGCGCTGGTCATCCGGCTCGACGAACTCGGGATCGACGTGCCGTGCCTGATCCGCAAGGCCGACGGCGGGTACCTGTACGCGACCACGGACATGGCGGCCGTGCGCCGGCGCGTCCAGAATCTCGGCGCCGCGCGCGTCATCTACGCCGTGGGGTCCACGCAGTTGCTGCACCTGAGGCAGGTGTTCGCGGCCTCTGCAAAGGCCGGCTACGCGACCCCGCCCGGCGCCGCGGCCCCGGCATCCCTGGAGCACGCCGCGTTCGGGAGCGTGCTGGGCGACGACGGCCGCCCGTTCAAGACCCGCAGCGGCGACAACGTGCGGCTCGAGGACCTGCTGGACGAGGCGGTGGAGCGCGCCGGGCGCGTCGTCGCGGAGAAGAACCCGGGGCATTCGCCGCAGGAGCGCCGCGAGATCGCCGAGGCGGTCGGGATCGCCGCGATCAAGTACACCGACCTCTCCACCGACCGGATCAAGGACTATGTGTTCCGGTTCGACCGCATGCTCGCGTTCGAGGGGAATACCGGTCCCTACCTGCTCTACGCGCTGGTCCGGACCCGCAGCATCTTCCGCAAGGGCGGGGAACGCGGGATCGGCGGGGGCTGGCGGTCCGCACCGCTCCGGATTGAGCACCCGGCGGAAAAGGCGCTGGCCCTCGCCCTGCTCCGCTACCCCGGCGTGGTGAAATCTGTCGGCGACTCCCTGGAGCCCCACCGCCTGTGCCAGTACGCCTACGACCTGGCCGGCGCCTTCAGCACGTTCTTCGACGCCTGCCCCGTGCTCCAGGCGCCCGACGATGCGACCCGCGATGCCCGCCTGCGCCTGTGCGACCTCACCGCCCGCGTGCTCGCCGATGCCCTGGGCGTCCTGGGCCTGCCGACCCTCGAGCGCATGTAGGCCCCGTGCGGGGCACCGGGCCCCGCCCTGCCGGCGGACACGACTGTGCCAAGGAAAAACCGGCCCGCACCATGTGGTGCGGGCCGGCGTCACGAGCAAGAAAAACGTGCCTTAGAACAGGAGCTGGAACTGGCCGCGGAGCGCCCACTGCGGGTCGCCGCTGTCCGCCAGCAGGCCGATGCCGGTGTTGCCGCCGCCGACAAGCCGGTTGTCCGTGGTGGCGTTCGGCCACGCGCAGAGGTCAACCGTGAACTTGGCCGCGTGGCTCTCGGGCACGACGTAGTAGTTGAAGCCGACGGCGAGTTCCCAGAACGTGCCGGCGCCGCTCACGTCGCTGTCCGGGCAGACGGCCGACATGCGGCCGAAGACTTCCCAGTTGTCGGAGGCGAAGATGCCGGCCTGGGCGGTAAACCCGAAGTCGTCCAGGTCCTCGCTGGCCCCGGCCACGTCGGCGTTGCGCCACACGGCGGCGACGAACGCGTTCCAGCCGTTGCCCTCGAAGGACGCGTCGGCCGTGGCCGTCAGGATGTCCACGTCAGCCGTGGCGAAGGTCTCGCCGCCGGACTGCCAGTGGACCGCACCGCCGAGCAGCCAGGAGAAGGGGGCCGACTTCCAGGAGGTGAAGTCGTCCATCTTGTCCCACTCGCCGGCCCCGAGGTACTCAAACCGGGCGGTCAGGGCGAAGTCCGCCTCGCCGCCGTTGTTGAAGTCGGTGTTGGCGGTGTTGAAGCCGTCAGAGAACGCGCCCATGAAGCGGAACGAATCGGCCTTGTAAGCGGCCTGGAAGCCCTGGGAGTAGCCCTGGTTGAACACCTCGTCGGCGATCGACCGGTCCACCGCCAGTTGCTTGGTGGACGAGACGAGTTCCTCACGCATGAACGGGAGCTTGAACTGGCCCCACTTGAGCTGCCACGCCTCATCGGCCTGGTAGGTCACGAAGGCGTCCGAAAGCCCGAAGGAACCGCCGTCGAAATCGAACGCGCCCTGGATGTAGTAGCCCCAGCCGTCGGCGATCTCGCCCTCGACCGAGATCTTGGTCCGACGGGTCTGGAACCCGATCGTCGAATCATCGTCATCCGCGGGGGACGGCTCATCGCGGCTGTTCCAGATGTACCGGAACTGGATCTGGCCGTGGAACTCCGGCCCGCGGACCGCCGGGCTCGCCAGCATGCTGGTCTGGCCCTCGGCGTTCGCCAGTGCCTCGCTGCTGTAGGCCCGGCTCTGGTCACTCTGGGCCATCGCGGAACCGCACCAACAGGCCGCGGCGCCCGCGATCAGGCACACCATCTTCGTCCGACTCATCTAAGACTCCTTGCTAGTGAACCCGAAGGACCCCACCAACACTGGCGGCCCTTCCGTTTCCTGACCTCTCGAGCCGCCCCCGAGGCGGGACTCGGACTCACCCGGTTTCTCTTTGCAATCCGTTGCGACTGGTCCCATACGCTCGGCCGAACGCTCCGCGTCCGATTGACCCACTTTCCCAAAGAGGGGCCGGAGTATAGACCGGGCCATTAGTCAACGCAAACTCACGGTCGTTCATATTCGGCCAATAACCGTCCACGCGGCCAGAATTGGTGCCGAACGCCGGATTTCTGGTCAAGACAACGCCCCGAGTGACCGAAAAACACGGCTTTTTTGCGAGTTGCCGGCCCTGCTATGCTACGACCCGAGATCGCTCCAGGACAGCACCACCGTGCCCACACAAGCGTCCAAAGCGTTGTCTGACAAAGGCTTACGTTCGCGACGGCGAGCCGTCGTCATCGAGGATGAGCGTGATGTCGCGGATATGCTCCGGTACAACTTGGAACAGGCCGGGTTTGATGCCGAAGTCGCGTTCGATGGGCGTTCGGGCTTGGCCGCGATCGTGAAAGACCGGCCCGATGTCGTCCTGCTGGACTGGATGATCCCGCAACTCCCCGGCACGGAGGTTGCCCGTCGCGTCAGGATCGATCCGGCCACCGCTGCCGTCCCCATCATCATGCTCACCGCCCGCGGCGACGAGGTCGATCAGGTTGTGGGGCTCACGGTCGGGGCAGACGACTATGTGACCAAGCCCTTCTCAATGAAGGTGCTGCTCGCCCGGATCGAGGCCGTCATTCGTCGCCGGACAGGCAGCCAGGCCGGCAGCGCAACCCTAGCCATGGGGCAAGTTTGCGTGAATACAGAGACCCACCAGGTCCTGGTGGACGGCGCACCCACCCACACCACGCTCACCGAGTTCAGGCTGCTCGCCGCGCTGATCCAGGCGGAGGGTCGGATCCTGACCCGGGCTCAACTCATGACACGCGCCCTGGGCCCCGGCATCACGGCCACGGAGCGGACCATCGATGTCCACATGACCGCCATCCGGAAGAAACTGGGCCCAGCCGGCGGTGTGATCCATACCGTGCGCGGCGTCGGATACCGAGCCGCGGCGGAGCCGGCAACGGAGTCCTAGGGTCCAGAATGCCCACCTTGACACCCAGATCGGGGGTCTGGTTGTGGGTCGCCGGCGCAGCCATGGTCGCCGCGTGCCTCATCGTTCCCTGGTGGCCCCGGCTCATCGTCGTTGGCGTGCTCGCCCTGTTTACTGCGGTGTACGCCCAGTGGATTACCCGTCGGTATCAGACCCGTCCGGGTGAGGATCGTGCGGTGCTGGCCGCACCCGCCCAGTCCGACCGAACGGGCGCGGTGCTGAGCGTGCTCGATGTCCCGGTCATCGAGATCAGCCGCGAGGGCCTGGTCACGATCTGGAATCCGGGCGCGGCCCGTCTCCTGGCGGTCCGGCCGGATCGGGCCGCGGGACGGATGCTGGCGGATGTGCTGGCCTACCCGGAACTGATCGACCTCTGCCGGTCTGGAGCCGACGGGCAGGCCCGTTTCCGGGTCGCCGGGGACGAGGGCGCCCGGATGGTCGAGGCTTCCGTCCGTGCCGTCCCCGGCGGAGGAGTCGTCGTTGCCCTCCGGGACGTGACGGAACTGTCGAGAGCGGTCCAGGTGAAATCGGAGTTCGTGGCGAACGCCTCCCACGAACTGCGGACGCCGATCACGGCCCTGCGGATGGCCGTTGAGACCCTGGGCGCGGGCGCGATTGAGGATCCGGCGATGCGCGGGCGCCTGCTGAGCACAATCGCCGGGAACACGGCCAGGCTGGAGGAGATGGTCCGCGACCTCCTGGACCTGTCCCGCCTGGAATCGCCGGAGGTCGATATCCGGATCGAGCGTGTGCCCACCGCGGCCCTGGCGGAGGCGATGGCGGCACAGTTCGAGGGAGTGTGCCGGGAAAGGAACCTGACCCTGTCCTGTGAGTTCGACCCCGGACTCA
Source organism: Phycisphaerales bacterium (assembly GCA_020849105.1). GTDB lineage: Bacteria > Planctomycetota > Phycisphaerae > Phycisphaerales > UBA1924 > JADLGW01. The sequence continues at coordinate 101,763 of JADLGW010000058.1, read as the reverse complement.
CGGAGATCAGCACGGACCGGGGGCTGGTCCTGCTCATCCTGCGCAACCTGGTCGAGAACGCGACCAAGTTCGCGTACGAGGACACGGTGGTCAGGCTCACCGGACGCGCCGAGGCCACGGGCGGAGTGACCCTGGACGTTGCCGACCGGGGGATCGGGATCCCTATCCAGCACCAGCAGCGCGTGTTCGAGCGATACTACCAGGTGGACGCGGCCCGGACGCTCTCGACCCACCGGCGCGGCAGCGGCCTCGGGCTTGCCATCGTGAAGCACGCGGTGCGCCGGCTGGGGGGGACGATCCGGCTCACTTCCGTGTGGAAGGAGGGTACGACCGTTACCGTCCAGTTGCCGGGAGCCGCGGCGTCAACCGGAACGGGATCGCCGGCCGGGGGGGAGTCCGGTCCTTGAGCGGAGCGAAGCACCGGCCGTGCAGTTCCTCGAGCCGGGCGGCGATAGCCGCAACATAGTGGCGTTCGCGCTCCGGGTCGCCGAACCGGCCGATGCGGCAGGTCAACTCGATAAGCCCGTCCGGGCGGTGCACGACGTTGAGTGTGCCCGGCGAGCCATTGATCGTGAGCAGTTGGTAATCCCGGCGATCGGGTCCGGGCTGGTCGGAGGCGATATCCACGGTCTGGGCCGCCATGGATGCCGCGTACACCGCTGCCTCTACGTCATTGAAATCGCCCTCAACCACCGTGACAGCCGGCGAGGTCGCCGGCGCACGCCTGTCGAAGAGAGGAAAAAGCGGCGCCTTGAAGCCCGAGCAGCCAGGGAGCAGGGGCCCAAGGCCGACTGTGAGCGCGATCGCCAAGCGTCTGCCGGTTCGCTTCGGCGCCACGATCCCCGCCGCGGGCCGCGGCCGGACCTCGCCGAACCGTCCAAGACAACGAACATGCGTCCGTATCAGCGCGTACATCTCCCGTACAGACGGGTGGATTCGTCTGCCACCACCCAACCCGGACGCGAATCGTGCCGAACCCATCGGGGTAGCATTATCGGCTCCCCGGGGTCGTCCAGGAGGCAATGCCGCGCGTGGAAGTCAATATCCCAGTGCCGCTGGGCCCCGAGCGCGTGAGCGTGCTCGGCACCGCGGAACGGAACCTCAAGATGATCCGGGAAGCCCTGGGGGTGGACGTGACAGCCCGGCAGGGTGAGGTCGCGCTCCGCGGCGACCGGCGGTCCGTGGCAGTCGCCCGCAGCGTGCTGGAGCGCCTCGGCCGGGCGGCCCGCGAGAGCGAAGCGATGAACCGCCAGCAGGTCCTGGAGGTGATCGCGACCGAGGCGGAGAGGTACGAGTCCGGGCGCGGCATGGGTGAGGGGGCCGCCGCCTGGGACGGAGCGCTTGACGTCTACACCTCGGGCCGGGCGATCAAGGCCAAGACGGGGAACCAGGAACGCTACCTCGAGGCCATGCGGACCCACGACATGGTCTTCGCCATCGGCCCGGCGGGGACGGGCAAGACCTACCTGGCGGTCGCGGCGGCGGTGCACCTGCTCCGGACCGACCGTGCCAAGAAGGTGATCCTGGCGCGCCCCGCGGTGGAGGCCGGCGAGAAACTCGGGTTCCTGCCCGGCGACCTGCAGGCCAAGGTCAATCCCTACCTGCGGCCGCTCTTTGACGCTCTGAACGACATGATGGATTACGCCACCATCCGGCGATTCATGGATACGGATGTGGTGGAGGTGGTGCCGCTGGCGTTCATGCGTGGGCGGACGCTGAACAACGCGGTCGTCATCCTGGACGAGGCGCAGAACTCGACCCGCGGCCAGATGCAGATGTTCCTGACCCGGATGGGTCACGGGAGCAAGATGATCGTGACCGGCGACGTCACCCAGATCGACCTGCCCGACCCGCGGGAGAGCGGGCTGATCGACGCGGCCCGACGTCTGGCCCGGGTGCCGGGGATCAGTTTCGTGACGCTGGACCGCGCGGACGTCGTGCGGCACTCGCTGGTGCAGCGGGTGGTCGATGCGTACGGCGGGGCGGCGCGCCGGCCGCGGGCGGCCCAGCCCGCGGGGCCCCCTGAGGAGTAGCGCCTGGCGAAGGACACGACCAAGTCGGGCACGAGGACCGGGGCGGCACGGACGCGCCGCGTGCTCCTGCGCCGCGACGGCGGCGCCCCCGGTCTGTGGTCCCGGATCACCACCTCGCCGAGCGCCGGGTGGGGCCTGCTGATCGCGGCGGCCTTCGTCGCGGTCTGCGGCGGCCTGGCGATATGGACCCGGCAGCAGCCCCTGGTCGCCGTCGGTCAGGTGATGAACCGCACCGCGCTGGTGCGCGTGAAGTTGCTGCTGGTCGACCAGGCCGAGACCAACCGGGCGCGCGAGGAGGTCCGGCAGCGCACGCCGCGGGTCTACAACCTGCGCGGGCCGGTGATCGCCCAACTCCGCGCCTCGCTGGAGAACCTGCCCAAGGCCCTGGCCAACGTGGAGACGGTTGCGGGGCTGGCCGAGGAGGTCTCCAGGCAGTTCCGGATCACCCCGGAATCGCTGGCCGCGGTCAAGGGCTTCGTGAACGACGGGCAGGCCAGCCAGGTCTGGATGGAGCGTGTGGACCGCCTGATGGCGATGCTGATGCGCAAGCCGCTGCTGGACGACCTGAGTTACCAGCGGCAGATGCAGAGCCTGAACACGGCGATCGAGGCGCGCGCGGCCGGCGAGGTGATCGGGCTCATCCCGCACCGTGACGTGATGAGCATCAAGGACCCGGACCTGGGCCGGCAGATGATCCGTTTCGCCGGCGAAGCGGGCTTCGAGGGGGCCACGCTCCTGGCGGTTGCCAGCCGGCTCACGACCAGCCCCGAAGCGACCTACGAGTTCGACGAGGCGGCGACGGTCCAGCAGCAGGACAAGGCCGCGGCGGCGGTGCCCCTGACCGTGCGTGAGTCCGCCGTCGGGCAGACGATCTTCAAGCGTGGCGACGTGCTGGACCCGGCCCAGTTGGAACTGTACAAGCAGGACCTGCGGGCCTACCAGCAGCAGGACAGCCAGCGCTGGACGATCTGGCTTCGGAACCTGAGCCTGGTGGCCGCGGTGTCCGCCGTGGCGCTGGCCGTGGGCGGGTACATCGCGCTGTTCTGCCCGCGCGTGGCGCGCAACCCCGGGCGCACCGGCGGGATCGCGGGCGTGCTGGCCGGGGCGCTGGCGGTCGCGTGCGTGGGGAGCGTGGCGAGCCCCGCGGCGATGATGATGTGCGCGGTCGCGCCCACCGTGTTCGTGGCGGTGCTGCTGGTCATCGCGTACGACCAGCGCGTGGCGCTGGCGATGTCGATGCTGCAGGGCGTGCTGGTGTGCATCGCGCTGGACCAGCCCATCGGCGTCTACGCGCTGATGGTCACGGGCACGGGCGTGGCCGTGTGGCAGTTGAAGGAGGTCCGCGACCGCAGCGGGGTGATCCGCATGGGCGTGTACGCCGGGCTGGCGCTGGCCTTCGGCACCGTGCTCGTATCGCTCATCGACCGCCCGATCAGCCTTCCGGCGCTGCGCCAGGCGGGCGTGGACGCCGGGTGGGCCGGCGGCGGCGGGCTGCTGGTGGGCATCATCACCCTGGCCATCCTGCCGACGATCGAGCGTGCGTTCGGCATCACCACCGGCATGACGCTGATCGAACTGCGCGACCCGAAGCAGCCGCTGCTGCGCCAACTCCAGCAGCGGGCTCCGGGCACCTACAACCACTCGCTCAATGTCGCGAGCATCGCCGAGTCCGCGGCGGAGACCATCGGGGCCAACTCGCTGCTGACCTACGTCGGGGCCCTGTACCACGACATCGGCAAGACCAACAAGCCCGAGTACTTTGTGGAGAACCAGTCCGGCGGGCCCAACAAGCACGACAAACTGAGCCCGGCGATGTCGCTGCTGGTCATCGTCGGGCATGTGAAGGACGGGGTGGCGATGGCCCAGGAGTTCGGCCTGCCCCGGTCCATTCAGCACTTCATCGAGGCCCACCACGGCACGACGCTGGTCGAGTACTTCTACTCCCGGGCGCGGCGGCAGGCGGGCGAAGCGGGGCGCGGCCCGGGGGCCAGCGAGCCGCCGCAGGAGGTCGAGTACCGCTACCCGGGGCCGAAGCCGCGGAACAAGGAAGTGGCGATCGTCATGCTGGCCGACGCGGTGGAGAGCGCGACGCGCACCATGGCGGAGCCGACGCCCAGCCGCATCGACGCCCTGGTGCGGGCGCTGGCCCAGAAGCGGCTGGAGGACGGGCAGTTCGAGGAGTGCGACATGACCTTCCGCGAACTCCAGACCATCGGTGAATCGATCAGCAAGAGCGTGGCGAGCATCTACCACGGGCGTGTGGCGTACCCCAGCACGTCCGTGATTGAAGAGAAGCGCGCCTAGGGCACGGGCGGCTCGGTCGCTGTGGGAACACGCCGCGCACCATGCCGGAAGCACCGCCGGGCACTATCATCGCCCTCGCGGTCGCCCTGCAACTCAAGGAGTTGTCCATGCACAATCCAACCTGGTCCCGGGCCGCCGCGGTCGCGGCCCTCTCGGCGGCGGTGTTCTTCGGTCTCCGGGCGGCGCGGGGCGGTTCGGCGGGCGCGGCGCCCCCGGCGCCCGCGACGGTCGCGGTCGTGGACGTGACGCAGATCACCGGTGCGCTGACGGAGGCCAAGGACCTCTCGGCGGCCCAGGCTCAGCGGTTCGACGGGTACCGCAAGCAGGTGGAGCAGGCGGAAACGGATGCGAAGGCGGCGTTCGCCGACGCCGAGGAGGCCAAGAAACTCAACGACCCGTCGATGAACGCCAAGATCGCCAAGGCCATCGAGGCCAAGGCGCAGCTCCAGGCGCGGGCCAACGCGCTGCAGGAGGTCAAGGAGATCGAGGCCGGGACCACGAAGCAGGCCCTGTATGACAAGGTGATCGCCGCGGTGAACGCCGTTGCGGATGAGCAGGGCCTGGACCTTGTGCTGCTCGACGACCGCCCGCTCCGCGCCCCGGACGGCTCCCGGCAGGACGGCGTCCTGGGCGCGATCACCGCCCGCAAGATCCTCTTTGCCCGCAAGCGGCTGGACATCACGCAGGACGTCATCACGCGGATGAACAACGACTACGCCGCCGGGAAGAAGAACTGACGGCCGATGGGGCACACCACCGGCTCCATCGCGAAGTTGCTCGGGGCCGTGCCGGAGGGCCCCGACGACCTGCCCATCACCGGGGTGGAGGCGCTGTCCCACGCCGCGCCCGGCCACCTGACGTTCCTCCGCTCGGCGGAGTTTGCGGCCCAGTGGAGCGGCAGCGGCGCCTCGGCGGCGCTCGTGGCCGCCGCGCTCGAGGTGCCGGGGCACGACGCGACCCGGCGGACGCTGCTCCGCGTGCCGGACGCGGACCTGGCGATGATCCGGGCCCTTGAACTCTTCGCCCCGCCGCCGGCCGCGGCCGAGCCGGGGGTGCACCCGACGGCGGTCGTCGATCCGGCTGCGCGATTGGGACGGGGCGTCTCGATCGGCCCGCACTGCCTGGTCGGTGCGGGGACGACGCTGGGCGATGGGGTGGTCCTGGAGCACGCGGTCACGCTCGGGCGCGGCGTCGGGATCGGCCCGGGAACGCTGCTGCGCGCCGGCGTCACGATCCTGGACCGGTGCACGGTCGGCGCCCGGTGCATCCTGCACCCGGGCGTGATCGTCGGGACCGATGGATTCGGGTACCGCCCGGCTCCGGACGGGCGCGGCGTCGTCAAGATCCCGCACATCGGGTATGTGCGCATCGAGGATGACGTGGAGATCGGCGCCAACTCGTGCATCGATCGCGGGAAGTTCGGGCCCACGGTGATCGGCGCGGGGACGAAGATCGACAACCTGGTGCAGATCGCGCACAACTGCGTGGTGGGCAGGGCGTGCCTGATCGCCGGGCAGGCGGCCCTGGCGGGGTCCGTGACGCTGGGCGACGGCGTGATCCTGGGCGGGCAGGTGGGCGTGGCCGACAACCTGCGCATCGGGCCGGGCGCCGTGCTTGCGGCGCAGTCCGGGGTCACCGGGCACCTGGCGGGGGGCCTGACGTATCTGGGCACGCCGGCGCGGCCCATCCGCGAGACACGCCGCATCTACGCGGGTGTGCGGCGGATCGAGGCCATGCTGGAACGCCTGCGGGCACTGGAGAAGGCGGCACGGGACGGGGCGAAGGCGTGACCCCGCGGCGTACGGTGGCCGGGCCGGCGCACGTGGCCGGCGTCGGGCTCTTCTCGGCGCGCCCCGTGACCCTGGAGTTTCGGCCCGCGCCCGCGGGTACGGGGCTCGTCTTCCGGCGAATGGACCTGCCCGGCAGGCCGGAGGTGCCGGCGCTCGCCGCGTTCGCGGCCGCGAGCCCCACCGGCCGCAACACCGTTCTGGCGCGCGGTCCGGCGGCGGCGGCAACGACGGAGCATGTGCTCTCGGCGCTCACCGGCCTGGGCGTCACCGATGCGATCATCGAACTCTCCGCCGAGGAGACACCGATCTGCGACGGTTCGGCCGGGCCGTTTGTTCAGGCGATCCTTGGGGCCGGCGTTACCGACATTCCCGGGATTGTCCGGCCACTGGTCGTCGAACGCGAGGTCGTCGTTGAGGGCGGCGGCGGTCGGATCGTCGCGCGCCCGGCCGCATGCCCAAGGTACACCTACGAACTGGACTACGGCCCCGCGTCACCGATCACGGCCCAGTCCGCGTCGTGGCCGGCGGGCAATGACTACGCGGGGGACATCGCCCCCGCCCGCACGTTCTGCCTTGAGCGGGAAGCCCTGGCGATGCGTGCGGCCGGATTGTTCGGCCACCTTTCGCCGCGGGACATGCTGGTCATCGGCCCGGCCGGTCCCATCGACAACGCGCTGCGTTTCGCGGACGAGCCGGCGCGGCACAAACTCCTGGACCTGATCGGCGACCTGGCCCTGGCCGGCCGGCCGGTGCAAGGAGAGGTCATCGCCGCCCGCTCCGGGCACGCCCTGAATCTTGCGCTGGTGCGGGCCCTCCTGGCGTGAGTGACACCCACCATGCCGATGGAGCATGGGGATATGCGGCCCCTGTGGTACCCTGTAACGCGGGGCCGCGGCGGGCGTACAACGGCGGGAGACCAGAAGTGCGCGGGAAGATTCGGGCGTTCACTCTGATCGAGTTGCTGGTGTCGATCTCCGTGATTGCGCTGCTCATCGGCATCACGATCCCGGCACTGGGCGGGGCCCGCGAGACCTCCCGCCGGCTCAAGTGCCTGACGAACCTGAAGGGGATCGGGGGCGGGTTCCAGGTCTACTTCAACGACCACAAGAACTTCCTGCCGCGGGTCAGCCCGCTGCACGGGTCGGGGGGACCCGGGGGCGGGAACGATCCCTCCCTTCTCGACCTGCTCGCCGACTATGTTGACGCGCCGACGCCGCGAAAGGGCGACGACGGCTACTTCATTGTCACGGATCCCTACAGGTGCCCCTCCGACCGCGCGTCGGAGGATGCCGAACTGGGCTTCGAGCCGAAGTGGCGAACGGATGGGGTCAGTTACGACTACCCGCCGGGCATCTTCATGGACTTCGCCGAGGGCATCTTCGTCCGCAACCCCGCGTACGGGGTCACCAAGGCCTACGAGAACGACCGGGCGTGGCCCATCGTCACCGATGCCGGCGACTGGCACAAGCTCCGGAGCACCGGGTCCGCCCGCAACGCCCTGTATTACGGCGACCTGCACGCGGACTGGAGCATGGACATCAATGATCCGGGGCTGCTGGGGCCGTTCTTCAAGGACGTGGTCGCGTTCGGCGGGGGGATCGCCCCGTGAGCGAGGCCGAGACCGTCATCCGGGCCGCCCGGGCGCGCCTGTGGCGGCGGCGCTGGCGCTCCCCGGACGTGAGCGAGGTCTGGTGCGGCGTGCGCGACTACTTCACCGGGACGGAGCAGCGGCGGCTGCTCTGGCGGAAGCGCGGCCTGCGGTTCGGGGCGCCGACGCTGCTGGTGCTCGCGGGGGCCGCGTGGCTGGTGTTCGGCCCGGTGCGGCAGCCCGACTACCGCAAGGGCAATCTGAAGAAAGTCTTTGACTACACGCTGCTGACGGACCGGTTCAACAACCTGCCCGTCGAGGAGCGGCTGCAACTGATCGGGATACTCGTTGAACGTCTGAAGTCCATGAACAGCGGGGACTCCGCCCTGATGGCCGCGTTCGCCGCGGGGATCGCCGGGGCCGCCCGCGAGCAACTCGAGAAGAACGCATCAAAACTGGCGATCGACGTGTGGGACATGTACGCGGCCCAGTACGCGGGCGTCCCGGCCGAGGGCAAGGACGACTTCCTCGACCACGCGTTCATCGAGTTCACGAAGATGATGGAGACGGTGGCCGGGCAGGCGCGGGACATCCCGGACTCCCAGCGTCTGGCCGAGGGCCACCGGCAGGCCGAGCGCGACAAGCGCGAGTTCGCCCGGGGCGGGGGCCCGCCGGTGCGGGCCATGGGTCGCCTCTTCGTGCTGCTGAACAACGACGTGGGCAGCCACGCCAGCCCCGGGCAGCGGTCGCGCGGGCAACTGATGATGCGGGACATGATCCGGCGGATGCGCGGACCGGGATGAATCCGGGACCGCCGGCTGACCCCAACTTGCACCGCGGCATCCCGGGCCGCATGATGCGCCCATGGCGGACCTGGTCCTGATCGGCGGCGGTGGGCACGCGCTGGTGGTGGCCGACGCCGCGCTGGCCGCGGGCCACACGATCGCCGGGTTCCTGGACGACGACCCTCGGGCTCCACTCGCGACCGGCCACCCCTCGGCCTCGAGGTTGGGCGGGCTGGCGGACGTGGCCGCCATCGCGGGGCGCCGGTGGATCATGGCCCTGGGCGCGATCCCCCTGCGGGATCGGGCACTGGGCCGCCTGCCGCGGGACGGGGCCACGTCCGTGGTGCACCCTTCGGCGGTCGTCGCGGCGAGCGCTCCGCTGGGCGCGGGAACGTTTGTCGCGCCCGGTGCCGTGGTGCATACCCGCGCCCGCGTGGAGCCCCACGCGATCATCAACACCGGAGCGATCGTGGAGCACGAGTGCCGGATCGGCCACAACGCGCACGTCGCCCCGGGCGCGGTGCTGGGGGGGCGATCCCGCGTGGGCGCCGGGACGCTGGTCGGCCTCGGGGCGCGGGTGCTGCCGAACCTGTCCATCGGCGTGGGCTGCACGGTCGGCGCCGGCGCGGTGGTCGTGCGCGACGTGCCGGACGGGGTGACGGTCGCCGGGGTCCCGGCGCGCGGGCGCTAGCCCTCCGCCCGCTGGACCCACTCGAACTCCAGCGGCTCGAGTTCCTCGGCCAGTTTCTTGCGCTCATCGCCCAGCCTGTTGCACCTGCGCTGGTCCGACCACACGTCCGGATCGTTGAACGACTCGTCGATCGCCCGGATCCGCGCCCCGATCTCCTCGATCCGCGCCTCGAGCTGCTCCGTCTTCATCTTCGCCAGTTTTCCGGCCGTCGGTCCCGGCCGGGCCCTCGCGGCCCTCTGCTCCTCCGCCTGTCGCCGGCGTTTCTCCGCGTCGTCGCGGCGTCGCTGCTCCTCGGCTGCCGCGCGGGCGGCCTCCGCCGACTGGCGGGATTCCTTCTCGTGCCACTCGGTGTAGTTCCCGTGGAACACACTGGCGCCGCCGTGCCCGTCCATCACGATCAGGTGGTCGCAGGTCTCGTCGATCAGGGCCCGGTCGTGGCTGATGAGGAGCATCGCCCCCTCGTATCCCCCCTCACCCCCCAGCGCCGCCTCCAGCCGCTCGGAACTGTCGATGTCCAGGTGATTGGTCGGCTCGTCCAGCACCAGCAGGTTCTTGGCGCTTGCCAGCAGCCCGGCCAGTACCGCCCGGCTCCGTTCCCCGCCGGAGAGCGTGCCCAGTTGCCGCTCCTGCTCCTCGCCGCTGAAGAGGAACGCTCCGGCCAGGTTCCGCGCCTGCTGCTCGCTCAGTACCTGCCCCGGGTTCTCCTTGGCGATCACGCTCTGCAGGTACCGGTACACCTGCTGGTCGGAGTCCAGGTGCTCGTGGCTCTGCCGGTAGTAGCCGACCTTCACGTTGCTGCCGGCCCGCACATGCCCCGTGTCCGCCTCCAGCCCGCCCGCCGCGTCGATCGGGCGCAGCAGGCACCGAACCAGCGTCGTCTTCCCCGCGCCGTTGGGCCCGATGATCCCCCACCGCTCGCCCCGGCCGATCGTCAGGTCCATCCCGGTGAACAGCACCTTCTGGCCCGTGCGCCCGTCTTCGGTGCGCTGCGTGTACCGCTTGCCGATGCCGCGGGCCGCGAGCACGATGTCTCCGGTCCGCTCCGCCCGCGGCAGTTCGAAGTCCAGGGAGGCCATCTCCATGGGGCGCTCGATGGTGCTGTCCTCCCTGGCCCGTGTCAGTTTCGACTGGCGCCCCCGCGCCTGCTTGGCCCGCTGCCCGGCCCTGTACCGGCGGATGAATGCCTCCTCCTTCCTGAACTTCGTCTGCTGGTTCTCGAAGGCCCGCATCTGCGCCGTGCGGCGCTCCGCCCGAAGTTCGCGGAAGGTCGCGTAGTTGCCGGGGTAATCGATCAGCCGCGCCTGCTCGGTCTCCACGATCCGTGTCACCACCCGGTCCAGCAGGTACCGGTCGTGGCTGACCATCAGCACCGCCCCGCGGTACTCCCGGGTCAGGAAGCCCTCCAGCCACAACCGGCCCTCGATGTCCAGGTGGTTGGTCGGCTCATCGAGCAGCAGCACGTCCGGCTGCTCCAGCAGCAGCCGCGCCAGCGCCAGCCGACCCCGCTGCCCGCCCGAAAGGTTCCGCGTTCTGATCGTGAACTGGGCGTCGGTGAACCCCAGCCCGTGCAGCACCGCGTCGATCTTGTGGTCGATCGCGTAGCCCCCCGCGGCCTCCGCCAGCCTCTCCAGCCGCTCCTGCTCCTTCAGCAGGCGCATCACCTCCGCGTCCTGGCCGCGCTCCGTGGCCGCGGCCATCGCATCGAAGACTGTGTGCAGTTCCGCGTGCAGGCGGTGCAGTTCGTCGAAGGCCCCCTCGGCCGATTCCCGCAGCGTCTCGTCGGGGGCGAGGTCCGGGTCCTGCTTCAGGTAGCCCGCCCGGCAGCCGCGCTGGATGGAGACGTTGCCCGCATCCGGCGGGATCAGTCCGGCCAGCACCTTCAGCAGGCTCGACTTGCCCGTCCCGTTCCGCCCCACCACCCCGACGCGCTCCCCCGGCTCCACGGAGATCGACACGCCGTCGAGGATGATCGAGTCGCCGTAGGTCAGGCGGATGTTGGTCGCGGCGAGAACCGGCATCGGGGAGTGTAGGAAAACGAAGAGGGTTCTGAGGCAGGAAGGTGAGACGCGGCCCCCCCGGTCCTTCAGTGGGTGGCCCCGCTCCCGGACAGCCGGGCGGGGGGTTTGTACGACCGCAGGGGCCGGCGGGTGCGCTCGGCGGGCATCGGCGGGGAAAAAGTGGCGGCGTGTGCTCCGGGCCATTCGATACAGTCGGGCATGCACTCACCGGGAACCGCCATTCTGGCCGGGCTCGTCGCCACCTGTTCGTGCGTCGCGCAGGCCCCGCCGAGCTACGGCATCGACTTCGTGACGATCGGCGCGCCCGGGAACCGCAACACGATTCCCAGCGAGGTGCCGCAGCGCCCGTGGATCGCGCGCGGCGCGGTAGGGTACGAGTTCCGCCTCTCGCGGACGGAGATCACGGCGAGCCAGTGGCTGCCCTTTGTGCAGGCCTACTCACCATACTGGACCGGCACTCCGAGCGACCCGGAACTGACGAGCTGGTCGATCCTGCCGGGCCCCAAGGGCTACGCGATCATCCCGGGGCAGGAGAACTTCCCGGTTGAGATGAGTTGGCGCATGGCGGCCCGGTATTGCAACTGGCTCCACAACGGGCAGGCCACCGGCGCGTGGGCGTTCCAGAACGGCGCGTACGACACGTCGACGTTTACACAGAATCCCAAGACCGGACAACTGAACGACCAGCACACGCACAACCCGGACGCGAAGTTCTGGATCCCGTCCCTCGACGAGTGGTTCAAGGGTGTGTACTACGACCCGGACCGGTACGGCCCGGGAGAGGAGGGCTACTGGCTGAACCCGGGGGGCAGCAACGCGACGCTGCTGAGCGGGCCGCCGGGCGCGGGCGGAGAGACCAACGCCGGCATCGGCATCCCACCCGGTGAGCAGGGCATGGACGCGGGGTCGTATCCATGGACCACGACGCCGTGGGACCTGCTCGACGCCTCCGGCGGCGTGCGCGAATGGACGGAGGAGCCGTGGAGCACGTACAACTTGCGGACCGCCCTCGGATCCGTGTATCGTGGTGAACTGGACATGGATCTTATTGACGCGCTTGGCGTGTCGGCCATGCCGATGGGTCAGCCGATCGCCGGTCTTCGGATTGCGTCGGCGATCCCCGAGCCCGGCGCTGCCATGTTCTTGTTTGCGGCGGCTTGTTTCGCGCAACGGAGAAGACGATGAAGTATTCGCTCGCAGTTGCATTGCTCGTAATCCTCCCCGGCGCCCGGTGCCTTGCGCAAGCAGACAACGGATGGATCACGGTTACGTCGAGTCAGGGCAGCTGCCCGACCTGCCAAGGCCAGTTCGGCAACATCGTCATCAACGGAGCGCCAGGCCTGTGGACCGTCAGCATTCCAGCGACGGTCCACAACCTGAACTCCAGCATCCCGGAAGCCTACTTCGTGACTGTCAAGGCGATCCTGCCCGGACAGAGCATCGAGTGGGTTCGAGTGGACGCGAATCGCGGGACGGATACGAAGGACTACGTGGTAGTCACGGTGACACCCGACGACCAGAACGACACAATCCCCACTCTTTGGGAAATCTCAAAGTCGAGTGGGAACGCGGACCTCTCGATTTCAGCGATTCGCGTAGGGCAACTCGGGACCAGCAGCATCCCGGGTTTCTTTCGGGCGCAGCGAATTGCCAACATGCAGATACCCAAGGATACCGGCGTGTCCGGTTACACTGGGGACATCTTCGCCAGTTTTGAAGCGATTTCGGGCGGCTCGATCCTGCAGCCCGAGGTGCTGGAAATCAACTGCGGCAACAACTTCCTTGGCAACATCGCGACGAGCACGTTGGGGCCTGGCGCGTCGCTCATCGGCAAGATCATTGCCGGCGGTGACATCGGCTCATCGAGCAATCCCGCGACTCTCAAGGCAATCAATGAGATTCAGTCGGTCACGGCGAAATCCATTTGGGCCAACCTCGAGACGACCGCCGCGTCGCTCGGCGCCATCCGCCGCGTCGAAACCACGGGCGCCGCCGCCGGCGCCGGCTCGTTCACCGGCAGCATCACCACGGGCATCATGGACAGCGTCACCGGGACCACCGCGGGCCTGCTCGTGAAAGGGGCTCTCAACGCGGATGCCGTCTTCAAGAACTATCTCGCCGCGACGAACGTCACGATCGGGTCACTCCCGGCGGGGCGGCGGATCAAGATCGGTCAGGGGTGGGGCGCTGGCCGGACGATGACCTTCGGCTCGCTCGCGGGGCAGGTGGACCTGAACTCGCTCAATGGCTCCGCCCCGTGGTCCGGTACGATCAAGGTCGGGCCACCTGGAAGCCAGGTGACACTAAGCCCGGCTCCGCACTACGACAACCTGTCCGGCACGCTCGGCGGGGGCGCGGTCGGGCTGGTTCCCTACAGCCTGCACGACCTGGAGAGTTTCCCGGAGAACGGCGAGAGCCTGGCGGTGCTGAACTCCACGACGACCGTGCTGTTCTCGCACTACGGCCCGGTGTTCTGGGCGACCGGTTCGGCCCCGTTCGTGATCGACTGGGCCGAGGCGGGGACAGGCAACTGGGAAACGCTCCGACTGGCGATTTCACGTACACCCGTGACCCGGACAATCACCGCGACATCTACATCACGGCCAAGACGGAGTTCGACTTCAAGGTCGGCTGGGACTACCGCATACGCCCCACCTTCGCGCTGAAGTGCGAGGGAGTCGGCACCGGCGGCTCCGAGCCCGCCGTGGACGGCTACGTCTACCTGATCCACGGCAACTGAAGGGGCATCCGCCGACCACCTACGCTTGGGGCATGACCACCATCGCCAAGCCGGCCGTCCAGGTCCCCGTGACGCCCAAGCCCACGATGCGGTGCCTCTACAAGCACCACGCGGGCGTCGGGCTGAAGTTCGACGGGCAGAGGAACAGGCCGGTGCCCGGGCCGCGGGACGTGCTGATCCGCGTGAAGAAGGCCGGCATCTGCGGGACGGACCGGCACATCTGGGAATGGGACCAGTGGGCGGCGGGGCGCATCCCCGTCGGCATCGTCACCGGGCACGAGTTCGTGGGGACGATCGAGGCGGTGGGGCCCGCGGTCACGAAGTACCAGCCGGGGCTGCGGGTGTCGGCCGAGGGGCACATCACCGCGGGGCTGGACTACAACTCGCGGACGGGCAACGCCCACATCGCCAGCGACACGCGGATCATCGGGATCGACCGCGACGGGTGCTTCGCGGACTACGTCGTCGTGCCGGAGGAGAACGTGTGGCCGGTGCACCCCTCGATCCCCGACAAGGTGGCCGCGGTGCTGGACCCGCTGGGCAACGCCGTGCACACGGTGATGGCGGCGGGCGTGTCGGCGCGCTCCGTGCTGGTGAGCGGGGTCGGGATCATCGGGCTGATGGGGGTGACAGTCGCGAAGGCGGCGGGGGCCAGCCGCATCTTCTGCACGGACGTCAACCCGGCCCGGCTGGCGCTGGCCAGGAAACTGGGGGCGGTCGAGGCCTACGACGCGCGGAAGGGCGACGGGTTCATCTCGGACGTGCGCAGGGCGACCCGCGGCGAGGGCGTGGACGTGCTGCTGGAGATGTCCGGGGCCGAGTCGGCGATGATCCAGGGGTTCCGGGCCCTGCGCAGCGGCGGGACGGCGGCGCTGCTGGGGCTGCCCGCCAAGCAGGTCACCTTCGACTTCAACGAGCACATCATCTTCAAGGGCTGCACGGTGCTGGGGATCAACGGTCGGAAGATGTTCGAGACCTGGTACCAGATGGAGGAGTTGCTGCTCTCGGGGCGCCTGGAACTGGACGAGATCATCACGCACGAGTTCCCGCTGGAGGACTTCGAGCGGGCGTTCAGGACCATGATGACGGGGGAGGGGATCAAGGTGGTGCTGAACGTGGGGGCGTGAAAAAGACATCATCGCACAGTTTGACTTTTTCGACGCGCCGGGTAATGTTCTGCAAAGTCAGTTTGACCGATATTGACTTTGTTTGGGGGTTCCCCCGGTGCGTACCGATCAGACGCCGCCCGCCGTCAACTTCGCCGACCCCGCGCTTGTGGCCGACGCGGTGCACGTGATGACCCATTCGGGGTTCGGCCGCGTCATGGCAAAGTACCGTCCGTGGCGCAAGGTCCGCCACGTGGCGGAGGAGAATGGGCTGGACGCGACCGCAACGTGGGCGGCGGTCAAGCTCGCCAGGCTCAGCCACAGACACCGGGTACCACTCCGAGCCATGGAGGGAGGGGAGTTCTCGTTCTGCACTTTTCCAAGCCTGATAGAGCAACTGCACAGGATCGATCATGCGGTCGGCGGCGGGGTCGCCGCGCTGGACGCACCAC
Source organism: Phycisphaerales bacterium (assembly GCA_020849105.1). Classification (GTDB taxonomy): domain Bacteria; phylum Planctomycetota; class Phycisphaerae; order Phycisphaerales; family UBA1924; genus JADLGW01. Next base: position 86,256 of record JADLGW010000058.1, on the reverse strand, counting down.
ACGGCGCCCTCGCGGACCCCGCGCTGCGGAACCGGTTCGCTATCCGCACGCTGATGGACGAAGCGATCGAGTCATCGCTGATCGAAGGGGCGGCGACGACGCGAGCCGACGCGATCGAGATGCTCCGCTCTGGGCGCCCCCCGCGGTCCAGGAGCGAGGCGATGGTGGTGAATAACTACGCGGCGATGCAGCGGATCAAAGCTCTGCTCCGGAAGGAACTGTCCCCGACGATGCTTTGCGACCTGCAGGGGGTGCTCACCACGGACACGCTCGAAAACCCCGAGCAGGCCGGACGGTTCCGCCGCCCCGACGAGACCGTCCGTGTCGTCGACGTCCGTTCGAACGAGCCGATATTCACGCCGCCGCCGGCGGAGTCCATCCCCGCGCGTATCAAGGCCTTGTGCGACTTTGCAAACCGGTCGCATGACGGAGAAAGGTTCATCCATCCGGTCGTGAAGGCCTCGATCCTCCATTTCATGATCGGGTACGAGCACCCGTTTGTGGATGGGAACGGGCGCACCGCCCGGGCCGTCTTCTACTGGGCGGCGCTGCGCGCCGGCTACCGCGTGTTCGAGTACCTGGCGATCTCCGCCCTGATCCACAAGGCGATCGCGAAGTACCCGCAGGCATACATCGACACCGAGCAGGACGAAGGGGACCTCACCTACTTCATCCAGTACAAGCTCAGTGTGATTGGGCGTGCCGTCGAGCGGCTGCATGAGTGCCTGATGCGCGAGGCGGAGGAGGTGGACCGCAGCGTTCGCCTCGTTGGACTCGACCGAAACCTGAATCTGCGTCAGCGCCTCCTCCTTGAGCACGCGCTGAGACATCCGAAGACGGACTACACCGTCACGTCGCACTCCAACTCCAACCGCATCACGCGAACGACGGCCCGAGCGGACCTGGACCACCTCGTCAAGCGGAAACTGATGAACACCTACAAGGTCGGCAAGGAGGTCCACTACAAGATCGCGCCGGGTGTGGCGGAGAAACTGGCGCGGCTGGAGGCGCGGGCGGCGGAGACGGGAGTCGAGGACGAATAGCGATCGGCTACCGCTGTCCTGGGCCCTGATACGGGATCACCGTCCCGTCCCTGGCGGCCTCGACAATCGCCGCGCCGTACTGGTCGAGGACGGGCTTGAGTTCCGGGTTGCGTTTCGGGTCGTGGCGGAAGTCGCCCGCGCGGGCATAGCCCTCGTCGATCGGCACGCCGTGCGCGAGGTTCATGTAGAGGATGCTCGCGGCCCCGGTGCGTTCGGAGCCCGCCCCGCAGTGGACCAGGACGGGCTGGGCGGCCGGGTCGTTCATCACCCGCAGGGCCCTCACATACTCGTTCGGGTCGCCCGTGCCGTCGCCCAGCAGGCTCAGGCGGACGCGCCGGACGCCCAGGGCGTCGGCGGACCGCTGGTTGAGGCGTTCCAGTTGATCGTCGTCGGCGGTCCCGGCGTCGTTGAGGGCCGACCCCAGGTCGATGACCGTGCGGATGCCGTGCCCCTTCACCGCCGACGCGAACGCGGCGGGCGTGAGTTGCCCGGAGCGGTAGACCTTTCCCTCGTCCACCACGCCGAAGTTCTTCGGGATCAGATTCGGACGGACGCCGTCGGCATAGAAGGCCCCGAGCAGACCGACCGCGGCGGCCGCGAGGGCGATGAGGGACACGCGCCGGATCCCGGACCTGCGGACGGCCTGGCCAGTCATGCGGAAGCGTAGCGTCGTGTACCATGCTCGCGGATGCCGGACGGAGCCGCGCCATCACGACGAAAGCCCGCCGACCCGCCGGTGCGGAGTATCTACCCGGAGCCGGTCGAGCGCCTGATCGCCGAGTTTGCGGCGCTGCCCGGGATCGGGCGCCGGAGTGCCGAGCGGATGGCGTTCCATGTGCTGACGGCTGGGCGCGAGGAGGCGCTGCGGCTGGCGCGGGCGGTGCAGGACGTGAAGGAGCGGGTGCGGCACTGTTCGGTGTGCTACAACCTGACCGATGCGGACCCGTGCACGATCTGTGCGGACGGCAGCCGCGACCGAGGGCTGGTGCTGGTGGTCGAGCAGCCCCGGGACCTGATCGCGCTCGAGCAGACCGGGATGTTCCGCGGTGTGTACCACGTGCTGCTCGGGCATCTGTCGCCTCTGGACGGCATCGGGCCGGGGGATCTGACCGTCGCGGGGCTGGTCGAGCGCGTGAAGGACCCGGGCGCCAACTCCGGCGGTGTGGCGGTGCGGGAGGTGATCCTGGGGCTCAATCCCACGCTCGAGGGCGACGGCACGGGGCTGTACCTGGCGGGGGAACTGCGGCCGCTGGGTGTGACGGTGAGCCGGCTCTCGCGCGGGCTGCCCTCGGGCGGGCAACTTGAGCACGCGAACAAGGCTGTGCTGGCGGATGCGATCGAGGGGCGGAGGGCGATCGAATAGGCACGAAGGCACAGAGGCACGAAGGCACGAAGCGGAGAGATCACGGCGGTGGGCACGATCAGGACATTCCGAGACCTTGCCGCGTGGCAACGTCCCATGACGCTCGCGCAAGCGATCTATCGCGCTACACGCTCGATGCCGGAGTCAGAGCGTTTTGGCCTGACGAGCCAGATGCGACGGGCCGCGGTTTCCGTGCCCTCGAACATCGCGGAGGGGTACGCACGGCAAAGCCTGGATGACTATCTGCGCTTTCTCCGCGTCGCCCGCGGCTCCCTTGCCGAGTTGGCGACACAATATGAACTCGCGGTCGCGATGAACATGCTCGGGGAGGATCGAGCCCTCGCGGACATCCTCGCTGAATCGGACCGGGTTTTGCAGGGGTTGATCCGGAGCCTTCAGGAGATGCCGCCGAAGCAGCCATGAGGTCGACCCTGGTTCATTCTGCTTCGTGCCTTCGTGCCTTCGTGCCTTGGTGCCTGCTCCCATGAGATTCGACACCTCCCAGCACATGCGTCTCGGCCAGCACATGAAACTGGCCCCGCGCATGATCCAGTCGATGGAGATCCTCCAGATGCCGCTGGCGGAACTGGAGGAGCGGATCGAGCAGGAACTGGAGAACAACGCGACCCTGGAACTGGCCGAGGGTGAGGGTGACGCGGGCGACCTGGCCCGTGAGCAGAAGGAAGCCGAGCGCGACGCGAGCGAGAACGAGCGGCCGCTGAAGGTCGAGGAGGGCGGATCGGAGGCGGACTTCGAGCGACTGGAGAGTTACGCGGAGGCGAACCCGGACGCGGGCGACAACGAGGACTCGATCGAGGACACGGCGCCGCCGGAGCGCGACTTCACGGAGCGCATCCGGCGCGACACGGGCGAGCGCGACCCGAAGATGGACGCGATGGCCGCGGCCCCGGCGCGATCCGCCTCGCCCGCGGAACAACTGCGGGAGCAGTGGCGGCTTGCGGACGTGGACGGGTCGCTGCTGCCGCTGGGCGAGCAGATCATCGGGTACCTGGATGAGGACGGGTTCCTGCGTACGCCGCTGGACACGATCATCGACCGCATGCCGCCGGGGGGTGATCGTCCGGCGGCCGACCAGATGGAGCGGGCGCTGCTGGCGTTGCAGACGCTGCTGGAACCGCCGGGGGTGGCGGCCCGGGACGTTCGCGAGGCGCTGCTGCTGCAGATTGACTCGCCGATGCTCGACGGCTCGCCGCCGGGCGTGCGCGACGCGGCCAGGCGGATCGTCGCGGACCACCTGGACGACCTGATGCAGAACCGCCTGCCGCGGATCGCGGAGAAGACCGGTCTCTCGCTGGACCGGATCAAGTCGGCGATGGAATCGATGCGCGGGCTGTCGCTGGCACCCGGCCGGGCGCTCTCGCGGGATTCCGAGCCCGCCATTACGCCGGACGCCATCGTGGAGTACGACGAGGACGGCGACCGGTACTACGCATACCTGAACGACACACGGCTGCCCAACCTCCGCGTGAACGAGGAGTACGCGCGGATGTCGCGCGACAAGGCGGTGCCGAAGAAGGACCGTGAGTTCATCAAGACGAACCTTGCCAACGCGCAGTGGCTGCTGGACGCGGTCGGTCAGCGGAAGCACACGCTGCTGCGGGTGATCAAGGTCGTGGTGGATGCGCAGCGGGAGTTCTTCGATTTCGGGCCGCAGGCACTCAGGCCCCTGCCGATGACGCAGGTGGCCGACCAACTCGGGATCCATGTGGCCACGGTGTCGCGGGCGGTGGCGGACAAGTACCTCCAGACGCCGCGGGGCGTGGTGGCGCTGCGGAAGTTCTTCTCCGGTGGGCTGGCGACCGACAGCGGGCAGGACATGAGTTACGACGCGGTGCGGGCGGCGCTCAGGGAGGTCGTGGACGCGGAGGACAAGGCGAGCCCGCTGTCCGATGACGCGATCGCCGATGCGCTGCGGGCCAGGGGCATCGAGATCGCGCGGCGGACGGTCGCCAAGTACCGCGACCAACTGGGTGTGCCGAGCGCGCGGATGCGCAAGACGTTCTAGCCGCCGGCCGCGCGGGCCTACGCGGTGCGCCGCCCGCGAAGGAGCGTCACCGCACCGGCCGCGGCCAGCAGGCAGAGCGACGCCGGCGCGGGGATCGGCGGTCCGACGGCGATGCCGGTGATGCTGATGCCCGGGCCGTAGGGGCCGACGCTGAAGATGTTGTTCGGACCGACGATGCGGGCGAGCGACGTGGTCTGGGTGAGAAACAGGCGGCTCTCATCGGCCTTCCATGCACAATCGGCGTCGGTGGCGGCAAAGGGGTTCGAGCCGCCGGCGACGACGATCGACGTCGCGCCGAACGGGTTGTTGATCAGGTTGCGCTGCCAGCCGTTGTAGGGGTTGTTCGGGTCCAGCACGTTGAGCGCGCCGGTCCCGTCGAGGAAGAGCGTGTCGCCGTCGGGCAGGCCGGTGCTCGGATTGTTGTTGATCAGGGTGTAGCCGTTGTCCAGCAGCGCGAGCCGGCCGGTGGCGCCCGTGGTCGTGCCGTAGGACACGACGAACCCGCCGAGCGACGCGGAATACTCAACCCCCTCGAACGCGGACGTGGGGATGCCGTGCACCACGGCGGCCGCGGTGAACGTGGTGGCGTCAATCTCGATGAGCGTGCTCGAGGTCGTCCCGTTCTGCTGCACGGTCACGAACCTGTTCGTGACGGGGTTGTACGCAAGGTGGAATGTGGAGGTCGTCCCGGCGTTGGAGAAACTGAAGAGCGGCGTGGCCGCACCCGTCGCGGTGTTGATCTGGTAGAACGTGTCGGCGCCGATCCCCCGCCCGATGCCGTAGAGATCGGCACGGACCGCCGCGTTGACCGACAGGAGCGCGAGAGCGGGTATCAGGAGCGGCAGGACATGTGGCGGCGCGCGGTGCTGGAACACGGCGATCCTCTCTTTCGGTTCGTTCGGAGTGTCCCCGCCGCGTCGGCGGAGTTCGGCGTACACACGAGGACCATGCTACCAGAGAGTCCCGGGAACTCAAACGGCCTTCGGCGCCTGACGCCGGGCCCGGCGGGCGGCCTTCGTCGCAGGCTTGCGGGCGGCCTTCTTGACCGCCTTCGCCGCGCCAGTCTTCGTGGCCTTCACCCTCGCGGCCTTGCGTGCCGCGGCCCGCGCCGGGGCATCCGCTCGCGACCTCTGGTAGACCTCGATCCACTTCGCGGCGGGCACGCGCCGGATGGCCTCGCCGATCACGTCAAGGGCCAGGTCGCCGGACCGCTTGAAGCGGATACACGACTTGCCCATGTCCAGTTTCTTGCCGGTCGCGGCCCACGCCCGGCGGAACCACGCTGCGTGCTCGTTCGTGTTGCCCGGAACCTCGTACACGGACATGAGGTAGAGCGACAGGTGGTTCTTCTGCGAGGCGAGGCCCGCGAACGGCAGCGGCCGGCGCGGATCACAGTGGTAGCCGGGCGGGAAGACCTCGAGCGGGACGACGTACCCGATCATCCCGAAGCCCATCGCCTCGCGGTAGTCCCTGCCGAGGTTCTTCAGAATGATCTCGCGCACGGCCTGGAGTTCGGCCCGGCGGTCCGGCGGGAGTTCGGCCAGGTACCGGTCGACGGTGGCGGCTTTGGACTGCATGGCGCGAGTCTACAACGGGGCGCCATCCTCCCCGGCACGCCGCCCAGTTGGACGATCCACGGGTGGGACCGTGGCAACACGGGATCCGCCGCCGAAGTCAACCGCCCGGCTCCAGCCGAAGCGTTCGTGCTCCGGAAGCACAGCAGCCTTGGGCTTGGCCCGGTTCTGGCACAAAACGGGCACAGAAACAGCGAAAACGTAGAGCCACCTCAGGGATTTGAACCCTGGACCTATGCTTTACGAAAGCATCGCTCTACCACTGAGCTAAGGTGGCCTGGCCCGGAGGCTCCCCCGGGGCAGGGCAAGTATCCGCGCGGGGGGCCGGAATGTCCAGCGTCACAGGCCCGCGGACCCTCGGGCGCGGCGGCGGCTGCGGGGGTGCACCGGCAGACCTCTGGCGGCTCGAAGGCCTGCCCGAGCACTGCCGGCCCAGGGACAGGCCCGGGGTCATCTGCCCGCGCTGCGGGGCCCTACCAGCCGGTCGCCAAGGTCACCAACGTTGACCGCGCGACGTGGGAGGCGCTGTGAGCGTCGCGTCGCGCCTCGCCCGCCTCGAAAAGAACGTGCCCTGGGCGGGCGAGAGCGAGGCGGAGCGCTGGCAGCGGCTCATGGGCGAGGACGCCGAGTGCGTGGACCTCTCCATCCGCATCCACAAGGACCGCGAGAAGCGCTTCAAGGGGATGGACCTAGAGGCGTACCAGCGGTCGTGGCCCGGCGACCCGCTGCAGGCGGCGCTCTACGCGCGCCTGACGCAGCGCCGCGACGAACTGTTGTCCGGAGCGCCGCCGAGCAGGGAGAGCGAGACCGAGCGGTACTTGAAGCGCATCCACGGCGAACTGCCGCCCGGGATGGTGCTGCCCTGAGCCTCTGCGGCCGTGCGCATCGCCGCGATGGCATCGTCTACAGAAATGAGTGAAGGACGGACGACGCACCGCATCCGGGCTACGGGTTCAGAGCTGGGAGTAGCGGCAGTTTGACTATTTAGGCGCTCCAGCATTGCTCGCCTCAGCGGTTACACGCACAAAATCACCGCACCGCGACAACACCAGATTCCCCCAAGGCACGGGGATGGTCGCAGACTCTAACTTCGTGTCCGGCAAACTATGCTCACCTGTTGCCGGTAGATACCATCCGATCACTTCTCCGGCAGCAAAGAAGGTTCCCGCGCCGTAGCCATCTGGTAAATCCAGGCCCATTTCTACCATAAAACGTGAGTCGCATTCTCCGGTGCCAATGCATTTAATGAAGGGAATCCCAGAAGCATACCGCTTGCCCGTGGCCCGCACAACAACGAGTGGATCCGCGCACACGATCATTTCAATAGGCTCAAATACAAGAGGCGATGGACCAAAGGGATGGTAACCAACACGTTGAAATAGCGTATTAAGGTCCGCCCGTTCCGCATCTGTTAAATGTCTCGTGCCAACTGTCCATTGCAGCTTGTCGCGAGCCTGAACGCACAAGGCCGCAGCATCGACGGCGTCGATCCTGCGCCCCATTGCTCTCCATGAGTAGCCCGTCATTGATTTTGAACCTTTGTCCTCTTGCACGGTCTCAGGTCGTATGCCGTCTCGACACCAAGGCGCCGAGCGAATGGAGGTCAGCACCTGATCGCCATCGCCAGCGTGCGGACGACTACCGCATGAAGTGATAATCAACACCGGCAATAATCCCGCAAGCGTCTTCATAATGTTGTCGTCATCGTGGCGTACGGCGGGGTGGCCCGATCATGTGCCACGATCATCGACGAGGCTTGGGGAGCGATGATCGTGCTTGCCCCCCCAGTCTGGGGCGGAAGCGATTCAGGATTCTACACGCGAGCGGCGCCGAGCGGCCCAGGGGCCGGCAAGGCACAGCAGCCCGGCGGATCCAGGGGTTGGGATCGTCCAAGTCACCGCCCGATTCCCGGCAAATCCTGAGACGTGCGTTATTGAGCCGTCGCTCCAGATGCCCGTCGCCCATGAGTCGCCCGTCCCCGGCGCCAGGAATGCGCTCAGGTCGACCCACGACCCCGCGCTCCCGTTCCAGAGACTGGCGCGTCGGATGCCGCCGATTTCAGCGTACCCCACCTGCCATCCGTCGAAAACCGCGAATGCCTCCGAGAGCGCCGCTCCGGCGGGGTTCAGGTCGACCCAATGACTCGGCCGTGCCGCTCCAGAGGCCGGCATGACTCACGCCGCCGATGGAGGCCACGCCCACCTGTTGCGTCCCGAAGATGCCCCGGGCTTCGGACGTCGTCGCGCCGGCCGGGTGAAGGCTGACCCACGACGCGGCCGTGCCACTCCAGAGACTCGCGGTGGTGTCAAGGCCGCCGAACGGACCCGGAGACAGGACGCCGACGTACCCGACTTGGTGCGTACCAGAAGTCCCCAGTGCGACGGACCCGATCCAACTTCCCTTGGGGTGCAAATCTACCCATGAACTGGCCGTCCCGCTCCACAGACTGGCCCTGCCTTCAACTTCTCCCACCTGCTGAGAGCCGAAGACGCCTCTCGCGGCCGAGTTTCCCGACTTGAATGGGTGCAGGTTCACCCACGACGCGGCTGTGCCGCTCCAGAGGCTGGCCCTGGTCTGCGGGCGCGGCGTTGGCCCGCTCGGATCGGTGTAGTCGATGTACCCCACTTGGTGTTCGCCGGAGGTCGCATACGCCACGGATTTGAAGCCGGCCGGGTGCAAGTCGATCCACGATGCCGCGGAACCGTTCCACATGCTGGCGTGCGTGACCTCGCCGCCGGTTGGAATGGAATAGCCCACGCTTCCAACCTGCTGAGGGCCAAATGCGCCCAAGGCGCCCGAATATTCCCAGGAGGTAGGGTGAAGGTTGGTCACACTCCACTGCCCCCGCGCGGCGCTCGAAACACCGAGCGATCCCAGCGCCAGTGCGGCTGAGGCGGCCACGACGCCGACCCTGCCGCGATGTGCTGGCGATGCCAAGTACGGGAACACTTTCATGGCTCATGATCCCATTCACGCTGTGCGAAGGAATGCCATCGGCCACCACGGGGACCAGCATACCAGAACTAACCTCCAACACGAAGGGTGCGTTCGCAGCATACTCCCCCGATCCAGGGAGGGTGTCGCGCCGGTAGTGGGAAGTTGAGCCACGCCGCGTGAGCGTGGAGGATGGCGGCTCCAAGGGCGTCCGGTCGCGTCAACGGCCGGACACCCCTCTTGAAGGAGCCGCTGATGAAAGCGCAGACAGGGTATCGAGTCGTCGGCCGCGAGGAAGTCTTGTCGGGTCGGGTGGACCAGCACGAACTGGCCGCCGCGCTGGCCAAGGACGAGCGGGTTGCTGATGCCCATCCTCGAACTGGTGACGCAGGGGCAAGCCGTGGTGGATGAGGCCATCGACGTGATGGGAAGGGCCACCATCGAAGCGGTGCTGGAACTGTCGGCCCGCCAGATCGCCGGCGAACCCCACCAGGGCAAGCGGGCCGGCAAGGGGGTAGCGAATTCGCGCGATGGCCGCCGGTTCGGAGCGCCAGCGCCCGCGTGCCCCCGAACGAGGCTGCGCCGCCAGCGGCAAAGGCCGCTCGGAAGGGGGTCGAGGCGGTGTAGACAACAGGGCCGGGGTCCACCGCCACCTGCCCGCACCGGTATCTGCTCCCCCAATCTCGGCTTTCTGATTGCAGGCACGCCAGACATGTGTTAGCGTGCATGCCATGGGCACAACCCGGCGGGCGGAACCTCGCTGGATTCTGGGTGTTCTTTGCCTTGGCTTTGTGGGTGCGAGCCGGGCACAGACGTACGACCCGCAACCCGGCCTGAACGCCACATGCGCTCAGGCAACCACCGACCTCACGCTCGATGTATTCGAGCGCAACCACCCCGCCATCCCGCTCCAGGATAAGGCGGATACCGATCTCGCGGTTGGCCCGTGCCATGTGGTCACATGCTCTAACTTTGGCGTGAGGTCAAACGCCAAGCAAGTGAGCCTCGAAGCACTTGAGCGCTTCCTCGCGATGGGTGTTTTCAGTTCTTCGGACGACCACTTCTGGCCGCCTACGACCACCACGCCGCCGTCAACGCCGCCGCCCCCCTACTACAGCCACGCCTTTGATCCGCAGGTGGTCTACGACCCGTACTCGGGCAGGTACGGGGCGTCCGCGGCGATGGTTGAGCGGCACGCCTTCCCGTCTGGCGGCTCTCCTCCCGACCATTGGTACCTCGTCCTCGCGGTTTCCAAGAGCGAGGATCCGAACCCGTCGGGAACCGAGCCCGCGTGGTGGTTCTACCGGTTTGAATGCACCCAGATAGTGGCGGCCGTTTCCAACATCGACCAGCCGAAGTTGGCCGTGGACTCGGACAACTTCTACATTCTCGCTGACTCGATTACCTTCTCAGAGGCTCTGGTCCTGACCCTGCCGAAAGACGACTACCTCGATGGGAGCGCGGACAAGAACGTCGTGCTAGGCGTCGGCGATGTCCGGGAGATCGAGGATCGCTGGCCCACGCTGGCTGTGCGTTTCGGGCTCGACGACGGCACGCCGCAGTACGCCATTAACGACGGCTTCGGATTGGGCGTCGAGCACAACGACAACGAATCCTCCAGTTTCATCACCCTGTACGCGATTGACCGCGAAGGCGAGGTGCTTGACAGTTTTGCCGTCACCTCGTTGCCGACGTACACACAGAACAACACCGCGCCGCAAGACGACTCGTCGTCCACTCCGCCCATAGTTACTGATTCTGGCTTCTTTGTGAGCGCGGTGTACTGGCCGGGGGCCGAAGGCGACGGTTCACTCTGGGCCGTTCACACGGTGCGTCACGATCTGACGCAGTCGGACCTGTCGTACATACGCTGGTACGAGTTCACGATGAACGGTTGGCCTGCGGGGACCGCCGAACCGGAACTGCGGCAGTCGGGCGAGCTTGAGCTTCCCGAGGGCTATTACGGGTACTTCCCGAGCATCGCCGTGGACAGCCTGGGCAATGCCGCGATTACCTTCAACGTTTCCGGCGAGGAGAAGCGGATCTCGGTCTGGCAGGCGTTCCGCTGCCACAACGACAGCCTGAACACGTTCCGCGAGCCGTTCGAGATCAAGGCGGGCGCGGCGATCTACGACAACACGAGCGGGCCTACGCAAGGATGGGGCGACTATACGGGGACGGGTTCCGACCCTGTAGCGGGTGGCGTGTTTTGGGCGCACGCGCAGTACCCGTTTGGAGAGGGCACGACCAACGTCTGGCGCAGCGTGCTATCTCGGACCGACCTGTCGTGCGGGCTCGACGCGGACGGTGACGGCGCCGCGACGGCCGGTGACCTTGCCGCTTTTCTCCAGGCGTACGCAGCCGGAAGTTCGAGGGCCGACTACAGCGCCGATGGCGTGCTGACCATCCAGGACATGACGGCGTTCGCGATCGACCTCGCGGGGCCGTGAGGAGGGGACATGCGCACGATACTCGCTGCCGGACTTGCGACTGGACTGGGGATGGCGGCCACGGCGTTCGCTCAGGAAACGATCACCCTGCAAGTGGCCGTCAAACATCCGGTGCTTCTGCCCGGCCAGGCACAGACCGTCACCGTGTCCGCCTTCTTTGAGCCCGGGATGTGGCAACCGGCCATCTGGGACACCAACGGCGGGACCGGGCAAAGCGGCTTCGTACGGGGATTCGCGGAGGCGTTCCTTGATCTTCGCAACCGCGGCAACGCCCAGACCGGCGTGTTCTCGGATTTCAACGTCAACCTTTCGCCCTTTGGGAGCCCGGGAACGGTGAAACCCAGTGGTGAAGTCGAGGGGATCTTCGCCTTCCAGTTCGAGCCCGCGGACGAATCGAACCCGATCTGGCTCTGGCGCGCGACGTGGACGCCGACCGACTACACGCCGCGGACGGTTTCGCTCGAAACTGCGGCTCGCAACCGTCCGCAGATGTTCATCTGGATCCCCGGCATCAGTTCCTACCCGTATGACGCCTGGGATCCGATCACAAGCGAGGTGTCGTTTGACGTCGTTCCCGCGCCGGGCTTGCCGGCCACGCTGTTGATGCTTGGCGCCTCGATCGCCCGGCGGCCTGGGCGGCGCTGATGGGATCGTGGCGCCGAGGCGGCTCAGGACGCGCCCGAACACGCGCCCGAGCGCGGGGAACAATGAAGTGGGCCACATCACGGCCCTGCCCGGAGCGGCGGGACCGTGGCACCCACAACCTCGTTACTTCAGCAGCCGCTCCAGGAAGTGGATGTCGATGCCGCCCTGGCGGAAGGCGCTGTTTTCCATGAGCAGGCGGTGCAGGGGGATCGTGGTCCTGATCGGCCCGACGTTGAACTCGCGCAGCGCCCGCGCCATGCGGGTCAGCGCCTGCTCCCGCGTGTCGGCGTGGACGATCAGTTTCCCGATCATGCTGTCGTAGTTCGGCGGCACGGTGTACCCGGTGACGACGTGCGAGTCCAGTCGGACGCCCGGGCCGCCCGGCGGCTCCCAAGTGGTGATGGTGCCGGCCGAGGGGCGGAAGTTGTGGTCCGGGTCCTCCGCGTTGATGCGGCACTCGATGGCGTGCCCGTGCACGGCCACGTCGCGCTGGCGGATGGGCAGCGGCTCGCCCGCGGCGACGCGGATGCCGGTCTTCACGATGTCGATCCCGGTGACCATCTCCGTGACCGGGTGCTCGACCTGCACGCGCGTGTTGACCTCCAGCATGTAGAAGTTCTGGCGGTCGTCCATCAGGAACTCGACGGTCGCGGCGCCCGAGTAGTGCGCCGCCCGGATGAGGCGTGCGGCGGCGTCGCACACGGCGTCGCGCTTGCGCCGGTCGATGCCCGGGGCGGGCGCTTCCTCGATCACCTTCTGGTGCCGGCGCTGCATGGAGCAGTCGCGCTCGTACAGGTGCACGGCCGACCCGTGCTTGTCGCCCAGCACCTGCACCTCCACGTGCCGCGCGTGCTCCAGGAACTTCTCGATGAACACGGCCCCGTTGCCGAAGGCGGCCTGGGCCTCCTGGGCGGCCTGGCGGATGCTGGTGCGGAGCGTCGCCTCGTTGTGGCAGACGCGCATGCCCCGCCCGCCCCCGCCCGCCGACGCCTTGATGATGACCGGGTACCCGATCTCCGCGGCGATCTTTGCGGCGGCGTCCTCGTCCTCGACCGCGCCCTCGGAGCCGGGGAAAACAGGGACCTTCGCGGCCCGGGCGGTGCGCTTGCACTCGACCTTGTCCCCGAGTTTGCCCATCGCCTCCGGGCTGGGGCCGATGAACTCGATCTTGCAGTCGCGGCAGATCTGGGCGAAGTCCGCCCGCTCGGAGAGGAACCCGTAGCCCGGGTGGATGGCGTCCACGTCGGCGATCTCCGCGGCGGAGATGATGCGCGGGATGTTCAGGTACGACTCGCGGGCCGGCCCGGGGCCGATGCACACCGCCCGGTCCGCCAGCCGCAGGTACGGGGCGGCGGCGTCGGCGGTCGAGTAGACGCAGACCGACTCGATGCCCATCTCGCGGCAGGCGCGGATGACACGGAGGGCGATCTCGCCGCGATTCGCGATCAGCACTCTCTTGAACATGCTCTGGCCGAACCCTTGATGCCTCGGTGCCTCCCGCCTTGATGCCTTTCTTCTGTTCGAAACCGAAGAAGGCACCGAGGGATGAGGCATCAAGGCATGAGTGAAAACACCGTTCAAGTGGGACGAACGAGGAACAACTTCTGCCCGAACTCGACGGCGGTGCCGTTCTGCACCAGCACCTTCTCGACGGTGCCGCTGACCTCGGCCTTGATCTCGTTGAAGACCTTCATCGCTTCGATGAGGCAGACGACGGAGTCGGGCGAGACCGACGTGCCGACGGAGGCGAACGCGGGCGAATCGGGGTTCGCGGCCGCGTAGAACGTCCCGACCATGGGCGACGAGATGGCGACCAGGCCCGCGGCGTCGGCGCCGTCGGCCGACTGCCCCCCGCCGGCGTCCTCATCGGCGCCGGCGGCGCGCGGCGGCGCGCAGGCCTGGGGGGCGATCATGACCGGCATCCCGGCCCCGCCGCGTTTGATCGTGACGGTCTCTTCCTGGTCCTTCAGGTCGAGCTCGGTCAGTTCGTTCTCGACCATCAGGCGGACGAGTTCTTTGAGTTTTCGGATGTCGATCATGGATGGTCTTCAGGTGGCACTGCTCTCCAGAGCAGTGATGTGAATCCGGGAATCACACCGGTCTGGAGACCGGTGCCACCCGCACCGGCTGGAAGCCGGTGCCACTGGCTTACAGCGTCGCCCACTTCAGGTCCTTGGGCATCGAGCAGAGGTTGTCGGCGCCCTTGTCCGTGATCACATAGTTGTCCTCAATCCGCACGCCGCCGATGCCGGGCAGATAGATGCCGGGCTCGACGGTCACGACGTGCCCGGCCTCCAGGGCCATGTCCGGGTACAGCGGGTTGAGGCGCGGATCCTCGTGGCCGTTCATGCCCATGCCGTGGCCGAGGCCGTGCCCGAACTGCTCGCCGTAGCCGGCGGCCTTGATGATGTTCCGCGCGATGGCGTCGATCTCGTGGGCCAGCCTGCCGGGGGCAAGGGCCGCCGCGGCCGTCTCCTGGGCCTCCAGAACAATCTTGTAGATCTCCTTCATCGTGCCGGGCCACTTGCCCAGTGCGAACGTCCGCGTCATGTCGCCGTGGTAGCCCTGGTAGACCGCGCCCCAGTCGATGAGCACGGTCCTGCCCTTGGCGAGTTTGGCATTGCCCGGGCGATAGTGCGGGAGCGAGCCGTTGGCCCTGGCCGCGACGATGGTCTTGAACCCGGGCTCGCTGGAGCCGCGGACCTTCATTTCCTCCTCGATGCGTGCGGCGATCTCCAGTTCGGTCCTGCCGGGCTTGACCTTCCTGAGGACGGCGTTCAGGGCGTCCTCCTGGAGTCGGTTGGCCCTGCGGATGAGGGCGATCTCGTGGGCGTCCTTCTTGATGCGGAGACGGGCGACCACCCCCCCGACCGGGGCGATGTGCTCCGGCCCCAGCATGGCCGAGAGCGCGACCATGTCCGCGACGGGGCAGTGTTCCGCCTGGATGCCGCAGCGGGTGCCGCGACGGCCGCGAAGAATCTCACCCGTGGCCTCGATCATGCCCTTGGTGCGGATGAAGATCTCTGCAAGCGGGCGGACGGGCTCCAGTTCCTCCTGGTAGCGGAAGTCGCTGATGACAACGGGTCGCGAGTCATCAGCCCCGATGAGCATCCAACTGTCGCCGCCCAGGAATCCGGTGAGGTAGCCGACATCGATGGGGTTGGTGATCAGCAGGTGGTCGACGCCGGCGGCGAGGATGAGGGGACGGAGGCGGATGAGGCGCTCGGCATGGTGGTTCGCCGGCGCAGGCCTGTCGGGCCTGTTGTCCTTCCGCTTGTCTTTGCGGACGGTCTTCTTGTCCGGCTTCTTGGGCATGGGGGTGGCATGATACCGGAGAGCCGCCCGCCAATCCGGCGGCCCTTACACTTCCCGAGAAGGGGGGCCCATGCACGCCCAGTTCGGCTCGTTTGCGAAGCGGATGGCCCGGGCTTCCGGACACCCCGCGGCATTCCTGATCGCCGCGGCGATGGTCCTGGCCTGGGCCGTGAGCGGGCCGCTGTTCCACTTCAGCGACGCGTGGCAACTGGCCATCAACACCTGCACCTCGGTGGTCACGTTCCTGATGGTCTTCCTGATCCAGCACACGCAGAACCGGGACACGGGCGCGCTGCAGGTGAAACTGGATGAACTGATCCGCGCGACATCGGGGGCGCACGTTGCTCTGCTGGACCTGGAGGAACTGGAGGAGGGTGAACTGGAACGGGTCCGGGCGAACTACCGGAGGCTGGCGGCTGCGGCGCGGGAGGCGCGTCGCAGCGGAACGCTGGACACGAAGTGCCCGGAGGTCGAGGAGGTGGACGTCGAGGACCACCCCCGCCGGCGTCCAAGGGCTTGAACGCGGGGTCGTGAATCGGCACAGCGCGACGGCCCAAGGGGTTGTCACGCGCCCAGGCGATCCAACCGACGTGGAGCCCCTCACACGTCGCGGGCCCCGGCCGCGCACCCGCGGCAGCACATCCACGCGCCCAGCGACCCCAGCACCGCCGCGGGGATCCACAGCGGCAGGATGAACTGGTTCGATCGCGAGATCTCGGCGTGCCGGTACGCGGGGCTCCACTGCCAGCGGTAAGTGCTCGGCGTGCCGCGGAGCACCTTCCAATCGGGCAGGTCGGCGCCGCCGCCGAAGTCCAGGTAGGGCCCCCATGTGACGGCGACCGACCCGCGGGCCATCACGACGGACTGAAGGCCCGACGGCCTTGCCTCCGGGGCCCAGATCACGGTCGCAAAGAGGCTGAAGAGAACGGCGGACACCACCAGCGCGGCGGCACCAAGGAACGTCCATGCGAGGAATCGCCGGCGGAGCGTCTTCATGCCGGCATTGTCCCGCACTCCGGGCAGAGCGTGCGCGGCCGCAGCCCGCGGAGGGAATACCCGCACGCCGGGCACTGCCCGCGCTCCACCCGCCGCCGCCGCATGTACCCGATGGGCGTAAGGATGATGAACCACACCCCGCCCCACGCGGCAGCGTCGGTGAGCAACCCGCTCCAGACGGGGCGCAGCGGGAGCGAACGCGGGTAGTTCACGGGCCAGGCTCCGGGATGGCCGTTCGTCGTTTCGAGCGGGATGCCGCCCGGTGTCTGGTATGTTCCCGTGCTGCTGCCCGGCGGGCCGGGGTGCCACTCATACTCATGCCGGAGCGCGAGCATCGGCCAGCCCGAGGCGCGGGCGACACGCCGGTCACCCGCTCCCGCCGGTGGCCACGGTGCGCTCCTGCCCCACGGCAGGGTCGCGCCGCGGGCCCAGTCGGGGACGGCATCCTCCGGCGCCGGCCCGCTCGCCGAGTTCACGGATGCAGCACCGCGTGCGACCGACTCGACGAGCTGGGAGCCGTGGAACCGGAAGACGTTCATCCGAACCTCACCGCTGCCTTCTCCCGCGGCCCGCGACCGCACCGCGATCTCCCGGGTGTACCCGGACTGGTACACGCTGCACGCGGCGATCCCCCACGCGGCCAGGACCGTCGTCGCAAGACCGAGGGCGGCCGACCAGAGCGCCCGGCGCCCAGCCGTCACGGGGGCTCCCCGCACTCCGGGCACGCGGCGTCGCTCGGAAGGCCCGCGCGGCAGTAGCCGCAGCGCAGGCAGTCGTCGCGCGTCGCGTCAGCCCGGGCCTCGCGCCGAAGTCTGCGTTCCGTCAAGACGAAGCCGGCAGATACGACGGCCAGGCACGCGCTCGCCACCAGCACCGTCAGAACCCCGGACATCGACGGGTTCATGGGCTCGCCCCGCGGGTGAACGGGGCCCGCTTGATGCTGCGGCGGGGCATGACATGAGGGTACCAGCACGGCGCGGATCGTTTGGGAATCGCGGCGTCCGACGCCGCGGTCACGCTCCCCACCACCCCGCCCGCCGGTGTTCACTCCGCCGGCACGCACCGCCCCTTGGCCCACCGGCGGAGCCCGGCGATGCGCTCGGCCATGGTGATTGACAGGGGCGGGGAGGCGCGCACGGCCGCCAGCAGCATGGGAGTATCGGGTTCACGGCCGAGGGCGAAGGCCTCGTGCAGGCCGGACTCGATCGCCGACTCGATCTCCGCACCGCTGTAGCCGTCCGTGGCGGCGGCGAGGGCGGCCAGGTCGAAGGCCCTCGGGTCGCGCCCCCGCTTCTTCAGGTGGATCGCGAAGATGTCACGCCGTGCGGGGCCCGAGGGAAGGTCCACGAAGAAGATCTCATCGAAGCGACCCTTGCGGAGCAGTTCCGGCGGCAGCGCCTCGATGTCGTTGGCGGTCGCGGCGACGAAGACCGGGGCCCTGCGCTCCTGCAGCCAGGTGAGCAGCGTGCCGAACATGCGCTGAGAAAGGCCGCCGTCCACGCTGCGGCTGGCGGCGGAGGCGAAGCCCTTCTCGATCTCGTCGATCCACAGGACCATGGGAGCCATCACCTCCGCCTGGCGCAGGGCGTCGCGGAGTTTGCGTTCGCTCTCGCCGATGTAGCGGTCGAAGAGGATGCTGGGGTCCAGGCGCAGGAGCGGGCGGCGCCACGCGGTGGCGATCGCCTTGGCGCACAGGCTCTTGCCCGCGCCCTGCACGCCGAGCATCAGCACGCCGCGGGGCGGGGTGAGGCCGAAGGCGGCGGCATCCTCCCCCACCGCCTTCTCTCGACGGCGGAGCCACTCCCTGAGATTGCCGAGGCCGCCGATCTCGTCCATCGCGGCCGGGGCCTGAACAAACTCCAGCAGCCCGTCCGCGGCGATGAGTTGCCGCTTGCGGGCCAGCAGGCTGCCCAGGTCGCCGGGCGTGAACGCGCGATCGCCGGCGACGACCTCCACGATGACCTGCTCGACCTGGCGGCGGGTGAGGCCGCGGAGGTTGGCGCACATGGCCTTCAGGCCGGATCGCGTCACCTGGACGGCGACCGGGCTCTGCTTGTTCTGGCGCTTGAGGGTGTGGAGGGCGATGCGTTCGATCTCCTCTTCCTCGGGGAGGGAGATATCGAACCGGACGGCGGCGGCGCGGAGCACGGGGGGCAGGTCGTCGCGGTAGTCGACAATGACCAGCGGGCCCATGAGGCCGCCCATCTCCGAGCAGCGCTCGATGGCCAGGATGAGTTCGCGGGCGGCGCGGAGGTTCCGCTCATCGCCGAGGTGGCCGATCAGGTCGCAGGCGATCAGGACAGTGTTCGCCCCGCACTCGGCGAAGCGGTACATGGCGGCCCCGGGGTTCTCGGTCCCTGACTCCGCCGGGCCGCCGCTGACCAAGCCGTCGGTGATCCCCTGGACGGCCGACCACTGGCGAACGGCGCGCCCCGCGCCCATCGCGGCTTCCCGGACCAGTCGCAGGGCGTGGCCCTCGTCCAGCGTGGGAATCCAGAGGCAGGGGTGCCCGGCCTGGATCAATGCCGAGAGGTGTGCTCCGTCGGTCAAGGGTCGCCCTCTCGGGGCCCGGGCACCGAGCCATGAAAAAAGTTTTGTGCTCCGGAGGAGCCGCCGCCAAATTCTGCCGTATCCTAACGGATAGCCCACCGGTGGCGTGCGTGCCTGTCTGCGCTGGCCAAGAGCGGCGTCGGGAGTGCCGTTCGTTTCGGTTCGCGGCGCAAACCTGAGGAGGCACATGCCATGCGGAGACTGCTGACCCGGCTGGTGACGGTCGCGACCCTGTGTGTTGCCGCGACGGCGTTCGCGGGGACGGGCCCGACGCCCGAGACCCAGGACATGGCGATCCGCCGCGATCTGGCGCTCACGGCGTACACGATCCAGACCCTGGACCTGCCGGCGGACATGCCCGCGGCGTTCACGGTTCGCCTGGACCTGGGCGGACAGGCGGTCGAGGTGGACCTGGCGCAGTTCTCGGTGCGGGCCCCGGGTTTCAAGGTGCTGCTGGACCGGGGCGTGGGGATGATCGAGATCCCGGCGCCGCCGGTGAACACCTACCGCGGCGACGTGGCCGCGGGCGGGACCGGGACGGCGGCGCTCTCGCTGGTCGATGACGGGATCGAGGGGTACATCACGGTGGGCCAGGGCGCGGCGCGGCAGTCGTGGTTCGTGCAGCCCCTTTCGGACGCCGTGGCGGGCGCACCGCGCGGGCGGGTGGTCGTGTACCGCGAGCAGGACCGCATCCAACTGCCGGGAACGTGCGGCGTGGCGCCCGGGGCCGCGGGCGGCGTGGGGCTGGAGGGTCGGATGTCGGTCGGCGGGTACACGGACACTCCGCGGGTGTGCCAGATCGCCTGCGAGGCGGACTACCAGTTCTTCCAGCTCAACGGCTCAAACACGACGACCACGACCAACGACATCAACGCGGTGATCAACGGCGTGTCGACGATCTACTCGAACGACGTCAACGTGGTGTTCCAGGTCTCCGCGGTGATCATCCACGACACCGCGGCCGGCAACCCCTACACGACGAACAACTCGCAGAACCTGCTGAACCAGATGCAGGCGTACTGGATCCAGAACCAGGGAAGCGTGGTGCGCGACATCGCCCACATGTTCACGGGGCGCGAGGTGGACGGCTCGGTGATCGGGATCGCGTTCCTGTCGGCCGTCTGCAATACCCAGTTCGGGTACGGGCTGGTGCAGTCGCGGTTCACGTCGAACTTCGCGTACCGGCTGGGGCTGTCGGCCCACGAACTGGGGCACAACTTCAGCGCCCAGCACTGCGACGGGGTGTGCAACCCCTGCTACATCATGTGCTCCGGCCTGGGCGGGTGCAACGGGGTGGTCACGACGTTCGAGCCGTGCAACAAGACGATCATCACGAACTACGCCGCGACGCGGGGGTGCCTGACGCCGCTGCCGCCGCCGGTGCTGACCCTGCCGTTCGTGGAGCCGTTCCCCTCGATCAGCCTGGACCCCCTGAAGTGGACGAACAACAACGGGGTCGGGGTGTCCGCGGGGGCCGCCAGCCCGCCGTCGCCGCCGTACGCGCTGCTGTTCATCCAGGCCGCGTCGGTGGAGACCAAGCAACTGGACACCGCGGGCCCGAACCGGCCGGTGTTCGCGTCGTTCCGGTACCAGCACACCGGGGTGGAGGCGGGCGAGGCCCTCAACGTGCTCGCGTTCAACGAGTTCTCCAGCGCATTCGACCTGATGGGATCCGTGGTCTCCGACGGCGTGGACATGACGCGGTTCGTGTACAAGGAGTTCAAGCTGCCGCTCACGGGCCTCTCCGCCACCAAGGGCGCCATCAAGTTCGCCAGCACGGGCAACGACTTCGGCGACGCCTGGTACATCGACGATGTCAGCGTGAGCATCTACTGCCGGGCGGACGTGAACAAGGACGGGGCCCTGAACCTGGCGGACTTCGGGGCGTTCACCACGGCGTTCGCGCTGGGCAACGCCTCCATCGCGGACTTCAACGACGACGGTGCGATGAACCTGGCGGACTTCGGGGCGTTCCAGACAAAGTTCGCCCTGGGGTGTTACTAGCGCGGCCGCGGATTGGTGAGTAAAGAGGGGCTTGACGGTCGCCGCGCCCTGGGCGGTACCGCGCGCATCCTCGGGCCCGGGCCTTCGCCCCGTGCGTGAAGAGCCAGGTCTGGATACATGCGCTCGGCCCGGGTACCCCACCGCTCCGTGGCGGTCGGGACTTCTGTGCGCCTGTGGCGGTCAAGCGCGGGTTCTCGGCTTGATCCGAGGCGCCCCGGAACAGGGGAGGCGCCGCCGCGGAGCGGTTTGAGACACTACCTGCAAGGCGGCGCCAGCGTGGCGGGTACCCCGGACACCTACGCTCCGGGTGTGGGCACCCTCTCCCCGTCCGTCGGGTGGCTGGCCTCGATCCGGCACGCCGCGGCGGATATCAAACTCGCACACTCGGTGTTCGCGATGCCGTTCGCGGTGCTGGGGGCGTTCCTGGCCCGGGATGAGGCCGCCGGGTGGGGGCGGTTCGCGGGTCAACTGGCCCTGGTCGTCGCGTGCATGGTGCTGGCGCGGTCGTGGGCCATGCTGTTCAACCGGATTGCCGACGCCCGGCTGGACGCGATGAACGAGCGGACGCGGCGGCGGGCCATCCCGGCTGGGCGGCTGCGCCGGGGACGGGCCTGGGCGGTGGCGCTGGGGTGCGCCGCGCTGTTCATACTGTCCACTTCACTGTTCCAAGTGCTGTTCGGCAATCCGTGGCCGCTGCTGCTGGCGGCGCCGGTGCTGGCGTGGGTGGCGATCTACTCGTTGACGAAGCGGTTCACCGCGCTGTGCCACCTGTTCCTGGGCGGGGCGCTGGCCGCGTCGCCGGTGGCGGCCGCGATCGCGGTAGACCCCGCGGCGGTCTCGCGGCCGACGGTGTGGCTGCTGGCGGGGATGGTGGCGGCGTGGGTAGCGGGCTTTGACGTGATCTACGCCCTGCAGGACCTGGACTTTGACCGGGGCGCGGGGCTCCGCAGCATCCCGGCGCGGCTGGGGTGGCGTGGGGCGCTGTGGGTCAGCCGCGGGCTGCACCTGGCTTCGCTGGCACTGCTGGTCCTGGCGGCTCGCAGCGACCCGCGGTTCGGTGGGTGGATGACGGTCGCTGTGGTCGTGGTGGGCGTCCTGCTGACTGTGGAGCACATGGTCCTGGTCCGCAGGGGCCGGGCGGGCCTGGACGTGGCGTTCTTCACGGTCAACGGGCTGGTGAGTTGCGTGCTGGGCCTGCTTGGTTCGGTCGATCTTTTGTAGCGGGCTGGCAGTTGGGGCAAACTGGGGCGGCCGCCCCCCCCAATTTATGCGCTCTGGAGTTGGGAATTTGGGTTGTGCGCGTTTCGCCGCGCGGTATGCTGTAAACAGCCCCGGGCCGTTTGTGCGCCCGGGCTGTCAAACTCGTGCCCCCAAACTCGCGAGACGGAGGAGTTTCCAATGCCTACCGCTAGCCGCACACGCTGCCAGCGCCTGTCTGTCGCCCTTGTCCTTGCCCTGGCATCCGGTGCGGCGATGGCCGCCGGGGGCCTGAGCGTCTCCAAGAGCCGCGGTGGCAGCATCCTGTCGCTGGGCGGAACGACATTCCACCAGACCTCGGCCGCGGTGTTGAACCCGCGGATCGTTCAACTCCCCGGCGGGGCGGTGGCGGCCCTGTGGACCGAGCGCGCGGCGGACGGCTCCCTCCGGCCGATGTACGGGATCGCGCTCAACGGCTCGACCTTCGACATCGTCCGCCCGGCCGAGTACGGGATCAGCATGTACTACGCCCAGTTCGACCCGCTGCAGCATGTGCCGGAAGTGCCCGCGAACCTGTCCGCCGGCGCCGGCAACGAGTTGTACATCGTGCAGTATGTCGTCCCGCCCTACCAGGCGATGTCCGAGGCGGTGGCGGCCGCGGGCGGCACGGTCGAGCGGTACCTGCCGCAACTGGCCCAGGTTGTGCGCATGAGCCCGGAGGCGGTGCAACAGGTCTCCGCCCTGCCGTTCGTCCGCTGGGTCGGCGTGTACCACCCGGCGTACCGGGTCTCGCCGGCGGTCTTCCAGACGCTGGAGTCCGCCGGGGACGCCCCGGCCCGGTACTCGATCGAGACGATGCGGTCCGGCCCCGCGCAGCAGGATGCGCTGTCGGCGCTGGTCGCCCAGATGGGCGGGCAGGTGAACGTGGTCACGCCGGACCAGTACCGGATGGAGGCGACGCTGTCGCCGTCGCAACTGCTGCAACTGATCCAGCGCAACGAGGTGAACTTCGTCGACCCGTGGGGCGGTCCCGGCGGGACGGACATGAACATCATCCGCCAGCAGGGCGGGGCGGTGCCCCTGCTCTCCGGTCTCGGGTACACCGGGCAGGGCGTCCGGGGCGAGGTCTTCGACACCGAGGTCTTCGCGACGCACCAGCAGTGGAACGGCCAGCAGCCGATGCTGCACAAGGCCAACGGCAACTCCGGCACCCACGGGTCCAGTTGCTACGGGATCAACTTCGCGACGGGCACGGGCAACGTTCTGGCGACGGGCATGCTGCCGGACCGCGAGCAGGGCATCTTCTGCTGGTACCCCAACTCGACGCAGTTCGGCGGCGGGTTTACTCGCCTCTCGCTGAACACCGAGGCGACGGACCCGAACGGGGGATTCCTCTCGGTGTTCCAGACGAGTTCCGTGGGCAGCAGCCTGACAACGCAGTACACCACGCTCTCGGCCGAGACGGACGACTACCTGTTCCGCGTGGACTACCTGAGTTGCCAGAGCCAGAGCAACGCCAACAGCACCAGTTCGCGCCCGCAGGCGTGGGCGAAGAACATCGTGTCCGTGGGCGGGATGGAGACGCACGAGACGGCGGCCTTCGCCGATGACACGACGTCCGGGGCCAGTTTCGGCCCGGCGCAGGACACTCGCGTCAAGCCCGACCTGTGCAACTCCTACTCCGGCATCTTCACGACGACGGCCGGGGTCGCGTCGTACACCCAGTTCGGCGGGACGTCCGGGGCGACGCCGATCACGGCCGGCCACTTCGGCCTGCTGATGCAGATGTGGCACGGCGGTGTGTGGGCCGGGTTCGGCGGCGGGTCGTCGGTCTTCAGCGACCGCCCGCAGTCCGCGACGGCCAAGGCCCTGATGATCAACCAGGCCCACCAGTACAACTGGCCGGGCGGCGGGGCCAACGCCGGGCTCACCCGGGCGCGGCAGGGCTGGGGCGTGGCGCATGTGGGCAACCTGTACAACATCCGCGCCAAGACCTTCATCATCAACGGGACGGACGTGCTGACCGCGCTGCAGAGCAAGCAGTACAACCTGACCGTGGCGGCGGGCGAGCCCGAGTTCAAGGTCACGATGGTCTACAAGGATCCGCAGGGCAACCCCGCGAGCACCTCGCAGCACCGCGTCAACAACGTGGACCTGAAGGTCACGTCGCCGGGCGGCATCGTCTACTGGGGCAACAACGGCATGACCGGCAGCCTGACCACCGTGGCCGGCGGCGCGGCCAACACGAAGGACACGGTCGAGAACGTGTTCGTGAACAACCCGCAGGCGGGCACCTGGAAGGTGGAGGTCATCGCGGCGGAGGTGGTGCAGGACGGCTACCTCGCGACGGCCGGCGTGAACGACGTGGCGTACGGCCTGGTGGCGACCGGCGTGACCACCGCCCCCTGCTACCCGGACTGCAACGGTGACGGGGCCCTCAACCTGGCCGACTTCGGCTGCTTCCAGACCAAGTTCGCCCTGGGTGATGCCTACGCCGACTGCAACGGCGACGGCCTGCGTGACCTGGCCGACTTCGGCTGCTTCACCACGAAGTTCGCCCTGGGCTGCCCGTAAGGGTGACAAACCCCGAGCGTGAGCGGGGGGCTCGAAACAGGGTGCCGTGAGCCTCATCGCTCATGCTTCCCGAGCCTGCAAGAGCACAGAACCCCGGCCCCGCGGCCGGGGTTTTTTTCACACGGTCGGTTCGTTTTCGGGATTGGCGAGTTCCCGGACCTGTGGTAGGCTGACCGGCGCGTGCTCTTCGCGGAGCGGGGCGGGGCCTGCGCGCCGATTCGTCCGCGAGATTCACGCTTCTTGTTGGGGGCGCGCCGCGCGGTGCGCCTGTTGTGGGGTTTACATCAAGGAGACGGATCATGCGGAAGACCATTGGTGTCGTGGCGCTCGCAGCGCTCTGCGGGGCGGCCTGGGCCGGGCCCACCGGCGGGCCTAATGGGCCCAAGTTGAGGCGGTACGTGCCGCCGGGCGTGTACCTGCCCATCGACGGGACGTACTCGGAGGACTTTGACTCGTACGCCAACGGGTCCGGGGTCATCGGGCAGGGCGGGTTCCAGGGCTGGGGCCCCGGAGCGCTGGACGGCGTGGTGGACAACCAGTTGTCCGTGTCGGCCCCGAACTCCATGCTCGCGCCGCAAGCCGAGACCGACGTGGTGCAGGACTTCGGCGTCATCACGGGCGGCCAGTATGTGTTCAGCGTGGACACCTACATCCCCTCGACCCAGGTTGGGGACGGGTTCGTGATCCTTCTGAACCAGTGGGTCTCCGGCGGCGCCGCCCCGACCAACTGGTCCCTGCAGATCCACTTCAACACCGCCCTGATCACCAGCGACTTCGGCGCCCAGACGACCCCATCGGTCCTGGACCAGTGGGTTCCGCTCCGCGCCGAGATCGACCTGGACGCCGATCTGCTCGACGTCTACTACAACAACACCCAGTTCGTCTTCGACGCCATCTGGTCGCAGAACGTCAGCGGCGGCGGGCTCCCTCAGATCCAGGCCCTGGACCTCTACAGCCAGGCCGCCGGGTTCCGCTGGGACAATGTCTCCCTGTCCCCGGTCACCGCACCGTGCTACCCGGACTGCAACGGGGACGGCGTGCTGAACCTGTCGGACTTCGGGTGCTTCACGACGAAGTTTGCCCTGGGTGATGCCTACGCCGACTGCAACGGCGACGGCATCCGGAACCTGGCGGACTTCGGGTGCTTCACCACCAAGTTCGCGCTGGGATGCCCGTAACGTGTGCGCGGAACCCTTCCCGGTTCCGCACGGGGCCTGAAAGGCCCCGAGTGCCAGCAGCACCCCGGCCCCGCGGCCGGGGTTTTCTTTCGGACAGGCGGTTTCCATCGGGCCCGGGGCTTGGAGTTGGGTTGACTTTGGGGTACCTTTGTGGGCGGCCCCGGTGCCGCCGCGCGACGCGACGGACACCGACAAGAGGGATACCCATGAAGACGCATGTACTTCTCGCCGCCGCCGCGCTCGCCGCCCCCGCCCTCGGGCAGACCCTGACCCGCGACGGTCGCCTGCGCTACGACGCGGACCCGTCCGACCCCCTGCCGCGCAACCTGACGCCGCTGGAGGCCTGGTACGTCGCCCGGCACCCCATCGCCCCGGCCATGGACGCGGTGACGCCGCCGCCCACGGGCCCGGTACACTGCGCGGCCGAGTACGAGCCGACCGACGGGATCATCGTGTCGTGGATGAGTTTCACGAGCCTGCATGTGCTGATGGCCAAGCAGGTGACGACCATCGGCGACGCGAACTTCTATGTGGCGCTGCCCTCTGCGGGGCTGCAGGCGTCCGCGTCGGCGGCCCTGGCCGCGGGCGGGGCGAACATGGCCCGCGTGAAGTTCCTCGTGCCCGCGGCGGGCCTGAACAGCGTGTGGCTGCGCGACTACGGCCCGCGCTACATCTTCCAGGGTGATTGCCGGGCGATCGTGGACCACACCTACAACCGACCGCGCCCGCAGGACGACGTGTTCCCCGCGGCGTTCGGCCTGTACAAGCACCACGCGTTCTACGAGCACCAGTTGGTGCACGGGGGCGGGAACTACCACCTTGACGACGCGGGCAACTCGTTCGCGACGCGGCTGGTGAGCAACGAGAACCCCGGGCTGAGCGACCAGCAGATCCACGACATCTGGCGGGACTACCAGAACGTGGACACGACCCTGATGACGCCGTTTCCGACAAGCATCGACTCGACCCAGCACATCGACATGTGGATGCAGGAGGTCGCCAGCGACAGGATCATCATCAGCGACTGGCCGCTGAACCCGGGATCGGTGCAGGACGTGATCTGCGACGACGCGGCGGTGATGCTGGCGGCGCGAGGGTACCAGGTCACCCGAGTCCCGGCCTTCAAGATCGGCGGCACGCACTACACCTACACGAACATGGTGGTGTGCAACGGGGTCGTGATGGTCCCGAGTTACACGAACGCGACGGTGGCCCCGAGCAACGCCCCGGCCGCGGCGGCGATCCAGGGGGCGTTCCCCGGGCGGACGGTCGTGCAGATCCCGTGCGAGTCGATCATCCCGCTGGCCGGGGCGATCCACTGCATCGTGATGCATGTGCCCAGGCACCGCGGTGCGGCAGGGCCGGCGGGCGGGCTGGCGCCCACGTCGTACCTGGTGAACCTGAACGGCGGGTACGCGACGCCGGGGACGGTGCAGGAGATCCGGTGGATCAGCGACGACGATGAATCGGTGAGCAGCATCGACCTGCTCCTCTCGACCGACGGCGGGCAGACCTTCCCGACGACGATCGCGGCGGGCGTGCCGGACACGGGGTCGTACAACTGGTCGATCCCTCCGGGCGTGGCGACGGCACACGGGCGCGTGCGGGTGCTGGCCCGCGATGGGCCGGGGAACACCGGCGGTGATGCGAGCGACGCGGACGTGCGGATGTGCTACGCCGACTGCAACTCCGACGGCGTATTCAACCTGGCCGACTTCGGGTGCTTCACGACGAGGTTCGCCCTGGGCGATTCGTACGGGGACTGCAACGGCGACGGCGCGCGGAACCTGGCGGATTTCGGCTGCTTCCAGACGAAGTTCGCGGTGGGATGCCCGTAACGCCTACCCCGGCCGCCTGAGCACGGTGTACCAGGCAAAGAGGTCCGGCGAGCCGTCCGCCGCGGTCGTCGGGTACCCGACCGCGTTGAACATCGCGCGGCCCGCATCGTCATCGACCGCATCGAACCGGAGCACGGACAGGCCGGCGCCCTCGATGGCTTCACGTGTGAAGGGGCATCGCCCGTCGGCGTGGGGCAGGTAGGGCTTGTCCTCCGGCGCCGGGGCGGGGCACAGGTTGTAGATCAGCACCAGGCCGCCGGGCTTCAGGGCATCGTGCAGGGCCGCCAGGTACTCGGTGTCGGCGACCCCGAGGTCGATCAGCATGCGCTTGTCCGCCTCTCGCGAGGGGTGGACGTAGCCCTTCTTGAGCGTGTTCTTCGAGAGGATCACGTCATACCCGCCGCCGACCTCCGGCCCCACCCTGCCGGGCCATGAACCCGTCACAAGTTTCACCGAGCCCCCCGGCAGGCCGGGGTCAGCCGCGGCGACGGGGCCGGTGTCTCCGGGCCGGCTGTAGAGGGCGGTCAGGAAGGGATCGACATCGACGCCGACCACATCCGCTCCGCACGCCGCCAGAAGCCGCAGGTGGCCGACGGTGCCGTAGCCGTAATCCAGGATGCGTCTGCCGCGGATACCGGCCACACCGTGCTCCGCCAGGATGTCCAGGGCCCGGGCGTACATCAGGGGCGTGCCGTACCTGGTGTTGTAGTACCGCTCCTCGGTGATCGGGACCTGCACGAGCGCCCCGCGGCGATCCCCGGGGAGTGCGGCCGCCCGCTCGTCGGTGAACCACTCCCCGGTCGCCGGGTCGCGGAGCAGCGACCGCGGCTCAATCCTCGGGAGGGCGGCCGCAGCGGCCAGGAAGGCCCGGGCCAGGTCCGACTGCACCAGCGGGCGGAGGTCCACCGCCTGCTGCTGGATCAGGGCGATGCCCGCGGGCTCCGGGGCCGGCGCCGCGTGCTGGGCGAGGAGCGCCGGACAGCACACGACAATCGGGATAACGAACTGGGCGATGCGCACGGGTGACTCCTGGGACACGCCCCGCGGGCACTTGTACCGGTGAGGCCGCCCACAGGTGCGTCGTGCTATCGCCGAAACCCGACGGACCGCACGGAGCCGTCCCGGCCGATCTCCGTGGTGATCGCGCCGTCGGTGGCCGTGGTCAGCCAGTGCCGCCCGGTGCGCACGCCGTCCCAGCGCGGGTCGTCCGCGCGGTCAGGCCCGGTGGACTGGATGACGATGCGCGGATCGAGACTCGCCACGAACGGGTAGGCCGCGGGCTTCGCGCTGCCGTGGTGCGGGGCCTCAACGGCCGTGGCGGTGAGCCCCGGCTCCGCGGCGACCAGCCAGTCCATCGCCCGGGTCTCGATGTCGCCGGTGAAGAGGATCGATGCAGCGCCGATGCCGAGCCGCCCGACCAGCGAGCGGTCGTTGGGCTTCACCCAGCGGGCCCCGGGCGGCGGGCCCAGGATATCGATGCGGGTGTCACCGACCTGGACCGAGTCCCCCGCGGCGAGCACACGCACGGCAACGCCGCGGAGGGCCAGTTCGTGCATGACGAGGGCCTCCGGTCCCGTGGGCCGGGACGCGGCCTGCTCGGTGAAGCACTCGCCGACATAGACGGTGCGGATGCCGAGCGGCGCAGCGGCATCCAGCAGGCCGCTGTAGTGGTCCAGGTCCGGGTGGGTGATGACGGCGGCCTCGATGCGCGAAAGGCCGAGCGCGAAAACGGCCCGGGGGATGGTGACGCGGCCGACGCCGGGCGTCGTAGACCCGCAGTCCCAGAGGATCGCCCCCCGCTCTCCCCCCTCCTTCCCGCTCCCCTCCGCACGCACGACGTGGCAGGTGCCGTCGCCGACCGCCAGGGTATCGATCCGCGCGGCCACACCGCGCGGCAGTCGCCCCGCGACCCGCTGTTCGAGCGCGAGCCACCCCGCGACCGCCAGCACGCCGATCCACGCCACGGCCCGGCGCTTCCGGTTGCAGCAGAGCAGCACTACGGCCGTGGCCGCCACGGTCCATGCCAGCGATACGGGGGCGAGGCGGGCCGACTCCCAGGGCAATCCGTCCAGCCCTCGCACCGTCCACACCATCAGGCCGGCCAGCAGTGACAGGGTCGCCACCATCGCCCCGCCCGCGGCCGGGATCACGAGCCCCACCGCGATGCCCGCGTACGCCGCGGCGAGCAGCACAGTGATCAGGGGCACGACTACGACACCAGCGATCACGGCCAGCAGACTGACCTGCCCGGTGTGGTACGCGATGGTGGGCATCGACACGCCCCAGCAGAGCAGGTTGGCGCTGACGAGGCGGCGAAACCCCTCGCGGGCCCCCGCCCCGACACCCTCCGGCGGTCCGCGGCGCAGGCCGCGGAGCCGCCCGCCCCAGAGACTCGCGTGGAACGCCGGTGCGAAGCGGATAAGGACAGCCAGGAGCCCGAAACTGAGTTGGAACCCGATCGACCACAGGTCCATGGGCCGCCAGATCAGGAGGATGACGGCAGTCCAGGCGAGCACGGCGAGGCGGTCGTAGCGGCGGCCCGCGGCGTCCGCGGCCAGGAGGGCAAGGACCATGAGGCCCGAGCGCCACACCGGCGCACTGACGGGCAGGATCGCCAGGTACGCGAGCACGGCGCCCGCGACGATCAGAGGTTCCAGGCGGCCGCCGTCGCCGCCCAGGCGGAGCACCAGCAGAGCGACGCCCGCGAGCACGGCCATGTGGAATCCGGAGATCGCCAGGACGTGGGCGAGGCCGAGGCGCGTGAACGCGGAGCGGACATCGCGCAGCGCGGGGGCCTCCTCGCCCAGGAGCAGGGCGGTCAGGAGCGCGCCGTGACCGCTGGGCTCACCGCCGGCATCCACGTCGAGCAGCGCACGCACCCGGTCGTGCAGCGCCGCGACCCAGCGCAGGCGCACCGCCGAGAAGCGGGCGATCAAGCCGGTCGGCTCGGGCAGGCGCTCGATAAGTTCGGCTCTTGGGGCGCGAAGGTAGCCGGACAGCCCGTCCTGAGCGGCGACCAGGCGCCGGTCGCCCTCGCCGGGGTTCACCGGCGGGGGAACCGGCCGCCCGATGCCGGTGATGCGGACGCGGTCGCCGGCGCCGGCGCGCGGGTCGGCGCTGCGCACGCGCAGGATGCCGCGGGCGGGCCGGAGGCCCGCGCCACCGTCGATGCCGTCCACGCGGAGGCGCCAGGCCCAGGCCGGGTCGATCTCGATGGCCGGGCGCGCGAGCGGGTCCGGGTCTTCCGGGACACGCAACGGGGATTCGAGGATGGTGCCGGTGACGGTAACAAGGCGCTCGCCGGCGGAGAGGAGCCCCGCGAGCGAGCGCGGCGGCCCGTCGTTGATCCGCGTCACATACCAGCCGGAGCCGAACAGGATGCACGCGCCGCTCAGCGCGGCGATACAGGTGCGGCCGCGGGCGAGCGCCGCGACGACCAGGACCGAACACGCGGCCGCGAACCACACCGCGGCCGGAAGGTCTGGCGCGTAACGGCCGATGACCAGGCCGCACGACAGCGCCGCGAACAGGTACACCGCCCGCGGCAGACCGGTGCGCCGGGGCTCGTCGGGTGCGGTGGGCACCGCATTGTTATACAAGACTCAGAGATTCTTCAGCACGGTGGCGTGGAAGGGCCGTCCCTGGTGTCGGTACTTGCGCTCGAAGTTGGTGCCGACAAGTTCCCCTTCCCCGCCCCCCGGGCCCCGCCCGCCGTCCTCTCCGCCCTCAAACGGCATCCTCACGAAACTCGCCGCGTCGCCCGTGACCTGCGCGAAGCGTTCCTCCATCCATGACCAGTACCCGTCGTGGTCCGTGACCACGCGGAGTTCGCCGCCGGGCACGAGCACGCGGTGGACATCGGCCAGGAACCGGGGCGTGACGCTCCGCCGCTTGTGGTGGCGCTTCTTGGGCCAGGGGTCCGGGAAATAGAGATGGACGACCGAGGCGGCGGCGTCGGGGCAGCGCCAGTGCAGGAACTCCGTCGCGTCGCCGTTCACCAGCCGGACGTTCGTCAGGCCCGCGCGGCGGCAGCGGTCCGCGGCGTAGTCGCAGAACTCGCGGGCCCACTCGAAGCCCAGGAGGTTGACCCCCGGTCGCGCGGCGGCCCGGGCCAGCAGGAAGGTGCCCTTGCCGGAGCCGACCTCGATCTCCAGCGGGCTGCCGGGCTCCGGGAACCAGGCGCGGGGGTCCAGACGGGCCGACCCCGGCAGCCCGTGCTCCGGCAGCGGGGGGAACGGCGGCGCTGCAACGGCGCCGGGATCGAGCGTGCGTCCGCGGCGGAGTCCGAAGGACATGGCGGGTCTCGGGCGGGGGCCGGAAGGGGGAGTTTCAGTCGTTGCTGCGCAGCTTTGCGAGCAGGCGAACGACCTCGATGTAGAGCCACACGAGCGACACGAGCAGGCCGTAGGCGCCGTACCAGTTCATGTACCTGGGCAAGCCCTGCCGCGCGCCCTCCTCGATGAACTGGAAGTCCAGCACGAGGTTGAGGGAGGCGAGCACCACGCACAGAGCGGTGAAGCCGATCCCGAGCCACCCCGCGTTCTCGATCCGCAGGAACTGGTGGACGTAGGGCACCTGCACGCCGAGCAGGTTGAGCACGAAGACCGCCAGGTACATGAACATGACGCCGCCGGTGGCCGCGATGATCATGCGCTGTCCGAGCGAGCCGATGCGGATCAGGCCGGCCCGGTAGCCGATGAGCAGTGTGAGCAGGACGCCGAAGGTGATCGCGACGCCCTGGACGATCACCTCCGGCCCCATCCACCGGGCGAAGACATAACTGAACGGGCCGAGGAACGCCCCCTCGCAGACCGCGTAGAGCGGCGCGACGGCCACGGCGGCCCTGGGCGAGAAGCGCAGGAAGAACCCGAGGGCCACCCCGGCCAGGGCCCCGCCAATCCAGAACGGGTAGATCAGGTGGGGGTTCTGCGCCGCCACCACCCAACTGACCGCCGTCGCGGCGATCGTCAGGCCCAGCAGGATGAGCGTGGCGTTGACGGTTCCGCCGACGGTCATCGTCCCGGGACGGGCAACGGCCGCGGCGGGGCCGCCCCCGCGCTCAAAGTCCGCCCACGTCTGGGGCTTGCGGAAGGCATCACCGGCAAACACAGGATTGGAGGTTCGCATCGTGGAGGCTCCGTCAGCGGGTGCTCGACAACCCGGCTCCAAGAGGACCATGTTACTCCCTGGCCTGTTCCGTCATGTAGTTCGGCGATTCCTTGGTGATCCTGATGTTGTGCGGGTGGCTCTCGATGACGCCCGCCGCGGTGACGCGGCAGAAGCGGGCGTCGCGCCGGAGTTCATCCACCGTGGCGCAGCCGCAGTAGCCCATCGCCGATCGCAGCCCGCCGACCATCTGGTACACAAAGTCCGCCAGCGACCCGCGGTAGGGCACGAGGCCCTCCACGCCCTCGGGCACGAACTTCAGGGACGGTTTGCCGTCGGCCCCGCCAGCCTGCCGCCCCGCCTGGGAGTAGCGGTCGGCGCTGCCCGCGCTCATCGCGCCCTCCGATCCCATGCCCCGGTAACTCTTGTAGCGGCGGCCGTGCGAGATCACCAGTTCACCGGGGGACTCATCGAGCCCCGCGAACAACGAGCCCATCATCACCGCGTTGGCGCCCGACGCGAGCGCCTTTGCGATATCGCCGCTGCTGCGCACCCCGCCGTCGGCGATCACCGGCACGTCGCGCCCGGCGACGCCGGCCACGGCGCTCATGATCGCGGTCACCTGGGGGACGCCCACGCCGGTCACGATGCGCGTCGTGCAGATGGACCCCGGGCCGATACCGACCTTCACCGCGTCCGCGCCGGCGTCCGCCAGGTCGCGCGCGGCCTCGGCGGTGGCGATGTTCCCCGCGATGATGTCAATGCTGAACCGCTTCTTGATCTCCCGGACAGTGCGGAGCACGTTCTCGCTGTGCCCGTGGGCCGTGTCCACGGTGATCACGTCCGCACCCGCCTCGATCAGGGCGGCCGCGCGGTCGTACTGGTCCACCCCCACCGCCCCGCCGCACAGCAGGCGCCCGCGCGAGTCCGTGACGGCCCGCGGGAACTGCGACAGCCGCTCGATGTCCCGCATCGTGATCAGGCCGGCCAGGCGTCCCTGGGGGTCCACCAGCAGCAGTTTCTCGACCTTGTTGCGGTTCAGGATCCCCTCGGCCTGCTCCAGCGTGGTCCCCGGGGGGGCCGTGATCAGGTTGCCGCTGGTCATCACGTCGCGGACCGGCGTCGTCTGGTCCTCGACAAACTTCAGGTCGCGCCGCGTCAGGATGCCCAGCACCCGGCCCTTGCCGCGCGGGACGCCGGCCCCTGCACCGCCGTCCTCGGTCACCGGGAACCCGGAGACGTTGTGCTGCCGCATGAGTTCGCGGGCGCGGCCGATCGTGTCGGAGGGGCCCAGCGTGACCGGGTCCAGGATGATCCCGTTGGCCGAGCGCTTGACCTTCGCCACCTCGCGGGCCTGGGCCTCCGGCGGCATGTTCTTGTGGATGATCCCGATCCCGCCTTCCTGGGAGAGCGCGATGGCCAGCGCCGATTCCGTCACCGTGTCCATGGGCGCCGAGACCAGCGGGATCTTCAGGCGCACGTTCCGGGTGAGGCGTGCGGTCGTATCCGCCTCGCCCGGCATGACCGCCGAACGCCGCGGGATCATCAGCACATCGTCGAACGTGATCCCCTCGGCCACGATCTTGGTCAGGCCGGGCGGGTCGACCGGTTGTTTGCTCGGAGTGGGGACGGAAACCGGTGAGGGGCGGGTGGTGGTCGCCATGATGATGTTACGCGCCACCGGAGCCCCGGGTCGCCACGCCGCCGGCGGGTGGCGGAGCGCTAATCGCCTGGGGTGCGGTTAGCATCGCGCCATGCCCACCTGGTTCGATGCGCACCTGGACCTGGCGTACCTGGCGGTGAGCGGGCGGAACATGCTCGCACCCCTGGCCCCCGCGTCCGGCCCCCATCCGCCGGCCGCGGTCACGCTCCCGGCACTGCGGGAGGGGGGCGTCCGCTTCGCCCTTGCCACCATCTTTACCGAGGCCGGGGGCAAGGGGCCCGAGGGGTACCCGGCGGGGAACGTGGACCGGGCCGCCGCGGTCGGCCGGGCCCAGATGGAGGCCTACCTGACCTGGCGCGACGGAGGGGAGGTCGGGCTCGACCTGCGGCGGGTGTTCCGGTGCGAGCCCGGCGTCGGGCAGATCCGCGGCGGGATGGGTGTGGCGGAAGTGGTCCGGCCCACCCCGGAACAGGTTGTCGCCGCCCTGCCGCGGGAGCCCTGGATGCACCTGGGCATCCTGGTGGAGTGCGCCGACCCGATCCGCGACCCGTCCGACCTGAAGTGGTGGGTGGAACGCGGCGTCGTGGCGATCGGGCTGACCTGGGCCCGGGGCTCGCGTTACGCGGCGGGCAACGGCGCACCTTCGTGCTCGTCGCGGACGGGCCTTACCCCGCTGGGACGCGACATGGTCCAGGCGATGGACGCGCTGGGCGTTGTCCATGACGTGTCCCATCTTTCGTGGCGAGCGATGGACGACCTCCTGACCATGACCGAAGCCGCGGTTGTCGCATCGCACTCGAACTGCTCGGCCCTGCTGGATGGGGACGCGGCCACACCCAGCCAGCGGCACCTGCGCGATGAGCACATCCGGGAGATCGCTCGGCGCGGCGGCGTGATCGGCGTCAACCTGTTCTCCGCGTTCCTGCGCCCCGGCCTCACGCCGGAGAAGCCGGGCCGCGCCACTATCGCGGAGGTCGTGAAGCACGTTGAGCACATCCGCGGGGCCGCCGGCGGCCGGCGCTGCGTCGGGCTGGGCAGCGACATGGACGGCGGGTTCGGGGCCTCCCTGTTGCCGGAGCACATCAACAGGCCCGCGGACCTCGCGCGGCTCGCCGATGCCCTGCGCGACCGCGGCTGGAGTGATGAGGACGCGGAGGATTTCCGCTGGCGGAACTGGGCGCGGTTCTGGATGGATCGGTAGGCTACGGCGCCGCCGCGGCCAGGCGCCCCTTCGCCCGCACGTCCTGCATGCATACGGCGCACCAGGCCTCGGGATGGTCAAGGTCCAGCATGCCCTGCGGCTGGGGCGGGGGAGCCGGGGGCGGCGGCAGTTTGGCAAGGACGCTCAGGAAGTCCTTCTTGTAGCGTTCGGCGAACTCCTGGTACTTCGGGTTGTTGCGGGTGTACGCGTACTCCTGGTTCAGTTCGCGCTGCACTCGCTCGATGCGCGTGTCGGGGAGCGGGTGGGTCGCCAGGAACTCGATCCCGCCGCCGCCGCCGGAGACGCGCTTGAGGATCTCCATCACTTCCAACTGGGCGCGCGGGTCGTAGCCCGCCTTCGACATGTAGCGCATGCCGAGGGAGTCGGCCTCAGACTCCTCATCCCGCCCGAACTTGAGCATGACGAGGTTTCCGCCGACGGCCAGGGCCGGGATGCCGTAGCCACCGACCTGCCTGGCCTTGTCATTCCCGCTGGCGTCCACGACCACGGCCGCGACGCCCAGCCCGGCGTTGAACAGTGTCTGGGTGGAGATGCGCTGGCTGGCGTGGCGTGCGGTGACATGGCCGATCTCGTGCCCGAGGACGCCGGCCATCTGGGCCTCGCTCGTCAGTTCCTTGGCCAGGCCGCGGGTAAAGAACACCTTGCCGCCGGGCAACGCGAACGCGTTGACCACGTCGCTGTTGAGGAGCGTGAACTCCCACGGGAGGGACGGGTTGTCCCCTTCCGTGAACGGGGTCATCGAACTGCCGACGCGGGTGACGTACTGCTGGAGGGCCGGGCTGGGAACCTTCCCCCCGAACTCCTGGGTGAACTGGGGCTGCGCCTCGGCCCCCATCTTGATCTCTTCATCCCGCGAGATCAGCGACAGGACGCTCTTGCCGGTGGCGGCGTTGGTCTCGCACCCGGATTGGGTCGCGAGCGCGGCCCCCATGATCGCGACGATCAGCAGCGGTCGCATGTGCGGCGTCCCCCTAATTGACGGCGGCTTACGATCCCTTTGTGACCACCCCGTCCGGAAACAGTATCCCCACCGTCGCAGTCTGGGACGATTCGAGCCTTGCGGACCCCCACCGTGACGCCGACAAGGCGGGCAAGGTGCGCGACATGTTCGCGGCCATCGCCCACAGGTACGACCTGAACAACCGGGTTCACTCGTTCGGTCGGGACCAGGCGTGGCGGCGATTCGCGGTGCGGCAGGCGGGCGTGCGCGACGGCGACCTGGTTCTGGATGTCGCGTGCGGCACGGGCGACCTGACACAGGCGTTCGCGAAGACCGGCGCCGGGGCCGTGGTGGGGATCGATTTCACCCGGGCGATGCTCGACCTGGCGACAGCCAAGCGGGCGCGCCTCCCGGCGCGGGAGTGTGGCCGGATCACATACATGGAGGGTGACGCGACGGACCTGCCCGTGGCGGACGCCAGCGTGAACGTGGTGTCCATCGCCTTCGGCCTGCGGAACGTGGCGGACCCGGCGAGGGCGGTGGCGGAGTTCGCGAGGGTGCTGAAGCCGTGCGGGCGGCTCGTGATCCTCGAGTTCGCCCGCCCGCGCAATGCCCTGGTCCGCGCGGTGAACGGCTGGTACAGCGGCTGGCTGATGCCGCGGACGGCGACGCTGATCGCCGGGGATCGCAGCGGGGCGTACCGGTACCTGCCGCGTTCGGTCGGGACATTCATGACGGGGGACCAACTGTGCGGGTTGATCCGCGGGTGCGGACTCCGCGAGGTGACGGCGACCGCCCTGACCCTTGGAGTTTGCGCGTGTTATCGGGCGGTGAAGCCGGCGTAGCCAGAAGCGGTTCTTATGGGACCGAACGGCCCTATAGGACCTGCGATCGGAACCCCGCCCGTGGATTTCATGGGGCCGTCTGGCACTCATCGATAGACCGGGCGAGCGTGGTGGGACGCTCGGCCAGGCGGAGACCGGGCTCGGAAACCTCCAGTTCCCGCGGCGGGCCGGCTCGGAGTCGTCCTCCGCACCTTATGGAAGCCTCCACATGACCGAGCAAGACGTCCTGGTTGAACGGTTGTTCGAGACGCTGATCGGCGGCGACCGGCCCGCGGCCCGCACCGTGGTCGCCGAAACGATCGGTGCGGGCGGCACGGCGGAGCAGATGGTTAGCGGCCTGTTCTGGCCCGCCTACGAACTGATCGAGCGGCTCTACCGCGCCGACCAACTCTCCAAACTCAGCCACCACATGGCCACCCGGCTGCTGCGCGTGCTGGTCGATCAGAACGCCGCGCGCCTGGAGCGGCACGCCCCCCGGGGGCGGCGGGTCTTTGCGCTCTGCGGGCCGCGGGACTCCGATGAACTCGGGGCGCAGATGGCGGTGGACCTGCTGGAACAGGCCGGGTACGACGTGAACTTCGCGGGCGGCGGCATCGCAAGCGACGAGATCATGGCCCAGGTGCAGGAGCAGCAGCCGCACGTCCTTCTGCTCTTTGCGTCCGGGGCCAACGACCTGCCGCAGATCCGCCAACTGATCGACACACTGCACGAGATCGGGGCCTGCCCGAACCTGCAGATCGTGGTCGGTGGCGGCGTGTTCAACCGGGCGGACGGCCTGGCGGAAGAGATCGGGGCGGACCTCTCCGCGTCGACGCCGATCGAACTGGTGCAGACGCTCATCCGGTGCCCGGCCCAGCGGGGGCAACTCTCCCAGCGGACTGTCGGACGCAAGCGGAAGTCGCAGCGCGAGGCCGCGTAAAGGTTGGGGAGACTTGGAGATGACCCAGGGGGCCTATCCGGCCCCCTTTTTCGTTGGTCATGGAGGAGTTTGTTTGGATGTCGGTATTTGTGGGGATGGGAGGTATCTGGAAGCCCGCCTTGTTTCCGTGCGAACAGAATCACCGAGGTCAGTTGGGGTGGAGGCCCCCAGCGGAAAGATCAACCGTCCGGCGGGTCCGCGGTATATTCAGAGGCAGGGAACGCACATGACCAGAGCGGAAGAAGTCCACCTGATCGAACTGGCGACCGCCGGCGACCGCGCCGCCGCGGCCGCGTTCATCAAGTGCCACCAGCAGTCCCTGTACGCCTACATCCTCCGCATCTCGGGCCGCCCGGAGGTGGCCGAGGACATCGTGCAGGAGGCATTCGTCCGGGCCCTGACGCACCTGGATCGCTTCGACACCCGGTTCCGGTTCTCGACGTGGATCTTCACGATCGCCAAGCGGCTCTATGTGAACGCGGCGCAGCGGCACAAACCCACCTACAGCACCGACCTCGTGGGGGCGGCCCGCAGCGTGACGGGCAACCCGCTCGCACCGGCCGCGGCCGCCGAGGAGGCCGGCAACCTGCGTGACGCCCTCCAGGAGGCACTGCTGGGGCTGCCGGAGGACCAGCGTGAGGTGGTGGTGCTGTTCCACCAGCTGGACTGGCCCATTTCCGTGATCGCGCAGCACATGGACATGCCCGAGGGCACGGTGAAGAGCCACCTGCACCGCGGGCGCCGCCGCCTGCGCGAGTTGCTGGAATCCTGCGAGGAACGGGCGACGGTGATCGAGGAGGCGCTGGAGTAGCGATGGCCGGGACACATGACAACCCGCGCCCCCCGAACCCCGACGAGGTGGTGGACGCGTTCTTCGACCGTTCGCTGGAGGAAGGGTCGCGGGAGCGGTTCTTCGCGTCGCTCCGCAGGGACCTTCGGCAGTGCGAGCAGGTCGCAAGGACACAGCGGGCGCTCTCGATGCTCCGCGGCCCGGTGGACTGCCCGGACCTGACCAACCGGATCATGTCCCGCATCGAACGGCGCCGTGCGTTCCTGCCGGCGCGGCTTCGCTCCATGGTGACAGGGGGCCGGATGCTTGTGGCCGCGAGCCTGCTGCTGGGGCTGGCCGGTATCTTCGCGATCCAGCGGTACGCGCCGGAGGCGGTCGAACTCACATCGGCCCCGCGCCCCGTGACGAGGCTTCTGGATTCGGGCAAGGAGGGCGCGAGCGAGAGCGTCCGAGACCTTGCCGGCGCGCTCAGGACCGTCCGGGCCGAGGCGGTCCCGCTGGCCCGGTTCGGCGACCTGGCGATCCGCGGGGTGTCGCGTCCGGCGCCGCCGACGCTCTCCACCGGGCCGCTCACCAGCATCCGGGTGCTGTCCGCGGACGAGCCGGAGTCCGGCCTGCGGCTGACGCGCGGGGCCGAGTCGGCGGCGGGGCTCGGGGCGGACCGCTTCTTCCTGACGTGCTCGCCGATGAGCGCCCTGCCGCGTCCGACGACGAGCGCGTGGATCTGGGCGGGCGGCCCGGGCCGCACGCTGGAGGACAGCCTGTCGATGTTCCCGAATGCAACGGATCCGTCCGCGAATCCGCTCTGGCCCGCGGTGGACCCGCTCCTGGTCGAGATTGCGAAGCCCAAGTCTGTGAAGCCTTAGGCCGAAATTGTTGTGGCGTACAGAAGGACCCGCGTCGGGGCGGGCATTGGTGACTCTGCCGTGCGATGGGCCGCTGCGATCCTGATTCCCGTGCTGGGCGCGGCCGGCCCGGCCCCGGCGCAGCCGGATGCCCGGCCATCCGGGACTGAGGTCACCGTCATCGTGCGGGAAGGCGCCCGGCAGCGCAGCAGCCCCGCCGGCGGGGCCCTGGCGGCGCTGGCGGCGGATTCCGGCCGGCTGAGTGACCTTTCGGTCGCGTGGTCCGAGTTTGCCGCGGAACTGGGATGGTCGACGCCGCAGGCCTTTGACGCGCTCCTGGGATCGCGTGTGATGGTCGTTCTGCGCGGGTTGACCCCCGCGGGGGCGGCGCACTGGGCCCTCCTGAGCGAGGTGACCAGCGACGCCGAGAAGCGGCTCATCTCCGCCCTGCGCCCCGCCCCCCGGGGCACGGTCGGCGGGTACACAGTGCTGGCGATCGAGCACGGACGGTACGAACTGGCGATCGCCCGGGGCGGGTGGCGCGACGACAGCCCGCACCCCGCGGTGATCCTGCTCGCGCCCGCACGGGACCGCGACCTGTTCGATGCACTGATCCCCGCGCTCTCGGCGCCGAGGTTCGGCGGGGAGGCGGAGGGTGGCGACGCCGCCGTGACGATCCGCCGGCCGGCGCCGCCCGCGTTCGACGGGGGTCTGCCGCGTACGTCCACCGTGACACTCTCGGCCACGCTCGACCCGGACGGGGCCGGATGGACCTGCCGATTGCTCGGCGACGCCGGCGCGGTGAGCCCGATCACGCCGTGGTCCACCGCGGCATTCGAGGGGCTCCAGCGGGATGGGATGGTCGCGGTGATGGGGGTGCTGGGTGCCCCGCCCCTCACTGAACTGGGCCGGTGGCTGGGGGTCCCGAGCGTTTCACTGCCCGCCGGGCCCGCGGTGGGCGAGCGCGTTGCGCTGGTCGTCCGCGAGTCGGGAGCACGGGCCCTGATGCCCGCGCTGGCGTCCGGTGCCGTACGGGCCGCCGCGCACCGCGACGCCGGGTCGGCCTCCCTGGCGGTCACGCTCGCCATTGAGGCGCGCGACCTGCCCGCGCTGATCCCGACCGCGGACACGCTC
The DNA here is from genome assembly GCA_020849105.1 of Phycisphaerales bacterium. Lineage (GTDB taxonomy): Bacteria > Planctomycetota > Phycisphaerae > Phycisphaerales > UBA1924 > JADLGW01. Next base: position 45,105 of record JADLGW010000058.1, on the reverse strand, counting down.
TCGGCGTCACTCGTCCCGTTCCTGAACGGGCAGGGCTCCGCGCCGGTCGCGACGGCCGTCGAGTTCGACACGGGGTTGCGGGAGCGCTCCGTGCGCGCGGTGGACCTGTTCCCCGCGAAGGGGTCGCTGGCCGCGGGCTTCTCACCCCATCCGATGCTGACGTGGGCGTTCGCGCGTTCGCGTCCGTCGTTTCAGCGGCTCGCGGGCGTGAAGAGCGGGGATGATGGGGCGCCGGGGTGGTGGGTTCTTTCGCTCTCGTCCGGTGAGGCCGCCGCGGCCTGCACGCCCAGCGAGAGCGTCCGCGACCTGCTGTCGCGCGAGATGCCCGACCCGCTCCAGGTGCAGCGCCTGTCGGTGGGGATGGTGCGCCCGGCCCTGCTGGAGTCCGCGCCGGGGCTGCCGGAGGCCCTGACGGATGCGCTGCGGGGCGGACGGTGGGTGGAATCGATCCGTTGGGATTCGTGGCTGCGCGCCGATGGCCGGGCCGAGGGCGAAGTCCGGGTTCGGATGAACACCGCGAGGTAGGTCGATCCGGCGGATGCGGGGGAGGGGCGCCGGGCCCGTGTCAGGCCCGTTTCCGCCGCACCATCAGGGCGCCGCCGAGGGCCAGAAGGGCGATGGGCCCGGGCGCGGGCACAACTTCGTAGGTCACGCGGACGTTGTCGATGCCCCAACTCTCGTCCGCCATGCCCTGCATCACCTGCCCGTGCCACCGCAGGTCGATCTGCTCTGTCGCCGCTCCGTCAAACGACAGTTCGATGTTGCGATAGATGGCGTCGTTCCCCACGCCGTACGCCATGTTGGACGGCCCCACGTCCGGGGCCCGCATGGTCTGCGGCAGGATGTTCGTCGCGATCGTCTCGTTCATCAGCATCAGGCCGTTGGCCGAGACCATGAACCGATCCGGGCCCAGTTCGGGGCCGCCGTCACCCGCCCCGTCCCATGAATCGATCGCGTACAGGTCGAACGTGACCGAGTACCGGTAGTACTGCCCGGGCAGGAGCCCGCCCGTCTCCGGCGGCGGGAATGCGAGCGACACCCCATCCGTCATGGAGTACCGGCCCATGTACCGCGTGAACGGCGCCGCCTGCTGAATCTGCACGGTGTTCGTCCAGGGCGCCCCGGGGGTCCCGGTCTCGAAGTCTGTCTGCAGGATCAGTCCGGCCAGGGCGGCGGGGGCGGCCGACGCGGCGAAGGCGGCGACGAGCAAGGCGCGGGTCTTCATATGTCCCTCTCCCGAACGGGCGCGCGGCTGTCGCGCGGCGCTCGGCACTCCCAATCTCCGTGTCCGGGTGCGAATCCGCTCCCCCGGGGGCGGCCCCGGGGTTGCGAGCCAAACATGCCACGCGCCGGTGACAAGCCAACCCGCGCACCCCGCTCCGGCCGCTCACCGGCGCGCCCTGTGACGCCGGGGCAGTCCGGGGAATCCGGCATGTGCCGGATAACCGGTCCGCACCGACCTAAACTTGCAGCCGGGCCCGTCCATCCCGAGCGAATCGGGCCGCCGCGGGGCCGCCCGGACGCCCGGGCCGCCGCTTCGGGGCCACGGACCCGTCACGCATGAGCCACGACAGTTCCAACATCCGTAACGTGGCGATCATCGCCCACGTCGACCATGGCAAGACGACGCTGGTCGACAAACTGCTGATGCAGTCGGGGATGTTCCGTGCGGGAGAACTGGAAAAGCTCGCCGGCGGCCAGCACGACCTGATCATGGACAGCAACCCGCTGGAGCGCGAGCGGGGGATCACGATCCTGTCCAAGAACTGCGCGGTGAACTACCACGCGGCCGACGGGTGCGACTACCGCATCAACATCATCGACACCCCGGGCCACGCGGACTTCGGCGGCGAGGTGGAGCGGGTGCTGCGGATGGCCGACGGCTGTCTGCTGCTGGTGGATGCGCTCGACGGGCCGATGCCGCAGACCAAGTTCGTCCTGCGCAAGGCGCTGGAGAACGGGCTGAAACCCATCGTCGTCGTCAACAAGTGCGACCGGGAGAACGCGCGGCCGCACCAGGTCGTCGTCGAGGTCTTCGAGTTGCTCTTTGAACTCGGGGCCGACGACCACGCGCTCGAGTTCAAGACCATCTTCGCGTCGGGGCGCGGCGGCTGGGCCGTCACAGAACTGCACGACAACCAGCCCATCCCGACCAGCGGCGACCTGCGCGCCGTGTTCGAGACCATCGTCAAGGAGGTCCCGGCGCCGAGGGACGACCCGGCGGCGCCTCTGCAGGCGCTGGTGACGACGCTGGACTACAACGACTACGTCGGGCGCATCGGGATCGGGCGGGTGTTCGCGGGCACCATCCGCGCGGGCCAGCAGGTCGTGACCCTGCGTCGCGACGGCAGCCGACACACCCTGAGGGTCGGGCAACTCCTCCAGTTCCAGGGGCTGAAGCGCGTGCCGGTGGAGCAGGTGGCCGCGGGCGACCTGTGCGCGATCGTCGGGCTGGAGTCGGTCGAGATCGGCGACACGGTGTGCGACCCCGCCGCGCCCGTGGCGCTCCCGCCCGTCTCCGTCGATGAACCGACGATGACGATGCTGTTCCGCATCAACGATTCGCCCTTTGCGGGGCAGGAGGGGACGTACGTCACGAGCCGCCAGATCCGCGACCGCCTGGCCCGCGAACTGGAGAAGAACGTCGCGCTGCGTGTCGAGCCCGGGCGCACCAGCGAGGAGTTCATGGTGAGCGGGCGCGGCGTGCTGCACCTGGGCATCCTGCTGGAGACGATGCGCCGCGAGGGGTTCGAACTCTCGATCGGCAAGCCGGAGGTCATCATCCGCCGGGTGAACGGCGTGGACTGCGAGCCCGTGGAAACCCTGGGCGTGGACATCCCCAACGGCCAGGTCGGGCGCGTCATGGAACTCGTGGGCTCGCGCCGCGGCGAACTGAAGAAGATGGAGGCCCGCGGCGACAAGAACACGCACGTCGAGTACGAGATCCCCGCGCGCTCGCTCATCGGCCTGCGCGGACGCATGCTGACGGCGACGCAGGGCGAAGCGATCATGCACCACACGTTCCTGGAGTACCGCCCCATCACCAGTGATCCGATCCGCCGCCAGCAGGGGGTCCTGGTCGCCACGGAGACCGGGGCCGTCACCGGGTTCGCCGCCGAGGGCCTTGCGGACCGCGGCGTGCTGTTCGTGGTGCCGACGGAGAAGGTCTACGCCGGGCAGGTGGTGGGCGAGCACAACCGCGACAACGACCTGACGGTCAACATCACCCGCCTGAAGCACCTGACCAACATCCGCTCGTCGACCAAGGAGGCCACCGTCACCCTCAAGGCCCCGCGCCGGATCTCGCTGGAGGAAGCCCTGGAGTACGTGGAGGAGGACGAACTGGTCGAACTCACGCCCAAGTCCATCCGGATCCGCAAGAAGATCCTCGAAGAATCGATGCGGAAGAAGGCCGAGCGTCAGTCGAAGGACCGTGAGCGGGCCGGCGCGTAAGGGCTTGGGGTCACCCCGCCATGCGGTCGCAGGATTCGGCGCACCGAAGGCAGACCTCCGCGCACCTGGTCATCACCACGTCCCCGCCCGCCATGGCCGCGCACTCGCGGGCGCACGCGGCGCACACACGGGCGCACACCCCGCAGGTCAGTCGGTGTTCCGGCGAGGCGCGGGCGAGAAAGCTGGCGCTGCAGTGGCAGATGTCCGAGCAGTCGTGCAGCAGGTTCTGGTGCGCCCGCGCGGCGTGCTCGCCCCCCAGGTGGGCGCAGTGCACCATCGTCTCCACGCACACCTTGTAGCATTCCAGGCACAGCCGCATGCACGCCATCAGGTCACGCTCTCGTTCGGTCACGGCCATCATGTGCCCGCCTCCAAGGTGAGCGGAGCGTCCGGCAACCCTCCCTTGCCGAACGCCCCGCCCGGGTTGAGTGCCCCACAAACAATCCCGCCGCGGAGGCCCCGGTTCGACCCGTTTCGTGCCCCGCAACCGCCGCTGCCAACCCCTTCCTGACGCCCGACGCTGGCGCGCCAATGAATCGACCGTGAAAGGCCTGTCACCGTCGAGCCTCGCAGGCGGCGGAAACCTCCCAGCCGGTGCGAAGAGAGCGGACCGAAATGTGGACGTAGCCCACCCGGTGAAGGAACTTGGTGCATTCCTCCATTTCCTGCGGCGTAACCCCCGCCATGTGCTCGGGCGGGATCGAGCCCGCCGGGATCTTCGGCAGCCAGCCCCCGCCCGCTTCGGCCGTCCGCGACACCAGGCTTGCAACGTGGAAGAACCGGTTCATTGAGATCGTGCTGGACCATGTTTCCATTGCCTGTCCCCCTTCGCGTGTCCTCCGGTCCGCCGCGGCCGTGTACGTCAGCGTGGGGTAGACTGGCGCCGTCGCTGTGCCGCCGGTGAACGCCCGGTGAACCTTGATTCATTTGTCCGGTCGACGGCCCCGGGGCGTGGGCGAGCGGATTCCCGGGCGTGCGGCCGATGGGGCCGCGGAGAGTCCCCATCGCGTACGCTCCGGGCTCGTCGCCCCGCACCCCCGTCGCTTACGCTCCGGGCCCGCCATGAAGTACGGCTTCCTCATCGACCACGACCGCTGCATCGGGTGCCATGCGTGCACCGTCGCCTGCAAGGCCGAGAACGGTGTGCCGGTGGGCAACTTCCGTACATGGGTCAAGTACCTGGAGCGGGGGCGATTCCCGGAGGTTCGCCGCCACTTCGCGGTGCTGCGGTGCAACCACTGCACGAACGCGCCGTGCGTCAAGATCTGCCCCGTGAACGCCCTGATCAAGAGGGACGACGGGATCGTGGACATCGACCGCGACGCCTGCATCGGCTGCCGCGCGTGCATGCAGGCCTGCCCCTACGACGCGATCTACCTGAACGAGGACCTGGGGGCGGTCGAGAAGTGCCACTACTGCGCCCACAAGGTGGAGGTGGGGCTGGAGCCGGCGTGCGTCGTCGTCTGCCCGGAGAAAGCGATCGTCTCGGGCGACCTGGACGACCCGAAGAGCCGCATCTCACTCATGGTGCTCCAGAACCAGACGCTCGTGCGTCGGCCCGAGCAGCGGACCGGGCCCAACGTCCACTACAAGGGCGTCGAAGCCGCCCTCCTCAACCCCGGCGAGGCCTCGCGCCCGTCCACCTACATCTGGTCCGACCGCCCGCCGCACAAGCCGGAACCCTGGCCCGCGGAACTCCACACGCTGCCGGACACGCGCGTCGTGCTGGACGCGGGGCACCGGGTGGAGTGGGGCTGGCCGGTCGCGCTCTACCTGGTGACCAAGGGCATCGCGGGCGGGGCGGGGATGCTGGCGCCCTTCGCCGCCGTGCTGGGGCTGACCGGGTGGGCGGGGCGCTACCTGCCGGAGACGCTGGCGATCGTCTTCACGCTCGTCACCACGTTCCTCCTGGTCGAGGACCTGAAGCGCCCGCTGCTCTTCTACCGCCTGCTCACGCGCCCGAACTGGCGCTCGTGGCTCGTCAAGGGCGGGATCGTCCTGGGCCTGTTCGGTGCGTCCAGCGCCGGCGCCATCCTCCTGCACATGCTCGGCGCGGACGGGGCCGCCGCCGGTCTGCGATGGGTGGAAGCCTTCCTGGGCCTGGGGGCCGCCGGGTACACCGCGTTCCTCTTCGCGCAATGCGAGGGGCGGGACCTGTGGCAGTCGCGGTGGCTCCTGCCGCACCTGGTCGCCCAAGCCCTGCTCTGCGGCAGCGCCGCGCTCGCGCCGGCCAGTGCCGACCGCACCGCCCTCGCGTGGGTCTTCGGCGTCTCGACGCTGGCGCATGTCCTCATCGCGTGCCTGGAGCGTTACGGCCGCCACCACACCGCCAACGCCACCCAGGCCGCCGCGTTCCTCGGCATCGTGCGTCTGCAAGGCGTCCCGGCGTGGCGGGCGGGCATCTTTCTCGGAGTCCTCGCCGCGGGAACGCTGGGCGGTGGCTACGCGCTGCCACCTCTCACCCTCGCCATCGCCCTGTACGCGCTTTTTCTGTACGAATACGCCTACGTCCGTGCTGCCCAACTCCCCCCGCTTTCCTGAGCGGGACGAAGGCGGCCCCCGACAACGACCCTGCGCTGGGCCGGCCGCCGAAACGTAGAGGAGTCTCTGACGAGCCTTCCGATGGCGATCACCATCCTGTCCAAGAGGGGATCGTCAGGGCACAGCGGACTTCCAGATCGGCACATCGCGCTTCAGACGGTCGATGAACTCGTCCATGGCCGCGAGGGCCTCCTTGCGATGGGGCGCGTGGATGGTCAAACGGAACGAGCACTCGCCCACCGCCACGCGCCCCCGGCTGTGCTCCGCGTGGAGGGTGAGCAGGCCATGCTTCCGCACCATGTCCGCCGCCAGCAACGCCAGTTGCCGCTCCGCCATCGGGTCGTAGGTGGTGTAGACGAGCGCGGCGATAGTGACGCCGGCTTCGCGCTCGCGCACGATACCCTCGAATGCGACCGCGGCACCGGCGCCGACCGCGTGCCCCACGGGCGCCGCCGGTGGGAGCGGGCCGTCCACCATCTGGACACGGGCACTCATCCGCCGGACACCAGCCCGATCAGCGCCAGTTCGTCCGCGGGGCCAATGACCCGATCCTCCGGCACAAACGCGGCGTTCACCGCCAGCCGTATCGTGCCGAGCACGGGCGCCAGCGCCGGGCACGCCCGCGCCACCGCGGCCTTGATCTGGTTCACGGTGGCCCCCTCCTCCGCCTCGGCGTCGATGAACGCCGCGCCCGCGGCCACGGCCTCCGGACCAAAGAGCAGAACACGCACGCGCATGCTCAACAGTATCCGCCCAGTTCCCGGTGTCCGGATGCCGCGTGCCTCGGCACCTCTTTCTTCGTGACGAACACCACGCTCAACCTGTACGCTTGGGCCATGGATACACGCCCACCCTCGCCGTACGAGAAGATGCGACGCCTGCACCCCGATCTGATGCAGGCGTACGAGGCGCTGGGCTCCGCGTGCTCCGCCGCGGGACCGCTGGATGGCCGCACGGTCGCCCTGGTGAAACTCGCCACGTCGCTTGGGGCGGGGCTGCAGGGGGCCGCCCACTCCCACGCGCGAAAGGCCATCGAGGCCGGGTGTACGCGCGACGACCTGCTGCATGTGGCGCTGCTGGGGACGCCGACCATCGGCTTTCCGACCATGATGCGCAACCGGTCCTGGGTGCTGGATGTCGTCGGCGGGGAGGGGGCGTGACCCCGCCGGCTTCCCCGGCGGAGGCCGTGGCGATGCTCATCGGCCACCTGTCGCCCGTCGGCACCGAGAGGGCGCGGCCTGACGCGGCTGCGGGGCGGGTGACAGCGGAGCCGCTGCGGGCTGACCGCGACAGCCCCGCGTCCGATGTCAGCGCGATGGACGGATACGCGGTACGGATCGGATCGCTGGCCGCGGGCACGGTACGGGTGTGCGGCGAGGTGCGGATCGGGCACGGGCCACCCGCGCTGGAAGCCGGGTGCGCCGTGCGGATTGTGACCGGCGGCGGCGTGCCTGCGGGGGCCGATGCGGTCGTCAAGCGCGAGGACGTGGACGAGCACGACGCGAGAATCGGGGTAGCCGCGGCCACGCTCGCGGGGCTCAGGCAGGGCCAGAACATCCGGCGCCGGGGCGAGAACCTGCGCGCCGGCGATGAGGCCGTGCCCGCCGGGTGCCAGGCCACGCCAGCGGTGATGGGCACGCTGGCGACATTCGGCGCGAGCGACGTGCTCATCTACCGGCGGGTCCGCGTCGCCACCCTTGTTACGGGGGACGAGGTGCGACCGCCCGGCGAGCCCGTGTCCGCGTGGCAACTGCGGGATTCCAACGGGCCGGTGCTGCGCGCGATGCTCGCGGTGCTGCCGTGGGTGGAACTGCTCCCTCATGTGCGCGTTCCGGACGATCCGGCGGCGCTGGCGGCAGCGGTGGCGGCGTCCATCGAAGCGTCCGACGCGATCATCCTGACGGGCGGTGTGTCGATGGGCCACCGCGACTTCGTGCCGGGCATCCTGCGGGGCGCCGGCACGGAAGCGGTCTTCCACAAGGTTCCGCAGCGCCCCGGCAGGCCGGTGCTCGGAGCGGTCGGGCCGCGCGGGCAGGCCGTGCTGGGTCTGCCGGGGAATCCGCTCTCGGTGATGGTGACGGCGCGGCGGATGGGCGTGCCCGTGCTTCGGCACCTGGCCGGGATCACACGGGCGGCGCAGCCGCCGCGTGTGCGCGTGGAGGACGACGGCAAGCGGCTGGACCTGTGGTGGCACCGGCTGGTGCGACTGGACGGGACCGCCCGGATCGTGGCCACCCGCGGCTCCGGCGACATCCCCTCCGCGGCCCGCAGCGATGGCTTTGTGGAAGTCCCGCCGGGCGGGGGCGGGGGCGAGCGCGACTTCTACCCCTGGACACCGCACTAGACTCACCCCGTGGAAGCCCCCCGACTCTCGCACGTTGATGCCGACGGCGCCGCACGGATGGTGGACGTCGGGGAGAAGCCGGTCACCGCCCGCTTCGCCGCGGCCCAGTGCTCTGTCCGCGTCTCGCCCGCCCTTGCGGAGGCGATCCGCGCGAACGCGCTGGCCAAGGGTGACCTCCTGGGCGTGGCCCGGCTTGCGGGGATCCAGGCCGCCAAGCGCACGCCGGAACTGATCCCGCTGTGCCACATGCTGCCGCTGGATCACGCGGACGTGCGCGTGACGCTGGACGGCGACCGCGTCCGCATCCACGCGGAGGCGTCCGCGCGCGCCCGCACCGGGGTCGAGATGGAGGCCCTGACCGCCGCGGCCGTCGCCGCCCTGACCGTCATCGACATGGGCAAGGCCGTGGACAGGGAGATGATCGTCGATGGCCTGCGCGTGGTCGAGAAACGCGGCGGGCGCAGCGGCGACTTTCGGGCGAGCGCGCCGTGACTCTCCGCGTTGCCGTGCTGACCGTCAGCGACCGGTGCTCACTCGGCGAGGCCACGGATGAGTCCGGGCCGGCGGTGGCGGCCCTTTGCCGGGAGAAACTGGGGGCGCAGATCGTCGCCTCGGCGGGCGTCCCTGACGAACGCGGCGCGATCTCGGCGGCGCTGGCCGCCTGGGTCGCGCAGGGCATCGATCTCGTGCTGACCACCGGCGGCACGGGGATGTCGCCGCGGGACGTGACGCCGGAGGCCGCTCTCTCCGTGATCGAGCGCCCCGCACCGGGGCTGATGGAACTGGCCCGGGCCCGCTGCCTGGCGAAGACGCCGCTGGCGTTCCTCTCCCGCGGCGTCGCGGGCGTCGCGGAGCGGACGCTGATCGTCACGCTCCCCGGCTCACCCCGCGGGGCGTGCGAACAACTCGGGGCGCTGCTGGATGTCCTGCCGCACGCCGTCGCGCAGGTCCGCGGCCAGGGCGGGCACCCGTGAGCGCGGCGCTGCGGGCGTCCGTGCAACCGATCGTCATCGTCGGCGGCAGGTCGAGCCGCTTCGGCCGGGACAAACTGCGCGAACCGGTCCCGAGCGGTTCGGGCGTCCCGGCCGCTGCCCTGCTGGTGGATGCGCCGATCGCCGCCCTCCGGCGTGTGTTCGGCCCACGGGTCAGACTCGTGGGGGCGTGCCACGCCGATGTTGCCGCGCGGGGCGACGGCATGATCGAAGACCGCTACCCCGGCGCCGGACCGATGGGTGGCATCCTGTCGGCGCTGGAATCCTGGGCCGGCCCGGTGATGGTGCTCCCGGGCGACCTGCCAGGCATCACGGCGCGATCGATCGAGTTGCTCCTGGCCGCCGCCAACGACCACCCGGACACCGCGGCCGTTGTCGCCCGGGGTGAGCGACTGGAGCCCTGCATCGGGCTGTACCGCCCGGCAACCCGCCGGATCATGGCGCGGCGCATCGCGGAGCGATGCGCGAGCCTGCACGACCTTCTCCCCGATGCGGACCGCGTCGTCGTGGAACTCCCGAGCGACGACCTCGTGAACGTGAACCGGCCGAGCGACCTGCCGCTACGCTGACCCCGTGAGATACCGGGGAGCCGTGCCCGCCGCCTGCCTGGTGCTGGCCGTCGCCGCGAGCGTCGGATTCCCGGCCTGCGGCGCGGCGGCTCGCGTCGTCCACGGGTTCCGGTCAACCGGCTGGCCCGCGGCGGCGGCCGTGGACTGGTCGCTGATGCTGAGGTCGCTCCTGGCCGCGGGGGCGGTCGCGGCCCTGGCGACGCTGCTGGCGATCCCCGTGGCGTGGACGATCCGGGGGTGGCCGGCGCGGTGGGCGGGGATGGCCGCCCTGCCCATGCTCCTGCCCAGTTACCTGGCGTACGCGGCGCTCAACCTGCTCCGGGCCCCGGGCACGCCGCTGGGCGACTGGCTCCTTCAGGGTCCGCTGGACCAGCCCAACCTGCGCCCGGTGATCGCCGCACGCACGTTCGCGGTGCTGGGGCTTGCGCTGTGGGCCTGGCCGCTGCCGCTGCTGGTCATGCTCCCCCGTTTGCGGCGCATTGATCGCGGCGTGATGGAGTCCCTGCGCCTGGAGCCGCTGGGCCCGGCGCGGCGGTCGGCGTTCCTCCTGCGGATGACCGCCGGGCCAGTGGGGACCGCCCTGGCGCTGACCACCCTCGTCATGCTCGGGTCGGCGGTGCCCTTCCACCTGGCCCAACTCGATACCTACGCCGTCCGCCTCTGGCGCACGCTCAATGAGTCGGCCCCCGGGACAGAATGGATCGCGTGGACCGCGGCCTGGCCGCTGGCCGTGCTGGCGGTCGCCACCGCGGTGACCGCGGCGTGGGTGCTGCCGCGCCGCCCCGTCGATTCCGCCCAGGAGCCCGCCGAGGCCCGGGGCGCCGCATGGCCGGGTGTGGCGGCCGCGGGCGCGGTCTGGTCGCTGTCGGTGCTCCTGCCGCTGTTCATGTTCGCGCGGAACATCGGGAGCGTGCGGACGATGGCGACATTCTGGCGCAGCCAATCCGGGGCCATCGAGGGAAGCGTGGAGACGAGCGCGATCCTGCTGGTGGCCGGCACCGGTATCGCCGTCGCGACCGCATTGTCGCTGGAGGGAGGGGGCTGGGCGCGGCGGGTGTGCCTGGCGTGCATCGGGCTCTGGCTGGTGGCCGGGCTCATGCCCGGGGTGCTCGTGGGTTCGGCGACGGCGACAGCGTGGAACCGGTTCGACTGGACGTACCGCCTGGCCGATACACCGGCCATCGTCGTCGTCACCCACCTGTCGCGGTACGGGTTCCTGGCGGCGCTGCTGGGATGGTGGATGCACCGCACCGATCCACTGGACGAGCGCGAACTGCGGCTGCTGGACGGGGCGGACCACGGGGTCGCATGGTTCCGAGCGGCCGCTCTGCCGCAACTGCCCGTGCTGGTCGGCGGGTGCCTGGCCGTTGCCGTGCTCGGCTTCCACGAGATCGAGGCATCGGTCTTCGTCCAGCCGCCGGGGTACGGCCGGTTCTCGCAGGTCCTGCTGGAACTGCTGCACTACGAGCGCCGCAGCGATCTGGCGGCCGCGGTGGTCACGGTGACGGGGGCGGGGCTGGTCGCGGCTGTCGTCGCGGGGCTGCTGACGGGCAGAAGGAGGTAGCAACCGGACGGTTCGCCGTCGTGGAGCGCACGACGCTACATCGGCTTCTTCCCGATGGTCGCGTCGAACACGGAGAGCAGTTTCTCCTTGTCGAAGATCATCTCCTGCCGCGTGAGCCCGACGACGTCGTACTCGGTCGTCAGTTCGATCGCATCCACCGGGCACGCCTCCTCGCACATCCCGCAGAAGATGCACCGCAGTTCGTCGATCTCGAACTTCTTCGGGTACTTCTCGCGGTCGTCCCAGGGGCTCTCGGCCGCGTCGATATGGATGCATTTGGCGGGGCAGATGGTCGGGCACATCATGCACGCGACGCACTTGACCCGTCCGGCCTCATCGCGGTTCAGGCGGTGCACGCCGCGGAAGTTCGGCGCGTGCAACCCGCCCCGCTCCACGGGCATCTGCTCCCGCCGGACTTCCGGGTACTGGAAGGTGCGGCTGGTTCGGCCCTGACCGAAGGACGTGAAGAAGTGCCGCAGCGTGGTCCCGATGCCCTTGAACGACTCGGACAGGTAGGTCCCTTCGAGCCGGTTCATGGGCCTGTTCGGGATCGGCAGCACGTCCTCATCGCGGATCGCCATAGGGGAGGGAGTATAGAGGTGGGGTGAGGGCTTGACGCGGGCCGTACAATGGACCCATGCGTGGCAAGGGCCCAGCCCTGTTCGAACTGATGCGGGCCGGCAAGCCGCCGCCCGGGGCCCCGCCACCGCGCGGCGACCCGGAATCCGTGACAGAGTTGAAGGCCGCCCAGGCGCTGGAGCCGCAGAGATCTCCTGAGATCGTGGCGGGGTCGCCGCGTTCCCAAGAAGCCGCGGCAGAGAACGCGGCTGCCCCGCAGGCGGGCGGCGGGGGCGGCTGGAATCTCGACCGGCCGCTCACCATCCCGATGAGCGCGGTTCTCCTGGCCGCGGGGGGTGTCCTGACCCTGATCGTGCTGGTCTGGATAGTGGGCTATCGCACGGGCTGGACGGGGGGGGAATCTCGGGCCGTGCAGGACCTGACGGGGCCGGCCTCCTCGGTCCAGGACCCTCTGAAGGAACCCCCGCTCAACCCCACGCTCCTGGCCGCTCCGGCAAGCACCGGCGTCCAGCCCTCGGCCATCCGCCCTGGTGACCCCCGCCAGGCGGGCCTGAACTACCTGCGGCTGGCGATCCTGAAACAGTCCGACGCGGAGCGGGCCGTCGATTTCCTGGGGGCCGGCGGCCTGCCCGCGTTCACCATCCCGGTTGATCGGCCGGGTGCTGCCCCCAAGAATCCCGGCCTGTATGTGGTCTACGCCTCGCAGGGCATCACGCGGGACGAACTGAAGGCCCATGTGGATGCGATGGAGCGGACGAACGCGGCCGCCGCCGAACTCGGGCCGCGGTGGAAGAAAGAGTTCCGGTCCACGACCGATTTCGCGGACCGCTACTGGGACAAGTACGTCCCGTAAGGATCCTCCGGATGAGCCTCGACCGATCCCTCAAGACCGCCGGCAACCTGTCGGCCAAGCGCAGCGTGCTGACCCGGGCCGAGCGCGTCGCCAAACTCGTCACCGACAAGAGGTTCGACCCGAAGAACGGCAAGGTGCTCGGGCTCGCCAAGACGCTCGCGGGCAAGGGTTGATGCAGCGATGGACATGGATCGGCTGCTGACGGACCGGGCCCGGGCGATCAACGGCTCGGGCATCCGGGCTGTGTTTGCACGCCGGGCCTCCATGCGCGACCCGATCGATCTTTCCATCGGGCAGCCCAACTTCCCCGTCCCGGCCGCGATCAAGCGGGCCGCGATCGACGCCATCGAGCACGACCGCAACGGGTACTCCGTCACCGACGGCGTGCCCGAACTGCGGGCCCGCATCACGCCGTGGCTGAGGGCGGACGTCGGCTGGGACGTCGCCGGCCCCCTCGGGATGCTGGTCAACAACGGCACGTCCGCGGCCATCGCGCTCGCCTTCCTGGCCCTGGTCGGCCCGGGCGACGAGGCGATCATCCCCGACCCGTACTTCGTCATGTACCCGCACATGGCGACGGTCTGCGGCGGACGGGCGGTCGCGTGCGATACTTACCCGGACTTCCGGCTGACGGCGGAGCGGGTGGAGCCGCTCATCACGCCACGGACCAAACTGATCCTGCTCAACTCCCCGAGCAACCCGGGCGGGGTGGTGGCGAACGAGCGCGAGTGCCGCGACCTGCTGGACCTGTGCCGCCGCCGCAACCTCGTGCTGCTCTCCGACGAGATCTACGACCTGTTCACATACCCCGAGTCGCGCACGGCCCGGCGAGCGGACGGCTCGGACTGCTGCCCGAGCCCGGCCCGGATGCCGGGGGCCGAGGAGTGCGTCCTGCTGGTCCGTGGTTTCGGCAAGACCTACGGCGTCACGGGGTGGCGGCTGGGATTCTGCGCGGGGCCCAGGGCCTTGATCGAGCAGATGACCAAACTCCAGCAGTACCTGTACGTCTGCGCCCCGACGCCCCTGCAACTCGGAGCGGCCGCGGCGTTCGACGTGGACGTGGGCCCGCAGGTTCGGGAGTACCAGCGGCTGCGCGACCGCGTGGTCGCCCACCTCTCCGAGATCACCGAAGTCACCACTCCGGGCGGGGCGTTCTACGCGTTCCCGCGCGTCCCCTCGCGCCTGGGGATCACCGCGACGCAACTGATGGAGCGGTGCGCCGAGCGCGAACTGCTCATTGTCCCCGGCAAGGCCTTCTCCTCCCGCGACACCCATTTCCGCCTCAGTTACGCCACCAGGCCCGAGACGCTCGACCGCGGCCTCGCCGTGCTGACCGACGTGTTGCGGGCATAGCCGCGCCCGGTATGAGCCTCCGGCACAGCCACGGGGCTGACGCTCCGGCGGGACGCGGCTCGCTACCCTATCCGCCATGAACGATGGCATGGTTGGGCAACGGGTCCGCATCACCCAGCAGACGCCCCGCGGCTCCGGCGCCCAGACGATCAGCGTGGAGGGAGTCGTCCTGCGGACCGGGCAGCAGAAGACCGGTTCCTGGTTCGCCCACAGCAAGGACAGCAAACTCTGGCTGGACCGCCTGGAAATCCGCAAGGACGACGGGGAACTGGTGGTCTGCAACCTGGACCAGTACAGCCGGGTCGAGGCGCTGAACTGACGGGCGCGCCGGTTGTCCGGTGGGACCCTGTGGCGCCCCGCCCCGCACCCTAGACTCCGCCCGTGCCGCTCCTGCAGACCGTCAACCTGAAGAAGTCCTTCGCCGGGCGGACCGTCGTCGGCGGCGTGTCCTTCTCCGTCGAGAAATCGGAGATCGTCGGCCTGCTGGGGCGCAACGGGGCGGGCAAGACCACCTCCTTCCGCATGACCATCGGCATGATCGACGCTGACGAGGGGCGCGTCCTGTTCAACGGGACGGACGTCACCGGCCTGCCCATGTTCCGCCGGGCCCAACTGGGTATGGGCTACCTGAGCCAGGAGCCCAGCATCTTCACCCGGATGAGTGTCGAGCAGAACCTGCTGGCCATCCTGGAGACCCAGGCCCTCTCCCGGCGCGACCGCAAGGCCCGGGCCGCCGCTCTCCTCTCGCAGTTCGGGCTCACCCACAAGTCCCGCGACGCCGCCCGCACCTGCTCCGGCGGGGAGCGCCGCAAACTGGAGATCGCCCGCGCCCTCATCACCAACCCCGCCCTGATCCTGCTCGACGAGCCCTTCAGCGGTGTGGACCCGATCGCGGTGGAGGACCTGCAGGCGGAAATCCGGCGGCTGGCTTCCCGGGGCATCGCCTGCCTGATCACCGACCACAATGTGCAGCAGACCCTGCGCGTCTGCGACCGGGCGTACATCATCGACGAGGGCCGCGTCTTCGCCGAGGGCACGCCGCGGGAACTCATCAACAACGAGATGGTGCGAAGGGTCTACCTCGGGTCGCTGTTCCGCGGCGACGAGTTCGACGGCGAGAGCGGGGCAGCGGATCAACGGAGCGGCGAGGCAGCCGGCCGGGGCGGCGACGCGCCCCGGCTCAGGCCGCTCCCATCCGCGACACGGCGGGGCTCGCCGTGAGCCTCATGCGAGGCCGCCGCCCCGGGTATGCTGACCTCGTGCCTGCGACCCAGCACCGCTTCCGCCGCTGCCTCGCCGCTCCGCTGCTTCCCTGCGCCTCTCTCTTCGTCGGCGGCTGCCTGGACCGGACCGTCACCATCAACACGGAGCCGCAAGGGGCGATCATCTGGCTCAATGACCAGGAGGTCGGCCGCTCGCCCGTCACCACCGGGTTCCAGTTCTACGGGGCGTACGAGGTGCGGGCCCACAAGGAGGGGTACGAGCCGCTGACGGCGGTCCGCGTCGCCCACTCGCCGTGGTACGAGTACCCGGGCCCGGACCTGGTGGCCGAGGCCCTGCCCACCCGGATCAAGAACCGCCTGGTGTGGGATCTCAAACTGACGCCCCTCCCCGGGCCGGACCGGCAGGCAGAGGCGGAGGCCGCGCTGGTGGACCGGGCCCGCGCCTACCGCGCCGAGCACGAGCCGTAGTCCCGATTGGTTGTTCAGTTCGGCCCGACGAGCGCGTACCACCGATCGCCGATGCTCTGGACCCACGCTTCCGGGAGCGCCGCTGCCGGCAGCGACAGCACGAGCGGGCCGGCGAGCGGGCACAGGATGACCACGGCAACGACCGGCAGCACCCAGCGACGCCGAGATCAACGCCGCCCCGCTCCCGGCTAACCTGTCTCCCCGTGCCACCCATTGACCAAGCCTGCGTCGTCGCGTTCATCGGCCTGGGGGCCGGGCTGCTCGGCGGGCTCGCGGGCATCGGCGGGTCGCTCTTCATCCTGCCCGCCCTGCACATCGTCTTCGGCCCGATGCTCTTCGGCGAACCGGCGGGGCGACCGGAAATCCACCACACCTACATGGCCGCGGCCATGATGGTCAACGTCGCCGTCTCTCTCCCGGCCACGCTCGCCCACCACCGCGAGGGTGTGGTCCGGACCCGTTTCCTGCGCGTGATGCTGCCCGCGGGGATCATCGGGATGCTCCTGGGGGTCGAGATCTCCAACCAGTTCGGCGGCGACGCCTTGCGGGTCGCCCTGGCCGTTTTCCTCATCGTCTACTGCGTCTGGAACCTGCGGCTGATCGCCCGCCCGCGCCGCCGCAAGTTCTCCGGCGAGGGACGCGTGGAGCGCAGCGGGCGGCTGGGCGTGGCCTCGTGCGGGTTCGCGCCGGGGCTCGCCGGGGGAATCCTGGGGCTCGGCGGCGGGTTCCTCCTGGTCCCGATGCTTCAACTGGTCTGCAACATGAAGTTGAAGAATGCCATCGCCACCAGTTCCGCGGTCATCGTCGTCACCTCGATCGCGGGGTCGATCCTCAAGGCCGCGACGCTCGCGGAACACGGGGAGCACGTCTTCACGATGCAGTGGCCCTCGGTCCTGTGGCTCGCCGGGCTGATGGCCCCGACCGCGATGCTGGGCGGGGTTACGGGGGCAAGGCTTCTGCACCGGATCCCGGTCGTCGCGGTGCGCATCATCATTACCGGACTCATCCTGGTCTCCGCGACCAAACTCCTGTCCTGAATCCGGATTTGTGTACAATGGCCGTCTGTGCGACCCCAGGATGCGGAGTTGCTGGAGGCCCTGGCCGCGGCCCTGCGGCCCCATCTGCAACGGTCAGAGCCGCTGCGGCGGCTCGCCGGTGCGGTCGGACGCTGGCTGATCGCGGAATCCGCTGAGGCCGCGCCACCCCCGGCCGCGGGCCCAAGCGCGTCCACAATGCAGGCGCCACCGGTGCCCGCCGTCCCGCCGCCTCTTTCGGTTCGTCCCACGGTCGTCATCCAGCCCGCTCGCACCGGGCCGCTTGCCGTTGTCCCGCTCCGCGTCGGCGATTCGGCGCCGGTCTCCGTGCCGGTCCGGGGGCCCGCGGCGGACGTGTCACGGGCGGTCGAATCCGCTGAACGCCCGGATCGCCCCGATACCCCACGGCCCCCGCCGCCGGACCTGCCCCTGATCCAGACCCGCGCGCGGCTCAAGGCGGCGTCGTGCCGGGTGTTCATCGAGCGCCGCGCCGCGACCGGGGATCCGCTGCGGGAGCCGGCGCTGATCGCCCGCGTCGCCGAAATGATCGCGGAGGCCAAGGCGATGCCCGGCTGCTTCCTGTGGGTCTTCTTTCGCGAGAAGCCGCAGCCGACTGATGAAGCCCTGGGGGCCATCGCGGAGTGCTACGACGCCCTTGCCGACGCCGCGGAGGTTGTCGCCGATCTCATTGAGGAATCTGACCGTTCCGTGCCGCTGGCGGAGGGGTTCCGCCTGCTGGCGGAGGCCTCATCGGCGCTGCGAGTCGCCCTGGAGAAGACCTGGCTGACCTCGCCCGATTCCGACCAGGATCAGGCCCATATGTGGCTGCGCACGGAGACCGACTACCGCGGCATCTTCGTCCCGCGCCACATGCGCCTGGACGACCCGGCAGACCCGGCCGCGGCCGCCGACCTGCGCGGGCGGATCGCCGCGCTGCTCGGCGAGCAGAAGAAACGGCACTCGGCCTCGCGTGAAGTGACGAGGCTCCTGGGTCAGGCCCGCTACCACGCCCGGATGATCGCGGAGAAACCGCCGGAGGACGCGGCCCACGACTGGAAGCGGCTCACCGTGGCGATCTCCGCGCTGGCCGCGGCGGGCACGCCGCCGGAGGACCACCGCGTGGCCGACGCCGTCGGGATGATCCGGGGTCGCGAGCCGAGCGACCCGGATCCGCTCCTCCGGCGGGCGCTGGTGCCCCCGGCACCGGAAGCGGCGCCCGAGCCGGAGGGCGAGCGGGAATGGAGCGACCGCGTCGCGGAGGTGCGCGCCATGCTCACCGGCCGCCGCATCGTGGTCATCGGCGGCGAAGTTCGGCCGGACTCCGTCTCCCGCATCGAGGAGGCCTTCGGTCTCGCGGCGTGCGATTGGGTGCGCCTGGCGGAGCACGGCAGCGGACGGGCCATGGCGGCCCCCATCGCCCACCATGACACCGCCCTGGTGCTCGTGCTCACCAAACTCACCGGGCACCTGCACGCCGAGGAGGCTCGGGAGTACGCGCGGGCCGCGGGCAAGCCGCTGGTCATCCTGAAGGCCGGCTACAACCCGGAGCAGATCGCCCAGGCTGTGCTGGAGCAGGCGGCGCTCTCGCTGATTCGAGCGCCGTAGGCACCCCGCTACTTCACCACGCGGGACAGGTTCTCCTCGATGGTCTGTTCGACCTTGGCCTCCTGCTGGGGCGAGTAGCCGACGCCCTGGAACAGCAGTTCCCCCTCCGGCCCGATGACGAAGAACGCGGGGATGCCCGACACGCCGTACGCCGCCGCCACCTCGTCGGCGTTCATCATCAGCCCGTAGGTGAAGCCCTGCTCCTTCATGAAGCCGGGAGCGTCGCCGGACTCGAAGGCGTTGATGCCCAGCACGGCCACGCCCTTGCCCGCGAACTTCTCGTGGATCGCCTGCACGCCGGGCATGGCCTGGCGACACGGCGGGCACCAGGTGGCCCAGAAGTCCATGAGCACGATCTTGCCCTTGTAGTCGCTGAGCGAGTGCTCCTTGCCGTCCGCGTCCTTGAGGGTCCAGGCCGGGGCGGGCTTGCCAACCTCGACCGCGCTCGCCTGGCGCTGCGGCGTGCCGGGTGGGTGGCGCGGCTCCGGCGGGGCGTACTTCTTCACCTCGAAGCCCGGTGGCGCGGCAAGGGCGAAGGTCGCGTCGCTCGGCGGCTCCGCGGCCTTGATGTCCGGCATCGAGAGCACGGCGAACCCGTCGCCGTGGTCGTTGTCGTAGTAGTGGAACTCGACGCGGCGCGGGAGGGAGTCGGACTCCGCGATGTACCACCATGCGCCGTAGAGGCGGGGGTCGGACAGGTCCGAGTAGTCGGCGTGAATCACATGGCACGCCACGCCGTCGAGTGTCACCACGCCGTTGTAATCGGCGCGGCCCGAGCCGTCCGGCCCGAACGGGCCGACAACCAGTTCCGGCCAGCGCAGGAGCCACGCGACGGTCCAGTTGGAGGTGTCACCCAGGATCATGCCCCCGGCGTCGCTCGCGGCTCCCTCCGTAACGGCTCTGTCCGCGACACTGATGATGCGGTAGGTTGTCCCGTCGTACGCGGCCGGGGCGAGCCCGCCATCCACCGGTTCGACGACGAACTTCCAGCCCAGACGGTCCTTCTCACCGCCGCGGGAGAGCGTGACGTGGCCGGTCGCGGCGGGAACCTTTGTCGCCATCGCCCCGACGCCGTGGGTTTGGGCGGTGAACGTGATCGCCCTGGCGGCCGCGATCGCCTTCGCCGAGTCCTGCAGGATCGCCTTCGGGTCCGGGTCGTCCGCGAGGGCGACCGAAGAAAGTACGCACGTCGCCGCGAGGATCAGCGCGCTATGCATGGCGGGCCTCCTTCCCGGTCATGGTAGAGGTGTGAGAACGCCGAGGGCTCGGGCAGCGTCCGGAGAGGCGCGGAGGATGTGGCGCCGCCCGCCTCCCCTTCACTCCGCCGACCAGCGGAAGCCCGCCGCGCCGACCAGCGTACCGATGATCCCGACGCCGATCAGGATGCCGCAGGGCAGGAGCATCTGCTGGAGGGTGAAGTCGCGCCACAGGCCGCCCTCCATGGCGCGGATGGCCCACGAGACGGGGCTGAACGTGCTGAGCGTGCGCAGGAACCCGCCCATGATCTCCAGCGGGATCATCCCCCCGCCGATCATCGCCAGGACCAGCAGGATCGCCCACCCGCCGCCGCCGGCCGCGGCCTCTGTCTTGAACATCGACATCAGCATCATCACACCGACGAAGCAGAGGGCGCAGGAAACGACGGCCAGCGCCAGCAGCGGCACGGACGTCGGCACGACTCCGAAGACAAGGCGGGCGAGGATCAGGAGCGCCGACGCCATCTCGACGATGACCAGGAAGCAGGCGAGGCCCTTGCCCGCAAGGATCTCGAGCGGCGAGGCGGGCGAAGCCCGCAGGCGCATGAGCGTGCCGCGGGTCCGCTCAGCGACGAGCGAGATGCCGAAGCCGGCGGCCGCCCCCAGCATGCCCCACAGGATGCCCTGCGGGAACGTCAGGGAATAGGGATTTGACTTCTTGAGCGTGATCGGGACCGTCTCGATCTTCACGGGCTGGAAGCCCCCGGCAGCGCCCCCTGCGCCGTCCGCGTGTGCCGCGTTCGGCAAGCCCTTGGAGAATGTATCCAGGCTGGTCAGGAAGGGGACGAGCACGGCCCTGGTCGCCGCGGGCATGTCCTTGTCTGCGTTGATCGCATCGATCGCGCGCCTCGACTGCTCGGCCATGATCGCCGGGTTCGTGAACAGATCCTGCATCCGCGAGTACGCGCGGGCGGTGAGGAGCCCGGTGATCATGCCGGCCCGGGCCTTCTGAGACGGGTCCACGCCGACGATGATCGTCATCGGGTCGCCCCAGAACATGCGCCGGCTCGCGTCGCCGAAGCCCGCGGGAAGGACGATGAACGCGGATCGCTTGCCGGAGCGGACCAGGGCCGCGGCGTCGTCGCGCGTGAGCGTCTTCTCCGAGCCGTCGGGCTGCTCCGCGACATTCGGGTAGACCCTGAAGTCCTCGCCCTCCTTCAGGCGATCGACGAACGCGCGGGAGGCGTCCGTGTGGTCCTCATCAATCACCAGCACGTCGATCCCCTCCGCGGCGCCGGTGAACCCGGCGGAGACGACGCCGAAGAAGACGGCGAAGAGCAGCGGCAACCCCACCGTGAAGAACAGCCCGCCCCTGTCCCGCAGGAGCAGGCGGACGTCCTTCCCGGCGATGGCGAGCACGCGTTGCATCAGTCGCGCAGGCTCCGGCCCGTCAGGTTGAGGAACACCGACTCCAGGTCCGGCCGGTCGATATGGACGGCTGTGGTCGCACGGTCCGCCAGGGCCGCGGGCAGTTCGAGCATCGGGTCGGCCGTCTCAACGCGGCGGACCTCCGTGCCGCGCTCGATGCGCACGACGCTGCGCCCGCCGTGCATTGTGATGAGTTCATCGACGGTGCCCAGGGCGAGCAGGCGGCCCCTGTCGATGACGGCCACGCGGTCACAGAGTTTCTGGGCCTCCTCCATGTAGTGCGTGGTGTACACGACGGTGCGGCCCTGCTCCCTGAGCGTGCGGACCAGGTCCAGGATGTTGTTGCGGGACTGCGGGTCCACGCCGGCCGTCGGCTCGTCCAGCAGCAGCAGCGGCGGGTCGGGCATGAGGGCGACGGCCAGGTTCAGGCGGCGCTTCATCCCGCCGGAGAACGTGGAGGCACGCCCGCGGGCGCGGTCCTCCAGCCCCACCAGTCCCAGCACATGCCGTGCCCTCGCGGCAAGGGCCGCGCCGGACAGGCCGTAGAGGCGGCCAAAGAACATCAGGTTCTCCGCCGCGCTCAGGTCGTCATACAGGGCCAGGGCCTGCGGCGCGACCCCGATCGCGGCACGGACGCTCGGCGTGGTGGGCGGGCCGCGGCCGTCCAGGTCTACCGTGCCCGAGTCCGGCGTGAGCAGCCCGACGGCCATATTGATCGACGTCGTCTTGCCCGCGCCGTTGGGACCGAGGAAGCCGAAGACCTCACCCCGGGCGATCGAGAGCGACAGTCCCTCGACGGCGACGTGCCGGCCGAAGGACTTGCGGAGGTTGGTCAGGGTCAGCACGCGGGCAGGGTAACGAAAGGCATCCACGCCCGCACGAAGGGCTCGGAGCCGCAGGAAGATCCCATGAAAAACCCCGGCCGCGGGGCCGGGGTTCGTGACTCTGCGGGCCCGGAGCCGTGAGCAGGGCTCACGCTCCGTCCACCGTTACGGGCAGCCCAGCGCGAACTTCGTCTGGAAGCAGCCGAAGTCGGCGAGGTTCCGGACGCCGTCGCCGTTGCAGTCGGCGTACGGATCGCCCAGGGCAAACTTCGTGGTGAAGCACCCGAAGTCGGCCAGGTTCAGCACGCCGTCCCCGTTGCAGTCCGGGTAGCACACCGCGGCCTCCGGGGTCCCCGGGGTGCCCTTCCAGTTGTCGAACCCGACCGGGCCATAGGCGCCGATCCCGTACCGGTTGCCGAAGGCCCCGGTGATGTTCGACAGCCCTGTGCGGCTGAACGACTCGTCCGCGATGCCGTCGAAGTTGTTGTCAACCTGGAGGGTCACGGTGTCGCCGTCGGCGCCGACCTGCAGCCGGACCCGGGCCGACGTCACCGGCGTCACCAGGTCGTTGAAGATGGTGGCGGGGTTCATGCCGGTCCATCCCGCCCCGCCCGTGGGGCCGTGGTAGAAGAACACGCGGTCGAAGTCGGATACGCCGCCGTTGTTCTGGATCTTGACGAACACGTTGTCCGTGCCGCCGAGGCCGGCCAGGAGCGACACGAACGCCACGCCGCCGCCCGGGTCAAGGGACACGTCCAGCCACTGCGAACTGTCCGTGATGGCGGCCTTCCAGCCCGTGTTCATGATGGTGCCGGGGGTGGCCCCGCCGGTGTAATCACCGGCGTTCCCGTTGATGGTGAAGGCGCCGAGCGGTCCGGTCACCGCCGCCCACTTGCCGCCGATCGGGCCGTTGGCACGGTTGAACGTGTCGCCGGTGTTGTTCAGCAGGGCGTAGTTGTCGAACGTCGAGTCCCCGTAGGCGGTCACCCCGAACTGGTTGCCGAAGGATCCGCTGATCCCGTTCAGCCCGCCGCGCGCGTAGGACTGGTCGGCCACGCCGTCGAAGTCCGTGTCCACGTCGAGGTAGGCGGTGTCCCCGTCGGCGCTGATGCCGACGCGGAGACGGGCGGAGGTGAAGTTCGCGCTGGCGCCGAAGAACCCGGCGCCGCCGGTCATCCCTGCCCAGGCGCCGCCGTTGTTCCCGTGATAGAACCCGATGGTGGAGAACTCCGCGGTGCCCTGGACCTTCACGAAGAGGTTGTCGGTCCCGCCCAGGCCGGCGCAGAGGCCGACGAAGGAGAGTCCGGCGCCCGCCCGCGCGTCCACCCACTGCGTGAACGCCGTCGCGGCGCCCGTCGCCGCGGTGGTCCGCATGATGTCCGAGGACGCGTTGGCGTGGGCGCCGGCGTCGCCGCTGATCGAGAAGTTGGCGAAGGTGCCGGCCGAGGCCGCCCACGGGCCGCTCATGCCGCCGTTGGCGCGGTCGAAGTTGTCCGTCTTGCCCTCGTGGGTCACGTTGAAGTTGTCGTACACCGGGGCCCCGAAGGCGACGAGGCCGAACTTCGTGCCGAAGTTGCCGGCGATGCCGTTGAGCCCGGAACTCTCGTAGTGCTGGTCCGGCGTGCCGTCGAAGTTCGTGTCGATGTCGCACGACACGGTGTCCCCGTCCGGGCTGACCGAGACGCGCATGCGGCCCTTGTCAAACTCGGAGGACAGGGCGGCGAACGGGGCGCCGCCGGCCCACGGGCCGTTGCTCGAACGGTAGAACCCGATGTTGCTGAACTTGCCCGTGGAGGTCTGGGCCTGGAGTTTCACATAGAAGAAGTCGCTGCCGCCCATGCCGCCCGCCACGCCCGCGAACTGCAGCGCCGTGCCGTTGGTGAACACGTTGAGGGACATCACCGCCGAGCGGTGGCTGCCCTGGTAGGTGTCGTTCTGGATCGACTCGGTCGCGTTGTTGGTGTGGGTGCCCGTGCTCCCGCTGATCGAGAAGTTGGCCAGCGACGCGCCCGACCAGCCGTTGCCCAGCGGGCCGTTGGCGCGCCCGAAGTGGTCGCCGAACCCGCCCTCGCCGAACGGGGCGCCCTTGGCGATCACCGGGCCCGTGAGCGGGGCGCAAGGGCCCAGGGGGTTCGCCAGGAAGTTCTGCAGGGTGGCGAACTCGACCGCCGTCCCGTTGTTGAACCCGCCGCCGGCGTCACACCCGGCGTGGGTGTGGATGCCGATCGCCAGGCCGTTGGCCGTGGTGACCACGGGCGAGCCGGAGTTGCCGCCCTCGGTGTCCACGGTGTACCGGATGTTGGTGCCGACCTTGGCCACGCTGGGGCCCGTGCTGGTCTGCTGCGTCTGCGTCAGCGTGGGCTGGGAGTCGGTCCCGTAGCCCGTGATGCGGATGTCGAGCCCGGCGCCCGCGGGGGCCGCCGCGGCCAGCGTGTACGCGGCGCCGCCCATGTGGTTGCGCGCGTGCTCACCGAGGTTGTTCGCCGCGGTGAAGAACTGGGCGGCGTCCACGCCGATGCCCGCGTTGCCCGTGCTCTGGATGGAGGCCGGGATGACGGGGAACTGGTCGGCCACCGGCGGGTGGTTGAGGGCGCCGGTGGAACTCGACAGCGGGACGTTGAACTCCACGACCAGGCCGGTGCCCCCGGCGCTCATGCAGTGGCCTGCGGTCAGGAACCGGTTGGCACAACTGCCGTTGGAGATCAGCCAGCCGGTGCAGCCGACGGGCAGGATGCGGCCCTGCCGGTCGTCGCTGGACGACACGCGGTCGTCCACGCCGCATATCGACTCGGCCGGCCCGAACCCGCCCTCGATCCCGGCCAGGACGTGCGACATCGTGACGCGGTTCGTGCCCGTGCCGGCGTAGGCGTAGACCTCGACGATCACGGTGTCACCGTTGAAGTACGCGGAACTGGACGACCAGTCCTCCAGTTGCCGGGCGTCGAGTTGCTGGACCTGCCCGTCCTTCACCGAGGTGATCTGGATGTACGACCCCGTGCCCGCGTTCGGGTCGCCGGAGAGGACCACCTGGTCGAAGTTCAGCCGCAGCCAGGGGGCGCCCGCCACCCGGATCTGCCGGAAGAACACGGGGGCGGCGCCGCCGGCGCCGGTGTTCGCCAGTACACCCGAATCCAGTTGGTACACCACGTTCCGGGTCGGCAGCGGCGCGGTCTGGGCCTGGGCCAGGCCGGCGCACGAAGCCATGACCGCAGCGGCCGCGAAGCCGCACCATATCCTGTTTCTCACTGTTGCTCCTCCGTCACAAGTTGGACAGCCCACGGGTCACGAGACCATGGATTGGGTCGTAGGGTACCTGCCCCAGTCAATATGTGCAAGGCGAGTCTGACGGAATTATGGGGCGTTCGCCTCTTGGCCGGGATACTACGAACTCCTACCTGGCAACGTGTTCCAGGGCCAGAACCGCGTAGGCCGTGATCAGGACGGGGTTGTTTTCCATCCAGCGGTCGTCGACGCTGCGGAACGAACCGTCCGGGTTCTGGAGTTCGGCCAGCCGGTCGATCAGGTCATTGGCCCAGTCATGGGGCACGACGGTCCGGTTCGTGTCGCCGGGCGCCGGCAGCACCGTGATGGTCGGCTCCCCCAGCGCATCGAGGGCCCGGGCGAACGTCACCAGGTAGTAGTACAGCCCGTCCGTCCCGGTCCCGGGGTTCTCCACCAGGGTGTAGTTGGCGCGGATCCAGTCGTACGCCGCGGCCACGCGCTGGTCGGTCCTGGGCAGGTTTGCGTACAGGTAACTCTTGAAGCCGGCGTATGTCATGGAGCCGTACGACCGCAGGCGGCTGACCTTGGTCCCATCGTCCATCGTCTCCTCGATCGTCCCGGCGTAGGTCTGGCCCGTCCCGGCCTTCTCCTTGTTCGGCCCGGTTGAGTAGATGAACCCGCCCTGTTTCGAGCCGTCCGCGTAGGGCATGTCGTTCGCGCTGTCGAGCATCTGGACGCGCCCCAGGAACACCAGGGCCCGCTGGAAGGCCGGGTCATCACCCGGCACCCCGCTGTCGTGCATCCCCTGCAGGAACATCGACAGGTTTGACAGGTCGGGCCGCCCGCTGCGCCCATATCCCACCCCGCCGTAAAACGGGTTCTCCTTTGTCACGCGCCCCGTCTCGGACGCGAACTGCCCGTCCGCCATCGCCCCCTCGCCGAACTGGAGCGTGCGGAGAAAATCCTGGGCGGGCCTGATCGCTGCCCTGGCCTCCGGCGTGTTCACCCTGGCCAGCGCGGACAGCGCGATCGACGTGTTGTAACTGGGGAGTACGCGGTCGTAGATGCCCCCGTCGGGCTGGCGGTTCTTCAGCAGAAACGCGATGCCGCGAGCGACCGCCGGGTCCGTCTCATCGATGCCCGGCTGCATGAGCATGCCGTTCAGCACCAGCGCGGTGATCGCCGGGTACGCCGGGCCCTCCACCGGGACGGCCCAGCCGCCGCCCGCCCCCTGCTGGGCCCGGAGCCATGTGATCGACCTGGCGAGAACCTCCTCGGCCTTCTTCTGATGCTCCGGATCGATGGCGGAGGCGAGGGTGACGGGGATCAGGAGGACGGCGGCGATGAGTGTCCGGCGCATGCGCGGCTCCTTGGGTGCGGGAGGATAACCGCTGAAAACTGGGTTGGTGAAGCAACCACCGGGCCTGGGTATCAAGGAACGTGTGAAAAAAACCCAGCACTCAGCCTGTGGCCGAGCGCCGGGTCTCGTGGGGGTCAAGATGATGGCGGCGTCCGGCCCGGGCCCGGCGCCGCTGCCTAATCCTTCGATGCGCAGAGACGGGCGGTTCCGGCAAGGAACAGGTTTTTTGCGCAAAGACAGGAAAACGCCCCAGCACGCCCATCAGCCCGGGGCGTTTCCGGACGCGGGCTTCAGCCCCAGCCGCTCCATCGCCAGCCGAAGGTCCGACCAGACCTTGGCGCGATTCTCGGCCGTGTAGGACCGCAGGAGAAAGGCCGGGTGGTATGTCGGCATCACGCCGATGGCCCGCGCATAGGGCGACGGCGGCGAGAACGATGCCCAGCGCCCCCGCAGGTGCGACATGCTGTCGGTGGTGTTCAGCAGGGCCCGAGCGGCGGGCAGGCCCAGCGTGACAATCACTTCCGGCCCGACGATGCCGATCTGCTCGAACAGGTACGGGGCGCAGAGCCGCACTTCCTCCGACGTCGGCGTCGCGTTGTCCGGCGGGCGGGTCTTGAGCACGTTGGCGATGTAGACCCGCTCGCGGGACAGGCCCATGGCCGCGATCATCTTCTCCAGCAACTGCCCCGACCTGCCGACGAAGGGCCTGCCGCACCGGTCCTCCTCGGCACCCGGGGCCTCGCCGATGAACATCAGGCGGGCCTTCGGGTCGCCCTCGCCCCAGACGATGCTGGTGTGGGCCGTGATGAACTTTGAGTGGGGGGCGTCGCGCTCGTACCTTGCCCGGAGGTCATCCATCGCCGAACCCATGCCGGGCGCGGGCGGGCGGGCGGGCTCCGGGCGCGAGACCACCACGACCTCGGGCCGCGCCGGCTCCGGCTTGGCCTCGACCAATACGGGACCGACCGGGGCGAGCCCGGGCGCGGGGCCCCGGGCGCGGTACATCGGGACGAAATCAGCCCCGAGCAGGCGAGAGGTCGCGGCGTCGCGCGCCACGAGCCGGGTGAGGGGGTTCATGCGGGCACTGTATCAACCGGTGCCGCGGGCGCGTCATCGGCGCGGGATCCTATTTCGTCTCGCGCCCGGACTTCAGGCTCGCGATGAGCGCGTCGATGTCGGCTTCCGGAAGGTTCGCCTTCTTCAGCATGGTCCCGAAGTACGCAATCTCCTCATCCTTGTAGGGGAATCCGGTGTTGCCCTCGGGGGCCGTGCTGTCGGCGATCACCTTCCCATCCGGCGACAGGAACACGAACCATGGGATGCCGCCCGCCGCCTTCGTGTTGTACTTCGCCAGGACCTCCGGGCCGCCGGGCATACGGTCCACGTCAATCTTCACGCCGATGAACGCCTTGTCCAGGAGGGCGGCGATCTCCGGCCGGGACATCCAGCCCTCCAGTTTGTGGCACCAGCCGCACCACGGGGCGCCGAAGTGCAGGAACACCGCCTTGTGCTGGGCGCCGGCCTCGGAAAGGCCCCGCTGGAGCACCTCCTCCGCCTGCCACGGCCTGGCCTCGAACTTCTTGAGGAACTCACCAACCTTGTCGAGTTGGTACCCGGCGTCGATGGTCCCGCCCGGCTCCGTGGGCGGTGTGACCGGCCTTTCGAGCGGCCCGGTCGGCTGGTTGGTCAGCACCTTGCCGTCGCCGTCCAGGACGGTCAGGTAGGGGATGCCGTTGCCCCTGAGTTCCGCCCCGTAGAACGCCGCCAGGTCCATGTTCCTGTCAAACTGCCCGACGTCGACGTGGACCAGGTCATACTCGTACTGGATCTGGTGGGCCAGGCCCCTGTCCTTCTTGAGCGTGTCGTGCAGGATCGTGCACCAGCCGCACCAGTTGGCGCCCCACTGAATGAGGACACGACGGTTCTCCTTCTTCGCCGTCGCCACGGCCGCGGCGATGACAGCGCGGGCGTCCGCCGCCTCGTCATAGATCGGCGTGTGCGCCGGTTTGGCCGCGGGCTTGGCCGCCGGCTGGGCCCCCGCGGGACGCACCAGCATAATCGGCCCCTTCTCCTGCGCGAGCGAAGCGGACGACACCACCAGGGCCGCGGCGACGCAGAACACGAGTTTCATGGATCACTCCTTTGCCAGGGAGCATACCCGCAACGGGCGCTCCCGATGGGGCGCAGCGTGATCAGGAACAGCCGAGCCGCCACGAGAATTGCAGGACGGCGTCACCCGTGGGCACGGCGGCCGCGTCAGCCGGACGTGGCCGCCCAGTCATGGACGGTCATTGCCTGTCCCGTTCAGGCTGTCTCCCTGCCGATCAGCAGGCGCCGGATCGCCCGCGCGATCGGCCCCGCGTCGCGCCCGCCGCGGGCACGGATGAAGGGGATGTGCAGACCCCTGCTCAGTTTCGCGGCCTTCTTCACGTCGACCTTCGGCGTGGTGCGGGGCAGTCCCTGGCACTTGCGGATCGCGCGGAAGGTGGCCTTCAGAACCTCCTCCGGGTTGCAGAGGCGCGCGACCCGTCCCGGCGCGCTCCGCCCGCACCGGGCGCGCAGGTCGGGGTCCGCCAGCACCCGCCGCAGCGTTGCCGCGAGGTTCGTCGCGTTGCCGCCGTGGAAGAGCACGCCGCTGACGCCGTCCTCCACGATCTCGCTCATGCCGCCGGTGTCGGACGCGACGACGCACGCCCCCAGCGCCATCGCCTCCAGGCACGCGTTCGGGAAGTTCTCCCAGAGCGACGGGAGGCACACGACGCTCGCCCGGCGGACCGCGTCCCCCAGGGCCTCACGGGCGCGCGGCGGCTCGAAGACAAAGTGCTCCGGGCGGAGGTTGTGGAGCATCGACTTCAGGTGCTTCTGCATCGACACGGCGCCGGGCCCGCTGTCCGTGTCGCCGCCGATCAGGCGGAGTTGCACCGGGGTCGCCTGCCCGACCAGGCGCCGCCCGGCGTCGATCAGCGTCTCCACGCCCTTGCGGCGTTCCAGCCGGCCGAAATAGAGGACCACCGGCGGGTTTCGCGCGGCGCGCTCGCCCGGACCCGGGCCGACGGGCTGTGCCACCATCCCGCCCGCGGCCCTGGCGAACCCCTGGGCGTCGAAGGGGTACACGACGACGCCGCGCTCCATGTCCTTGTCGAGCCCGACGTTGGCCTCTGTCCAGTCCAGCAGCGCTCGCGACGGCGACAACGCCAGGTCCGCCCAGCGGATGGACTCCTCCTCCATGTGCTCCAGCGTGGCCTGGGCGTCGTTGAGCGCCGGCGACTGGTTCAGTTCACGGCACAGGCGCGAGGGCGTGTGCAGGCGAACGCCCATGACCAGGCCGCCGTAGCGGCCGCCGAGCCGCTTGGCCCGCAGCACGAAGTACCCCTCGCCCCAGTAATCCGGGAACTCCACATACTCGAAGAGGTGCTCCTCGTGCAGCGCGTCAAAGGTGCGGAAGACCTGGAGCGCGAACTGGTGGAACGGGTACCGGCACTGGGCCGCCTCGCTCGCGGCGATGGGCCGGAGTGTGTGGAACGTAACGCCGGGGTACAGGCGCGGCGCGTTGGTCTCCAGCCCCTTGTGCGGCGCCGTCAGGACGTGGACCTCGTGCCCGCCCCCCTCCGCCCACGCGCGGGCCATGGCCGCAGCGTAGGTGCCGATTCCCGCGCCCCAGAACGGCGAGAACTCCCGCGTGACAAGGCACACCCGCATGGGGTGGAGGGTAGTGGCCCGTGGCAGCGGCGTCCGGCCCGTGGTCTACCGGCCGCGCAGCAACGCCGCGACGCGACGCTCCGTCGGCGGGTGGGTGGCGAACAGCCTGGTCAGCGAGCCCACGAAGGGCTCCACGATGAACATGTTGTTCATGGCAGGGTTGGGCTGGTGCAGCGGCACGCGCCGCGCCGCGGCGTCGAGTTTCTGGAGGGCCGAGACCAGGCCGTGCGGCGACCCGGCGATCGCCGCCCCGTCCGCGTCCGCCACGAACTCCCGGGATCGGCTGATCGCCGCCTGGATGAGCAGGGCCGCCAGCGGGGCGAAGATGAGCATGGCGATCGCGGCGATCGGGTTCCCGCCCTCGCGGCTCGATCCGCCGAAGAACAGCGACATCTGCGCGATGTAGGCCAGCACGCCCGCGACGGTCGCGGCGACCGCCGCCGTCAGCGTGTCCCGGTTCTTCACGTGGGCCAGTTCGTGGGACAGCACCCCCTCCAGTTCCCGCGGCGAGAGCAGGCGCAGGGCGCCCTGAGTGACCGCGACCGCCGCGTGGTTCGGCGAGCGCCCGGTGGCGAAGGCGTTGGGCGCCTCGTGCGGGCAGATGTAGACCCGGGGCATGGGTAGGTCGGCCCTGCGGCGCAGGTCATCGACCATCCGGTGCAGGTCGCCGTCCGTCACCTCCCGCCCGCGCATCGACGCGATGGCGATGCGATCCGAGAAGAACCATGCACCCACGTTCATCACGATCCCGAGGATCAGGAACGGCAGGACGAACTGCTGCCCCATCAGCGCGCCCACACCGACCAGCAGGCCGGTCAGCACCCCCAGGAGCACCACCGTCTTGAAGTTGTTCACGAACGCGGACATCACACCCCCCATGTCGGCGCCGGCCGCGCCGGTGGAACACGGATGTTACGCCCGGCGTTCTTCCGAGTTCGCCCCGGAGGGCGGACCACGGACGCCCATTGCGATGAGTCCCCGGCTGGCCGGCATACCCCTTGGGCGGTGGGCGTGGGGGGCAAGTCAAAAACTTATTGGCGGGGCGAACTCGGGAACTGTCCGAGCGCCGCGATGAACTTGTCCGCGAGTGCCGGGTCGAGCCCCGCATCCCGGGCCCGCTCGACCATCCGCGCGGCCACATGGTCGCGGCCCTCGGCCTGGGCCAGTACGGCCATCGCCAGCCACGCCGACGCGGAGCCGGTGGTATTCGCGTAGATGGAAGCCCGGTTGACCAGGGTGCGCAGGTCGGCCGCCCCACCCACGAGCGTCCGCGGCAGTTCCTTCCCGCACAGGCGCGGGTCGGTGCGGTAGGCCAGGGCGATCATCGCCACGCCGTCGCGGATCTTCCGGGCATCGATCATGGCAACGCCCAGGCGGCGCATGGCGTCCGCATCCTCCGGCGACTCGTCCAGGTGCTTGCGATAGGCCTCGATCGCGGCCTCGGGCTCGCCCGTCCTGAGCGCCAGGGCGCCGAGTTCGCGGGGGCTCAGGTTCTCCAAGGCCGGCGGCTGCTCCCGCGGCGGGGGCGGGTAGTCATACGTCGGCCGCGTCAGGTACGGGTCGTACACGTTGCCGTAGGGCCACCCGATGCCGTACGAGCCGTAGTTGCCGTAGTAATAGGGCCAGACGATGACCCGGCGGGGCCAGCCGCGGCGCCGCCACCAGTCGTGGCCGTCGTCGCGCCAGTCGCCGTGCCGCCGGTCGCCGCCGTCGTCCCACCAGCGGTTGGGCGCACCCAGGTCGGAGCCCAGGTGGAAGCGCATCCGGAAGGTGTCGTCGTCGAACCGGCCGTCCACCCGGGCCCCGCCGCCGCCAGACGGTCCGCGCGACCAGCCCGAGTCACGGGGTGAACGCGGGAAGCCGATCCGCCCATCGGGGCGCGGCTGCACCGGCGCGGCCGGCGGAACCGGTGGGCCGCCCTGGAACCCGTTGGTCCGGGGCTGGCCGGAGCGAACGCCGCCGAGCCCGATGCGGCCCTGACCGGCGGCCAGCCCGGCGGTGAATGCGATCGCGGCGACGGCCGCGCAGGTTTTCTTCAGTCCGTTCATGCCGCACCTCCCGGGCCCGCGGCGCGTCAGTCGCGCGCCAGTTCCGCGTCGAAGGCGTCCGCAATCGCCGGGTCCAGCCCCGCGCCCCTCGCCCGCGCCATCATCCGGGCCGCGGTGTCGCCGCGCCCCTGGGCCTGCATGAGAACGCTCACGACGAGCCAGGATTGCGGCGTGGCGGTCTTATTGGCGCGCGTGACCGCTTCCAGCATCAGTTGACGCGGGTCCGCCCGCGCCGGCAGGTCGTCACGCGAGAGCGGTTCCGCGGCCAGCGCGGGATCGAGCCGGTACGCCTCCAGCATGGACTTCTCCGCGCTCTCCGGCGCGTCGCGGAGCAGGATCACCAGCGCCAGCCGCCGTGTCGCGCGCGCGTCCTCCGGGCTCGCGTCCAGGTGCTCGATCAACTCGCTCGCGGCCCCGACCAGGTCGCCCTCGCGCAGCGCCGCGGCACCCGGCTCGGCCGGCGGCGCCGCCTCCTGGCCGGCAAGCACATCGTGCGGCGCCGCGATGGCGAACGTGTCCACCAGGCGGGGGTCCAGCGGGCCGCGGTCCGTCACCGGGCGCTCGCCGCACGGCATCTCCGGCGCCCCGCCGTAGCGGTTCAGCTCATCAATGATCGACCCGCGCGGGGCGATCAGTGCGTGCGACCGCGGTCTGGTGGTCGAACTGTGCGGAACGTCTGGCCCGGGAAACCGGTTCGGGCCCGGCTCCGCGACATACGTCAGCAGGTCGCGCGCGGTCTGCGGCGACGGCGCCGCCCTGAGCTCCGCGATCCGGCGCGTGACCTCGGGGTTCTCGGGCCTCACGGGTCGCGGTTTGGCGGGCGCGGTCGGGACTTTCGACCCCGTGGGGTTGCGCTCGGCCTCGGCCCGGCTCACGACGCGGTTGGTGAACGCGATCGCCGCCTTGACCTGTGGGAGGTCTGGGATCCGCGACCAGCTCCAGCCCCTGTAGAAGTTGCTCCGCGTGTTCGTGATCGGCCGCACGCGCGGCAGGCCGGTCTTGGGCCCCTGGATGTTCTTGGGGCGGTCGAAGCCCTGGACCTCCGGGAAGGCATCGAGCGCCAAGCGCCGGACGTCCACGCGGATCGCGGATATGCCCGCCGCCGGCGCGGGCGTACCGAAACCCGCGGTCGCACCTCCCGCGGCCCGCACCCCCACTTGACCCAGCGCCGTCCCGGCAAGAGCAAGTAGGATCAGACTGGCTCGCGCGGCGTCCATGGTGCCCCGTTTCTCCCCTCCGAGCCGCCCCTGACCCCACCCAAAGTATACCGGCACCCCGGGCGGGGGTTCCCGGTGTTGGACGCGGGAGGGGTTCGCGTGTTCCGTGCCAGACGGTGGTGAAGGGGGGTGCTCTGTCGGCGTTGCGACAGGGCCGTCCCCTTTGACGTACGCACTCGGATGAAACGATGCCCCCTCCGTCTTCGCCGCTGCGCGACGAAGCCACTTCCCCCGCCCGCGCGGGGGAGGGGGGTGCGGGTCAGTGGATCCCTTCCGCCCCCAGCCACCGTTCGGCGTCGAGGGCGGCCTGGCAGCCCATGCCCGCGGCGGTCACGGCCTGGCGGTACTCGGCGTCGGCGACGTCGCCGGCGGCGAAGACGCCGGGGATGTTGGTGGTACTCCTGCGGGTGCGGAGCGCGACGTAGCCGGCGTCGGTCAACTCGATGCCGGAGCCCCCGAGGAAGCGGGTGGACGGGGTGTGCCCGATCGCCACGAAGAACCCGGCGACGGGAAGTTCGCTGACCTCCCCTGTCGCGGTGTCGCGCAGGCGCAGCGCGGTGATGTGCTCGGCGCCCAGGACGTCATCCACCGCCTTGTTCCACAGCACCTTGGCGTTGGGGCGTGACAGGAACCGCTGCTGCATGATCTTCGAGGCGCGGAAGGAGTCCCGCCGGTGCACCACATAGACGGTGGAGGCGAACTTCGTCAGGTAGGTCGCCTCCTCCATGGCGGTGTCCCCACCGCCGACGACGGCCAGCGGCCGCCCGCGGAACGCCGGCAGCGCCCCGTCGCACACGGCGCAGGCGGAGACCCCTCCGCCGCTCTTGGCCAGCCGCATCTCGTTGTCCAGGCCCAGCCAGTTGGCGGTTGCTCCCGTGGCGATGATCACCGCGTGGGCCCGGTATGTATCCCCGCCGGGGGCGTGCAGGGTGAAGGGACGCTGCGCGAAGTCGCAGCGGGCGATGTCCTCCGCAATCACCTTCGTCCCGAAGCGCTCCGCCTGGCGCTGGAACTGGTCCATCATCGTCGGCCCGGAGATGCCCTCCGGGAAGCCGGGGTAGTTCTCAACCTCCGTCGTGAGCATCAGTTGCCCGCCGGGCAGGATGGGGCCGGGGTCCTGCTTCGGCACACCGGTAAACACCACGGGCTCCAGTTGGGCGCGGGCGGCGTAGATCGCCGCGGTCCACCCCGCGGGTCCGGAGCCGATGATCGCGAGTTTGTACGCGCCGGGGTCGCTCACGGGTGACTCCGGCTTATTTCAGCGTCCCGCGGTTGACCAGTTCCTCGCGGTAGAGCGAGATGAACGGCGGCCAGAAGAGGATGTCCCCGATGGAGTCCTTCACGGGGACGCCGGTGGCGTTGTCGGCCCACTCCGCCCTGCCGTTGGGCCCGACCGAGTAGAGGACGAACTGGTCTTCCCCGACGGGGGCGCGGAAGTTGGCCTCCCCGCCCGGCGTGAAGACATTGATCTCGTGCGGGCGCGGCGTCTCGCGAGGACCAAAGCGGGCCCGAGTGTCACGGATGGGGACGAAGAACTGCATCGGGGGCTGCCCGCCGTTGGCCCGCCCCGTCGGGTTGAACGGGTCCGACCCGATGTCGCGGACGTACCGGGGACGCAGCGCAGACAGCGTCAGCGGCAGATTGTGGTTGGCCTGCCTGAACGCGGCCAGGCCCAGCGCATCGCGCGTGCCGACGAGCTGCGCCTCCATGACCTGCCGCAGGGACCACAGGTCGCCCATGTCGGGCAGGGCGGCCCGGAGCACCGCGAACCGGCCCGGGCTGAGTTTGTCGTACGCCGTGGGGACCGCGACCAGCGGGTCAAACGGCGAGAGTTGCCAGCGTGAACTCCAGTCGTCGTACGTCCGCGCGAGTTGCTCGGTCACGTCGCGCGTATCGGCGCTCTGCTGGGCCAGTTGCTCCCACTTGGCCGCCTCGCTGAACAGCCGCAGGGGGTGCTCGGTGCTCGCCAGCCGGGCCATCGTGGCGGCGAACGTGTCCGGGTTGGGGCCCTGCTGCGAGTAGACCCGGGCGACGACCTGTTCGGCCGCGATGCGGTTGCCCGCCGGGAACTGCGCGCGGTCGAGGCGGAGGTACCCGTTCTCCCGGATCCGCTCCTGGATCGCCGCGATGTCGTCGATCGTCAGGGCGGGCTTGGCCGCCTTCGAGTCGGTGTAGGCGATGTCGCGCAGCCGGTCCAGCGAGGTGATGAAGTGCTCCATCCCCCACTTCGCTTCGTGATAGAAGGCCCGGTCCACCATCTGGCGGGAGAAGAACAGCCAGTCGGTGACGAGCTGCATCGCCGCGCCCGGCTGACCATCGGCCGCCAGTCGCGTCGCTTCCACATGCACCAGGCACGCGGCCCGGTCTAGCGCGGGCAGGTCCTGGAACTTTGCCGCCGCGAGCATCGGGGGGTCGCCCAGTTCCGTGTAGAGCCCCGCCTGCACCAGGTCCACGCCGCCGGGGGCGGAGGCGACGGCGTCCACTCCGTAGGGCTGGCCGAACGCCATCGCCTCGACCGGGTTCTCCTCGGCCGTCACCTGGTCAATGGCCTTCAGCACGGCCTGCTGGTTCGGGGCCTGCGCCCACGCCGCGGCGGCGGACCACGCGGATGAACCGGCGGGGAGCATCTCCGCCTTTGTGGGGGTGTCCACGGCGGCCGGCGGCGGGTCCATCTTCGCCACCAGCGGCAGCAGCACCAGGTCGCTGCGGTGGTCGGCGCGGATCGGCGCGTAGAGGGCGTTGGCCCGGTCCACGTAGTCGTCGGCGTGCGCCGGCTGGACGGCGACGGCGGCGATCATCACGGGGGTCAGGATGCGGAGTGCAAGGCGGGGAAGCATCGGTTCTCCTGCGAGGGGGACAGGGAACCGGATGGTAGCAAGGAGCGCCCGCTGTTGACCGGCAGCCACGGGCCGGCCCCTCAGCGTTGCGGTCGACCTCGATCAGGCTGCCGTGGCGACCCGCATCCTGGCGGGTCCGCGAGTGGTCGACGTGATAACGGGCCATTCAACTCCGCTGAGCGAAGCCGCGGGCGTTCTGAGCCTGTGGGGCTCGTCCACGGACTTGTCCACCCTGTTCTGCGGGTGCATGCAGGGCATTGGCCCGCCGCCCGGCGGCGGCGTGAATCTCAACTGCGTGAGGCACGCGTATGAAACGTACGACAATGCCGTCAAGACCGCGATGGAAGTCATGGAGGCTTGCACGATCAGTGCCGTCGCTGCATTCGCGTTGTGCATGGCCGGCTGCGCGGCCGGCGCGATCCTGGGTGGTGGGCTTGGCGTGGTTATCGCGGTGATCTCTTGCCTTGCGGCACTCGTGCTTGCTACGGCCGGGTGCGAGGCTGCGTACTTGACGCTGAACAGCGCCAATCGACAGTTGGCTATCGACCTTCGGGCGTGCGGTCTCAATATGGTCAAGCAGTAGGTGAGGACCACTCCAGCATCGCTCCGCTTCAACGTCGCTTGGATCTTTCTTTCGATCCTTCCCACGCCGCTGATCATTTATGGAGCGCTCCTATCATCGTTTCGGCTGATGTGGGCAACGGTGGGCCTCCAGGCGATCCTTACCGTGATCGGCGTTCTGATCATGGCCCTGCGATATCGCGGAGTCTTGCGAGCGGTGCGGGCGGCACGCGGGCGGCTTTGCCTGCGGTTCGGGTTCGATCTGAATGGACTGGAGGAGCGCGGCACATGCCCGGAGTGCGGGCGAGCGTCAACAAGCGACGCCTTTCGCGGGTACGTTTTGATGTCGGTCCGGAGAGCCCACTACCCGGACCGTCGGCTCGGAGAGCCGACCTACCCGATCATCCGGCCGCGCGGGCGCGGAGGGCGCGGCGGCGGGCCTGGTCGCGGGCCTGGGCCAGCGACAGCGCCTCGCCCCGGCGGTTCCGGTTCTCCCGGTAGAACCGCGTGGGCTGGTCGTCGGTGATCTGCGAGTTGAGTTTGGTCAGCGACTCGTCCACGATCTGCCGGACCCGCTCGCGGCTGATCCCGACCTCGTCGGCGATCTGCTTCAGCGTCAGCGGCTCCGACCCGTCCAGCCCGAAGCGGAGCCTCAGGATGGCGGCCTCGCGCTCGTCGATCGAGTCCAGGAGGCGGCCCAGGGTCGCCAGTTCGTCGCCGGCCAGGACGCCGTCCTCCGGCTTGCCGTGGCGCGTGTCGGCCACCATCTCGCCCAGGCTCATGATCTCGCCGTCGGAGTCCGTGGGGGCCTGCGAGGGGAACTGGAACGCCTTCACCGCGCGCTTGATGATCCTGACCTTGCGCAGCGGCAGGTCCATCGCGTCCGCCAGTTGCTGGAGCGTGGGCGGGATGCCCAACTGGGCCTCCAGCCTGCGGGAGGCCTCCTTCCACCTGGCGATGAGTTCGACCATGTAGGCCGGGACGTGGATCGGCTGCGTCGCGTTGATCAGCGCCCGCTTGATCGCCTGCTTGATCCACCACGAGGCGTAGGTGCTGAACCGGGCGCCCTGCGCCGGGTCGAAGCCCTCGACCGCGCGCATCAGCCCGATGTTGCCCTCCTCGATCAGGTCGGTCAGGGGCAGGCCGCGGTTGGCGTAGTGCTTGGCGATCGCGACCACCAGGCGAAGGTTCGCCCTGATCATCCTCTCGCGGGCGGCGGGGCAGGAATCGTTGATGATGGCCCAGCCCAGTTCACGCTCCTGCTCCGCCGTGAGGAGGGCGGTGGCGTTGATCTGGCGCAGGTACAACTGCAGGTCGGACTGGAGATCGCCTCCGGCCGAGGCCGAACGAATCGCGCGGCTCATTCTCTATCCACCCTCTCCCTGGCGGCACCACCCGCCAGTCTTTCCATCCACACCGGCCCGCCGAAACGAGCCGCAACACCATTCGCTTACCAGGCGACCGGTGTTGCATCGACTCCGCCCTGTCGATCCTTGACGCCGTCAAGCCCGCGGGCTCTTCCTGCCCCCGCGGCGCCCTCCCGGATGAACGGGCTGGCCCACCTTTAGCAGGTGCAACGCTCTATTCTCGGAGCATCGCGCCGGCTGCCGATGGCTTGTCGGACCGTCGTATACTATAACAAGCCGTGCGGGTGATGCGAGAGAATTCCGACCATGAGCGATGATTTGTCCGGCATCCTCAGCGGCTGGCCCTATGACCCCGGACAACTCAATGTTCGGTTCATAGACGGGGATGACGGCGAACGCCGCATCCAGGTCCGCCTGGACCTGGGCATCCTCCAGATGCGCATCGACGGCCGTCCGGATGGTCACCGGCCGTTCGGGTACGACAGCCTGCTGGAGTACCACGAGGCCCAACTCGACGAGGCGACCGGGGGTCGTCGGTCCGAGGGCGGCGAGGAGGCGGCGGGGGGCGGGGGGCGGTTCTCGCTCACGCCCGAGGACTGCCAGAACCTCCGCGATGAGGCGGTTCAGTACTACCACCGCTACATGGCGCTGCTCATGCTCGACGACTTCGAGGGGGTCGTGCGGGACACCACCCGCAACCTCCGGGTTCTGGACCTGTGCGGGCGCCACGCCGCGGCGGAGGGGGACCGGGCGGCCCTGGAGCAGTTCCGCCCGTACATCATGATGATGCGGGCCCGGGCCCGGGCCAGCCAGGCAATCAAGGACGACGTGCCCAAGGTGGCCCTGCTGGCGATCGAGGAGGGGCTCGATGCGCTCAAGCAGCACTTCGCCGCCGCGGGGGAGCCCGAGGGGTTCGAGCAATCCTCGGAGGTCCAGATGCTCCGCGGGATGCGGGATGCCCTGACGCCGAAACTGCCCGAGATGCCGGTGAGCCAGAAGTCGGAACTGAAGCGGCGGCTGGACCAGGCGATCGAGCAGGAGAACTACGAACTCGCCGCCATCCTGCGCGATGAACTGCGGCAGATGCCGGATTAATCAGAGCCCCGAGCGCGAGCGCGGGGTTTCCTTCCGAGCCCCAAGCACCAGCGCGGGGTGTCCTTCAGAGCCCCAAGCGCGAGCGCGGGGTTATTGTGGCGCCGGCTTCCCCCCGGTACCCGTCGCTCGCGCTCCGGGCTCTGTTACGGGCACCCCTGCGCAAACTTCGCCAGCCACGACGACGGCGGGTGAAGGCGTGCGGCTCGACGGGGTAGGAGGCGACGACAGAGGCGCCCATGCCGAGTTCGATCAGGCGGGCCGGATGCAGGATCGACCCGGCCGCGGCGGCTCAGCCCGCTGCCCGCCCGAGCGCCTCGATCCGCGAGCGCATGTCCCCGATGTAGGTGATGCGGAGCCCGAAGTTTTCGCCGACCTTGGCGGCTGTCCCCTGCCCGACCTGCTTGTTGTTGACCATCAGGTCCAGGGCATCCTCGGCGCTCTTGGGCAGTTCGATGATCGAGCCCGGGACCAGGGCCAGCACGTCCGCCACCTTCATCTGCCGCTCCGCCAGCCGGACGATCACCGGCACTTCCAGGCGCAAGATAGAGGAGAGGTCCGACGGCACGGGATGGATATCGGCCGGGCGGGGAGCCGGGCTGCACGCTCAGTGGAGGGTGAAGCGGTAGTTCGGGCCGGCCTTCACGCCGGGAGTGAGCTGGATGTACTCGGCCCGCCCGTCGAGGAATCCCAGGACGGACGCGTTCGAGCCCCCGAACTCTCCCGGCATCCCGGGGCTGCCGACGGGCAACTCGGGGACCGTGGCGCCGACCTGGTCGCTGATCCAGACGTACATCTGCGGCTCGATGATGTGGCCCTGCTTCTTTATGCGAAGGATTCCCTCGTTGTACTTCTGGTTGAAGTCCGGCGGCAGGCCGGGCTGGCCCCACCACGCCATATTGACGTGGTAGCTGGTGCCCACGTCGTCGTAGGACGAGACGCCCAGGGTCGGGTTCGGCCAGTTGCGCTGCCGCGTCGACCGGTCGCCCGGCGACCGGAACACCGGGATTTGAAGCGACAGGCGGTCCTCCGGGGTCGGGGTGCCCGAGCGGAAGGTCCAGTTCGGCCAGGCGCCCGAGTTCACATAGCCGCTGGGAACGGGGATTTTCTCGCTGGTGAGATAGTGGTTCAACGGGCGTGAGTACGCGGACTCGTCGAAGATGCCATTGCCGAGGGTCTGCCAGAAGATGGAACAGTTCTTTCCGCCAATGCTCCACGTGTCCCAGCCGTTCATCGACCCGTTCGTGTAGTTGTTGCCGCGCATGGGCGGCTGATCGTTGGCATCGTTGCGGTAGGACCACTGGGCGGCGATGATCGCCCTGAGGTTCAGGCGAGACTGCTGAAGGCTCGAGTACTGCTGCCGGCGCTGCGCCAGCGGCAGCAGCACCGCGGCCACGACAAGCACCACAACGAGAATAGAAAGGAACTCGGTCCGCGCGAACCCACGGCGACTGGTCATCGTGCACCTCCGTTCGTGAGGGGTGTACCGCGGCGTGGGGGGCCGGTTGCGGGCTATTCGTACCGCCCGACGATCAGCGTGATGTTGTGCCCGCCGAAGCCGAAGGTGTTGTTCATCGCGTACTTGACGCGGCGTTCGCGGGCCTCGTTGGGAACCAGGTCCAGGTCGCACCCCTCATCCGGGTTCTCCAGATTGATGGTGGGCGCGATCACGCCGTCATGCACCGCGTGCGTGCAGGCCACCATCTCCACCGCGCCGCAGGCGCCCAGGGCGTGCCCGTGCATGGACTTGGTCGAACTCATCAGCAGTTTCCCGCCGCGGGACACCCGGGCGTGGTCGCCAAAGACGGCGGTGACGGCCGCGATCTCCGCCTTATCGCCCAGGGGCGTGCTGGTGCCGTGGGCGTTGATGTAGTCGATCTGGCCGGGGGCCAGCCGGGCGTCCTGGAGCGCCCACTGCATGGCGCGGCGTGCGCCCATGCCCTCGGCGTCCGGGGCGGTGATGTGGGCCGCGTCGGAACTGTTGCCGTAGCCCACCATCTCGGCGAGGACGGCGGCCCCGCGTGCCCTGGCGTGGGCCTCGGTCTCCAGCACCATCATCGCGGCGCCCTCGGCCAGGACGAACCCGTCGCGGTCCACGTCGAACGGCCGGCTCGCGCGGGAGGGCTCGTCGTTGCGGGTGGACAGGGCCTTCATGGTCATGAACGCGGCGACGCACAGCGGGGTGACCGCCGCTTCCGCCCCGCCGACCACCATCACGTCGGCCCGCCCGCGGCGCATGTGCTCCATGGCGTCGGCGACGGCGTGGCCGGAACTGGCGCAGGCGGTGGCGTGCGCCCCGGCCGGCCCGCGCAGCCCGTATCGGATGGAGACGTTGCCCGCAACCGCGTTCACCATCAGGCGGGGCACCGTGAACGGGCTGAGGCGGTCGGGCGCCCGATCCTTCATCACGATCAGGCCGTCCTCGATGGTCCCGATCCCGCCGATCCCGGACCCGATCACGACGCCGCAGCGCTCGCTGTTTTCCTTCGTGAAGTCGACGCCGGAGTGCCCGACGGCCTCGATCGCGGCGTACAGGCCCAGTTGCGTGAACCGGTCGAGGCGCTTGGCCTCGCGCGGGTCGATGCGGGCGGTCGGGTCCCAGTCGCGCACCTGCCCGGCGATGCGGACGGACCAGGTGTCCTTGTAGCGGGAGAACGCCTCACCCTCGATCCGCACGATCCCGGAGCGGCCCTCGCGCATGCCCGCCCATGTGGACGCGGCATCCAGGCCCAGGTTCGTGACGGCCCCGATCCCGGTGATCACGATTCGTGGATCGGGTCGTGGGTTCATCCGTGCCTCGTGGCCCGGGTCATTCGATCCCGTGGGCCTGCTTGATGAAGTCGATGGCCTGCCCGACCGTCTTGATCTTCTCGGCCTGGTCGTCGGGGATGGAGGTCTCGAACTCGTCCTCGAACTCCATGACGAGCTCGACCTGGTCGAGGCTGTCGGCGTTCAGGTCGTCCACGAAACTGGTGGCCCGCGTGATCTTGGCGGTGTCCGCTCCCAGTTGCTCCGCGACGATCTTGATGACCTTGCTCTCGATCTCTTGTTCGGTCACGGCGTCTTCTCCGGGTCTGAGACAGGCTGCCCACGATCCCCCGACGGGCCCGGGGCGATCCGAGCGGCGATTGTAGCGGGCGGTGGCCTGTTGCGCCGGGTGCGCAAAGATCGCCGCCCCGGCGTTCGCGGCCGGCAGGCGGTCCCATACTACCCGCCCCGGCCGGATGGGGCACACGCCCGGGGAACCGTCGCAGAACACCCGGCTGTTCCGCCCGTACCGGATAGTCGATAGACGTTCCGAGGGGCGAGAGGACCGCGCCCTTCCCTGTCGGCCAGGGGGCCGGCACAGTGTCTTGGGGAAGCACGCCATGGCCGGCCTGCCTATAGAACCCGAAGCCTTCGCCGAGCATGTGGCCGCGGCCCTGCGCAAACTCCAGCCGCAGTATTCCGTGGAACTGACGGGGCCGCGGGAACTCGTCGTCAACGGCCGCCGCCTGGACCTGGAGAACCTCTACCGGATGGTCAACCACGAGCCCGGGCGCGGGCCCGAGATCGTGGAGCACTACCTCCAGCAACTCTTCGCCGGGGATGCGGCCCAACTGACGGCGATGTCGCTCGAGTTCGCCCGCTCGCGCATCATGCCCCGCATCCAGCCGGAGACGATCTTCCAGCACCTGACGCGGGAGATGGTCGCGCACGTCCCGTTCGTCAACGACACGGTGATCGTGTTCGTCATCGACCTGCCGCAGATGACGGTGAGCGTGACGACCGAGCAGATGATCCGCTGGGGCATGGGCGAGGACGACCTGGAACGGCTGGCGCGGGCGAACCTGGACCGGTATGCGCCGGAACTGGAACTGCAACTGGTGGAGAGCAAGGAGGGCGGTCGCGCCGTGATCCTGGCGCAGCAGGACGGGTACGACGCGGCCCGGCTGCTGCTGACCAACCTGTACGCGCGGATCGCGCGGCAACTGGGCGGGGACTTCTACGTCGCGTTGCCCGCGCGCGACATGTTCCTGGCCCTGACCCCGGAGCCGGACCCGTTCGTGAAGCGCCTGCACTCGCGCGTCGCCAAGGACTACCGCCGCCTGCCCTACCCGATCTGCTCCGACCTGTTCTACGTCACGCGCGACGGAGTGGCGGGGACGAAGGCCGCCTGATCAAGGAAAAACCCCGCCGAGGGGCCGGGGTTGGGGTCTTCGTGCCGCCGCGAGCCTTGGCTGTTCACCGGCCGCACGCCGGCGCCACCATCGCCTACGGGCAGCCCAGCGCAAACTTCGTCGTGAAGCAGCCGAAGTCGGACAGGTTCAGCACGCCGTCCCCGTTGCAGTCGGCGTAGGCCTGGCCCAGCGCGAACTTCGTGGTGAAGCACCCGAAGTCGGAGAGATTGAGTGCGCCGTCACCGTTGCAGTCCGGGTAGCACACGGCGACCTTCTCGAACGAGATGTTGTCGAAGGCCGTCACGTTCCCCGCCGGTCCGGTGCCGGAACCGCCGCCGGCGAAGATGCGAACGTCCGTCGGCAGCGGCTTGGTCGAGGCCGGCCCGCCGAAGAGGTACCAGTTCAGCGGGGTCACGTCGACCGTGGCGAGCGGCCCGCCTGTCGTCAGGTCCTGGATCGTGCACTCGGTGACCTGGGCCGTGTCAAAGTCCCAGGACACCGTGCAGCGGTACCAGTGATTCACGGGCAGGTCGCGCCACTCCGGCCCCGGCGTCGCGAAGGTCGGCGCGGTGGCCGCGGCATTGATGAAGTAGCCGTAGGCGATGTGGAACTTGTCCGCCGTCGCCGTGTAGTTGGCCGCGTTCGGCGCCGGGCCGATGGCCGTGGACCCCCACGCCATCAGTTGCTGGAAGTACCGGGAGGTGGTCGAGGGCTGGAGAGAGAAACTCCCGAGGTTGTCCGGGGCCGGGAGCGTCCCGGCGTAGAGGCCGGTGCAGTCCCAGGTCGCCTTCCACTTGCCGCCGGTGAAGGCGATCGCGTGCTGGGCGCGCCCGAAGCCGCCGGCGGGGGTCAGGTCGCCCACCTGGAACTGGTCCCCACCCTGCGGGTTTGCCGAGACGTTGTAGGTGTTGCCGACCACCGTGTAGACCTTCGTGTCGTTGCTGCCGGACACGGGGTTGTACCAGCCGTCCTGTCCGCCGCCGCCGAACCCGGTGGTCAGCGGTGTTCCCGCCGCGGAGCCGGCATACACCGGGGCCTCAAAGTCCATTGAGTACACGACCTGGGCCGAAGCCCCCGCCGCCAGGCACAACGCCGCGCCGACCGTCCAAAGCCTGTCCATGATCCTGTCTCCTGCTCAAAGGATTGCCGCGCCCGTCCACCACGCGATGGAGGCGCGAAATCCCGGGCGCATCGGCCGCACCGAATGACGCCGGGCGCAGGTTGGCTCTCAGAATCCACCGCCCGAGAAATG
The DNA here is from genome assembly GCA_020849105.1 of Phycisphaerales bacterium. Lineage (GTDB taxonomy): Bacteria > Planctomycetota > Phycisphaerae > Phycisphaerales > UBA1924 > JADLGW01. The sequence goes on along the minus strand of JADLGW010000058.1, from coordinate 264 downwards.
AGCGGCGTGCCTTCGGTCCTCACCCACGAGACCCGGCGCCAGCCTGCCGCCACCGGTATACCACAATCGCCGGGAATGTCAAGCCGGAAAAGAGCACCCCACCAGCCCGCTGGCGCCGGGTGGCCTACGGGCACCCCAGGGCGAACCTGGGCGCGAAGCACGCGAAGTCCGAGAGGGTGAGGGCCCCGTTGCCGTCGCAGTCGGCGTAGGGGTTCTTCGTCGCGTACATGGTCTGGAAGCACCCGAAGTCGGCCAGGGTCAGCG
>JADLGW010000057.1 GCA_020849105.1 Phycisphaerales bacterium | reverse complement strand
GGGACGCGATCCAGGGCGTCGGCGAAAACCGCGGCTGCTGGGTCGCGGAGCGGCGGGCGAAGAAGGAGACGAAAAGGTGACAGGAACCGAAACCGTGGCGGAACTCCTGCGCGACATGCGCGGCGTCCGCGACCAGAAGGACGACCTCAACTCGCAACTCGCGGTGCTGGCCGACCGCGAGGCCGAGCTGCAAGCCAAACTCCGCGGCGCCATGTGTGCCGCCGGGCTCGACAAGGACGGCGGCAAGGTCGCGGGCGACGGGCTCTCTGTCACCTGGCGTGAGAAGTGGAAGGCGAACTACGAGCCCCAGAAGTGGGCCGCGATCGTGAAGTGGGCGGTTGAAAGCGGCAACGACCACATCATCCAACGTCGCCTCACGGACGCGAAGGTGATGTCCATCGTCGATTCGGGCGGGACGCTCCCCGACGGACTGTCCGTCGAGGCGTACACCGCCCTTGACATCCGCCGGACGTAAGTCTCGGCGGCAAAGGAGAACGTGCAATGTCGAAGGCAACCAAGAATGAGAGCGCGATGCTCGCCGCCGCGGACAACGGGACCGCGGCGCTCGCCGTGCCCGAGAACATCCAGGGCGGGGCGATCATCGAGGGCGGCGACCAGGGCGTGCAGATCAGCCGCCTCGCGCTGTACCAGGGCACCAGCACGGAGCAGGCCGCGTACCCCGACTCCAACTTCAAGCGGGGCGACTTCTTCGACACACTGGAGGGCCGGGCGGTGGGGCAGAAAGTCCGCATCGTCCCGATCTTCGGCTGGAAGTCGTGGGTGCGGTTCGACCGGGGCAGCGCCGCGCCGATCTATTCCACCCGCAACAAGGCCGAGGTGCCGCCGGAGGACCTGGAATGGCACGACAAGTCGCCGCCCCTGGCGACCGAGTGTGTGAACGTCGTGTGCGCCGTGGAGGGCGAAGCCTGGCCCTACCTGCTCGTGTTCAAGCGCACCGGCTTGAAGGCGTGGAACAAGAACGTCGGGCCGATGGAGGCCCGGCGTGGCTCCACCTCGCAGGGCCCCGGTCTCTACGAGTTGTCCAGCGTGGAGGACAAGAACCCCGAGGGGCAGGCGTACAAGCGGATCACGGCCCGCTTCGTGGGCAACCCGACGCCGGAACTGGTGAGCCTTGCGGCGGGCGTCAAGCGCAAACTGGACGAGTTCCGCCGCCTCGCGGAGAAGCACGCCGACAACGCGACCGGCGAGCCGCAGGCCGAGCCCGACGCGCCGTACTGAAAGCAGGAGTCGATTCGGTTCCGCTGGGGTAAAGCCCGGCGGAGCCTTTCGCGCAGACCCACGTTCTAAAGGAGATTTCACATGACCGAGACCACGACCAAGAAGACCCAGGTGGGCGGATGACCGTCCCCGTCGGCCAGCTCTGCTACGTGCGGGTTCGCTGCATGAGGTACGAGCCTGCGTGGAACGGAATCGAGGACTGCATCGTGCAGCCTGTGACGCGGAACGGCAAGCCTGACGCCGCGTGCCTGGTCCTAGAGTCCCGCCTGCTTATCCCGATGGAGGAAGCGGTCAGTGAGCGTAAGCCTTTACAAGCACCAGCAAACGCTGGTTGAACGGCTCCGGGACCAGCCGCGCCTCTACGCGGCCTGGGCCTGCGGCACCGGCAAGACCATCGGGGTCCTGGCGGCGTGCGCCGACCGTCCCATGAAGACGCTGGTGGTGGGTCCACTCACCACGCTTTACAGCGCGTGGAACGCCGACGCCGCGAACTTCCCGTCCCTGCGCGTTGCCGTGATCCGCGGCGCGAGCCGCGCGGCGCGGTCGCGGCTGATCCTGGACGGATTGTGGGACGTTGCCGTGACGAACCCTGAGACGTTCAAGTCGCACGGGCCGGACTTCCTGGCGGCGGGCGTCAAGCGGTTCGTGATCGACGAGGCCGCCAAGATCAAGAACCGGGAGTCGCAGATATCAAAGTCGGCGGCGGCGTTCGCGGACAAGATGGAATCGGTTATCGCGCTCAGCGGCTACCCCGCCCCGCAGGGGTACGTGGACTGGTGGGCGCAGATGCGAGCGGTGGACAAGTCCGTATTAGGGCCGGACTTCTTCCGGTTCGCGTATCACTACGGCTACCCGGAGAAAAAGAAGATTCGGCGCGGCGGCGTTACACGCGAGGTGATCGCGGCGTGGGGGCAGTCGGACCGGCAGCGGGACCTGCTGGCGGCGATTCTCACAAAGTCGGTGTGGGCCATGCGCAAAGAGGATGCCCTAGACCTGCCGGCGCAGGTCGATTCGGTGCGGACGCTGGACCTCGAAGCCGAGCGCGACATCTACGACGCGGTGAAGAAGGACCTGGTGCTGGCGCTGCACGGGGGCGGCAAGCCCGACCGCGTGCGGGCCGAGGCGTGCCTGACCAAACTCCGGCAGATCACGGGCGGGGGTGTCTACTCGGGCGGCAAGTACCAGTGGTGCGGGCTCGCCAAGATCGGGGCCCTGAAAGAAATCGTCGCTGACGAAATCCCCGGCGAGCCGGTCGTGGTGTGGTGCGAGTTCATCGGCGAGATTGACCGCGTGGCCGCCATGCTCCGCGAGTTCGGGAGGGTAGAGATTCTGGACGGGCGCACGTCGGCGGACGCGGCGGGGATCGTGGCGCGGTTCGCCGGGGGCGAGGCGAAGTATCTGGTGTGCCACCCGGCGGCGGCGGGTCACGGGACCAACGGGATGCAGCGGGCGTGTTCATACGCCGTCTACTACTCGCTGGGGTTCAACTCGGACCAGTACGTGCAGAGCCGCGACCGGATTCACCGCAGCGGCATGGGGGGGCGGCCCGCGACGTACATCCACATGGTCGCAAGGGACACCGTGGATGAATCGGCGCTGCGGTCGCTGCGATTGAAGAAGCGGGCGGTGGAGGCGATCATGGCGGAGGTCGCGGCGTGAACTGGGACACCGGCCTACATCCCGGCGGGGAACCAGACTTGGCGGTGGTCCGGTGCCTGCGCGGGATGATGCGGTTCCCCGAGGCGGTCGAGTACGCCAAGACGATGCGGCCCGAGTGGTGGCCGGGAGGGTTCCCCCGCGCGTTCGCGGCTGCGGTCATCACGGACGGGCCGAGCGACGATATCCCCGGCACGTTCGCGTGGCTTGCGCCGCTGGAGCAATGGCCCGCGCCCGATAGCCCGGACGACGCGGTGCGGGCGCTCAAGGCGCTGTCGTCGTGGGGCATGAAGCGCGAGGCCGCGCGGGTCCGCGAACTGCACGCCCAGGCCCGCGACAAGTGGGACAAAGCAGAGAAGAAGCGGGACCGCCTGCGGGCGCGGTCGTGGAGCCTGCACAGCAAGGCGCAGACGCTGGAACTGGCTGCGGAGGACTTGGTGCTGTCGCTCGGGGAGGGTACATGACCACGGGCACGGACGCCGCTTGGAAGAAGGAAGCGCAGAAAACAGAGACCAGGGTCGGCAGGCCCTTTGTGTCGAACGTGATCGACGCGACCCGTGAGACCCCCGACGGACCCATCCCCGTGACCGTGTACCGCCCCATCAATGAAGTCGCCGATGACCTTCGCGCCGCGACGGGCGGCGAGCCGCGGGTGGCGATGGGGATTCCCTTCGCGCTCGCGGGCGGGGGCAAATCGCTCCGGTGGCTCGAAAAACCCGACTCGATGTTCGCGTGGATGCACGAGTCCGTGGCGGTGCGGTGGGCGCGGGG
>JADLGW010000056.1 GCA_020849105.1 Phycisphaerales bacterium | reverse complement strand
CTCCGAAGAGGGTTGCTCTCGGGGAGGGGGCCGGCTCCCTCCTGCCGGGGGTGGCGACGCAAGTCCTGCGGCGACAACGACTTATGATCGCTTCGTCTTTTTGGCCCCGCGGTCACCCTTATCGGGCTTGTCGGGCTTCTCGCCGGAATCGGTCGCCTCGGGCGGCTCGGTCTGGTGCTTCTCGGTTTTCTTCACGGTCTTGCGACCCTCGGCCCGCTCGCTCTCGATCGACTTGTTGTACTCGTCCAGCGGGACCTCGGTGATCTTTGCCTTGGCCAGGATCGCGTCGTAGGTCTTGTGCTCACGAACCTGCTGGTAGACCGTGCCGATCTGGTTCCGCTGGATCAGTTCCTGGCGCAGTTGCTCGGGCCTGACGCTCCGCCCGCCGCCCGCGGACTGCTCGGCGGCGAGTTGCGCGATCCGCCCGTTGATCTCCGCCTCCGACACGCTGACCTTCAGGTCGTCGCCGGCCTTGTTCAGGATGAAGAACAGTTTGAGTTCCCCCGCGGCCTGGTTGCCCGAGGCGGCCCGCAGTTCCGCCATGTGCTCCTCGATCTGCTGGGGCTGCACGCCGCGGTACATCAGTTCCATCCGCTGACGCTCCAGCGTGCGGGCCGACTGCTGCGCGGTCAGGCGTTCCGGGAGCGTGATGCTCGTGCCCTCGACGAGGCGGCGCGCCACCTGCTGCCGCATCGCGCTCTGCTGCTCGATCATGGCACGCTGCGAGAGCCTCGCGCGGACGATCTCCTTCACCTGGTCCGGGCTGTCGAACCCGAACTTCTGGGCGAGTTCCGCCAGTTCCGCGGGGATGATGCGGTCGATCCGGTCCACCGCAAACTCGATGCTGAGTCTGGCGTTGCGGACGCCCTCGATCTCGTGGCTCTCGGGGCCGGTGGCGGCAACCTTGACGGTCTCACCCGGCTTCGGAATACCAAGTTGTTTCGCAAAGTCATCCACCATGATCCCCAGGATCATGCCCTTGCCGCCCTTGTCCGCCGTCGGCACCTGCACGACGGCCCCGGGGATGTTGTAGAACTCCGTGCCGTCGGGGCCCTTCATGACCCCGCGGCCCGTCAGGTAGTCGCCGGGCTCGGCGTTGTCGCGCTGCTCCAGGCGGCCCTCGTTGATGGCGAGTTTGCGGAGTTCGCTGTCCACCATTTCGTCCGTGACCACGATGACCGGCTTGCGGATTTCCATTCCGTCAAGGCCGGGCAGGTCGAACTCGGGCAGGACCTCGACCTCCAGGTCCACCTTCAGCGGCTGGCCCTCCTTCGCCTCCAGGTCGCCCAGTTGGTCGGCCGTCGGTTCGCCGATCACGCGGAGTTTGTGGTCCTCGACGGCCTTGGAGTAGGCCGTGGCAACCAGTTGCCGTGTGGCCTCCGCCCGCACGGACTGGCCGAACTTCTTCTCAATGAGCCCGCGGGGGGCCCGTCCCTTGCGGAAGCCGGGGAGTTGCGCCTCGTACGCGAGCGTGTCGAGGGATTCCTTCAGTTTTTCGGTGACCGTCTCGGCCGGGATCTCGATGGAGACCTTCTTGCGGCTGGGGCCGGCGTCAGTGATGTGGACGGTGTTGGCGGGCGCTTCGGCGGTGGCAGCGGTCATGGAAGGCTCTCCGGAGTGGCGGGGAGTGTAGGGGTGTCACGGCTGGCGCGAACGGGTGCCGTGGCCGCGGATTGCGGCGGTCACGCTGGGTACGGGCCATGTGCCCGCGGGCCTCGGCGGTCGCGGTGCGAAACAGAGCCGGCCGCACCACCCGGGGGGTCATGCCTTCGGCGCCTTGTAGAAGGGGAGTTTGGCAACCTTCGCCTCCAGCATGCCGCGTCCGGTATCCACCTGGACCGCGGTGCCGGGGGCGGTAAGGGCGCGGTCGAGGAAGGCCATCGCGATGCACCGGCCGAGGGTCGGGCTCGGGCACCCGCTGGTCACGACGCCGACCTCCTTGCCGCCGATCGACAGTTTCATGCCCTGGCGGGCGGAGCGCTTGCCCTCGACGTCCAGCCCGACAAGGGTGCGGGGCGGGCCTCCGGCGTCGCGGGTGCGTTTGAGCGCATCCATGCCGATGAACGCCTCCCCGCGCTCGCCCTGGTCCTTGTCGAGGGAGATGGCGAAATCGACGCCGCACGAGAGCGCGCTCACGTCCTCTCCGAGTTCGTGCCCGTACAGCGGCATGCCCGCCTCCATCCGGAGCGTGTCGCGGGCGCCGAGCCCGGCGGGCCTGACCGGCGAGTTCGGGTCCTTCGGGTTTGCATCCTTCAGGAGCAGGCCCATCGCCATGCCGACGAAGGTCGCCGGCAGGATCACCTCCACGCCGTCCTCCCCGGTGTAGCCCGTGCGGCTCACGATCAGTTTCATCACGAGCAGGTTTTTTACGGCGAAGCGGTAGCGCTTCAGCGTGGGAACCTCGGTGCTGATGCGGGCGATGAGCGGGATGACCTTCGGCCCTTGCAGCGCGACCATCGCGGTGCGCTCCGTCTGGTCGTCGATCTTCACGGCCAGGTCGCCGGCGGAGCGGACACGGTCGAAGTGTGCCAGGAGTTTGGCGCGGTTCGCGGCGTTGACGACGACGAGAAAATCGTCATCATCCATGCGGTAGACGATCACATCGTCGCGCACGCCGCCCGCCTCGTTGCACACCAGCGAGTAGCGGCACTGCCCGGCGTCCATGTCGGCGATCTTGCGGGTGCAGAGGCGCTCCAGGAATCGGCGGGCGTGACGCCCGGTGACCTTCACACGCCCCATGTGCGAGACGTCGAAGAGCCCTCCGCTCGTGCGGACCTGGTGGTGCTCCTCGATGATGCCCGAGTAGACCATGGGCATCTCCCAGCCCGCGAACTCGACCATCTTGGCGCCGTTCTCGACGTGGAACTTGTGCAGCGGCGTCTGGAGCAAGGCGGCATCTCCCAAAGAGGTCCCGAACCCACCCAACGGGGTGCGCATGGTATCAGTCTGAGATGGCGGGCCCCGAGCGTCAGCGACGGGATTGCGGTCTCGCCGGCCCGGCGGCTGTCACGCCGCCTCGGCGAGCCCGTTATCGCGACGCCAGGATTTCAGCGGGCGGCTGTCGGGGACGGCCGTGAACTCGACCCCGAGCGTGTGCCCGTGCCCCGCCTCGTAGGACGCGGAACGGACGATGCCGCACATGACTTTCTTCGGTCCGCCCGCCGCCCCGGGCATCGCCAGCAACAGCACGCGTCCGATGTGCACCATGCGGTCGGAACTGAGCCCGATCCCGCCGCGAGAGAGATCGCTGGTCGTGCAGGACCAGTGGCGGACGGGCACGCCGCCCTCCCCCAGCTCGTACACGTCCACCACGATCTCCACCGTGTGACGAGCGTGCTTGCGCTTCTCCTGGCCGCGGGGCGTCGGAGCAGCGGAGGGTTCTGGATTCTGGGCTGGCTCGGGCATGAATGGACCCCGGAGCGGCGCGGCGGCCGCGCGCACGAGAACCTATCGGGCGTTTCTGGTTGGGGCTTTTACCCGGGACGCCAGGGCCACGGTGAGTTATCGATCAAGCGGACCGCGCCGACCCATGCGGCGACCAGGGCCCGGCCGGCCCGCCCGGGAGCCCGCGGCCCGAGGGTGGCCGCATCGCGGACCACCGCGTACTCGGTCCGGACGTTCGCGGCCGCCAGAGTCCTGCGCATGGCACGCTCGGCGGCGACGGGGTCCGGCGCGGCTCCGGCATCCGCCAGCGCCCGGCTGAGCGCCAGAGCCGTCCCGCGCTCGGTGGGCGTCAGGAGCGAGTTGCGGCTGCTCAGCGCGAGGCCACCGGGCGAACGGACGGTCGGCGATGGGACGATCTCGACGGGCAGCCCCTGCCGGGCCGTCATGGCCCGCACGACCTGGAGTTGCTGCCAGTCCTTCTCTCCAAACACCGCCGCCACGGGACGGAGGAGCATGAAGAGCCGCAGGACGACCTGGCAGACGCCCGCGAAGTGCCCGGGGCGGTGCGCATCCTCCAGCCCCGGCCTCATCGCGACCTCGGGCAGCGCCGGGACGGGAACATCGACGCCCCGCGGGTACATGGCGTCGGGCGACGGCACGAACACCGCGTCCGCGCCGGCCCGCTCGCACAGCGCCAGATCGGCGTCGAGCGTGCGCGGATACCGCTGGAAATCCGCGGGATCGTTGAACTGCGTCGGGTTGACGAAGATGCTGACGGTGACCCGGTGGCCCGGCGCTCCGCGCCGGCTCGCGTGCCCGTGCGGCGGGCTCGTTTCTTCGCTTGCGCGTCGGGCTCGTTCGATCAGGCTCGCGTGGCCCTCGTGGAGCGCTCCCATCGTGGGGACGAGCACCCCCTCCCCGCAACCGATCTCGCCGAGTTCGCGGATGACCCGCATGGGGCAAGGCTAGCCGTCGTCAGGTGTGCTTGGCGAACCAGTCCAACACGTGCGGGGCGTCCGGGAGCGGGAACAGGTCGAGCCCGACCTTGTACATCCCGTCGCTGTCGTAGTCGCACAGGTAGACCTTCCCGGCCAGGCGCACCGGGCGGTCGTCGATCAGGTGGACCGCGATCAGGATGCGCTTGCCGGTGTAGCACATGCGCCGTGAGCGGACCACCATGTGGGCCCGGCTCAGTTCACGGGAGCGACCCGTCCACGTCGGGCCCGGGCGCTCGCGGTCGTCCAGTTCGGACATGTCGAGTTCCGCGTCAAAGGGCATCCCGCCGGTGCGCGGTCGGGGCTGCCCGGGCAGCGTCCGCGTCGGGATGGCCGACTGCTCGTCCCACGCGGCCGGGTCGCTCGCCGAGCCCGGCGGCGGCGGCGCGGCGTCAAAGCCGCCACCCCAGGATCCTCCTCCAGATGAACCTCCGCAATCCTGCATGACCATCCCTGGTTTTTGGGGCGCAGTGACGCCCCTGCCGGATTATCGAACCGCCGGGCGTGTCACTTCAGAGGGGCTACGGACAACCCAAAGCGTACTTTGTCTGGAAACAGCCGAAGTCGGCGAGCGTGAGAACCCCGTTCTCGTTGCAGTCCGCCTCAGGATCGTTCGTCGCGTACTTCGTCTGATAACAGCCAAAGCCCGCGAGAGAAAGTGGGCCGTCGGCATTGCAGTCGGCGTAGCGTCACGCAGCCCGCACTCCGGGCACGGCCCGGCGGGCGTGGCGGATCGATTGTACCCACAACCGACGCATCGCGCGTTGGCTTTTCGGGAACGAGCGCGTGCGTATCCCCCGGCGGCGCTGATCCCCCAGAGAATCCCGCCGCAAAACAGAGCGTTCGCGGCAACTCCGGCCCACCACGGGCCGACCGCGAGCAAGCCGGCTCCGAGGTGCGCACGCTCCGGCTGTGAAAGCCGAATCCCGCCCCGGTCAAAGTATGGCGTTATTTCCGGCCATTCCGGGTAACGTGTGGTGCCGATTAGGCATCGCAGGGGCCAACCCGCGGCGTCGATCACCAGTTGTTCCGAGCGCCACTGACCCCCGAACTCGCGCGCGGCCGCCGAGTGAACCCACGGCGGGATGTCTCTGGTGAGGCGATCCGGCCATACGCGCTTGTCCTCTGGGTAGCGGGCGGTTCGGGTGAGTATGACTTGTGTGCGGCCAAACGTGCCGTAGAAGGTCCCGCGAATGTAGGAATCCGCTGCGAAGGCACGCCCCGCCCAGGGGTCTTGCAGTTTGATGTCACGACGCGCAATATTGGGGACCGGGTTGACCGCGCAAAGGACGGCGACTCCGAGAGTGATGCCGAGCCCGAGGGCACCCCAGCGGATGAACTGGCGGAGTGCGTTCCTCAGGTTCACGTTTGATGTTCCCTGCTGGTCACGCGGGCTGGCGCTGCGGGCGGGTCGTGCCGCGTTCGATGGGGGCCTCGGGGCCGAACTTCCGGGCGAGGGCCGCGGCGAGCAGCCCCATGAACATGGGCTGCGGGGCGAGCGGGCGGCTCGTGAGTTCCGGGTGGAACTGCCCGCCGACGAAGTAGGGGTGGGTGGTGGCACCGGTCTCCAGACCGGTGGAAGACACACCGCTCTGGAGAGCGGTGCCACCAAGAGTAGTGCCACCAGACCGACGTAGTTCAAGGATCTGCATGATCGGCTGCGTGGGGTGGCGTCCTGAGAAGACGAGCCCCGCGGCCTGGAGGCGGTCGATGAACGCGGGGTCCACCTCGTAGCGGTGGCGGAAACGCTCGCGGATGCTGGTTCGCCCGAAGAGTTGGTGGGCGAGCGAGCCGGGCGTGATGGTGACATCCTGAGCCCCGAGGCGCATCGTCCCGCCCAATCCCTCGATCTTCTTCTGCTCCGGGAGTTCGCTGATGACCGGGTTCGGCGTCGCCGGGTTGAACTCGGTGCTGGAGGCGTCCTTCAGACCGAGCACGTTGCGGGCGAACTCGATGACGGCGACCTGGAACCCGAGGCAAATGCCCAGGTACGGCACGCCGTTCTCGCGGCAGTAGCGCACGCACGAGATTTTCCCTTCCACCCCCCGGACGCCGAAGCCTCCCGGGACGATGACCGCATCAAGCGCTGCAAGGCGGTCGGCAACGTTCGCGTCGGTAATCTCCGTCGTGTCGATCCACTTCAGGTCCACCGCGCACGCGTGGTGCGCGGCGCAGTGCTCCAGGGCCTTGTCGATGGAGGCGTAGGCGTCGCGCAGGGCGGCGTACTTGCCCGTGATGCCGATCGTCAGCGAGCGCGGGCGCGGGGCCGAGAGCACGCGGACGAAGCCCATCCACTTCTCGCGGGCGCGGTCCTCGTGCGCGACGTCCACGCGGTCGTGCAGGGCGAGCAGGCTGAGCACCTCGCGGTCCAGCCCGTCCTGGCGCATCTCCTCGGGGATCGTGTAGATGCTCTCGCGGTCGTGCAGGCTGAAGACCCGGCGCATCGGGACGTTGGAGAACATCGCGATCTTCTGCATCACCGTCTCGCTGACCGGGCGGGTGGCGCGGCAGGCGATCAGGTGGGGCTGCACGCCGGCCTCCATGAGACGCTTGATGCCGAGTTGGGCGGCCTTGGACTTCTGCTCGCCCAGGGTCCGGGGCTCGATGACGTAGGTGAGGGCGACGAAGCACGACGAGCCCGGGCCCTCCTCGAAGGCCAGTTCGCGCAGGGCCTCGATGTAGACGGCGTTCTCGTAGTCCCCCACCGTCCCGCCGACCTCGACGATCACCACGTCGGCGGGGCTGGTGCCGTCGCCGGAGACGGCCAGTTCACGGATCTTGCGCTTCACCTCGCCCGTGACGTGGGGGATCCACTGGACGTCGCGCCCCAGGTACCCGCCGCGGCGTTCACGGTCCAGGACCTCGCTGAAGACCTGCCCGCTGGTGGTGAAGTTCCGGTAGGTCATGTTCTGGTCGAGCATGCGCTCGTAGGTGCCCAGGTCCATGTCGCACTCGGTGCCGTCGTCGAGCACGAAGACCTCGCCGTGCCGGTACGGGTTCAGCGTGCCCGAGTCGATGTTCAGGTAGCCCTCCATCTTGATGGGGGCGACGGACAGGCCCTTGTCCTTGAGCATCTTGGCCATGCTGGAGGCGAAGATGCCCTTGCCCAGGCCCGACATGACGGTGCCCAGGACGATGATGTACTTGTGGTAGCCCTTGCGGTAGCCGTCGGGCACCGGGCTGTAGAACTCGGTGTAGGTGCTGGACTCCGCGACGGACGAGAGCAGGTCGGAGGAGTCGTCGGGGCGCGGGGCGGGGGACGAGCCGCGGATCGGCTTGCCCCCGCGGCGGGGGGTTTCCACGGCGACCGGGTCGAGGGGCGCAAGGGGGGGCGCATCCCAGCGGGGCCGCCTCCCCGGGCGGCTGGGGTCTGCCTGCGACGGCGTTGTGGGCATAACCCATCGTATCAGGGGAGCACCGCCCGTGCGCGCCCCGCGGCGTGCGGCGATTCCACTAGACTGCATCCATGAACCGGTTCACCCCCGTCGTTACGACCGTCCTCGTCGCGCTGCCGGCTCTCGCCGGCCCCCCCACCGCCGAGCAGGTCATGAAGGAGATCACGCCCGGCTACGTCCGGACCGTGATCGACACGCTGCCCACGTTCGGCACCCGGCACTCGCTGTCGGACCAGGAGTCGCCGACCCGCGGGATCGGGGCGGCCCGGGCGTGGATCAAGCGGGAGATGGAGTCCTACGGCGGCGGGGCGGCGGGCGGGAGCAAACTGGAGGTGTCGTTCGAGGAGTGGGTGCAGGAGCCGGCGCGGCGCGTGCCGCAGCCGACGAGGTTCGTCAACGTCGTGGCGGTGCTGCCCGGGACGATGCCGGAGGCGGCGGGGCGGCGGTACTACGTCGTCGGGCACTACGACTCCATGCCCAGCGACGTGATGGACCCGAAGACCGACGCCCCGGGCGCCAACGACGACGGGTCGGGCACGACGGCGGTGATGGCGATCGCCCGCGCGATGGCGGCGACGCCGTGCGAGGCGACGATCGTCTTCCTGTGCACCGCGGGCGAGGAGCAGGGCCTGCTCGGGGCCAAGCACCACGCGGAGCAGGCGGCCGCTCGGGGCGAGCACATCCTGGGGGTGCTGAACAACGACATCGTGGGCGACCCGTGGGGACCGGGCGGGGACATGCGGTACGTGACGAAGCATGAGGTCCGGGTGTTCTCCGAGCCCTACTCGACGAAGGCGACGCCGGAGGAACTCCAGCGGATCAGGATGCTGGGGATGGAGTCGGACTCGCCGAGCCGGCAACTGGCGCGGTTCGTCGCGGAGGTCGCGGAGTGGGAGGGGACGCGGGTGCAGCCGATGCTCGTGTTCCGGCAGGACCGGTTCCTGCGCGGCGGGGACCACCTGGCGTTCAACGAGCACGGGTTCCCGGCGGTGCGGTTCACGGAGGTACACGAGGACTACCGGCACCAGCACCAGACGCCGCGGGAGGAGCCGGGCGAAGACGGCAAACCCGTGAAGTACGGCGACCTGCCGGAGCATGTGGACGCGGAGTACCTGGCGAATGTTGCGCGGCTCAACGCGGCGGTGCTCGTGCACCTGGCGAACGCCCCGAGCCCGCCGGGGAACGCGCGGGTGGTGACCGCCCGGCTCGGGTACGACACGACGCTGCGCTGGGAGAAGTCGCCCGAGCCGGACACGGCCGGGTACGAGGTGGTGTGGCGAGAGACCACGTCGCCGACCTGGCAGTACGCGAAGGACGTGGAGGGGGCGGTGGAGGTCACGCTGCCGGAGAGCAAGGACAACTACTTCTTCGGCGTGCGGGCGTACGACAAGGACGGGAACAAGAGCCCCGTGGCGTTCGCGCTGGCCGCCAGAGAGTGAAGCCAGGAGGCGCCACCGGCTGACCGCTGCGCAACCCGAACCGTGGTGCACGGGCAGGGTCGGGGCGCGTCCCGCGGGTTCGTTCCTACTCCGACTCCCGTCGCCCGATCCGGAAGTCGTACAGCCCCGCCATCTGCCGCACCGACTTCGACCCCACGTCGCTCAGACGCCCGATGATCCCGTCGGGCTCATCGCTCGCCAGGCTCGCCAGGCGCACGAACTTCGTCCCCAGGATGCCGTAGAGGTCCGCCGTCGTGTTGCGGGCGTGCCCCGCGGGGTACATCACCAGCCCGCTGTCGCGCTCGTTGCCATCCCGGTCGGTGATGACCATCGACGTGGGGATGCCGTCGGGATACTTCGCGTCGTACTCCGCACCGCCGTGCTCGAACGTCATCCGCTCCATCAGCGACCGCGTCAGCGGATCGTGGATCGCCTCCTGCGTGAAGTCCTCCGGCAGCAGCATCAGTTCCCGCCAGCCGGCCTTCTTCCCCGGCGCCTCGGCCGCCAGGGCCAGCGCCTTCCGCAGCATCGTGCACACCAGGTACAGCATCGAGTGGTCGGCGCTCTGCCGCGTGTGCGGGTCGCGCTTGTGCGGGTCGCCGATGATCCCGAACGCCGGCTCGTACGCCCGGACCACGATCCGCGCGATCCGCCCGCCCCCCGCGTCCTCCAGCAGCCCCGGGTGCGTCTCCAGCAGGTCGATCAGCCCCTGCAGCGCCCCGGCGGACTGGTGCTCGTACAGCCCCAGTTTGAAGTGCATCCCCATCACCGTGAAGTCGCCGCCCGTCCGCGACAGGACCAGGTCAAACGGCGACCGCCCGGCCTCCACCGGCTCCCCCGCGTACCGCTTCATCAGGCAGAACGCGGCCTCCGGGTTGCGGAAGATGTCCCGCGGCCCCACGAACCCCGCCATCGACCGCTTCATGCACAGGACCGCGAACTCGGTGCTGATCGCCGCGGACGCCCCCTTGGAGTCGCTGAGTTGGTGCCCGTGCCGGATCGCCCGGAAGGGCACCGCGTGCGCCACCACCATCCCGATCGCCGATTCGATCTGCTCCGGTGTCGCCCCCATCATCGCCCCGAACACGGCCGCCGACGCGATCGCCCCGTGCAGCACATGGTCGATCTTGTACGACTTCAGGCTGAACACCTCCGCCAGGCGCCCGCGGACCTCGTCCAGCAGGACCATTCCGCGCAGCGCGTAGGAGCCGTCGCGCCCCCGGAGTTGCGCGGCCGCCACCGGCACGGCGTAGAAGTCGTTGTGACCGAACTCCCCGGCCCGGTGCCCCTCCCGCTTCTCGCTGTACCCGAAGTTGGTGCCGTTGGAGTCCCACTCCCGCACCGCGGCCACGTTCGCCGCAACCGCCTTCTCCACCGCCACGTCCACGCGCGACCCCAGCATCGGCACGCCGGTCCGCACCATCGTGCCGAAGCCGCCCGGCGCCGTTCGGTACCGCAGCGCCTCCTCCCGCAGCACGGTCGGCGCGTTGGTCCCCAGCGCGATCGCAGACACGCCGCACAGGCACGCGTCCAAGAAGAACAGCGACGTGCGCTCCAGCACCATCGCGTCCGGCTCGCCGCGGGCGCCCTTGTCCTCCGACATGAACTCCACGGCGAACCGCCCGAGGCCCAGGGCCTGGTTGGTGTCGGGGGCAAGCGTCACGCTGGTCTCACGGGGCATGAGAAAGTCCTTATTCCAGAGGGCCGTAGCGTATCCATCGCCGTGACACGGCGCGCCGCCGAACCTATGGTTCTCCCGGAAGCCGGGTCACACGCCCGGAGAACAAAGGGGACCACAATGGCAACTGCATGGAATGCCGCGCCGGAACCGGCGGGGATGACGGGGGCCTTTGCGCCCCGGGCGCTGGGGGAGGAGAACCCCGTCCGCACGGAACTCAGGGAACAACTGGAGACCGCCTACGAACGCCGCTACCCCGAGGGCCTGGGGCCGTCCCGCCACAATCAACGCTGGCTGCTGGCCGCGCTCGGGGGGGTGTCGCTCATGGCCGTCGTGGTCATGATCTACATCCTGGGCTACATCGCCGGCTGGGTCACCGCCGTGTTCGGCGCCCTCATCCTGGCGCTCTTCTTCTTCATCGGGGCCTCCGGCTACATCCTCGGTGCCGCGGACCGCGCCGCCGACGCCGCCCACATCAAGGCGGAGGTCGTGAGGGACATCGAGGCCATCGAGCACGACCGTCTGACCGACACCGGCGCCGGGCCGGTGACGACGTTCTGAAGGACGTGCGCGACGAACGGTCGAGGCTGGATCGCATCCGCGCCGCAGGACATGCACCGCGCGTGCCGCGAGGCCTTGGCATCGCTCCCCCGTCACGAATCGATGTGTCCGCGGCGGCATAGACTAGGTTTTCTCCCGAGAAGAGGAACCGCCGATGTCGCAGCAACCCGTCATCCTCGCCGCACGTCGCACACCCATCGGCCGGTTCTTCGGGGGCCTGTCGAAGGTCCCCTCGCCGGAACTCGGCTCGTTCGCCATCCAGGCCGTCCTCGCCGACGTGCCCGGCGCCAAGGCCCGGGTAGACGAGGTGATCATGGGCTGCGTCCTCCAAGCAGGCCTGGGCCAGAACCCGGCCCGCCAGGCCGCCCTCAGGGCCGGCCTGCCGGACACGATGTCCGCCGTCACCGTCAACAAGGTCTGCGGCTCCGGCCTCCAGGCCGTCATGCACGCCGCCCAGACCATCAAGGCGGGCGACAACCGGGTCGTCGTCGCCGGCGGGTTCGAGAACATGACCGGCGCCCCCCACTTCGCCCACGTCCGCTCGGGCGTCAAGTTCGGCGAGACGCCGCTCCAGGACCACATGCAGTACGACGGCCTCCGCTGCGCCTTCGAGTGCTGGGGCATGACCAACGCCGCGGAGCACATCGCCACGAAGTTTGAAGTGAGCCGCGCCGAACAGGACCGCTTCTCCGCCCAGTCCCACCAGCGGGCCGCCGAGGCCACGAAACAAGGATGGTTCAAGAACGAGATCGTCGCCCTCACCGGCGAGCAGTGCAAGGACAAGAAATCCCCGGGCGTAAGCGCCGACGAGGGCATCCGCGCCGACTCCACCGCCGAGAGTCTCGCCAAACTCCGCCCGGTGCCGGGGCACGACACCATCACCGCCGGCAACTCCAGCCAGATCAGCGACGGCGCCGCGGCCGTCATCGTCGCCTCCGCCACCGCCGCCGAGGAAATGGGCGCCAGGCCGCTGGCCCGCATCGTCGCCTACCACACCAGCGGCGTCGCCCCGAGGGACATCTTCGCCGCTCCCATCAGCGGCGTCGAGGGCGTGCTGAAGAAGGCAAACCTGTCGATGAAGGACATCGACCTCTTCGAGATCAACGAGGCCTTCGCCGCCCAGATCGTGAGCAACTCCAAGGCCCTGAAGATCGACGAATCCCGGCTCAACATCGCCGGCGGCGGCATCGCCCTCGGCCACCCCATCGGCGCCAGCGGCGCCCGCGTCCTCACCACCCTCATCCATCAACTCCGCCGCACCGGTGGCAAGCGCGGCGTCGCGGCCCTGTGCCTCGGCGGCGGGAACGCGGTCGCCATGGTCATCGAGATTGTCGAGGCCTAGCGGGGAGGCCCATGAGACTCTGGCGACGCCGCCGGCTGGCGAAACTCGCCGGGCTCGCGGTGTTCATCCCCGCGCTGGCCCTCTGGGGGATCGGCACAGCCGCCCCGTTCGTCGCGGACGTTGCCCTCCCCGCGCAGCGAGTGTTCACCGTAGAAGCGACCCGCGGCCTGTTCAGCCTGACGCTTGTCCACGAGCCCGTGGCGAAACAGTCTCCGTCGGTGTGGGACCTGCTGGCCCTGCGACGGAGCCGCGCGGAGTTCGGCACGGCGTGGCGCCCGTACACGTTCACCGCGTCCGTCCTGAGTTCGCGCGCACGGGTCTGGATCCTGCCGTGGTGGCTGGTGATCGCCGCCGCGGGCGCTCCCGCCGCCCTGGCATTCATCCCCTGGCGGCGCTGGCGACGCCGCGGCACATGCCGCCAGTGCGGATACAGCCTTGCCGGGCTGGCGGCGGGTGCGGCGTGCCCGGAGTGCGGCACGAGCCCGGCGTGCGCGCCCCGGGGCGCAAGCGGGCGGAACGCTTCGTCCGGTCGTGATGTCACAGGCGGAGAACAGGGCCGCTGAGTCTTGCCGCGCTGATGCCCGCGCTCCAGACAATCTCCGCCAGCGCCGTCACGTCGCGCTCGTCAAAGACGTCCGCATCATAACTGTCCGCGTCCAGCACGCCCCAGCACGCGCCGCCCGCATCGAACAGCGGGATCACGACCTCCGCGCGGTCCTTCGGATCGCACGCGACATAGTTGCCGCTCGCGAGTCTCATCGCGTCGGCGACGATGATCGCTCGACGGGCGGCCCAGCACTGCCCGCAGATGCCGTGCATCGGAATCGGCGAGCACGCGGGCTTGTCGCGCCGCGGGCCCAGGATCATCTCGTCCTTGCCCGCAGTCTTCGTGTAGAAGCCGAGCCAGGAATAGCCGGTGTCCTTCACGGCATCCCAGAGAGCGTCGACAACGGCCCGCATCCGGTCTTCACGCGTACCGGCGGCGCGGCGTGCGGCGGCCAGCGCCGGCTCGTAGTTGCGTCGCCCTGACATTGCCATGGACTCCTCCGACAGAGCCCCACGCGGAAGCGTGGGGTCCCGCCGCTCCCGCGGCGGGCTCTGATCAGAGCGTCGCGGACGTGTACGGCAGCAGGGCCATGAACCGGGCCCGCTTGATCGCCTGCGAGATCATCCGCTGCTCGGCCGCGGAGGAACTCGTCCGCTTGCGGCCATAGATCTTGCCGTTGGGGCTCATCATGCGGCGAAGGTTCTCGACGTCCTTCCAGTCGACGTACACCTTGCCGGTACCGGCCTTCCTGGCGACCTTGATCTTCGTTCCGGTGGGCGTGAAACGGGCGAACTTGCTCATGAAATCCTCGTCCTGGTCAATCGGCCCGGCTCGCCGCGGCTACAGCCGCGTACGCCGCCGGGCGACGGGGGCCAAGTGTAGCGCTCATGCCGGAGTGGGGGGCGTTCCGCCCGCCGGGTGCCGCGACTGGCTTGGGCGGTCGAGCGCCCACCGCCCGGGCCCGCCCGCGAGCAGCACGAGGGCCATCGCCAGCAGCACCCCGTCCTGCCACAGGTTGCACGACGAGAGTTTGGAAGGGCACGCCAGGCGCAGCCGCCCGAAGCAGCCGCAGTCGAAGGACTCCCCGCGGTTCAGCACCTGGTAGATGAGCACCATGAACCCGGCGAGCGCCAGCCCCAGCACCAGGGCCGCCGCCCGGGTCCACAGGCCCAGCACAAGCCCCACGCCGCAGATCATCTCCGTCCACGGGATGGCAAAGACCGCGAGTTTGATGAGGTGGGCCTGCCGGTCCGGGTCCACGGCCCTGAACTTCTCGATGGCCTGCCCGAAGGACACCGGGTCCTGGAGTTTTACCCATGCGGAGTAGATGAACACGCCGCCCAGCAGCACGCGCATCGCCATCGCCGCGATGGACCAGTTCCGCCCACGCCCCCCCCCGCTCGTCCCCAGCGTGTCACGGGTGGTCATTGTCCGGCCCTGTCGCGGTCGGGTTGCCCGCGTCCGCCCACGCCTGGTACCCGTCGTGCATGATGTAGATCGGACCGATCCCCTTCTTCATATTCTGCAAGCCGATCATCACGGCCTCGGAGTCCGTGCACTCCCTGCCCACGCAGTAGACCACGACCGTCATCCCCGGAAGATAGTTCGAGGCCTGCTGCGGGTTCCCGCTGAAGGCGCCCGGAAGAATGTTCATCGCCCCGGTGACGTGCCCGCGGACAAAGGACTCCTGGTTCCGGGCGTCCACGAAGAACACCGATCCGTCGCGCTGGCCCCGATCCCACAGTTCCCGCGCCCGGGCCACCGTGATGAAGTAGTTGGGCTGGTTCGCCGCGGACGGCGGGGTCGGCTTTGCGTCCGCGGGCTTCGTGCTCTCTTGAGGTTTGGGATCGGGCGGCGCGGCCGGGCCGGAGCCGTTGTTCTGAGGCGCTGCGGGCGTGTGCTCGGCCGGTGCGGTCGGCGCCGGCTCCGGGTTGTTCCGCGGGTGGAACTCCACCTCGCGGTTGCACGAGTGCGCGATGCCGGCCATCAGCCCGATCGCGATCAGGCTCAGCGCCTGGTAAACAAGCCGCGGCATCAGTGCCCGCCCGCCGGCCGGACTGCCGGGGGAGGCGTCGCCGTCTTGCTTGGCGTCACGATCCGCTTCTCGGGCGGGGTCAGGCTCGGGCCCATCGGCCCCAGCGGCGGCAGGATGACCTGCTGCACCGGACGGACCGAGCCCACGACCTGGATATCAAGTTTCTCCTCGCCCGGGACGTCGGTCACCGCGGTCAGCGTGGCGTTGAGCGGGCCGACCTGCTCCGGCGCCGTTCCCTTCACGACGATCTGGTACCCCACGCCCTCGCCCTCGTTGAGCGGGGTGATCTCCGTCGTCAGCGGGGTGGGTAGATTGGATGTCTGGTCGATCTTCTCGATCTTGAACGGCTTGTTCTTGCGCGACACCACCCGGATCATCCGCTCGAACGGGGTGCCGACCTCCACCGCCCCGGCGCTCAGGCGGGGGGGCAGCAGGTTCAGGTCGCCCACGATGTTCGCCTGCACGTTCACGCTGGTCAGAGGGATGTTGGGGTCCGTCGTGCGGAAGGTCACCAGGCTCTGCATCTGGCCCTTGCGCGGCGTGCCCAGCAGCGAAAGTTCCAGCGTCGACTGACGGAGTTTCTCCCCGTCCACCTCGACTTCCTTGGTGCCCAGCAGTTTGACATCGAACAGGCGGCTCCGGGCCACACTGGCGTAGGTGACCTTGAAGTCATCGCCGCGCCCCGTCACCGTGATCGTCTGCTTGCCCAGGTCCCCCTGCACCACGTCGCCGAAGTTCACCATCTGCGGCGGATTGATCGCCACGCTGGTCTTCACGTCCGCATTAATCGTCAGCGTGACCTCCGGCATCATCGTGTCCGGTCGGGAGTCGTCCTTGTACCGGATCGTGATCCGCTGGGTGTTCTTGTGGCCGGCCTTGCCCGCGGGATTGAACGTCACCGTCACCTCGCCGCTCTCGCCGGGGGCGTAGGACGGCTTCGCGAAGTCGCCCGCCGTGCAACCGCACGACGTCTGCGGCTTCTTCTCCGTGAACGTGATCGAGGAGGCCCCCGTATTCGTGAACTTGAACGTGTGCTGGACCGCCGCGGTGTCCATGATCCGGCCGAAGTCGTGCTCCAACTCCTGGAACTTCAGGGGCCCCTCGACGGCCGGCGCGCCCGCGGGCTGAGCGGCCGGGGCCGCGTCGTGGGCGTGGCCCGCGTGGTCGTCCACCTGGGCGGAGGCGTAGGAACCGAGTCCGAGAACCAGCCCGCAAGCCAAGAGCAGGCGGGCCGGGGACGCGCAACGTGGCATGGTGTTCTTCATGTCGCCTCCATCATAGCGGGACGTGTCGGTGCTCTCCGGTCACGACCGGCCGGACGGTGGTTGTTGACCCCCGCCCCCCCGGCGCTCGCGGGAATTCGGTCCGTGGGCCGATCACACCGCCCGCGGGCGTCAAGACTCTGGTATGACGGTCGTCCGGGTCAGCCCGTCCGTGGCCATGCTCGCCCTGGAGCCGCATTTGCCGAGACCGCCCCACGCCCTGTCCGACCTCACCGCCGCGGCGGCGCGGGGTGACCGGGCGGCGTTCGAGTCCCTGCATGTTCGGTTTGAGCCGGGCCTCCGCCGGATGTTCCTGTCGCGCACCGCGGGGCGCCAGGATCAGGCCGACGACCTGGCACAGCGCACCTGGATGGAGTGCTGGCGTTCCGTATCCGCCGGGCGCTACGACCCGGCGCGCGCCGCGTTCTCGACCTTTGTCTACGCCGTTGGGACCAACGTCTGGCGGGAACACCTGCGGTCCCGGGCCCGCGCGGCCGCGGGAACATCGACCATCCAGCCCGAGGAGGCCCAAGGATCGACGGGCCCGGGCGGTGTCGCCGAACTGGCCGAACTGCTGGACGACCTGCGCCGCGGGCTGGCGGGGGCCGGCCGCGGCCTGAGTGACGAGGACCGGGCCGTCCTGCGGGCGATCGGGGCCGGGGAGTCCGACCGCGGCATGGCCCAGCGCTTCGGCGTTGCCCCGAGCACAATGAACACCAAGAAGCGGGCTGCGCTGGAACGCCTGCGGCAGTGGCTCGCTTCGCGGGGGCACCGAATGGGCGAGCGCCAGAGCCCCGGAGACGAATAAGAAGCAGGGGTTTACGCCATGGACGATCGCGAACTTGAACAACTGCTGCGGATGGCGCGGGAGGCCGAGGAACTTGCGGATTCCGCCATTCCTCCCGCCTCGATCACCTTCGTGCGGCCGCTCTGGTGGCGGCCCCGGGTGTGGGCCGGACTGTCCACGCTGGCGGCCGCCGCCGCGGTGACCGTGGTCTGGACCCTGACCCCGCGGACAGTCGCTCCGCCGCCGGTCCCGACCAGAGATCCGATCGCCGCAGCCCCGAGGTCACCGGCCACGGCCACGCCTGACGAGCCGGAGAGCCAGCCCATCCGTCTGGTCAAGGGGACGAATCCGGGTGGGCCCGAGCAGTCGGTCGTCTTCGCGATCTTCCGCGATCCGGCGGGCGGCTGCTCCTGCGTCCAACTTGAGAACGCCGACTGGGGCTCGCGCCGCCTGGCGGATGTCGGTCGCGATGAACTGCTCGCCGCGGCGCTCGACAACCCCTGTACCACGCTGGCCCGCCAGGTCCTGGTGGTCGGGGTGTCCGGCAAGCCCGGCACAGTGCCGACGACCCACGACGATGCCGAGCGCCTCGCCACTCGCCTATCGAGCGTGCCGTTAAACGAGCACCAGGACGTCTCGCTGGCCGCGTACGCCGCGATGCCGGACCTGCCCATCGGCTCGACGGTCGTTGCGGAGGCGGTGTCGTTCTTTCGCCGCTGAATGAGCCGATACACTCGAAGTTCGTGAGGACTGTGGCGCCGAAGCGGATCCGACTGGCGGACGCCCCGTACCACTCATGTGACGCCGAAGCGGCTCGGAGGCTCAACATGCGCGGTACCGCCCCCATGATTCTTCTCGCCCTGGCCGGCATGGCCCCCCTCGCCCCTGCCCAGCAGCACGAGCCCGACGTGACCGACGTCGTGTACTACGACACCCTCGATGACGCGGGACGCCTGACCGGCGGCAAACTCCTCATCACCCGCCCCCGGTTCGACGCCGCAGCCCTGGTGCCGCCGCGGGGGCTGGCCGTCGAGACGCTGATCGACTCGGGCAACCCGGCCAACCGGGTGGACCTCGTGCTCGTCGGCGACGGCTACCAGGCCGCCCAACTCGGCCTCTACGCCACGCAGGCCCAGAACGCCGTCAACCAGATGTTCAACCAGGAGCCCTTCAAGACCTATAAGCCGCTCTTCAGTGTCTACCGCGTGGACGTTGTCTCCATCGATTCCGGCGTGGACAACGACCCCGTCCAGGGCATCTTTCGGAACACCGCACTCGATATGGCCTTCTGGTGCGGCGGCACAGAGCGCGCCCTGTGTGTCAGCGTCTCCAAAGCCCTCCAGCACGCCGCGGCCGCCCCCTTCCCGCCGGACCAGGTCCTGGCCATCGCTAACTCCACCAAGTACGGCGGGGCCGGCTACCCGGGTAACGACATCGGTACGCTCGCCGGCGGCAACGGCGCCAGCGCAGAAATCGCCATCCATGAGTTCGGGCACAGCTTGGGCCTGCTGGCTGACGAGTACGACTATGGCGGGCCGGCGACCTACAACGGACCGGAGCGCCCGGAACCCAACCTCAGCATCCACACCGCCGCCCAGATGGTGCAGACCCTGACCAAGTGGTACCGCTGGGCCGGCGTCAATGACCCCGCGTTCGACGGGCTCGTGGACTCGTTCGAGGGTGGCGGCTACTCGCTCTACGGCCTGTACCGCCCGACGTACAACTCGAAGATGCGTTCCCTCAACCGCCCCTTCAACCTGCCCTCGGCCGAGGCGCTCATCGTCGAGATCTACAGGCAGATCAAGCCCATCGATGACTCGACACCCGTCACCGAGATCCTGTCAAACTCCAGCGTCCCGTTTGTGGACCCCGTGGACCCCGTCGGCAACCCCCTCGACATCCAGTGGGAACTCAACACGCTGCCCATTCCCGGCGCCACAACCGCCTCTCTCAATATCGCGTCACTCGGCCTCACACCCGGCCTCTACGCCGTGTCCGTCCGGGTCACGGACAACACCCCGTGGGTTCGCAACGCCGCGCTCCGCGGCCAGTGGTTGACACAGGAGATCGGCTGGACCCTCGTTGTCGCCGCGGGCTGCTACCCCGATTGCAACGCCGACGGCGCCCTGAACCTGGCCGACTTCGGCTGCTTCCAGACGAAGTTCGCCACCGGCGGCCCGTACGCCGACTGCAACGGCGACGGCGCCCTGAACCTGGCCGACTTCGGCTGCTTCCAGACAAGGTTCGCGCTCGGTTGCCCATAGGCTGCTCCCTGTGGGCGCCCCCCGGGGTACAGTCCGCGGCAACCGCACCCTCCCGGAGGATCATCGATGCCGATCAGGGCCTATGCCGCGCAGTCCGCTGCCTCACCGCTCGCGCCCTTCCCGATCGAGCGCCGCGGGCTGCTCCCCACCGACGTCGAGATCGACATCATGTACTGCGGCGTCTGCCACTCCGACCTGCATTTCGCCCGCAACGAGTGGGGAATGTCCGCCTACCCGATGGTCCCGGGCCACGAGATTCTCGGACGCGTGACGCGCGTGGGGGCCGGCGTCGGGAAGTTCAAGGTCGGGGACCCCGCCGCCACCGGCTGCCTCGTCGATTCCTGCCGGTCGTGTGCAAACTGCAGGACCGGGCAGGAGCAGTTCTGCACGGCCGGCCCGGTCTTCACCTACAACGGCCCCGACAAGCACCTCGGCGGCATGACCTACGGCGGATACTCCGAACGCATCGTCGTGGACGAGGCCTTCGCACTCCGCGTCCCCACGAACCTGGATCCGGCATCGGCCGCCCCGCTCCTCTGCGCGGGCATCACAACCTACTCGCCCCTGCGGCGCTACAGGGCGGCCGGGGGCCGGAAGGTCGGCATCGTCGGCCTCGGTGGCCTGGGCCATATGGGGGTCAAGTTCGCCCGGGCCTTCGGCGCCCACACCGTCCTCTTCACCACCACCCCGGGCAAAGCCGAGGACGGCAGACGCCTCGGCGCCGACGAGGTCGTCATCTCCCGGAACCAGGACGAGATGAAGAAGCACACCGGCACCTTCGACCTGATCCTCGACACCGTCTCGGCCGACCACGACCTGAACACCTACCTGTCCCTTGTCCGGCTTGACGGCGCCATGGTCCTGGTCGGCGCTCCGCCCAACCCGCTGCCGCTGGCGGCCATGAGCCTGCTCTTCCCGCGCAAGGTGCTCACCGGCTCGCTCATCGGCGGCATCCCCGAGACCCAGGAGATGCTCGATTTTTGCGGTACGCACAGCATCTCCTGCGACATCGAGTTGATCCCGATCCAGAAGATCAACGAGGCCTACGAGCGGCTGCTCCGGAGCGACGTGAAGTACCGCTTCGTCATCGACATGGCGTCACTGAAGAACTGATCCCGGCCCCCCCTGAATCACGGCGCACCGCGTTCCCACGGGTTCAAGCCACGATGCGCAGGGCGTCTGCAACCATCAGGATCGGCCCCGGCTCCCCCTCGGTCCCCCCCAGGTCCATCCGCCAGTACCCCACGGTCCACCACTTCCCGAACTTGAACCCGGCCCGCTCGAACGTCGCGCACCGGTGCATCCCCACCGCCTCGTGCAGACGCACACTCGCCTCGTTCGGTTGCGTGATCCCACCGATGGCCGTGCGGTACCCCTGCGCCCGGAGGACCGCAAAGAGCCGCTCGTACAGCGCCCGACCAACGCCGCGCCCGCACGCCTCCGGGCGCAGGTACACCGCGGTCTCCACCGTCCACTGGTACGCCGCCCGTGCCTTCCACGCCGACGACCGCGCGAAGCCCACCACGCGGCCGCCATCGACCGACACCAGCCACGGGTGCTTCTCCCGCGCCCCCCGCCACTCCGCCAGCCCTTCCTCCAGCGTCAGGGGCTGCGCCGCAAAGTGGATGTGCGTCGCCGCGATGTAGTGGTTCTGAATGTCCTGGACCGCCGCGATGTCCCCCCCGCCCGCGAGCCGTATCTCCATGCGCCCATCGTACTGACGAATCGCCCCCGATTCCTCATTCCTGGCTCCTCACCGTATTCTTCTGGATGCCCTGGCTCCGCCGCCGCATCACCGACGCCGACAAACTCCTTCACGAACTGACCCGTATCGAGGCCGCGGGGGCCCTCGCCTGCCGTGGGGACGCGGGGGCCAACGCGACCCTGTACTCCTCGCTCGACCGCGCCCTGGAGCGCGCCCGCATCGGTACGGAACACGGCTACATCGTCGAGCAGGTTCTTATCCGCCGCTTCGCGGGCAATGCCGGCTACCACCTCTCGCCCCCGCTCCAGTCCATCCTCGACGATCCGTTGCAAACCATGATCCTGATGCGGCACTACGGCGCCCCCACGCGCCTGCTCGACTGGACCTCGTCGATCTGGGTCGCCGCGTACGCCGCCGCGTCGGAACGACGCCACGACTCCCGCGGCCGGTGGAGCGATGCGGCCATCTGGGTCTTCGACACCCGCGCCATGCAACGCGGCCTGGAGCGCCACGGCCTGGGGGCGGAGATGGACCGGATGCTCGGTCAGGGCCCGCCGCACAACCTCGAAGTCCCGATGCGCTACGCACTCCTCTCCCGCCGGCAACTCGGCCGCCACAAACTCCGCCCGCCCTCGCCCTGGGTCGTCTTCCTGTACCAACTCCGCGACCGCTTCCCGCGACTCATTGCCCAGCAAGGCTTCTTCACCGTTCCGAGCCGGCTTGGCCTGGACCAGGCCCGGGTCATCTCCACGCTCATCGACCCCGCCGACGAGGCCGTGCCCCGCCAGTGCATCACCTTCCCGGACTCCATCAAGCCGCGCGTTCTCCAGTCCCTTGAACGCAAGGGCATCACCGCGGCTTCCATGTTCCCCGGCCTCGAGGGCATCGCCCGCCACCTCTCCGAACTCACCATCTTCGCACGCCTCGACCACGGCATCCGCGAGGAGATCAGGGCCAACGGATAAACGCCTGAGTGGCCCGACCAAGTCCGGTGGTCGATGCCCTGGCTTGTCCTGATTGAGATATGTATCGACCGCGGACGACGACCCCGGCTACGGGTGGCAACCGTCCGCGCGCCGCACCGCCGCGCAGAACTCCGCGATCAGCGCGGCGTCCTTGATCCCCCGCTCCTGCTCCACCCCCGCGGAGACATCCACCGCGTACGGCCGCACCGCCTTCACCGCCGCTTCCACGTTTGCCGGGTCCAGCCCGCCGAGCACGACCGGCTTTTTCGTTCCCGCCACGACGATGGCAAGCGCCCCCCAGTCGGTGTCCTCGGGGCAGTCGATCAGCACCGCGTCCACCTCATCGATCGCCTCCCACTTCGCCAGGTCCGCGGCCAGTTCCGCCGGGTGGTACCTGACTCCCTTGATCAGGCCCGGCCCGCACCGGCGGACCAACTGGGAATCCTCATTCCCGGAGAACTGCGTCATCGTGGTCGGGCACCGCTCCTCCACGTCGCTGAAGGCATCCAGGCTCGGGTTCATGAACACCGCGACGCTCCCGACGAACGGCGGCAGCGCCCCGATGATCTCCCACGCTTCCTCCGGTTCCACCTGCCGGGCAGACCCTCGCACGAACGCGAAACCCACCGCGTCGGCCCCCGCCCCTGCCGCGGCCAGCGCAATCTCCGCCGTCCGCACGCCGCAGACCTTGATTCGGGTTCGCCGGTGGTTCAAAGTGGATGCGTTCTGGAGGGCGCGGTCCGGGGATGCCCGTGAACATGGGCGCGGCCGCGGAATGCCCAGGAGAGGATTTGAACCTCCACACCCTTTCGGGCGCTACCACCTCAAGGTAGTGCGTCTGCCAGTTTCGCCACCTGGGCAAGTGGGCCGGAGTATAGGGCGGGGAACGACGGGCTCGGCGCTATCCTTCGCGGCGCATGACGACCACCACCGGAACAGTGACCGCCGCGACGATCGCCCCGCTGCTCTCCCGGGTCCGGGATGCAGCCGACGCATCGGGGTCGTTCGGCGGGCTTGTGATCCGCGACGGGATGCTCGTGTGCCGGGCGAAAGCGGCGGCCGCGCCCGCGTCGTACCGGCTGCTGGCGGACCGCGGCCGGGTCTATGTGGCGCTGGTGATGGCGGACCGCTGGCTGAGCGAATCGATCGAGGCGGACCTGATGCACACGGGCGACAAACTCGAGAGCCTGATCGACGAGGAACTCATTGAGCATGGGCTGCCCTCCGACCCGCGCCCGGTCGAGCATTTCCGGTCCGACGACCTGCTGTTCACCTTTCGGACCGCGCTCCCGCTGGTCGCGTCTGATGTAGACTCGGACCGCGGCGGCCGTGTGGCGGGCGCGTGGCTCATGGCCTACGAGGCGGCGTTCCGCGTGCTGGGCGACATGTCCGGCGGGGAAGCATGACCGGGGCCGGCTGGACGTCCGCCCCGCCAGTGAGGCGTCGATGCGGGTCCTGATGCTCGGCTGGGAGTTCCCCCCGTTCATCGCCGGCGGCCTGGGCACGGCGTGCCACGGTCTGACCAAAGCCCTTGACCACATGGGCCACGAGGTGCTGTTCATCCTGCCGCGGACGGTTGAGAACGGGCTGCGGACGCATGTGAAACTGCTCTCGGCGATACGGACCGGGATGCGGCTGGCACCGGATGGATCGCCGATCGGCGACGCGGCGGCGTCCGAGCAGTACCGGATGCCGGGCCTGCGGCGTGTGGTCTTTCGCGGCGTGGCGGCGGCGTTCACAAGCCCGTACCCGTCATTCTTCAGGGCGGATACGGCCCCGGACGATGCCTTCGGCCAGCCCCGGGAGACACCGCCGCGGGGACTGGAACAGCCGGGCGTGATCGGTGCGGTCGGCCCGGGTGCGGCGGCGGCGTACGGGGCGGACCTGGCGGCGGACGCGGACCGGTATGCGCGCCTGGTGGTGTCCCTGGCGCAGCACGAGTCCTTCGACGTGATCCACGCGCACGACTGGCTGACGTACCCGGCCGGGCTGGCGCTCGCGCGGCTCTCCCGCAAGCCCCTGGTGGTGCACGTGCACTCCACGGAGTTCGACCGCAGCGGGGAACGGGTCAACCCAGCTGTCTACGACATCGAGCGGCGCGGGATGCACGGGGCGCAGCGCATCATCGCGGTCTCGATGTTCACCAAGTCCATCTGTGTGAGCCGGTACGGCGTACGCCCGGGCAAGGTGGACGTGGTCTACAACGGGATCGAGCGGGAATCGCGCCAGCCGCGACCGGAAGCACGGATCGCGCAGGACGACAAGATCGTGCTGTTCCTGGGCCGGATCACGATGCAGAAGGGGCCGGAGTACTTCGTCCGTGCGGCGGCGCGGGTCCTGGAGGTCATGGGCGGCGTGAAGTTCGTCGTGGCCGGGACGGGAGACCTGGAATCCGCGATGCAGGGCGAGGCGGCGCGGCTGGGGATCTCGGACCGGGTGGTGTTCACCGGGTTCCTGCACGGACGGGACGTGGAGCGGGTGTTTCGCATGGCGGACTGCTTCGTGATGCCCAGCGTTTCGGAGCCCTTCGGGATCACGCCACTGGAGGCGATCCGCAGCGGGGTGCCGGTCATCATCTCGAAGCAGTCCGGCGTGGCGGAGGTCCTGACCCATGTCCTGAAGATCGACTTCTGGGACATCGACGAGATGGCCAACAAGATCGTGGCGGTGCTGCGTCACCCGCCGCTGTCGGCGACGATGCGGGAGCACGGCGCGGTGGAACTGCGCCCGCTGACCTGGGAGGGCGCGGCGGAGCGGTGCCTTCGGTCATACTCGCGCGCGGCGGACGCCTTGCCCGCCTAGAGGTTGAACCCTTGATGACTCCGGGCCGGGCCGTATCCGGGCCGAAATCTCGTTGCTCCGCCGGGCCGGGTCCCGTTCCTTCGGCGTCTTCGGGAGTGCATGCCGCGGATGGCTCACAAAAAAACCGCGGCCGGTGGGCCGCGGTCCGTGGTGCGACTTCGACGATGGGTCAGCTGCCCGCGGTGGTGACGTCCTTGCGCAGGGCTTCCTTCTGCTGGATCTGCTGGCTCTCCTCGGTCTGCCTGGTCACCTCGGGCGTTGGCGGCGGCGGCTTGGCCGGTCCGAAACCTGGCAGGACTTCGTAGTACCACGCGAGCACGAGCGCGGCAATGATGAGGAGGCCGAACGCCAAAAGGAGCTTGACCTTATCGCCGCTCGAGGTCCCGCTCCGCGACTTGCCTGACATTCTGCTCATGTGTTCCGGTCCTTGAGAGGGGGCGGCGGACCAAAGGTCCGCCCGGTGCGAACGGAATCGCCGCGGGACATTCTACCGCGCCCGGATGTTGAGGGCGAATCCCCTAGCCCACGTCGCGTTTCTGGAACAGGAACACGCCGAGGCAAAGGAACGCGGTCACCTGGACACCGGCGTACAGCCCGACAAGGGCGACGTGGCGGGCCGGGACAAGGCGGTTCTGCGAGACGGCGTCCAGCAACCAGAAGTGCTGAAGGTTCGGGATGACGCCCCAGATCGCCAGGTAGACCGGATGGAACGAGGTAGGCTGGATGAAGACGTAGTCGCCCTGGGCCGGGGGGCGGAACACGTCGACCGGTGATCCGCCGATGTTGCGGACGGTGATGATCCGTCCCGCGACAGCGCTGATGATCAGCGCCGGCTCCGCCGAGTGCAGGGCCGCCTCGCTGGCGGGGTCTCCCGTGAACGGCGTGTACGACCAGAACTCCATGGGAAAGCCGTAGGGGCTGACGCTGTAGTAGAAGGGCGCGCCGGCCTTCACCGTGGTCCGCGGCGGGTTCTGGAGCGTGACAACGTAGGTGGCGCCGGAGGTATGAAAGCCCTCGTCGGAAGGGGCGGCCGGGGCCGCGGACTGAACCTGACCGATCACGGTGTTGTTCATGGCGTGCCGTCCGAAGAGGTAGTTGGACAGCAGCCCCAGGAGGAACAGGCCGGCGCAGAACACGATGGTCATAACCTGGCTGACACGGGTGGAGATCGCGGTCGCGGCCGCGGCGAGGACGAGGATTCCCATGGTGAGGACTGCGCAGGCGACCATGATCTGCGGCTTGAAATCCTTGCCCATGGGCTGCCACTCCCATTTCTTGCCCACGAGCAAGACCAGGAGATAGGCGACGACCAGGAGCGGCGCCAGGGTGATGAGCGTGGTCTGGGAGAAGTACCAGCCGTACATGTAGTTTCCCCAGACCCCCAGGGCCAGGGCGATGCCCAGGGCGCAGAGTCCGAACACGATGACGGGCTGATCGGGATCGTCGGCGGCGGTCGAGAGCACGCCGTGCCGGATGCACAGGAGCAGCGTCGCCAGCATGATGATGACGCCGACGAGCAGGGTGGCGGCGACGCCGAGAAACTTCCCGACAACAACGACTGCCCGGGGCACCGGCTTGCTGACGACGGTGAGGATGGTGCGGCGTTCAATCTCGCGGGAGATGACGGAGGTCGCGGTGAACGCGGCCAGCAGCATCCCGAAGACAAAGACCGCCCCGAGGCCGTAGTCCAGCAGCAGTTTGTTGTCGCCGCTGACCTCGGCCGAGTCGGAATAGCCCATGCTGTAGGCGGCGTACCAGGTGCTCATCACCTGGAGAAACATGGCGAGCAGGACCAGCACGAAGACGATCGGCTGGCGGATGCTCTCGACGAAGGCGTTGCGGGCGATGGTCAGGAGTTGGACGGGCATCGGCGGGTCCGGGGATTGGGCGTGGTGTAATCGAAATCGGACGCGGGCGGGAGCGGGCCCCGAAAGAAAAATCGAGGGGGGTGCAAACCGGGCCGAACCGCTCCCGTGCTCCGGCGTAGTTCAACGTGCCGCCGGGGGTCCGGGTTCGACCGGGTTCTTCCCTTGCGGCACGCCGGCCGGTGGACAGCGGGGGGCAGCCCCGCCACAATAGTCGCCCACGGGTCCGGGACCATGGGGCGGGGAGATGGGAACCGACGGCGCGGCCGCGACTTCTTTCGCGGCGGCGCTCCCTCCTGCCACGAGGTCGCATGAAAGCGGACTATCTGACGTACAAACAGGCGACCGGACGGAGCCTTCTGGGGCTGGTGATCCAGCTCGCGATGGGCCTGGCGATGCTGATCTACGCGGTGCTGCGCGGCGACGACGCAGCGCTGGCCGGGTCCGGGTTCATCCTCGTCGGTGTGCTGGTGTGGGCGACGCTGGCGATCCTGTTCGATCAGCACCGTCGTGAGCGGGTCGAGGCCATGGAGGCCGAGGCATTCGCGGCGTCGGATGCCGCGGCGTCCAGCGTGTTCGATCAGGCAGCGCAGGATCTGCGTGTCGCGGCGAAGCGGCTGCGCTTCACGGGCCGGTTCCTGCTGCCGGCGGTCGGGCTGCTGGTGGGCTTGCTGCTGGTGGGTGTCGGGCTGCTCCGCTTCCAGTGGGGGCGCGACAACTTCTCTCCCGAGGAGTTCGGAAAACTGACGGCGAAGTACCCTCCCCACTCCGCCGAGGCGCTGGCGATCGGGCTGACGGTGGCGTTCCTGGGGTTCGTGTTCGCCCGGTATGTGGCGGGGATGGCGAAGCAGCGGATGTGGTCGCCGCTGCGGGGCGGGGCCTCGTTCGCTGTGGGTGCGGCGCTGATCGGCCTGTCGCTGGCGATCGGCCACTTCGTGAAGATCGCGGGGCCGGACAGCGTCCTGCGGTACCTGCTGGTGGTCGTGCCGGCGTTCATGGTGCTGATCGGCGCGGAGGTGCTGGTCAACTTCGTGCTGGAGTTGTACCGCCCGCGGAAGGCGGGCGAACTGCCGCGGCCGGCGTTCGACTCGCGCATCCTGGGATTCATCGCGGCGCCGGACCTTGTGGCGCGGTCGATCGGGGAGGCGCTGAGTTACCAGTTCGGCAGCGACGTGACGGGCAGTTGGTTCTACCGGCTGCTGAGCCGTTCGGTGTGGAAACTGGTGGTTCTGGCGCTGGCGGTGATGTGGGCGATGTCGGCGATGGTGGTGATCAAGCCGCACCAGCAGGCGCTGATCCTGCGATTCGGGCGGGTGGTGCGCGTGGCGGACCCGGGGCTGAACCTGAAGTTGCCGTGGCCGATCGAGCAGGCCGAGGTACCGGTGCACCTGCACACCGACGCCCGGGGCAGGGTGACGGACCGGGTGTACACGGTCACGGGCCTGCAGACGCTCGACATCGGGTCGCTGCCGCCGAAGCTCGACACGCCGATCCTGTGGACGGCGGACCACGCGCTGCAGGAGACGTTCTTCCTGGTGCAGCCGGCGACCGACGAGCGGGTGCTGTCGACGCGCGCGCGGGACCTGGCGGCGGTGGTGATCGAGGCGCCGCTTCAGTATGTGGTGCGCGACGTCGAGGCGTACGAGTTGCTCGGGACGCCGGAGATGCGGGACCCGATGCTGAAGGCCGCGGCGCAGCGGGTGATGACGCAGTACATGGCGGGGCTCTCGATCAGCGACATTCTCTCGAGGCACCGGCCGGAGATCAGCGAGGAACTGCGGCGGCGGATCGAGCAGGAGTTCATCCGGATCAACCCGAAGCACGACGGCAGGCCCGTCGTGGACGTGGTGTTCGTGGGGATCGAGGGGGTACACCCGCCGACGCGGGACGGCGGGCTCGTCACGATGGCCTTTGAGAACGTGGTGACGCAGGAGCAGCAGTACCAGGCGCTGACGACCAACGCCCGGTCCAAGGCGGTGCAGCGGCTGACGCGCGCGGCCGGCAGCGCGGACATGGCACGGGACATCCTGAGCGAGAAGGCGGTCCTGGACGCGCTGGAGTCCGCGGTGCCGCCCGACGAGCAGAAGGTCGCCGAGCAGCGGGTGAAGGTGCGGCAGCTCATCGAGCGGTCGGGCGGGACGGCGGGCGCTGAGTTGCTGAAGGCGAGCGCCGAGCGGTGGACGCGGCACATGTCGGAGCGTGCCCGGGTCGCCAGTTACCTCGGGCAGATCGGGTCGTACAACGCGGCGCCGGCGATCTACCGGGCGTCGCTGTACCTGGACGCGGTGCGCCAGGCGATGGCCAAGGCCCGGGTCTACATCGCGGACCCGGTCCCCGACACGCACATCCGGATCGACGCCAAGGACCTGGAGACGGGCGCCAACGTATTCGGCAGCAACGAGGGCGAGCAGAAGTAACCCTATTGGAGTTCCCCGTGCGACGTTTCTTCATCATTGCGGTGGCGGTGGTCTTCGGGCTCGCGCTCCTGTCCATGACCGCGACGTACACGATCCGCTTCACGGAGGCGGGCGTGCTGACCACGTTCGGCAAGGCGGACCCGGAGTCGTCGGTCAAGCGGGAGCCGGGCCTGTACTTCAAGTGGCCGGAGCCGATCCAGTCCATCACGACCTACGACACTCGGGCGCGGTTCCTCCAGCAGCCGCTGGAGCAGCACCAGACGCTGGACGACCGGCAACTGGTGATCGAGCCGTACTGCACCTGGCGGGTGTCGGACCCGCTCAAGTTCTTCCAGCGCTTCAGCGGCGCGGGGGACCGCGCCGGGCAGCACTACGACGAGGCGGCCCGGCTCATCGGGACGACGCTCCGCAGCGCCATGAGCGAGACGAGCCGGTTCCGGATCACGGAACTCTTCCCTTCGGGTTCGACGCCGTCCAAGATCCCGGACCTGGAGAAGCGCGTGCTGGCGGTCGTGCAGGCCGCGGGGCTGGCGAACTCGGGCGTGGAGGTGGTTGACCTGGGCATCACGCGGATCAACTTCCCGGAGGCGACGACCAAGGAGGTCATGGAGTCCATGAAGGCCGGGCGCGATGCGCTGGTCCAGGAACTCAAGGCCCGGGGCGAGTCCGAGGCGCAGCAGATCACCAGCGCCGCGGAGGCCAACGCCAGCAAGATCGAGGCGTTCGCGCGGACGCACGCCGCGGAGATCCGCCAGAAGGGGGACCTGGAGGCGGCGCAGTACATCAAGCAGATGAGCGAGAACCCCGAACTGGCGGTGTTCCTGAAGAACATCGAGTTCATCCGCGAGACGCTGGCGAACCGGATGACGCTGTTCTTCTCGACGAACATGCCGGGCTTCCAGTTGATGCGGCTCAACGCGATGGATGACAAGGAGGGCGCGGTGCGCGGGGTGCCGGGGGTGAGCGGGCTGATGGAGACCGCGACGCCGCCGACGCGCCCGGCGGAGGGCAGGCCGTGACCGATCCCACCCCGTCCCAGCCGCACGGGCACACGATGCCCGTGGCTCCCGGGCACCGTCCGGCGTCGGTGACGCTGCGGCAGGGCGGCCCGGGGGGCGACTCGGGGTCGCTGATGGACCCGGCGAACCAGTCGCTGGCGGAGGCGCTGCGGATCACGTTCTGGATCCTGCAACTGGGGATGCTGGTGATCTTCGGGCTGTTCCTGCTGAGCGGGTTCCAGACGGTGAAGGAGAACGAGAAGGGGATCCGCCTGCTCTTCGGGCGGGTGACGTCGGACCAGCCGCTGGACCCGGGATTCCAGTTCAGTTGGCCGTACCCGATCGGGGAACTGGTGAAGGTCGGGACGGGCGACGCGGTGCAGGTGGAGATCGACGAGGCGTTCTGGCCCAGCCTGACGACCGCGCAGAAGACGCAGAGCATCGCCGAACTGGCGCCCACGGGCGGGCTGCAACTGAAGCCGGGGACGGACGGATCCCTGATCACGTCCGACCGGGCGCTGGCGCACACCAAGTGGTCGGTGCTGTACACGCGCGTGGACCCCACGGCGTACGCGCGCAACATCGCGCAGGAGGGGGACCAGGAGATCAAGATCGTGCGCGCCGCGGTGGAGCGCGGCGTGGTGCAGGCGATGGCGAACACGACGATCGACGACCTGCTGCGGCAGACGTCCGGCGAGCAGGGTGCGGTGGCGCAGCGGGCCCGGCAGGTGGCCCAGGAGTCACTGGATCGCGTAGGCTCCGGCCTGCGGATCGACACGCTGACGCTCCGGGACAAGATCCCGCCGCTGTCGGTGGTCCAGGCCTTCAGCAACGTGCAGAGCGCCGAACAGAAGGCCAGCCAGGCCCGGGAGAAGGCCGAGGGGGACGCGCGCAACACGCTCCAGACGATGGCCGGCGCCGCCCACCCCTACCTGATGGAGCGCATCGCGGCGTATGAGAAGGCCACGGACACCGGCGACGCGGCCGGGCAGGAGCGGCTGATGGGCGAGATCGAGGACCTTCTCGACGGCAGGCCGGTGACCGAGGACGGCCGGACGCTGGAGAACCTGGTCTCCGGCAAGGTGACGCTGCTCATGAACGAGGCGGAGGAATACCGGTCGACGATCGTGAGCAAGCGGCGCGGCGAACTGGCGCTGTTCAGGGCGAAACTGGAGCAGTTCCGCGCGAGCCCGCGCGTCGTGGTGCAGCGGGACTGGTCCGACGCGATGGCAACGCTGCTGGCCCGGGATTCCGTGGAGGCGTTCATGCTGCCGGCGGGGATGACGACGCTGGACGTGCTGCTCAACCCGGACCCGGAGTTGCGGAAGGCGATGGACCGGGCGCGCAAACTCCGGGAGAACCAGGAGGCGGAGAAGCAGCGCGAGCACCTGGCCGAGCAGAGCCGGTTCACCACCGACACCGAGAAGAGGGTTGTGAAGGAGTGACCCGGGTTCCACGCGACATCCCGGCCGGCGCACCCGTGGTGGCCTGCCAGGGCCTGAGCAAGGTCTTCCGTGATTTCTGGATGCGCCCTCGGGCGCGGGCGGTGGACACCCTGACCTTCGAGATCGGGGCGCACGAGGTGTTCGGGCTGCTGGGGCCCAACGGCTCCGGCAAGAGCACAACGATCAAACTGATCCTCGGGCTGCTGCGGCCCACGCACGGGCGGATCAGCGTGTTCGGGAAGCCGCCGACCGACGTGGCGGTCAAGAAGCGGATCGGGTACCTGCCGGAGGAGTCGTACCTCTACCCGTTCCTCAACGCGCGGGAGACGCTGGATTACTACGCGAAGTTGTTCGAACTGGACCGGGCGGTGCGGAAGCGCCGGGTCGATGAACTGCTCGACATGGTCGGGCTCGCCGGGGCCCAGTTCCGCCCTGTGCGGGAGTATTCCAAGGGCATGCAGCGCCGGATCGGGATCGCCCAGGCGCTCATCAACGACCCTGACCTCCTGATCCTGGACGAGCCGACCACCGGGCTGGACCCGATCGGCACGCGCCAGATCAAGGACCTGATCATCCAGCTCGGCCGCCGCGGCAAGACGGTGCTGCTGTCGAGCCACCTGCTGGCGGACGTCGAGGACTGCGTGGACCGGATGATCATTCTGTACGGCGGGCGGGCGCGGGCCGAGGGCACATGCGGATCGCTGCTGGACATGGCGGGGGTCACGTCCATCGAGGCGGACGCGCTCGACGACGCGACGCTGGCCGAGGTGGACCGGGTGATCCGGGCGCGCTCCGGCGGTGAGAAGGCAGTCCGGCGGGTGTCCCATCCGCGTCAGCGTCTCGAGGACCTGTTCCTGGACATCGTCGAAAAGGCTCGGGCGGAGCGCCTGGAGACTAGCGGGGCGCAGGCCGGCGGCGTGACCGCGGCGTTCCTCTCCGGCGGCCCGGAGGGCGAGCGGCTGATCGAGTCGCTTGTGAGCGACCGCGAGGAGACGCCCGCGGCCCCGGAGGCGATCGGGGACGCGCCGCGGGGCCCCGCTCCGGAAGAGGACGTGATCGGCACGCTGCTGCATCCGGCGCAGGACCCGCCGCCGCCGCCCGAGGCCCCGCCGGCGCCGATGAGCACCGCCGAGGTGGACCTCTCGGTGGTTGACTCGCTCATCGACAAGCCCCGGGATCGCGGGGAGGGCCAGCGGTGACCGTTCGCGAGTTTGGCGCGCGGGCCAACCGGCTCCAGAACTCGCTGTCATTCAAGGTGGCGGTTTCCCTGGCGGTGCTCGCCCTTGCCGCGACCGTCTTCGTGACGTACGCGGTGCGCCGGGCGGCCCCGCCGGCCGCGGATGCCCGTGTGACGGCGCCGGTCGATGGGGCGGGAACGCCGGCGGGCCACTCCGCCGAAGAACCGGTGGCCGCGGACAACATGGAGCAGATCCTGCGGGACGTCCTGGCGGCCCGCGACGACCCGGCCAGCATGGGGATCGGGCTTGCCGTGGTGAGCGGCGTGGCGCTGGTGATCATCTGGATCGGGCTGGCGCTGACGTACGGGGCGCTCCTGCTGGTGGCGGCGCTGGTGGCGGTGCCCCTGGCGTTCTTCGGCGCGGGCGGGGCGGCCCGACTGGTGATCGGTGTGGTCGCGCTCACCGCCTCGTTCACGGCGCTCATGCAGGGGGCGCGGTTCCTGCTGTCCGGGAGCGGTCCGGTGCGTGCGATCGCCCGCAACGTGCTGGCCGAGGCGGTGCGGATGAACGTGTCCCTGGTCTTCATCGTGATGCTGGTGGTCGGGCTGGCGACGCTGCCGGGCCTGCTCACCACGCCGACGCTTCGGTACCGGGTGCAGGCGTTCCTGCAGTACTCGACGTCCGGGGCGTTCTGGATCATCGCGCTGCTGGTGGTGGTGTTCGGCGTGGCGACGGTGGCGTTCGAGCAGCGCGACAAACAGATCTGGCAGACGATGACCAAGCCCGTGGCGGCCTGGCAGTACCTGCTGGGCAAGTGGCTCGGGATCACGTCCCTGGCGGGGGTGCTGCTGGCGGTCTCCTGTTCGGGGATCTTCCTGTTCACCGAGTACCTGCGCCAGCAACCGGCGCTGGGCGAGGACCGGGCGCAGGCCTCGTCGATCGCGGCGGGGCGCGGCGGAGACTTCGTGTCGCAGGACCGGTACACGCTGGAGACCGAGGTGCTGGTGGCGCGGCAGAGCGTCAAGCCAACGCTGGGGCGGCTGGAGAACGGGCAGGTGCGGCGGTTCGGGATGCAGGACAAGGAGTTCGAGGCCGCGGTCCAGGACTTCATCGCGGAGAAGCGGAAGGAGGACCCGCAGTTCGCGACGACGGCGTCCGCGCTCAATAAGGTGCGCGACGACCTGTTCAAGGGGGTGGCCCAGCAGTTCTTCACGATCGAGCCCATGGGGCAGGAGACGTACATCTTCGAGGGGCTGGGCGCGGCGAAGGCCAGCGGCGTGCCGCTGATGCTGCGGTACAAGATCCAGTCGGGGGAGAACCTGCCCAACAAGGTGTACAAGTTGACCTTCATCTTCGGGAACACGGCGGAGGCGCCCCAGGAGGTGCCGCTCGACCAGTACACGACGCTGCGGCTGCGTCCGGAGGTCATCAACGAGTTCGGGCGTGTCGAGATGATCGTGGTCAACGGGGCGCTGCTCATCGCCGACGGGCAGGTGGTCCAGGCCCAGCCCAACGAGTACTCGATCACGTTCCCGCCGGGCGGGATGGAACTGTCGTACGCGGTCGGCGGGTACCGGGCCAACTTCGTGCGGGTGGCGCTGGTGCTGTGGGTCAAACTCGGGTTCCTGGCGATGCTGGCGGTGACGGCCGCGACGTTCCTGTCGTTCCCGGTCGCGGTGTTCGTGTCGCTGTGCGCGTTCATGGGGGCCGAGAGCAGCGGGTACCTGTCGCACGCGATGGAGTACTGGAGCACGGAGGACAAGGGTCACATCCAGTGGTTCAACCTGGTGATCGAGATCATCGCCAAGACGGTGATCGGGATGTTCAAGACGTACACGGACCTTCGCCCGACGCAGAAACTGGTCGACGGCCTGCTGCTGTCCTGGGGCGGTGTCGCCTGGGGCATGATCGTGCTGGGCGTGTTCTCCTCGGTGCTGTACGGGATCGCGGTCCTGATCTTCCGGCGGCGCGAACTGGCGACGTACTCCGGCCAGTAGTAAGGGAATCGGGATGCGGCGCGACACCACCATCCAACTCCTGGCCGCGGGGCTCCTGGGCCTGATGCTGGTCGGGTCGGGGGTGCTGGCGACGCAGATCTCGGCGTCGGCGGGGCGGAACCGCCTGGGCTACACGGACGAGCCGACCGAGGGGGCGCCGATCGAGGTCGCCGCGGGCATCGCCATGGGCGCGTTCCGCGGGATCTTCGTCAACCTGCTGTGGATGCGGGCCAACGACCTGAAGGAGAGCGGCCGGTACTACGAAGCCAACGAACTCTCGCGGGCCATCACGAAACTGGAGCCGCGGTTCCCTCAGGTGTGGGTGTTCCATGCGTGGAACATGGCGTACAACATCTCCGTTGCGACGCACACATTCCCGGAGCGGTGGCGGTGGGTGCAGGCGGGGATCTCGCTGCTGCGGGACGAGGGCATCCCGACCAACCCGAACGACCTGCTGCTGCACAAGGAACTGGCGTACCTGTTCCTGCACAAGATCCAGGGGTACATGGACGACGCCAACGGCTATTACAAGCGGCAACTGGCCGTGGAGTGGCAGGTCAACCTGGGCCCGCCGCCGACGCTGGACGCGGCGACGCTGGACCGGGCGAGCGCAACGAAGGCATACGCGGACTGGCTGGCCCCGATCGTGGAGGCTCCGGACACGCTGGACGGGGTGTACGCCCGGGCGCCCGCGGCCCGGGACCTGGTGGCGCTGCTGCGGGACCACTTCCGCATCACACCGGACGCGGCGCTGCTGAGCGTGTACGAGGCGAACCGGGCGGTGCGCAACTCCGGGCAGCACGAGTACCTGATCGCGCACATGAAGGACCGCAACAAGGAGATGGCCGCGCTGTGCGCCGACCCCGCGATGAAGCCGGCGTGGGACGCGCTGCTGCCCTTCGTGCGGAAGCGGGTGCTGATCGACGGGTACCACATGGAGCCGGACCGGATGCTGCGGTACACGCAGCGGTTCGGGCCCCTGGACTGGCGTCACCCGGCGGCGCACGGGCTGTACTGGGCCGTGCGGGGGACGGAGAACGCGATCACGCGGGTGGAGGACCGGAACAGGCTCGATTACGACTTCACGAACGCGGACCGCGTGGTGATGCACGCGCTGCAGGAGTTGTGGCGTTCGGGTGAACTGTACTTCGACTTCATGTCGGAGGTGTACAACCCGGACCGGCAGGACATCTTCTACATGACGCTGCCAAGCCCGTACTTCGTGGAGACCTACGGCGAGGTGCTGGCGTCGCTGCGCGACCGGAGCCGGTTCGACGTGGACTCGCGCCCGTTCAGCGTGTACTCCGCGGGGTACGAGAACTTCCTGATCGAGGCGACGCGGTTCTTCTACCGGCGCGGGCAGTTCAAACTGGCCGAGAAGTACTACCACCAGGCCGCCGTGTACCCGCACGCGAACCAGAATGACCCGGACCGGGCGCGGCGGTTCTCCAAGCCGCTGGCCGACTTCGTGTACGACGAGAGCCCGGTGGACGAGTACACCCGCCCCGCGATCGCGGTGCAGGAGGTCATGGGCGCGCTGCAGGGGGCGTATGTGCGCGGGCTGATGGTGGGCAACGAGGACGAGTTCCGCCGGCAGTTCGAGTTCGCCAAGCAGGCCCACCTGTACTTCATGACCAAGCAGCGGAACATCTCCAACATGAACCCGGAGATGTCGCGGATGGACCTGATGCCCGCGGACTTCCGCCTGCTGGCGGCCAGGGTCTTTGCGGAACTGATCGGGACGCTCGACCCCGACCACGCCGAGACGCTGTACGACAACGCGCCGGAGGACCTGAAGCGCTACGGGTACCTGCGCATCAAGGAGCGGTTCAAGCCCACGTTCGACGAACTGGCCAAGGAGGGCGGGCGGACGTTCGACCAGGTCTTCCCGGAGCCGCCGGGAATGGACGCCTTCCTCGTGGAGATGCGGCAACTGGAGGCCGCGGACGCCGCGGCCCGTGCCCCGGCCATCCAGGCCAGGTAAGACGCCCTAGGCGGTGAGCCGGTCACGGGCCTCCGCGTACTTCTCCAGGGTGCGCTCCACGACCTCCGTGGGCAGCGAGGGGCCCGGCGCGGTCTTGTTCCACTCGCCGCGGGCGACGAGCGCTTCCAGGTACTCCCGCACGAACTGCTTGTCGTAACTGGGTTGCGACCGGCCCGGCTCGAAGCGGTCGGCGGGCCAGAAGCGGGAACTGTCGGGGGTGAGCGCCTCGTCGATCAGGATGGGCTCCCCGCCGCTGTCCCCGTCCGGGATGCCGAACTCAAACTTCGTGTCGGCGATGATGATGCCGCGGGAGAGCGCGAAATCGGCCGCGGCGGTGTAGATCGCGAGCGAGCGGTCGCGCAGGGCGTCCATCAGGGCCTTTCCGACAGTCCCGGCCGCGGCCTCGAAACTGATGTTCTCGTCGTGCTCTCCCTGCGGGGCCTTCGTGGCGGGCGTGAAGATCGGCTCGGGCAGTTTGGCGCACTGCCTGAGCCCCGCCGGCAACTTGACGCCGCAGACGGCCCCTGTCTTCTGGTAATCCTTCCACCCCGAGCCCTCCAGGTATCCGCGGACGACGCACTCCACGGGCACGACCCTGCACCGGCGGCCGATGATTGACCGACCGGCAAGGTCCGACCGGGTGGTGCCGCCCCTGCGGAAGGCGGCGTCGGGGACTCGGGCCAGGTCCGTGCCCAGCATGTGGGTCGTCGCGAGTCGGCGCTGCTCGATGAAGCGGAACCAGAAGTTGGAGATTTCCGTTAGTACCCGTCCCTTGCCCGGGATGGGGGTCGGCAGGACCACGTCAAAGGCCGAGAGCCGGTCGGTCGCCACAATGAGCAGGGCCGGGGGCCGGCCGGGTACCGACGGAAGTTCGTAGACATCACGTACCTTGCCCGACCTTCCCGGGAGGTTGAGGTCGCTGCGGGACAGGGCCGGCTGGGTGGCGGCGGTGTGGGTGGTCATGCGGTCCATGGTACGGGGCGGGCGGTCCGGCGTGCCGGGATGAACGTCGCTGATGACAGGCCCGGAATGGGCGGCTTTCCGGCGATACAGTTGGCCCCCGAACGCCCCCCGGCACGGGGAGAGTCCAGGGAGAGCCGGATACGAGCACATGCTGAGATTCGCGGTCTTTGACGAGCGCGGGCCCGGGCGGGATTTCGTGCTCCGCCATGCGCACCTCTTCGGCGCCGATGACGCCCCGCTGGCGGCCCAGGCCGCAGCGGCGGGCGGGATCATCGAGTGCACCAAGGCCGGAACGGAGGCCGCGGGGCTGGCGCTTCAGTTCCCGGTGCTCGGGCCCGGCGGGGAGTCGCTAGGGGACCTGACGCTGCGGACGTGCCTTCTGCCGCCGCGCCCGGAGCCCTACCTGCTGACCCTGGAACTGGCGCGCCGGCGGATCATGATGATCCTGAACAAACTGGAGCAATGGGGGTTGTTCGACCTTCCGGGGGACGACGCGGTGATGAAGCAGTTCGAGGAAGCGCGGCACCTGTTCGCGGCCGCCCTGGTGGCCCAGAGGGGCACCGGGGCCGGGGACCATGCGGGGTTCGCCCTCGAGGCCGACCGCACGGCCCGGCGGGCGCTCTACCTGGCGGTCGACGCCGGGGAGCGGCTCACGCAGGTGGACGCGGAGCGGCAACTCGGGGCCCGGTTCCGTGGAGAGACCTACGCCCGTACCGCCGCCCACCAGGCTGAGTCGATCGCCGCGGACCGGGTGCTCCCCGAGGGGGCGGTCAAGTCGTCGGATTCGACGGGGGTGGTGCTGCAGGCGCCGCCGGTTGTCGGGTGCGCGGTGAACCCGGCGCAGTTCAGCGGGGCGCTGGCGCAGGGCGCGGCGCCGGTGTGCGACTTTGTGTCCATCCCCATGCGGTGGTCGGACATGGAGCCGACCGAGGGGCGCTACTCCTTTGCCAAGACGGACCGGTGGATCGAGTGGGCGGTGCGCACGGCCAGGGTGCCGGTGTGGGGCGGACCCATCCTTGACTTCCGCACGATGTGCGTGCCCGAGTGGCTGTTCATCTGGGAGCACGACTACGAGACGCTGCGGGAACTGGTGTACGAGCACCTCAAGCAGATCGTGACGCGGTACCGCCGGACGGTGACGCGCTGGACAGTGGCGTCCGGGCTGCATGTGAACCAGGGGTTTGCCCTGGCGCTGGAGCGCATGATGGACCTGACGCGGCTGTCGGTCCTGCTGCTGAAAAAACTCCAGCCCGGTGCGAAGGTGCAGGTGGAAGTCTCCGAGCCCTTCGGCGAGCACTACGCGACGAACCGGCGGTCGATCCCGCCGCTGGCGTATGTGGACATGATCGGACAGGCCGGGATCGCGATCGATGCGCTGGGGATCAAGTTGCAGATCGGGCAGCCCGGGCAGGGACGGTCGGCCCGTGACCTGCTGGTGCTGTCGGACCTGCTGGACCGCTACGCGCAGTTCGACCGGCCCATCGTCGTGAGCGCGGCCGGGGCCCCGAGCGGGCGCCTGGGCGCCGGTGATCCCGAAGACCCCGGCTCCTGGCGCGGGGCGTGGACACCGGAGCACCAGCGCGACTGGCTGGTGCAGATCACCCAGGTGGCGGCGTCGAAGCCCTACGTTGTCGGCGTGTGCTGGCAGGATCTGTATGACGGCCCGCAGGCGGATATGCCCCTGGGCGGGCTGCTGACCGAGAGCGGCACGCCGAAACCCGCGGCCGCGGCG
This sequence comes from Phycisphaerales bacterium, assembly GCA_020849105.1. Lineage (GTDB taxonomy): Bacteria > Planctomycetota > Phycisphaerae > Phycisphaerales > UBA1924 > JADLGW01. The sequence goes on along the minus strand of JADLGW010000056.1, from coordinate 181,217 downwards.
CTGGCGGAGTTGCGGCGGGACTTCAGGTCGCAGCGGGTCGCGATCCCCGCGTTGCCGGTCGCGGTGAAGCCGTGAAAACCAGCAGCGCGTACGACTGGACTGCGGGACCGGCGAAGTGGGCGGCGGTCGTGGTCCTGGGGGGCGCTTCGCTCGCTGGGATGGGATGGTCGATCTTCGGGCGTGAGCCGCGGGTGGAACTAGCGGGGAGGCCGGTCGCCCCTGCCGCTCCCGTTACGATGGCGCCCGCGGGGCCGGAGCGGCGGCCGGGGCTGCCGAGACCGGACTCCGGGGCACCCGAGGAGGAGGCGGCGGGCCTCCTGGACCTCAACACCGCGTCGGCGGCCCAACTGGAGCTGCTGCCGTCGATCGGTCCCTCGCTCGCCAGGCGGATCGTCGAGTATCGGGGCGCCAACGGAAAGTTCGGGAGCGTGAGCGATCTGGACAAGGTCTCCGGGATCGGGCCGCTGACGCTGGAGAAGGTGCGCCCGCTGGTCACCGTGAAGTAGGCCCGGGTCTACGATCGCGCAGCCAGGACAGCGTGGTGCCTACGGGGCGGTGTCGCCCCGGCGGCCCGCGCCTGCGCGCGGCGTACCCTTCGTGCCGAATCCCGTCGAAGCCATCCTGGAGAGCCCGCCGGTGCGCGCACTGGCCCACGCGCTGGCGGCGGGCCGCCGCGTAGCCGCGGCCGGGTCCATCGGCTCATCCACGACGATGGTTGCGGCGGCGGTCTTCAGGCTGACCGGGCACCTGGTGGTGCTGGTCACCGCGCACATTGACGATGCCGACGAGGCGGTGGACGAGTTGGAATCGGCCGGGGTGACCGCCCTGCGCCTGCCGGCGATCGAGGCGCTGCCCGGCGAATCGGGCGTCAGCCTGGACCTGTACGCGGAACGGATCGCGGTCGTGCGACGGCTGGTGTCGGAGCCGCCGGGGGTGCTGGTGTGCCCGATCCAGGCGCTGATGCAGGGCGTGCCGAGGCCGGAGCGGCTCGCGGACCTGTCGCGCACCCTCCGCCGCGGCGACACGGTCGCGCCGGCGGACCTGGCCCGGTGGCTGGATTCGGCCGGGTACTCGCGGCGGGAGGCGCTGGAGGAGCCCGGCGACTTCGCGCTGCGCGGCGGGATTCTCGACGTGTTCCCGCCGGCCGGCGGCGCGCCGGTACGCCTCGACTTCTTCGGGGATGAGATCGACCGGATCAGTGAGGTGGACCTGGACACCATGGGTTCCGGGGCGGCCCTCGGCGCCATCGACCTGGTGGCCGCGTCAGCGGAAGCGATGCGGACGGATGACACGACCATCAATCCGCTGACGCTGCTGCCGGCCGCGGCACTGGCGCTTGTCGCCGAGACGCTGGAACTGACCGAGCAGGCCCGCGGGTACTACGAGCGCGTCTCCGATCCGCGCGGGCTGTTCGGGCCACCGGCGGTGTTCAGGCTGCTGCAGCAGCACACGCGCGCCCTGGCGGAGGTCAACCAGTTCTCGGCTGGGGTCTCCGGGTTCGATGCCCGCATCGACATGCCGGTTTCGGTGCTGCCGGCGTTCGCCAGCGAGCCGCACGAGGCCATCGTGGAACTCGCGGCGCTGGCCCGCGGATCACGGGTCACGGTGTTCTGCCAGAACCCGGGCGAACTTCGCCGGTTCCAGGAGTTGCTGGCCGAGTTTGCGCCGGGCGCGATCGACACGATCGAATCGGTCCACGGTTACCTGCACCGCGGCTTCGGGTGGGACCTCGGGCAAGACGCGGAGAGGGAGAGACCGAGGGGTGAAGGGAGGGCCGGTCCGAGCTCCGTCCCCCCGTCTCCGTGCCCCTCGTTGTTCTTCGTTCCGTACCACGAACTGGTCCATCGCTACCACGCCCGGCGGCGGGCGACGCGGCTGCGGGCCGGGCGCGCCATGGACACATTCCTGGATTTCGCGCCCGGCGACTTCGTCGTCCACGCGGAGCACGGGATCGCGAGGTTTCTGGGGCTGCGCACGATGGGCGGCACCGACAGGGAAGCGGCACGGGGGCGCAACATTCCAGAGGGGCTCCGCACCGCCGCATCCGTAACGGTGCCGCGCGACGCGGAAGAGTTCCTGACGCTCGAGTTCGCCGCGGGCGCCAAACTCCACGTCCCCGCGCTCAACATCGACCAGGTGCAGAAGTACGTCGGCGGATTCAAGGGCAAGCCGCCGCTGTCGACCCTCGGCGGGCAGCGGTGGAAGAACCAGAAGGAGAAGGTGTCCGAGAGCGTGCGCGACCTGGCGGCGGAGATGCTGCGTGTCCGGGCCGCCCGAGAGCACATGCCCGGCATCCGCTACCCCGCCGACACGCCGTGGCAGAAGGAGTTTGAGGCGGAGTTCCCCTACGAAGAGACCGAGGACCAACTCGCCGCGCTCGCCGAGATCAAGAAAGACATGGCGGCCGAGCGACCGATGGACCGCCTGGTCTGCGGCGACGTGGGCTTCGGCAAGACGGAACTGGCGATCCGGGCGGCGTTCAAGGCCGCGGAGTACGGCAAGCAGGTCGCGGTGCTCGTCCCGACCACGGTGCTGGCGGAGCAGCACGAGCGGACGTTCAAGTCCAGGTTCGCCGGCTACCCGTTCCGCGTCGAGTCGATCAGCCGCTTCAAGACCGACGCGGAGGCCAAGGGGGTGCTGACCGCCCTCAAGCAGGGCAAGGTGGACGTGGTCATCGGCACGCACCGCCTGCTCTCGGAGGACGTGGCCTTCGCGGACCTCGGCCTCGTGATCGTGGACGAGGAACAGCGCTTCGGCGTCGAGCACAAGGAGCGGCTGCTGCGCCTGCGCCTCACGGTGGACGTGCTGACGCTGTCGGCCACGCCCATCCCGCGCACGCTGCACATGGCGATGCTGGGGCTGCGCGACATCAGTTCGCTCACCACGCCCCCGATGGACCGGCGCGCGATCGTGACGGAGGTGATCCCGTACAACGAGCGGCGGGTATCGCAGGCGATCGCGCGGGAACTCTCACGCGAGGGACAGGTCTATTTCGTGCACAACCGTGTGCACGACATCAAGTCGGTTGCCGGCGACATCCAGAAACTCGCGCCCGATGCCCGCATCGTCGTCGGGCACGGGCAGATGAACCCGCACGAACTGGAGGCCGTCATGCTCCGGTTCATCCGGCGCGAGGCGAACGTCCTCGTCTCCACGACGATCATCGAGTCGGGCATCGACATCCCCACCGCCAACACGATGCTGATCGATGACGCGGACCGGTTCGGCCTGGCCGACCTGCACCAACTGCGCGGACGGGTCGGCCGGTACAAGCACCGGGCGTACTGCTACCTGCTGCTGCCGGACGACCGCCCGGTGAGCGAGGTCGCCCAGCGGCGCCTCAGGGCGATCGAGCAGTACGCGATGCTCGGGGCCGGATTCAAGATCGCGATGCGCGACCTGGAGATCCGCGGGGCCGGCAACCTGCTGGGGGCCGAGCAGTCCGGGCACATCGCCGCGGTCGGGTACGAGATGTACTGCCGACTCCTCGACGAGGCGGTGCACGACCTGAAGCACGAGGGTCCGCGACCGACCGTTGCCGCGACGACCGTGGATGTCGGCGCCGTCGGCGTGATCCCACGGCCCTACGTCCCGTCCGATCAGCGGCGGCTGGAGGCGTACCGGCGGGTCGCAACGGCGACCAGCGCGGGCGACCTGGCGAAGGTCGCCAAGGACCTGACCGAGGCCTACGGCGAGCCGCCGAAACCTGTGAAGCGGCTGCTGGACCTGGCCGGACTCCGCCTCGCGGCCTCGGCGCTCGGCGTGCGCTCGATCACGATCCGGGGGCCGGACGTCCTGTTCCGCACGGACAATCCGGGCGGCGTGGCCGCGGCGCTCTCCGCGAGCCCCGAGCGTGAGCGCGGGGATTCAACGAGCCCGCAGCGCTCGCCGGGGAACCCGTCGCTCGCGCTCCGGGCTCTGTCGCTCCCTCGCGGTCGCGGCTCCGAGAAGCCCCGGTTCTCCGTGCGATCGCTCCCGCCGCCGACGGGCGAGTCGCTGCACGAGGTCTACTTCCGCCCGCCGCCCGAATACCTGAAGCCCGACACGCTCGTCACCGTGCTGCGGCATCGGCTTTCGCCGCCATCGCTCGGGCAAGGCCAGTAAACTGATCCTGTGGGACGCGCCCGACTGACCGGATCCGAGAAACAGCGAGCGGTGATGCTGTGGGTCGCGCTCGTCGCCCTCGCGGCCATCGTCAACGTGCCCTGGGCCGTCAGCGCGTGGCGGTGGTCTCGCGCTCCAATCGTCCCGACGGCTCCGCTCCCCCGAGCGAGCATTCCGACACATTGGCCGTCGAGCACCCCACACGAGACGCCTTGGCCGACGCCCCAAGATTGGCAAGAGGAGCATGGCTTTGGGTACCGCAGGTATGACGTTCGAGTCGCCGGCGAAGCCGGAAAGAACGGGTACAGCATGGATGTCAGTCATTACGGCTGGCCGCTGCCTGTCATCGAGGAGAAGCAGATGTGGTGGGACTGGAACGACCCGGTCCTGACGGGACCGATTTCTGATCCGCCGCCGCGCCTGCTTTGGATGGGCACGCTGGCCAACCCGATCCTGCTCGGAACCGCGGCATGGCTTATTCTGGTGGCTCCCCTGCTCGCTTTCGTGCTTGGACGCCGTGCGTGGCGTGCCCATGGGGGCCAGTGCACCGGTTGTGGCTACCCAGTGGGCACGTCGCCGGTGTGCACGGAGTGCGGCGCCGCCGTGACGCCTTCCGGATGACTCGTTCGGGTTATTGCCGCGCTCACATCGACTCGGAGTTGTGCAGCGGGTTTTTTCAGCAGCCCCCGGTACTCGCCGTAGGCCTTGGGGTGGCTCTTGTGGTCGCTCACGCGGTCGTGCATCATCTCGAACCCGCCGGACGTCAGCAGCCCCCGGATGCGCGACTCGCTGAACGGGTGCGGGTGCATGTGATCGCGGTGCTCCGACAGGTCCACCAGCACCCACAGCAATCCGCCGGAGCGCAGCAGCCGCCGGCACTCGGCGACCACGGCCTCCGGATCGGCGACGTGGTCCAGGGCGTTCTCGATGATGACCAGGTCGGCGCAGCCGGACGCCAGGGGCACGGCCTCTCCGGGGGCCTCAATGTACGTCACCCGGTCGCACGCCTCCGGCAGCAGCCCCTCGCGCGCGTAGCCGCTGGCGAGCGGATCGACCGCGACGGCCCGTCTCCACGCGGGGGCGGCGGCGACCGCCGGGTACGGCCCCGCCCCGATCTCGACGACGGACTGGCCCTCGCACCACGCGTCCAGGGCCGCCTCGCTCTCCAGCCCCAGTCGCTCGCCCAGTTCCAGCAGACGCTGCCGTTGCCAGCGCCCGAAGACCTCCTCGAATGCCCCGCCGATCTTCTTCCGCCCCTCGGGGGTCTTGACGAGCCACCGCCAGAAGCCAAGTTCCTCCTCGTACTTCTCCGCGGGTCGCCCCAGACGGTCGATCCGCCCGAGCACGACCCGTTCCATGCGTTCCAGGCGCTCGTGAATGCCCGCCAGTCCCGGCTTCATGAGCCGTGCCGCCAGCAGTCTCAACCTCTCTCTCATGCCGCCGGGCATGGCCGCTCCGATCCTGTGACGCGGGCGCACGCCGCCCGCCGCGTAGAATAGACGCCCCAGAGGACCCGATGGACGCCAACGCGCCGATCAACCCTTCCGCCGTCCGTGAGAGCCGCTTCACGCTGGACCGCAGCATCATCGCCCTGAAGCGGCGGCTGGTCGAGGAGGCCTCCGGCGCGATCGCGATGCTCGAATCCGCGCTCGACGCCCTGTGGAAACTCGATGAGGTCGCGGCCCGGGAGGTCCGCCGGCGCGACGACACGATCGACCGGCAGGAGGTGGAGATCGAGCAAGAGTGCATCCGGATGCTGGCCCTGCAGCAGCCATTCGCCCGCGACCTGCGGTTCATCACGTTCATCCTGAAGGTGAACGCGGACGTGGAGCGCGTCGCCGATCACGCCTCGTCGATCGCCAAGATGGCGGCGAAACTCGCCCCGTTCCGCGGGTTCACCTGGCCCACGGCGCTGGTGGAACTCGGCCAGCGTGTGCCGCTGATGTGCCACACACTGCTGCGGGCCGTGCTGGATGAGGACGCGGAACTGGCCCACAAGATCGTGCACGAGGACGAGACCATCGACGGCCTGGAGAAACAGTTGTTCGCCGAGGTCGAGGAGTTCATGCGGGCCGAACCCGACCAACTGCGCTGCGGGCTGCTGATGTACAGGACGGGGCGCGAACTGGAGCGCATCGGCGACCTGATGAAGAACATCGCCGAGGACATCATCTACCTGGCGACCGGCGCCATCGTCCGGCACGAACAGAAGCGGGCGGCCCAGGCCGTGCCGCCCCCGCCTCCATAGCCCGAGGTTCCCCGGTAGACTCCGCGCGTGTCGGCCACCATCATCATCCCGGCGCGGCTCGGTTCCACGCGATTCCCCGGCAAGGTGCTTGCGGATCGGACCGGGCGGCCGCTGATCCGGCATGTGTACGAGGCCGCGTCGCGGGCCCGCGGGGTTGAGCGGGTTGTCGTCGCCACCGATGACGATCGGGTGCGCCGGGGGGTTGCGGCGTTCGGCGGGCATGTGGTGATGACCCGGCCCGACCACCCGAACGGGACGAGCCGCCTGGCGGAGGCCGCGGCCATTCTCGGATTGCCGCCCGACGCGGTGGTGGTCAACGTGCAGGGTGACGAGCCGGAGATCGAACCGGCGGTGATCGAGGCGGCGGCCGCGGCGCTGGTCGGCGGCTCCGCCCCTGTCGCCACGGTTGCGTGCCCGCTGTCCGCGGGTGAGGACGCCGCGAATCCCAGTATCGTGAAGGTGGTGCGCAGGCTGGACGGCACGGCGCTGTATTTTTCGCGGGCGCTGATCCCATTCCCGCGCGACGGCGTGGGGCTCGCACCGCTCAAGCACGCCGGGATCTACGCGTACCGGCGGTCGTTCCTGGACACCTACACACGGCTGATACCGACGGAACTGGAACTGACGGAGCACCTCGAGCAGTTGCGGGTGCTGGCGCACGGGTTCGCGATCGCCGTGGCGGTGGTGGAGTCCGCCGGGCACGCCGGGATCGACACCCCCGAGCAATACGAGGCGTTTGTGGAGCGGTGGCGCCGGAGGGGGTGAGACCGGCGGTCCCGCGTTGCCCGAAAGGTCAGGTCCGCGGGGCGTCAGGCCCGGGCTTCGAGGACCATGTTGAACGGCGTGGCCGTGGCCTTGCGGCAGGTGGTGAACCCGCCGGCCTTGATCACCTCGGACATCCGTTTCTCGCCGGCGCACGCGCCCAGCGCCGGCCCGCCGCCGGACATCGACGCGGGCACGCAGATCATCGTGGATGCGGCGGAAAACACCCGCCCGACGGGATTGAGATTGGATTCCACCGTATCGCCCGCGGCCGGCTCGACCACCATCCATGTGCCGCCGGGCCTGAGCGCCCGCTTGACGTGCCGCGCGCAGCCCACCGGGTCCGCCATGTCGTGCAGGCAGTCGAAGCAGGCCACGAGGTCGAACCCGCCGTCGGCGGCGAATGAGGTCGCATCGGCCATCCGGAACGCGATGTTCTTCAGGCCCGCGTCCTTGGCGCGGCGCGCGGCGCAGTCGATGGATGGGCCGTGCGAATCGAAACCGGTGAACTTCGACTGCGGGTACGCCGCGGCCATGAGGACGGTCGATGCGCCGTGCCCGCATCCGACGTCCGCGACCATTGCACCCTTCCTGAGTTTGGCCTCCACGCCCTCGAGCGCCGGGATCCACGAGGACACAAGGTGGCCCCGGTAACTGGCGGCGAAGAAGCGTTCCGTCCCGCAGAACAAGCAGGTGTCGTGGGCGCCCCACGGCAGGCCCTTGCCGTCGCGGAAGGCCCGCTCAACCTTCGGCTCGTCACGGTGCGCGGAGGCGACCACGTCAAACCCGCCGGCCACAAAGAACGGGCTTGTCTCGTCTGCCAGGGCCGCGGCCTGCTCCGGCGTCATGGAGTACGCATCGCCGGCGCCCCCCATGTAGGTGACGTACCCACCCGCGGCCTGATTGAGCAGCCATTCGCGGACCATGCGCGGCGCAAGGCCCGTCTGCGCGGCGAGCGCCTCGGGCGTCATCGGCCCCGTGGCCAGTGCGCGGTACAGCCCGAGTTTGTCGCCGAGCGTGACGAGTGCGGCGCTCATGGCGGCGCCCATGTCACCCACCATCGTGCCCAGCAACGCCATCATCTTCTCTTCGTTCACCTGCATGGCATGGCTCCTGACCACAGCCTCGATGTACGGAAGTCTACCGCGCGGGCGCACGAAAAAGCCCCGCGTGTGCGGGGCTGATTCCTGTGCGGCACAGGCGTCCGGCCTGTGCCCCTTCACCTCTTACCAGCCGCCGCGGCCGCCGCCACCGCCGCCGCCGCCACCCCCACGGCCCCCGCCGTAGCCGCCCCGACCACCGCCGCCGCCGCCGCCGCCGGAGCGCGCCTCGCGCGGCTTGGCCTCGTTGACGGTGAGCGTGCGGCCGCCGATGTTCTGGCCGTTGACGGCCTCGATGGCCTTGCGGGCCGCGTCGTCGCTGGACATCTCGACGAAGCCGAAGCCGCGGGAGCGGCCGGTGTCGCGGTCCATGACAATCGCGGCGGACGCGACCTCGCCGTGCGGCTCGAAGATCGAGCGCAGTTCGGCTTCATTGGTGCTGAACGAAAGGTTCCCGACGTACAACTTCATCATGACTCTGAACCCAAGCCCGAGAGATCTGTGAACCGTGCAGGAAACCCCGGGCGAGTTCGAGCGTCGGTGTCAGGGAGGTCGGGCCAGTCGTGGCCCCGCACTCACCCCCCGATGGGGAAGTGTAGCCCTCCCGCCCCGCTGGCGGAGTCAAGGGTGCTGGCGTGGCACCGAGAACGCCGCCCCACCCGCTCCTCTCCGCCTTTTCCACTTCCGCGGCGTTGTCGGTACCGCAGCAAGCAGGCACCGGCTACGCGGCGGTAGAAAGGGTAGAAAAAGTAGAGACCCAACGTCCTCGTACCCGGAGGCTCGGATCAGTGATCAACAGTGCCACCCCGCCATGACGGGACTTGGGAAGCGGGAAGCGTAGGCGGCCGATGCCCGTCGCACGCTCCGTTGCCCGTGGGTGGCATGGGCAACGCTTCGTTGCCCGTGAGTCTTCCCCACGGGTAAGCCCAAGGCGGCTTACCCATGCCACGCCCGTTTCCGCTCCGGCCACCGGCAGGATGGAATCTCACTGCCCGCTGATGGTGTAGGTGAAATCAACGTCCGGGGTCGAGGGGACCTGGCTGTAGAGCGCGCCGTCGACCGAGTACCACCCGGGAGCGCCGCCTGGAACGTGGACTTGATCGCGCCGTCCGCGTCGAAGCGGTACAACTTCCCAACGATCACCGACCCCTCCACGTCCTCCTTGATGTGACCGGCAAGGCTCGTCGCAGCCCTGGCGACCGTCACATGAGGCATGTGCAGTTTGCTGTGCAGGACCTTGCGGAGCATCCGCCATCGTACCCGACGGCCCGCTACCGGCAGTTCACGGTGACGCTGCCGTTGCTGGTCCTGATCGTGGAATCTCCGGGCGCGTCGCCGAAACGGAGGTTGGCGGAGTGCCTCCCCCGCTTGACGATGGTGGGCCGTCCGGCGCTGGGGACCGTGACCAAACCATTGCTGGTGGCCACGGACAGGGTGCCGGTGAATGCCTGCCCGACCTCCAGCGTGACGCTGCCGTTGGACGTGTCGAGGTCCACGGGCCCCGCGGCGCTGTCGGCGAGCCGCGCCGTGATCGAACCGTTGGAGGTCTCGGCTTCCACGGGGCCGGAGATGCCGGCCAGCATGATGGAGCCGTTGCTGCTGTCCGCGAATACCTTGCCGGAGCAGTCGCGGGCCTCGACGGCACCATTCGAGGTGCGCAGGTCGACCGGACCGGCCACTCCCGCGACCTCGATACGGCCGTTGCTCGTTCTGGCGGTGACCGATGCGGTGGGGCGGTCCGCGGGGGTGGTGATGCTGATCGCGCAGCCCTCATTGCCCCACCACTCGCCCTGGGCGGGTTCAACACGAACCACAAGGACCCCTTCGGCGTCTTCTTCCGCTGTGACCCGCATCTGTGCCAGGCGCTCGGGCGTGCGGGCGCGGAGTCGGGCGCTGATGCGGACTTCGTCAGCGTCCCCCGGGACGACCTTGATCGATCCGTTCCGCGTGGTGACGGAGATCCCGGCGGCCGCGGCCACGGCGGGGGCGGTCGCATCCCGGGTCTCCTCGTGCATGGTCCACCCGGAACACCCGGACAACCAGGCGAGGGCACCGACAGCGAAGGCCAGTATCCGATGCATCGCGGGGAGATTCATGCGTGTTCCTTCCGCGGACGGTGTGCCGCGGGGCACCCACCCATTCGTCAATCCTCATCCTCGATTTCAGGTTCATCCGGGCCTGACTTCATGATCTCGGCCATCACGGTCGTGGCGAAGGCGCCCCGGGGCAGGTCGAACGTGCAACGGACGTACCCGCCGAACTCATCGACGCCGCCCTCGACGTCCACGTCGGTGACCGGAACGCGATAGGGCCGGCGGGCTCCTTCCATTGAGCCCCTGTACCGCGACTCAAACGCCGCGAGGAGTTCCGGAGTCAGGCCGGCGGCCTCCAGGGCGGCGACTTCCCGTCGATCGATCTCTCCCCCGGCGCGCAGCATCGCCGGCCCCCACATCGGCCCCGACGGGCTGATCTCGAACCGCTCCAGCCGCCCGGCCAGGGCGGGGTCCGTCAATGTTTCGTCGGTGACCGCGAAGAGCGCCCGGTTGTCGTGCTTGAAGGCCACGTCCCCGGTGCCGAGGTGAGCGAGTCGGCCCTCGTGCAACCTGCCGTCGAGCATGAAGTTGAACACGGCCGATTGGAACGCGCTCAGGAAGAAGTTCCGCTCCTGCGGATCGATCGCCCGCACCGCCTGGCTGGGGCTCCTGCCGCGGGCAAGAACGGACAGCACGCGGCGTTCGGCGCGAGCGTCGCGGTGGAAGGCGTCGCGGGCGGCCGCGAAGTCGCCGCTGGCGTACAGGCCGCGTGCGGGTGACTGGTTATCGGGCACACCGGCCGGCGCGGGGGCGAGCAGGGCGTCCAGCACCCCCGGCTCGTCGCCGAGGAGGAGCGCCCGCCCGATGAGGTGATTGCGCCCGAGGTAGCCGAAGCGCTGCGGCCCGATGCGGTTCGGGACGCCGGATTCGGCGAGTTGGCGGAACGTCCTGAGCGCGGTGATCGCGGCCGTGGGCGGCACGCCCCGGACTTTGATCGAGAACCGGTTGCCGATGAGGTGGCCGCGACGCAGTTTGTTCCCGTGCAGGTCGGTCCACAGGACACCGATGCGGTCGTGACTGATCGCGGGGAAGTCCTCGGGATGCTTTCCGGGTGTGTGGACGGAGAAGACCTGGCGGGTGATCGCCCGCTTGTCCTTCAGACCGGCGTAGCCGACGTCGAACGGGCGGACGCCGAAGTGCCTGGAAAGGAGCCCCGCAACGTGCAGCGTGGAGAGCCCGCGCTTCTCGATGAGCATGTAGATGTGCTCGCCCTTCCCTGAGGGCTGGTAGAGCGGCGCCTCGTCCACGAGGAAGTCCTCGGGGCGTTCCTTGATGCGCCCGCCGATGCCGGGGATGTCGGCGGTCAGCCAGGTGGCGGTGTTCACGTTCCGGCTTCTCGGGCGCCTTCGAGTACGTGCTCCTCGACGTAGATCGGGACGTTCTGCGCGATCCCCAGGGCGATGGCGTCGCTGGGCCGGGAGTCGATGTGGATGGCGTCGCCGCCCGCCGTCCGTACGTCGAGCGTGGCAAAGAACGTGTGTTCAGAGAGGTCATTGATCGTGATCGAGACCAGGGTGCCCCCGAGCGACTCGATGACCTTGGCCAGCAGGTCGTGGGTCTGCGGGCGCTTGATCGTGATGCCCTTGAGGCGGCGGTCGATCGCCTGAGCCTCCGGCAGTCCGATCACGATGGGGAAGGATCGCCGCTTCGGATCGCCGAAGCCGGGCTCCTTGGGGGCGTCGTCGGGGATCTCGAGGTCCAGGTCATCCTCGCCGGGCTCGACTTCGCGCAGTTCGATGATCTGGTAGTCGTTGAGTTCGCGGATGAGGATGCGCGAGAGTTCCATGCGGACGGCCATGAGGAATCCTCCGCGTGAATCGTCGCGGGTGGGGCGCGGGGAGTCAATCCCGCCCATCTTCCGCCAGGCGGTCCACGAGGTCGCGGGGGGCGCCGATGCCCACGCACACGACGCGCCCGGTGTACGCGGCGGCGGCGGGGTTCCCGAAGCCCTTCTTGCGGCCAACGAAGGACGCGGTGAGCGTGGCGCGGACGGCGACGCCGAGCGGCTCGCCCGTGTCGCAGTCCAGCCCCGAGGGCAGGTCAACGGCCAGGACGGGCGCGCCGGCGGCGGCCGAGTCGTTCATCGCGGCGATGAAGCCGTCCAGAGGCGGGTGGACGGGCGTCGAGAGACCCGTGCCGAGGAGAGCATCGATCAGAAGATCGCCCCGCCAGGCGGCGACGGCGGCGCAGCAGGTGGCCGCCCCGCCCTCCGTCACAGAGAGGTTCATGGCGCGGACGGCACGGTAGTTCGTCGCGGCGTCGGGGGTCAAGCGGGTTTCGGGGCCCGCCATCACGATCCTCGTCGCGACTCCGGCGTTGTGCAGGTGCCGGGCGATCGCCAGCCCGTCGCCGCCGTTGTTCCCCGTGCCGCACGCGATCAGGGCGCGGGCGCCCGGCGCGAGGCGGAACTCCGTGAGGGCGAGGCGCGAGGCCCCGATGGCCGCGTTCTCCATGAGCACGATGGAGGGAAGCCCGTACCGCTCGACGCAGAGCCGGTCGATCTCCGCCAGCGCGTGCCGGGAATAGGTTGGCGGCGTGCCCACGCGGGGAGTCTAGCGGCGGATACTCTTGGCCCCGTGACCACCGCCGACATCGCCATCGCCCTCGTGCTGGATGCGGGGGCGTGCGCGCTGGGGGTCTACTGGTCGATTGGGCTGGGTCGCCTGATCGGGACGCTGCGCCATGTACCGCCGGCGTCCGCGGGCCTGGGCCTCGAGCCGTCCGGGGCATCGGCCTGTGTCATTGTTCCGGCGCACAACGAGCAGGACAGCATCGGGGGCCTCGTCCGGTCGCTCCGCGCGCAGGACCACCCGTCCGCACGGTTTGTGCTCTGCCTTGACCGCTGCACCGACGCGACCGAGTCGCGCGCTCGGGAGGCCGCGGCCGGTGACCCGCGCTTCGAGATTGTCCGGGTGGATTCATGCCCCCCCGACTGGGCGGGAAAGGTTCACGCCGTGTGGACCGGAGTGCGGGCGTCGGCGTGGGCCGGGAGTGCAGATGTCCTGGTGTTCGCGGACGCCGACACCACGCTGCACCCGGCGTGCCTCCGTTCGACGCTGGCGCTCATGAAGGACGGCGGCCTCGGGATGTTGTCGCTCCTGAGCACCCTGACATGCGAACGCTGGTTCGAGCGCGTGGCCCAGCCCGCCGCAACCATCGAGATGGTCGTTCAGTTCCCGCTTGTCCGGGCCGGGCGCGACAAGGATCGCCGGGCTTTCGCCAACGGACAGTTCATGATGTTCCGGCGCGATGCGTACCTGGCCATCGGCGGACACGGGGCCGTGCAGGACGAGTTGCTGGAGGATATGGCGCTGGCCCGGCGCATCGCGGAGAAGGGGATCGCCGCCAGGGTCATGGTTTCCGCCGACATGGTCGCGTGCCGCATGTACCCGGACTGGCCCGCCTTCCAACGTGGGTGGAAGCGCATCTACACGGAACTGTCGCGGCAGCGGCCGGGGCGGATGCAGCGGAACGCCTGGAGGACGCTGGTCTTTGGGACTCTGCTGCCCCTGGTGACCATTGGGGGCCTCGCCTGGTCGGCCGGGCTGCTCCTGAGAGAACCGATGGCCCCCTGGGCGGTGAGCGTCGCCGTGTGCCTGGTTGCGCTCGCCTTGCAGGCCGCGGTGCTGGGCGTCACGTTCCGCTTGGCGCGCACCCCCCTTTGGTGCCTGGTTGTCTACCCCGCCGGTGCGGCGATCGTCGCGTGGCTGTTGCTTGGCGCCGCCCGCGACCTGCGGCGCGGTCGGGGGATCGTGTGGGGCGGGCGGACTTACGCGAGGGAGGCGCGTCGCACCGGCTAGCGTGGATGCTGGGCCTTCCACGCGCGATACTTGTCGAGTGCGGCCTGGAGTTCCTTCCGGATTTCCGGTTCGGCGAGCAACAGGGCCTTCCCCTCGACATCCAACGCCTTGTCCACGTCGCCGGTCTCAAAGTACGCCCGGGCAAGCGTGTCGAGGAATGCCGCATTGGCGTTGCCCGTCAGATCACACGACCGCCGGGCGAACTTCATCGCCAGGTCGAGGTCTCGCACCTCCAGCCCGTCCGTATCAAGAACGGCCCACGCGATGGCGTTCAGCACATAGGCATCGTCCCAGAACCGCTTGCCGATCTCCCTGGCCCAGGCGTAGGAGCCGCGGTAGTCGCGCTGCAGCACCAGCGTGATGTGGAATCGATTGACGACGCCGCGGAGCCCGAACAGCGAGGGGCTCAGATCGATCAGGTCATCCATGGCCGCCGCCGCGGCGGGAAAGTCCTCGTCTGCCATGGCCTTGTCGCACCGAGCCATGATCACGCGTGACCTGGCCTCCAGGTCGGCGTACCGCGCGCCCAGGTCGCGCGAGTGCTCCGGCGTCAGTTTGTCCTGCACGAGCAGGCGCACCATCTCGTCAAAGACGCCGCGGAGCGCCAGCGGATGTCCGATCCAAACAATGCGGCCCTGCCGGTCGACAAGAAATGCAACGGGGGGCTTGTCGCGCCCCGCGGCCTCGACCCAGGAGCGGGCGGAGGCACCACTCCTGGGATTCCCTTCGGGCGGGCTCTGGTCGAGGGCGACGCGAAAGCCGAACTGGTCGTCGTGGTCGCGCACATGGGCCGCGGCCCGTTCCGGTTCATCCCAGACGTTGACCCCGATACACACGAGCCCGTCGCCCGCGTACTGCCGCTGGAGGCGGGTCAACTGCGGGATGCTGTACATGCAGGTGTCGCACCATGACGACCAGAACTCCACAACGTACGGGGTGCCCGTCGCGAGCCTCTCCACCGGTTCGCCCTTGAGCCAGCGGCCGGTCGCAAGCACCGGGGCCGGATCCCCAATCTGCACCCTGGAGCGTGCCTTGTCCTGCGCCCCCGCGTGGCCGGTCAAGCACAGAACAATGGCTGCAAGCACCCGGATGACACCGGGCAGCGCGGTTCTCTTGATCTGAATGTGGAGGCCGGCGTGCATCGCCGGTCGGACGTTCATAGACATCAAGAGCATATGCTTCACGCGGGCGAAAGTTGCATTTTTTGCCGGTAACGCGACATGCTGAGATCGACCGCAAGCCGCCGCGACCTCGCCGCAGGGCTCCTCCTGAGCCTGGGTGTCCACGTCGTCGTCGGCGGTGTGTTCGGGACGATCGCGCTCTCGGGGGGGGCGGCTGCCAGCGCGGACGCGGTGACCACGCTCCTGCCTGACGAACTCCCTTCTGAGCCGGCACCGACGATTATCCTGGGTAACGGTGAGCGGCCCATCGACACGGTGAACTGGCTCGGAGCGGACTCGCCGAAGGAACTTGAGGCACCGCGGTCAGAAGTCGAGCAACCTGAACTCTCCCTGGAACCCGGGGCAGCACCGGAGGCAGCGCCCCGCCTTCCCCCGCTGCCGCTTCCGGCGGCCGCGGTGCTTCGGCCGGCGGACGCGGCGCCGCTGAACCGTGCAGTGGAAGGTCACGCACCCGATGAGGGTGCGGCCGAGTCGACACGGGGGGCCCCGGCGTCCAACATTCTGGTGGCGGCGGTCCCGATTGAGGCAGTCGCCCTTCCTGTACCCGCGGCAACGGTCCCGCCCGTGCAACCCTCATCCGCACCGCCCGGTCGCGGCCTGCGGTCAACCAGCGAGACCGCGGCCGCGGCGCTCAAGGACTCGGTCAGTGTCGTTCCGGGCGGTGTGATTTCAGCCAAGGGGTTGCAGATTTCCACCGTGCGTCCCGAATGGGCAGTTGCGACACGGGTGACCAGGATGCCGGGGAACCCGGTGCTCCAGATCACGTTTCGGCGTGACGGGAAGGCCGGCGATGTGCGGTTCCTTTCCGACGGCACACGCGAGTATCGGACCGGCTTTGTAGACGTGGACGAGCCGCTTGTGACCGCGCTGTTCCGGTGGACCGCCAGGGGCGACGCCCTGGATCGCCTGCCTGAAGGGGATCCGGATGCAGGGGTCACGGTGACCTTCAAAATCCTGCTGACCCGGGGATAGGGGGGCGGATGCGAGCGTGGATCATCCTCGGCGTTTCCGCGGCCTTCACGGCGGCGAGTTTCGGCCAGCAGCGGCACCTGGAACGCGTAACGCCAGGCATCGACGACATCGGCCCGAGTTCGGTCGATCCGCGGGTTGTGCCGCCCGACCTTCGCCAGCCTCTGGGGTTCGAGGGTGTGTACCGGCTCGGGGAACGCTCACCCTGGGGCGGCGTGGACGTGCGCCCGCTGGTGCGCGTCAGCGGCGCCACCATCGCGGTATTCCCGCGCTCCAGTTATGTGCGGACACGGGAAGGGCCAAGGCCGCTGATCCCGGCGGGCGCGGTCTTCTACCTGGGTCATATCCCTGATGACCTCGACGGGTCTCGCGGCAGGGTGCCGCCTTCGCTGCTCGCCAATCCGCTGGATTCCGTTTTCCTGAGGCCCCTGGACCTGTCCATCCACGATGGGGCTCGGCCCGGCGCGCCCGCTCCGGCGGATGCGTCGGTGCCCACCGGCAGCCTGATGTCGAGCGATCGGTACCGGCGGGCACGAATCGCGGAACTGCTCGGGGCGGCCGCCGGGCCCCCCGCTACTCGTTGAGGCGGCGCGGGCTGGTCGAGGCGACCAGGCGCAGCACGGGCGTGTCCATCTGCGATTCGATCTTCGTCGCGGTGTCGTCGTCCGGGCGGACGGTCATGTCGACCGTGGCCTGCATGAGGCGTGCCCCGCGGTCGTACTCGAGTTCAAAGTTTGCCGCGATGATGTTCCGCAGGATCGGGTACTCGACGTGGTTGGTCTCCGTCCCGTTCAGGTAGTCCCAGCGCTTGAACATGAGTTTGAACATGCCGGCGCCGGCGCTGGGATCGTCCTCACGTTCCAGCCGCGTGACCTGCCGCTCGCCCGTGCCGGTGTCCTCAAAGGACACGAACTCGATGTAGTTCGAGTTGATGCGCGTGGGCTTGATGACCCCCACGGGGTACGGGCCGAACTCCTGCCCGCCGCGGATCATGGCGAGGGTCCGGTACATGACCATGCGCGACACGACGTGCGTGGAGGCGGAGTCGGTCGTGACCTCATAGGCCTTGAACGACGCGTCGAGGGCCACCATGCACGCGGTCAGGAGCATGGCGCTGATCGTCAGCGCGATGAGGAGTTCCACGAGGCTGAAGCCCCGGCGGGAGTGTTTCACTTGGAGGCCTCCCTGTAGGTCAGCGGACGGGCATCCAGTTGCAGCGGCATGACAATGCCGTCGGGCAGCACCATGCCCGGGTCGAACCTGAGGTTGATGTGCCCGTACCCGTAGAACGGGACCGGGGTGCTGCCCACGGGCTGTGGGTCCGTCGGCTTGGTGTCGGGCAGGCCGTCGCCGTCGGTGTCGTAGCCGACGATCTTCGTGGGCGTGCCCGCGATGTTGATGATGGGGAGGGTGGCCGGGTCGAGCGACTCATCGTCGCCGTCGTCGGGCCCGAAGTAGCCCAGCGTGGCGTTGAAGAGTGACGGGTTTCCCACCGGGTTGCCCAGCGGGTCCACCAGGGGGGCCTGGCCGGCCGTGGGGGCGAAGGTGAGCATGAGGACGCCATTGATCGAGGCGTTCCCGCGCACGTCCAGCACGCCCGCGACGATGGCGCCCCGGAGCGCCAGGTTCTGGGTCGGCGGGCTGTTGAAGGAGCCCAGGTCCACCGAGTACTGCGGCAGCATGAGCGAACTCTTGGCGATCTCGCCCTCGTCCTCGGGGTCGGGGTTGAGGGCGGGGTCCTCGGGATCGGTTGGGTGCTTCTCGACGAACTTCGTCCCGCCGGTGAACTGCAGTTTGTTCCTGACGTGGGTGTAACTCTGCGGCGCATCGCTCACGATCGAGCCCACGAACAGGCAGTCATGGAAGCGGCAGTTGTTGGAGAGCGGCTTCGTGTCCGTGATCCGCTTGCCGCTGACAACCAGGGGGTCGGGCAGGTTGTTGTACCCGATGACGAAGGCGACCTGGTTCGCCGGGATGTCCCCCTTGTCGAGCGGCGTGGTCGCCATCAGGATCATCTGGTTCGGCGGGCACGCCGACGCCGGGAGCATGGTCGGGTAGGACGTTTCGCCCGCGGCGTCGCCGTAGACCTGCCGTTCCGGGTCCGGCCCGGGCCTGCCGCTCCCGGTATCCATCTTCATCTTGCCGTAGAGCGTCCAGTTCACATGGGTGTTGTCTGTCGTGCAGCGCACGTATGTCACGCCGACAAAGGTGCACTTCTTGAAGAGCGCGTTGGTCCCGGCCGGGATCTGGATGTTCCGGAACGTCATGTTCTCGTAGACCGGCCGGTAGTACCAGTCGGAGAAGTTCGGGCTGTTGTAGGGCGTCTTCTCGTACGTCGCGGTGGCCCAGTTGTCCGGCCGGCCGTCCAGATCACTGTCCGGGCTGAGCGGGTAGTACTTGGGCGCATCGGGGCTGGCGGAGTTGCTGGCGGCGGTCCAGGTAGCCAGCGCCGCCATCGAGATCCCCAGGTTGGACGCCACCTGCTCATCGAAGGTCCGCCCGTCGCCATCGGCCGCGGCCTTCAGGGCGGTCTCGGAGTTCACGAAACTCGCCGAGTTGATGTCGGGGAGTTCGCTGCCGGTGGCGCCGAACTTCAGCGGGGCCTCGCCCGTCGGCGGGTGGATGGGTCCGCGCAACTTGCTCATGTAACTGCCCTGGCCGGCCGTCCAGGCGCTGCTGGTGGTGCGGAAGACCAGTTTCCCCTGAACTTTCGCGTACGGGTCGCGCTCGTCGATGACCCCATCGCGGTAGCCCAGGATCTGGTCCTTCCACACATGGTCCGGCGAGGGGCTGGTGTGGAGGTAGGTCTGGAGTTCCGGCGGGAGCGAGCCGAGCGAGGCCGGCTCCGTGTCGTCGAGCCGGTCGGTGGCCGGGCTGAACCGACCGTCGCCGTCCACGTCCGTGAACGAATAGATGCCGTTCTTGTTGCGGTCGGGCATCGCGGAGTCGAGCAGGAAGCCGAGGTCATCGTCGGCCGTGAACTCCGCCGCGACTCCGGCGGCCGGGGTGCCGGCCGTCAGCGCCGCGGACAGCACGACCTTGCCGTCGGCGTTGGCATCGAAGCGCTTCATGAAAAGGTCGAACTCATCCACATACCCGTCGTTGGTGACGTCGAGTTCCGGGCCGCCGGGGCTGCCGGTGCCGGCGATATCGGGCAGGCCCTGCTTCTCGACGGGGTGGCCGATGCGCAGGCGGTTGTCCTGGTCCACGTCGTAGGTGGCCAGCCCGTTGAACAGTTTGGTCAGCCAGCCGTCGAGCGTCGCGTCGATGCCGAAGAAGTCGCTCCGCAGGACCAGCGGGTCGCCGTACTGCGTGGTCACCTTGTCGTAGGTCGCGCCCAGGTCGCCCTCGACCATGACGTTCTTGCCGATCATGATGCGGGTCGGGCTGACCACGGCGGCGTCCACACGCTTGACGATGCGGAAGTCCTGCATGATGCGGCGGGTCACGGGGTTGCCGCCCTGCCCGTAGTCAAAGTCGTAACCCGTGACGATGACCCGGATGTCGGTGCCGCTGGCCAGGGGCGCATAGTCCACCTGGAACGCGGTGTTCGCCGGGGTCTGCCCGGACTGCGCCGTCAGCGCCACCGCGGGGGTGCGCACCCAGTTATCCAGGTCGTACACGGCCGGGTCGGTGCCGGCGGGGGCGGGGCCGATGGTCACCTGGCTGACCCCCTGCACGACGACGATGTTCGTGTCCTGGGCGTGCGCCTGGCCCACCGCCTCGGCGACACCGTCGGGGTCGCCGAGCGTGTTGACGAAACTCGTGGGCGGGAGGGCCGGCAGCACCGCGCCGTCGCTCGGGAGGAACGCGCCGGTCCAGATGCGCTCGCCGAAGTTCGCGTCGATCTCACCCTTGGACACGGGGAACCGCGAGACGGCCTCCGACAGGCGCCGCTGCGCGATCGCCAGGCCCGTCTCCGCGGCCCCCAGGGCCCGCGTGACGTGCTGGTGCGTGGCCGCGGTGACGATGTTGCTGCGGCTCATGATCGCCATCGCGGCGGCCAGGGAGCCGAACAGGATCAGGAACATCATGGAAACGACGGCGACGACCCCGCGGCGCTCGCCGCCGAGCCCAACCCGCGCCAGGAGCGCCCGCACCCCTCGGACCTTGCTCGACATTGTCAATCTCCCATCACCTCACCGCCCCGCCGATGCTCTAGTACGGAACAACCCATGACATCGATGTGACCGCCTGCGGGGCCGCGTCGTACGGCCCCTGATAGAACACGGTGACCGTCACCCGCAGGGGGTACTGGTCCACGGTCCGTCCCGGGAAACTGCCGCTCGGGGCCGTGACCTCGTTCCACGGACGCACGTTGGAGAAATCCGTCGGGCTGACCTTCTCCACCAGCACATACTGCGACCATCCGACGAGCGACACCGGCACGCCGGCGGACATGACCACAGCGCCGTTCGGGTCGATCTCGGGGATGACGTCGCCGAAGGAGTCGATCGGCCCGTCGAACGTTCCGCCGACGCCGAAGAGGACCGTGTTGTAGTCGTCGATATCGTCGAAGTCGTCGGGCGTGACCTCGCCGGCCTCCGGGCCGAGCCCCACGACCACACCGCCGCCGCCCAGCGTCAGTCCCGTCACCGGGTCGTGGCGCGGCAGCGTGCGCAGGCGTTCGCGGATCTCACTCGCCAGGTAGGTCGCGGTGGCCTCGTGCGAACTCCAGCGGTTGCTGCGGATGAAGGCGCCCTGGGCCTCCATGATCGCCAGGACGCCGGTGGTGACGATGATCATCGCCAGCGCCGTCTCCAGCAGGGTGAACCCGGGTCGTCCGCGCCGCGTTGTCCGGTTGCCTGGGGGGAGTCGGTTCATGGGGCTCCTGTCGGCGGCTCCTGGGCGAACCCAAGCCCGCCGGCCTCACCCGCCCGCCGCCTCGGCCACCAGCATCGGCTACTTCACGACCTGACTCATCTTGAAGATGGGCAGGATGATCGCCATGGCGATGAAGCCGACGACCGTACCCATCATGATGATCATGATGGGCTCGATCATCGACGTGACCGCTTTTATCTGATCCTTGAGCTGCTTGGAGTAGAAGACGGAGATCTCGTCGAGGACCTCGCCGAGCTTACCGGACTCTTCGCCCGCGGCGATCATCTGCGACACGGCCCGGGGCAGGAGCCTGGTCTTCAGCAGCGGCGTGGTGATCTTCTTGCCCTGCTTGACGCTGGAGTAGACGCTGCGCCACATCGTGCGGTACAGCCTGTTGCCGGCGATGTCACCGGTGATCGCCAGGGTGTCGAGCATCGGAACGCCCGCGTTGATGAGCTGCCCCATCGTGTGCAGGCTTCGGCTGATGTAGAGCGACCGGAACATGGTCTTGGCCACCGGCAGGGACAGCTTGATCTTGTCGAACCAGAAGCCGCCCAGTTCCGTCTTCATGAAGGCGTAGATAAGCCCGACCACCCCGACCATCGCGCCCACGACGTAGTACCAGAAGTGGACCATGAAGTCCGAGAGGTTCATCAGGAACTTCGTGGCCCAGGGCAGGATGTCCTCCTTGCCCTGGAACACGCCGGCGAACTTCGGCAGCACGAACGTCAGGAGAAAGATCGTGACGCCGATGGCCATGGTGCCGATGATCGCGGGGTAGATGCTGGCCCCCACCACCATCTTCCGCGTCTCCAGTTGCTGCGCGATATAGGACGCGACACGGTCCAGCATCTTCGAGAAACTGCCGGACATCTCCGACGCGCGCACCATGTTGACGTACAGGGGCCCGAACAGTTTCGGGTGGCGCCCGATCGCCTCGGAGAACTGCTTGCCCGACTCCACGTCCGTCTTGAGCCCGGCGATGATCTTCTTGAACTGCACATGCTCCGTCTGCTCGGCGATGCCGTCCAGGCTGGCCCGCAGGTTGATGCCGGCGCGGATCATCACGGCGAGCTGGCTGGTGAAGTCCAGGACGTGCTTCTGCTTGGGCTTGCCGGCGTTGAGTTCGCGGAGCTTGGCGACCAGCGCCCCCTGGGCCATCCCGCCCACCATGGGGGTGAGCGAGAGCACGTGCACCCCCTGGTTGCGGAGGATCTGGGCCGCGGTGGTCACGCTGTCGGCGGCGACCACGCCGATCTGCGTCTGCCCGTTCCCCGCACGAACCTGGTACCGGTAGTTGGGCATGGGTTGCTAGAAGTGACGGGGTGACGGGGTGACGGAGTGACGAAGCGCGTGCTCGCCCGGGTCCGCCGCCTGTCTCCCCATCAACCGTGCTCCTGGAGTCGTCCGCTTCGTCACGCCGCCACGTCGTCCGCCTAGGCCACCAACTGCCGCTCGAGTTTGTCCGGGAAGGCCGCCTGGGCCACCGCGTCCTCCTTGCTGACCATGCCGTTGAAGTACAGTTCCGCGATCGAGGCGTCCAGCGAGCACATGCCGATCGCGCGGCTCGTCTCGATCACGTTCGGGATCTCAAAGGTCCGCGCCTCGCGGATCAGGTTCCGCACCGCGGGCGTGCACAGCAGCGTCTCGACCGCCGGCACCATGCCCGGCTTGTCGATGCGGCTGAACAGCGTCTGGCTCACCACCGCCTGCAGCGTGTTGGCCAGCATCGACCGGATCTGGTTCTGCTGCCCGGCCGGGTACATGTCGATGATGCGCTCCACCGTCTGGCTCGCGTTCACCGTGTGCAGCGTGGAGAGCACGAGGTGCCCGGTCTCGGCGGCGCTGATCGCCAGCGCGGTCGTCTCCAGGTCGCGCATCTCGCCCACCAGCACGATGTCGGGGTCCTGGCGCAGGGCGTGCTTGAGGCCCGATGCGAACGTGGGCATGTCGGCGCCCAGTTCCCGCTGCTCGATCACGCACTTGTCGCTCTTGAACGTGTACTCGACAGGGTCCTCGAGCGTGATGATGTGCTTCTTGTACCGCTCGTTCATCGCCTGGATCATCGCGGCCAGCGTCGTGGACTTGCCGGAGCCCGTGTCACCCGTCACCAGCACCAGCCCGCGGGGCAGGTAGGTCAGGCGCGCGATCACCTCCGGCAGGTTCAGTTTCGACAGCGGCGGGACCTTGGTCTTGATCGAGCGCATCGCCAGGCCGATCGCCTGACGCTGGTAGTGCGCGTTGACGCGGTAACGGCTCAGCCCCTCGACCTCGTAGGAGAAGTCCAGGTCCTTCTGCCGCTCGAACGTCTGGCGGGCGTCCCCGGGGACCATGTGCTCGAACATCGCCCGGGCGTCCTCCGGTGTCAGCACCGGACGCGGCATGGGCGTCATCACCTGGTTCACGCGCATGACCGGCGGCTGGCCCGCGATCAGGTGCACGTCGGATGCGCCCGCCTCGTACGCCGCACGGAGGATTTCATCAAGGTTCACGCGTGCGCCCTCGTGACGTGTGTCTTTCCACCGGGTTCCCGGCCTAGCCCTATCGACCCGCCGCCGCCGGGGGTTGACCCGCACAACCCGCAAAGGCTCGGCGGACTTTGACGCTCACGCGGCCGCGCCCGCAAAGCCCCACCAGACGGCACGGGACTCACGCGGGCCGGAGTTTGGGGTGCGCTCGGCCAGCCCGCTATCGGGCTCTCCCGCCGGCCCCCGGGGAGCCGACCCAGTGTTTTTTGATTTTCACGGCGACCTCACACATTCGTTACCCCTTCTGTCCAGTATCCCCTCGTCAGGGGGGCGCCGGCGTCCGGCTCTTCGGGCCTGCGGCGCGCGGGTGAGCAAGGTGGTGGAGTCCGGGGGAGGGGGGGGAATCCAAGACCGTTGGCGCGACACGAGGCGCCGGCGGTCTTTGGTTTTCCCGGACTCCATGGCCCACGCGGCCGGGCAGGAGGACGGAAGATGATTGCTCAACCCGGCCGCACGCGCCCCCGCAGGATTCGGTACGCCGTTGCCGGCCTCGGATACATCGCGCAGGCCGCCGCGCTCCCAGCCTTCCGCAATGCTCGGCGCAACTCGGAGGTTGTCGCGCTGTTCTCGCACGATGCCCGCAAACTCAGGGAACTGGGGGCGCGGTACGGCGTCACGTCGCTGCACCCGTATGACGACTACGACGAGGTGCTGCGCTCAGGGGGCATCGACGCCGTCTACATCGCGCTGCCGAACTCGATGCACGCGGAGTTCACCGTGCGCGCAGCCCTGGCCGGTGTCCACGTCCTCTGTGAGAAGCCGATGGCCGTTGCCGAGGCGGACTGCGCCGCGATGGTTCGCGCCTGCCGCCGAGCCCGGGTGAGGCTCATGATCGCCTACCGGCTTCACCTGGAGGAGACCACGCTCAGGGTCCTGGAGATCTGCCGTTCCGGCAGGATCGGGGACGTGCGCGCGTTCAACTCCGTCTTCACCATGCAGGTCAGGGACAGGGACAACATCCGCCTGGATCCGGGGCTGGGCGGCGGCCCCGTCTACGACATCGGTACATACTGCATCAACGCGGCCCGGATGGTGTTCAACGCGGAGCCCGAGGAAGTCTTCGCGGCCGCCCCGCCGTCGCGCGACTCCCGTTTCCGCGACGTCCCGGAGTTGGTGTCGTGCGTGCTGCGCTACCCGGGGGGGCGCGTCGCCACCTTCACGGTGAGTTTCGGCGCATCACCGGTATCCGAGTACCGGATCGTGGGGACCAAGGGGGACGTACGGGTCAGTCCGGCGTACGAGTACGCCCGGGGACTGGCCTACGAGATCACGGTGGACGGGATAACAAAGAGATACTCGTCACGGAAGGGCGACCAGTTCGCGGCCGAACTGCTCTACTTCTCCGGATGCATCCTCGAAGACCGCAACCCCGAGCCCTCCGGCGAAGAGGGCCTGGCCGACGTCCGGATCATCTGCGCGCTGCGACGGTCCGCGCAGGTCAACCGACCGATCTCCGTTGGTGGGAAGCCGGACCCGGCACCCCGAAAGGATCAGGGGGTCTCCCGGCCGGGGGTTCGCAGGCCGCGGCTGGTCCACGTCGAAGGGCCGACCGGGGACCGGTAGTCGCTAGCCCGCACCGGGGAGCACCACCTCGCCCCCGAAGACGCGCCGTATTGCATCGATGACCTGATCCGGGTCGGCGAGTTTGTCGACGTAGCCCCAGGCGCCCGCGGCGACGGCCCGATCGACCATGTCAGGGGCGCTTGAAGCGCTGTAGATCACAACCTTCACGCCGGGGCAATCTCGCGCCATCTCCGCCACCGCGTCGAGCGGAGCCTTGCCCTCCATCGACAGGTCCAGGAGCACGATATCGGCGCCCTTGTTGCTGGCGGTCTCGACCAGGTCGTCCGCGGTGGAGAGCACGCCGACCAGGTCGACATCCGGCTCGCGCGCCAGCAGACGCTCCCACGCCGCACGCAGTTTCGCGTTGTCGTCCACGCAGAGAAGTTTGATCGTCGGTGTTGCCGCCATCACCGCCTCACCAGGGCGGCCTCCGCGTCGGGGCTGAGCCCGACGCTCCCGGCCGCCACGGCCCGCACAACCCTGAGCACCTCGGACACGTCCTCTCCCTTGTGAACGTACCCCCGGGCTCCTGCCTCGATTGCCTGCTCAACAAGGTCACGCGAGAGGTACCCGCTGAGGATCACCACCCTCACATCCGGGCACTTGGAGCGTAGCGCATGCACGACCGTCAAGGGGGCTGGTCCGGGCATGTCCAGGTCCAGCAGCACCACGTCGGGGTCCAGACGAGATGCCTCGTCGAGCAGGGTCGACGCGTCAGGGAGATGGCCGACCCATTCAAACCCAGTTGTACGGTTCAGTTTGACCCGCATCGCGTCGCAGACGTGTTCGTTGTCGTCGACGCACAGGACACGGATCGGAACGACCACCATGCCGGAGTGTAGGGTTGTCACCCTATCTGGAAAAGCTCGCTACTCCGCGATCTGCGGCTTGGGCAGCGGCTCGTGCATCAGCACCTGGCGCTGCATCAGGATCCAGAACTCGTCGATCGCTGCCAGGTCCACCCGCGGCTCCCCGTTGATGGCGGTCTTCACGCGGACGGCCGAAACCTTCGGCTCCAGGCGGCGGACCTGGACCGAGAGCGTGTAGTCCACCCATCGGTTGGACTTCTTGACGAACATCTCGTCGCGTTTGCGGTCGTGCCGCTTGGTCCCCGTCAGCAGCCCGCCGGCCCGGTCCGACATCGCGATGGTGTACCCGGCGTCGAACAGCGCGTTGGAAGCGGCCGTGAACGTCTCCGCCAGCGGCGCATCGATCTCGCGCGTTTCCAGGGCGTTGAGTTGCGCCTGGGAGTACCTGGGCTCACTCTGGCACCCGCCGAGGCACACGCACGCGGTCACCACGGCACACAGCAGGACACGCATCATCGACTCCCCTTCCGCCCGCCCGAGTCTTCTCCGCCGCTCCGAGACCTGCCGCTCGGCGCCCTCTAGTACGATGCCTTGTGCAGCCGGTAGTCCATCACCGTGTCATCGTCATCGAAGTAGATGATGAGCATCGTCGAAGTTGAAGCGGACCGCTCGCGGGTTGTCCGGCTCCCGGCCGCGAGCACGTTGACGTACCCACCGCTGAACTCGCGCTCCTGCACGATCCGCTCGTAGGTCCAGATCTGCACGTCGTCCCGGTGCGTCACCTGGTCGGGCGGGCCGAATGCCTCCAGCACATCCGCTTCCGTCGTAAAGCCCTTCTGGATCTTCTGTTTCACGCTCCCGGCTGTGATCTGCGGATGCGGCGGCGTCATGCAGCCGCCCAGGCCGAGGGACAGACAGGCCGCCGCGGCCACGAACAACACGGGTTTGGTGCGCATGAGGAACCCTCTCTAGGGAGCGATGCTAACACAACCCCGTCGGCCGTCAACGCGATTCCGGGCAGCATGGGCCGGAAAGTGCCGGGATTCAGCCCTTGGAGGGGTTCTCGGGCGTCCCGTCCGCCAGCACGCGCCCCGCCTCCTCCAGCGCCTCTTCCACGGTCTCGAACATGTTCTCCGTTCCCACCACCTCGTCGAACCCCGCCCGGGCGAATGCAAACAGGGGCTGGGCGTGTACCCCGGACAAGAGCAGACGCGTCCCCTGCCGCCGACACTTGCCGTGGAACTCCCGCAGCGCGTGCAGCCCCGTCGCGTCGATGTGCGGCACCCTCCGCATCCGGAGCACAAAGACCCGCGGCGGGCGCTCGAACTGGTTCAGGGTGTCCTTCAGCCGGTCCGCCACACCGAAGAAGAACGGTCCGTCAATCTCAAACAACTCCACACCCCTGGGCACATCCGCCGCGGAGACCTCCCGCACGTCTTTGAGCGAGCCGGCCTCCGGCGGCGCGTCCGACATCTCCTGCCGCACGGCGGAGACGGTCGCCACCTCGGACATCCGCCGCATGAACAGCAGCGACGCCAGCACCATGCCCACCGCCACGGCCACCGTCAGATCGGAGAACACGGTCAGGAGGAACGTCGTGAGCAGCACCGCCACGTCCGACCGCGGCGTGCGCAGGATGGTCCGGAAGTGATCGATCTCCGCCATGTTCCACGCCACGATGATCAGGATCGAGGCGAGCGTGGAGAGCGGAACCAGCCGAGCCAGCGGCGCCAGGAGGATCATGAACAGGAGCAGGACGGCCGCGTGGACGATGCCGGCCAGCGGGGTCTTCCCGCCGCTCTTGATGTTCGCCACCGTCCGCGCGATGGCCCCGGTCGCGGGCAGGCCCCAGAAGAACGCCGCCCCGACGTTGGCCACGCCCTGCGCCACCAGTTCGCAGTCGCTCTTGTGCCGGTAGCCCGTCATGCCGTCGGACACCACAGCCGCCAGCAGCGACTCGATCCCCGCGAGCATCGCGATCGTCAGGGCCGAGGGGATCAGGTCCTGCACCAGGGCCCACGAAAGACCGCCCGGTTCGAACGGCAGGTGGGGCGGCGGCAGCATCTTCGGAAGGTCCCCGAACCGCGACCCGATGGTCTGCACCGTCCCGCCGTCCGCCGCGTCGAGCCCCAGGAAATGTACCGCGGCGGCGGACGCCACCACCGCGACGATCGCCCCGGGGATCCGCGGCGTCCACCGCCGCATCGCGACGAGGAGCAGCAGCGACCCGGCCCCCACCGCCAGCGTCGCCCAGTCCATCGTGTGGGCGTACGCCGCCAGCACCCGGTATTTCGGAATGATCTCGCCCGGCAGCGGCACCGCCTGCCCGGCGGGATCGACGAGCGACAGCCCGAAAAAGTCCTTCAGTTGCGACGACGCGATGATGATCGCGATGCCCGACGTGAAGCCGGTGGTGACCGGGTAGGGTATGAACTTGATGAGGGCGCCGAGGCGGAGCACCCCCATCAGGATGAGGAAGACGCCGGCCATCAGCGTCGCCGTGGCCAGGCCCGCGTACCCGTGCCGCTCCGCGATGTTGAACACGATCACAATGAACGCGCCCGTCGGCCCGCCGATCAGCACGCGGGAACCGCCGAGGGCTGAGATCAGGAACCCGGCGACCACCGCCGTGAACAGCCCCAGCGCCGGCGGCGTCAGCAGCGGGCTGATCTGCCGCAGTTGCTCCGCCACGTTGATCGGGATGGACGCGATCCCCAGGGCCATCGCCAGCGGCAGCGCGATGATCGCCACCGTCACGCCCCCGAGCACGTCGCCCCACACCCCCCGAGCGGTGTATCCCTCCCGCAGGCAGACGACTAGTTTCGGTGTGAATCTTGACATTCAGGCGTTGGCGCGATGCGGGGCAGCAAGTATAACCATTGCCGCGGGGGCCTTGCGAAGTCCTGAACTTTCGGTACGATGCTCCGATTACCCCAGGAGGAGCCGTGCCATGCCGTTTCTGCACACAGCCGCCGCCGCAACGATGCTCGCGGCGCTCACGTCCGCCGCGTCGGCCCAGAACCTGATCTACATCGATGAGAACGGCGGCGGCGGCAACCCCCGCGGCCTCTACACCCTTGATGCGGGCACCGGGCTCGCCGGTCTTCGCGCCACGCTGGGCGGGGCCGAACGCTTCTTCGGCCTGGACGTGCAGCCGGGCACCGGGCGGGTCTTCGCGACCGCCGTGCCGGGGGTGACCACGCTCTGGACGATCGACGTGAACACCGGCGCCACGAACATGGTGGGTTCCACCGGCGTCCAGACGATGGCGGACATCACCTTCGACCCGGCCACCGGAAAACTCTACGGGCTGGAGCGGAACAGCCCCTACCGCTTCTACGAGGTTGACCCCAATACCGGCGGCTCCACGCTCCTGGGGACGCTCAATGACTCTGTACGCTGCGGCTTGACCTTCGCGCCGGACGGCACGCTGTACGGGTTCTCGACCGACGGCGTCCTCTCGAAGATCGACCTCGGCACGCTCGCCACCGCACCCATCGGCGGCAGTTCACTCTCTGGCGGGCCGGTCGAGGATGCCTGCGTCACGCCCGCGGGCGACCTGTTCTTCACGCTGTTCGGCGGCACGGTGTACAAGGTGGACCGCAACACCGGCAATCAGACGCTCATCCACACTTCGGGCATGGGCAGCGGCCTGCTCGGGATCATCCAGGAACCGGGCGGCGCGCCGCCGTGCTACCCCGATTGCAACGGCGACAACACCCTGAATCTCTCCGACTTCGGCTGCTTCACCACGAAGTTTGCGCTCGGCGATCCCTACGCCGACTGCAACGGCGACAGCGTGCTGAACCTCTCCGACTTCGGATGCTTCACAACGAAGTTCGCGCTCGGCTGCCCGTAGAGCGTGGGGCCTGATCCCCCCGGGGCGCCATGCAGCGGCTCAATCGCCGTCGCGATGGCGGGCACCGGCGCCGTCCTTGTGCGCATCGCCGAGTTGCAGCCGCGTGCCCATCGCCGGGGCCGTGATCGATTGCGTGCCAGGGTCGTAGGCCGTGACAAGCGTCGCGGCCCACGCGCCCACGATCAGGAGGAACACCGCCGCGGCCAGCGGGCGCGGCGTGCGGATGCCGGCGGACGCTTCGACTCTCTTGCGCCCGTGGACCATGCTCGCTGCGATGCTGTCGCGATGCCGCAGCGTATGCACGATGACACCCAGGACGTGCACGCTCGCCACGGCGATCATCGAGTACACGAGCAGTTCGTGGACTTCCTTGACGCTCTCGTTGCCCCGCGCGAGCATGACGCCCGTGGCGGCGAGGCCCGCCGTGATGGCGAACATGGCGAGGGCGGCGTACGCCGAGGCGGGGTTGTGGCCGGGGTGTCGCCCGCCGCGCCCGGTCACGATGCCCAGCAAGTAGCTCGCCACAGCGCCCGGACCGTACGCGAAGGACCGGAACCGCGCGTGGCGAGAACCGATGAAGCCCCAGATGAGCCGGAGCCCGATCACCAGCCCGAGCACGAGCCCGATGATCCCGTGATAGGGGAACAGCGGGCTGTCGTCCCCGAGCCCAAGCGCGATGACCGCGGCAGCAATGAACCCACCGGCGAAGAGCCAATGGAAGAGCCGGGTCGGAAGGTCCCAGATGAGGGTGCCACGCATCGTCTGCTCCTGACAAGGGGGCGCGACCGGACGTATTGCCGATATCTTTATAGAGATTTTACGCGGCCGGTTTCTTGCGTTCGCGTCCGGGTGGTAAACTAGGAACAGCAATGCCCGTCGAACCCCTCCCGATCGAGCGAGAAACCACAGGCCCCAGCGCGGGCGTGGTCACCATCCGCCTGGATCAGCCCGGCCGCCCCGTGGTCGTTCTTGACCACGCGCTGGTCCAGCGCCTGGAGGCAGCGTTCAAGGCCGTGGACCGCGAGGCCGCCCGTACGGCCGGCCTGATCCTCGCCTCAGCCAGTGACCGGGTCTTTGTCGCGGGCGCGGACCTGAAGGCGATCACGGACCTTGACGACGCGGCGCTGCACACCTATCTGGAGTATGCCGCCCGCGTGTTCGGCATGCTCTGCCGCTTCCCCTTCCCCACTGTCGCCGCGATCAATGGTGCGGCACTGGGCGGCGGCCTGGAACTGGCGATGCACTGCGGCGGACTGATCGGGGCTCCATCCGCTTCGGGCAAGCCCTACCCCATTGGCCTCCCGGAAGCGGGCCTGGGCATATGCCCCGGCTGGGGCGGGACCAACCTGCTCCCGGCCCGCATCCCGCCGGCCGAAGCGATCCGCCGAACCGCGACCGGACAGCCCATGAACTTTGACGAGGCGGCCGCCGCAGGGCTCTTCGACGCTGTCGCGGCCTCGCCCGGCGAACTGCTGGCGGCCGCGAAATCCTGGCTGCTGACCGCGCGCCGCTTCGGCCGCGCCGAGCGCAACGGTGAACCGATGAGGTGGATCGGCCGTCCGGGTCGTGCGGCCGAGGTTCTTCAGGTCCTGGATGCCGTCCGCATGGACCTGCCGGAGACCGAGGCCGCCGCGGCCGTTCTCGGCGCGATCGACGCGGGCCTGACCCGCGGGTGGGACGCGGCAGTGAAGACCGAACGGAAGGAACTGGTCCGCCTCCGGCATACACCCCCGGCCAGGGCGGCGATCGAGGCATTCTTTGCGAGAGCCGCAAAGAAGTAAGGGACGGAGCACACGCGATGGCTGACCTGAAATCGATGAAGATGTCGGACAAGGACCGCAGGCTCATCGAGGACGCCGAGGCGCTCCTCGGGCCGGAGCCGGACAAGATGGGGTTCGTCAAGAACCTCTTCTGGGGCAACTTCCGGGAAAACCTGATCTTCCCCTATCCGACGCCGGATGCCAAGGAGACGGCCGAGTGCGACCAACTCCTGGCCCGCCTGGATGAGTACCTGCGGACCGAGCACCCCGCGGTCGCCATCGACCAGGACCAGGAGATCCCCCGCTGGGTCGTGGAGCGGCTCTTTGATCTCGGCGTGCTGGGGATGACCATCCCCAAGGAGCACGGCGGCCTCGGATTGGGGATCACCAGTTACAACCGGGTGCTGGAGCGGCTCGGTCGGTCCTGCGGCTCGACCGCTGTCATGGTCTCGGCCCACCAGTCGATCGGCTGCAAGGCGATCATGCTCTTTGGGAACGACGATCAGAAGCGCAAGTGGCTCCCCCACCTGGCCAAGGACTGGCTCAGCGCCTTCTGCCTGAGCGAGCCCAACGTCGGGTGCGACGCCGGCGGCCAGGAGACCCGCTGCGAAAAGACCGCGGACGGCGAGTTCTACATCCTGAACGGTGAGAAGAAATGGGCCACCAGCGGCGCCCTCTCCAGCCTCTTCACGGTGATGGCGAAGCAGAGGATGCCGGACGGGAAGGAGAAGGTCTCCGCCCTGGTCTGCACCCCCAACATGCCGGGCATCGATATTTTCCAGAAGAACCGGAGCAAGTGCGGCATCCGCGGGACCTGGCAGGCTCGCATCCGCTTCAAGGATGTCCGCGTCCCGAAGTCGCACCTGCTCGGGCAGGAGGGGCGGGGGCTCAACATCGCGCTCTCGTGCCTGAACTACGGGCGGTGCACGCTGTCGGCCGGGATGCTGGGCGGGGCGCGGCGGGCGATGGATCAGGCGGTGAAGTGGTCGCGCACGCGGTACCAGTTCGGGCGCCCGCTCTCGGACTTCGAGCTGGTGCAGAAGCGGGTGGCGCACATGGCGGCGCTGTGCTACGCGATGGACGCGGTGCTGTACATGACCACGGGGTTCCTGGACCGGCACGACGAGGACATCATGGTGGAGACGGCGGCGTGCAAGGTGTTCTGCTCGGAGATGGGGTGGCAGGCCGTCAACGACGCCCTCCAGATCATGGGCGGCGAAGGGTACATGACCGAGAACGAGGTCGAGCGCATCTTCCGCGACAGCCGCATCAACCTGGTCGTCGAGGGCGCCAACGAGGTCATGCAGTCCTTCATTTTCGCCTACGGCGGCAAGCAACTGGCCGAGAGCATGCTGACCGTGCAGCAGGCGATGACCTGGAATAAGGAGCAGGGTTTCGCGGGCAACCTCGTACGTATCGCCGGCAACGCGCTCAAGCCCACGCTGCTGCGAGCCGCGTTCCCGCTGGCCCTGGAACTCTTCCTGGGGGTGCGCCGCCGCGCGGCCAGGATCGACCGGGTCCACCCGACCCTGCGCCCGCAGGCGGAACGCCTGGCACGGGCCGTGCGCGACCACAGCCACCAGTTCAAGCAGGCCTCCCGGCGATACAAGGAGGCGATCATCACCCGGCAGGCCGTGCAGGCGCGCCTGGCCGACAACGCCATGTGGCTGCACGCCTGGGCCTGCACGCTCTCCAAACTCGACCACGACGTGCGGGCCGGCAACGGCCAGGACGCCGAGGGCGAGCGTGACCGCCTGGCCGCGGCGCACTTCTTTGAGATGGCCGAGGTCGTGATCCACAACAACTTCCGCGAACTCTACGAGAACGCGGACGACTCGATGCTCGCCGGGGCGGCGGCCGCGCTCAAGTTCAGCGATACCCAGCCGAACTCGGACTTCGTCGTGCCGGAGCGCAGCCCGGTTGCGATGGGCACCGGCCGCGTGAACGGGCAGGACGGGATCAGGCAGTTCCCCGGCGATGCGTACAGCGAGGGAGGGCTCCCCCGTATGAACGCCGGCCAGCGCTGACCCGTCCAGGGCGCCGCTCCCGGGTTGTCCGCGTGCGCACGCGGCGCGCTGACCTACCCTTCGCCCAATGCCCGCGGCGGTCCTGACCATCGGCAACTTTGACGGTGTCCACCTCGGCCACCAGGCCCTGCTAGCGCGGGCACGCGAGATCGCGGGCCGGCATGGACGCGTCGTCGCGCTCGCCTTTGACCCACACCCGTTGACCGTCCTGCGCCCCGGCGCCGCCCCCGCACGCCTTTCCACTTGGGCGCAGCGGGATCGCTGGCTCCGCGATGGCGGCGCCGATGAGGTCGTCCGGCTCGTGCCCGACGCCGCGACTCTCACCCTGCCTCCGGGTCCGTTTGTCCAGCGCCTCGTGGCGGAGCACGCCCCCGCGGCGATCGTCGAGGGGGCCGACTTTCGTTTCGGTCGCGACCGAGCCGGCGATATCCGCACGCTCACCTCGCTCGGCGCGACGCATGGATTCGCGGTCGCGATGGTCGAGCCCATCACCGCGGCCCTCGCCGACCAGTCCGTGGTCACCGTCTCCAGCAGCCTCGTGCGCTGGCTTGTCGAGAACGGCCGCGCCCGAGACGCGGCCGCCCTGCTGGGCCGTCCCTATCAACTCGCGGGGGTCGTGGTGCGCGGGGACCGCCGCGGGCGCGCCATCGGCTTCCCCACCGCGAACCTGGAATCGGCGTGCCTCGCGCCCGCCGACGGTGTGTACGCCGGCCGCGCCGAACTGCCCGATGGCCGCACCGTCCCCGCCGCGATCAGCGTGGGCACCAAGCCGACCTTTGGTCCTCACGGACGGACGGTCGAGGCGTTCCTCCTGGGCGTGGACGCGGACGGCAGCGGTGCGATCCGGGGCCTCCCCGAATACGGCTGGCCGGTCCGGCTGGAACTCATCGGCTGGGTGCGGGAGCAGGTGAGTTTCGGGTCCGTTCCCGCGCTGGTGGGCCAGATGACGCGGGACTGCGCACGGATCGAGCACATGATCGGCGGGAGCGTTGGGGCGGGCACGCCATGAGCCACTGGACGACGACGGCGACGCCCGAGCAGTTGGCGGCCTGGCTGCGCACGCGTACCCGTGTCGTCGTGCTTACGCACGTCAAGCCCGACGGCGACGCGATAGGGTCCACGCTCGCATCGGTACGCGCCCTGATCAGGATCGGCATCGACGCCCGCGCCT
Organism: Phycisphaerales bacterium; assembly: GCA_020849105.1. GTDB lineage: Bacteria > Planctomycetota > Phycisphaerae > Phycisphaerales > UBA1924 > JADLGW01. The sequence continues at coordinate 146,419 of JADLGW010000056.1, read as the reverse complement.
GGTACGCGGGGCCGATGCCCGACTTCTACGAGCAGATCGCGGGGCGGACGCCCGCCCATGTGCTGGATCAGTACGGCATCCCGCACGAGGAGCCCGACGGCATCCTCATCGTTGACACCGGCTCATGGTCGCAACTCGAACCCTTTGCTCCGTGGCTCAGGGAACGCTCCGGGGCGGCCGCCATCACCGACCACCACGTTCACGGCGACGGCGACATCACACAGCGTCGGTACCTCAGCACCGAATCCGCGGCCGCCGCCCAACCCGTGGGTGAACTCTGCCGCGTGCTCCTCGGCGTTCCGACGCTCGACAGGCTTCCCCGCGATATCGCCGAGCCCCTGTACCTCGGCCTCGCCACGGATACCGGTTGGTTCCGCCACAGCAACGTCACCCCTGCCGTCATGCACATGGCCGGCAGCCTGATCGCCGCGGGCGTGGACCATGCGCGGCTCTACTCGCTCGTCCAGCAGCAGGACAAGATTGCGCGCATCCGCCTGCTCGCGCGGGCCCTGGCGTCGCTGGAGGTGCTGAACGCGGGGCGCGTCGCTCTCATGACGGTCACTCAGCAGGACTTCCGTGACTGCCACGGAACCCCGAATGACACCGGCGGGTTCGTCGACGTGCCGCTGACCGTGGCGGCCATCATGGTCAGCGTATTGGTGACGGAGTCCTTCACCGGCCCCGGCGACACGCAGATCACCAAGGTCAGTTTCCGCGCCAAGGAAGGGGACGACGCGGTGGATGTGAACGCGATCGCGCGGAAACTGGGCGGCGGCGGCCACATACGGGCGGCCGGGGCGAAGTTGAACCTGCCGCTGGCGGAGGCCACGAAGAGAGTGATCGAGGCGCTGCGGTGAAGCCGCACCGGGTATCCCGAGGCTCCGCCTCGGAGTCCGCATCGCGCGGGTCAAACGGAAGACCGCCGCCACGGAGTGGCGGGGTACCCGGGTTCAAGAAGCCGCCCCTCCGCGTGTTCACGACCACGCTCTGGGAGTATCCCAGCCAGCACTACGACGGGGCGTCGTCCATGCAGGGCGACAAGGACTACGCGGGGGCGACGCCCTCGTGGGTGATCTGGCAGTTGCTCCAGAGGTACACGCGGGAGAACGATCTGGTCGTGGATCCGATGTGCGGCAGCGGCACGACGCTGGATGTGGCGCGGGACCTCTCGCGGCGCGGGCTGGGGTACGACCTGTCGCCGCGGCGGACGGACATCTTCAAGGCCGATGCCCGATCGCTCCCGCTCGAGAACGGCAAGGCCGATTTCCTCTTCATCGACCCACCCTACTCGACGCACATCGAGTACTCGCAGAACCCCGCGGATATCGGCCGCCTCGATGCCAGCGGTGTGGACAACGGCCGCGCTTATTTCGGGGCCATGGAACGGGTGATCGACGAGTGCCACCGCGTGCTCAAGGACCGGCGGTACATGGGCCTGTTTGTCAGCGACTCGTGGCGGAGGCGCAGGGGCGGCGATCCGGGCAGCGGCGCCGGCCTCTTCATGCCCATCGGTTTCGAACTCTTCGCCCTGCTCCGCCGCCGCTTCAAGCCCATTGACGTCATCGCGGTCGTACGGCATAACCAGAAACTCTCCCGCGGCAACTGGCATAAGGCCGCGGAGGAGGGCAACTTCTTCATGCGCGGGTTCAACTACCTGTTCATCGTGAAGAAGGAGGACGAGACGAGGCGGAGAAACCAGGAGACGGAGTGAAGACCATGCCTACCGGAGTTGACGCGGCACTTGGCTGGCTGAGGCGCGAAGAGAAGGCCTCCATCGCCCGCCTCATGGACTGGCTGCGGATCAAGTCGATCTCGACGGACCCGGTGTACGCGCCGGAGGTGCAAAGGGCCGCGGAGTGGGCGGCCTCGCAGCTGCGCGAGGCCGGGCTGAGCGTGGAGGTGTGCGGGGCGAGCACGCCGGCGGGCGTCAAGGGCCATCCCATCGTCATGGCCCACTCGCCCGGTGCGAAGGACTACAAGGGGCCGCATGTGCTGTTCTACGGGCACTACGACGTGCAACCGGTGGACCCGGTGGAGTTGTGGGAGAGCCCCCCGTTCGAGCCCGTGCTGAAGCCCGCGGTTCCGGGCGGGCCGGGCGAGCGGATCGTCGCCCGCGGTGCGGTCGATGATAAGGGGCAGGTGATGATGTTCCTCGAGTCGCTGCGGGCCTGGAAGGACGCGGGCGGCGCGGTCGCCGGCGGCGTGAAACTGACCGTCCTCCTGGAGGGCGAGGAGGAGAGCGGCTCCGTCAGCCTGGAGAAGTTCATCAGGGACAACACGGCCACCCGCCTGGCCGGCTGCGAGGTCTGTGTCATCAGCGACACGGGGATGCTGGCCCGGGGCAGGCCGGCGATCACCTACGGCGTCCGCGGCATCAGTTACACGGAGGTCACCCTGCACGGGCCCGACCAGGACCTGCACTCGGGCCTTTGGGGTGGTCGTGCGCCAAACCCGAACAATGAACTGGTGAAGGTGCTGGCCCAACTCTGGGACAAGGACCGCCGGGTCACGATTCCGGGCTTCTACGACGCTGTACGCCCGCTCCAGCAGCCGGAGCGCGAGGAGTGGAGGCGGCTCGGCTTTGACCCCGTGGAGGCGCTCAAGAAAATCGGCTACGGCAAGGACGCGGATGTCGGCGAGGCCGGGTACACCGCGATGGAGCGTGAGTGGGCCCGCCCCACCGCCGAGATCAACGGCGTCTGGGGCGGGTACACCGGGGCCGGCGCCAAGACAGTGATCCCGTCGAAGGCGTCCGCGAAGGTCAGTTTCCGGCTTGTCGCTGACCAGGATCCGGACAGGGTGCGCACGTCATTCTTCGAGTGGCTGCGGAACCGCACCCCGCCCGGCTGCCGCTGGGAACTCACCGACCTCCACGGCGGCCCGCCGGCGACCGTGAAGACCGACTCCGCGCCCCTCGCGGCCGCACGCCGCGCCATCGAGCGAGCCACCGGCGTCAAGCCCGCCATGATCAAGTCGGGCGGGTCGATCCCGGTGGCCGGGCTGCTCAACTCGATCCTGGGGATCGAAACCATTTTCATGGGCTTCGGGCTGGACGACGACCGAGTTCACTCGCCCAACGAGAAGTTTGAGATCGACTGCTTCCGCCTCGGCGCCCGCTCCCACGCCGTCCTGCTGGACGAACTCCGGGTCGTGACGGCCTGACCAGAGCGAACGGGCAGCGCCGCCCTGCTACAGACGCGCCGCTTCGTGGCGCAACTGTCCGCACGCCGCGGCGATGTCTCGCCCGCGAGACCTGCGGATGTGGGCGTTGACGCCGCAGGCCCGCAGCAGCCGCTGGAACTCCCTCACGGCCTCCGTCTGCGGCCGTTGGAACGGCATCCCCGCGACCTCGTTGTACCGGATCAGGTTGACATTCGCCCGGATGGTGCGGGCGACCTGAGCCAGTTCGGTCGCGTGCTCGGGCCGGTCGTTCACGCCGCGGAGAAGCGTGTACTCCAGCGTGATCTCGCGCCCGGTCTTGTCGAACCACTTCTGGCACGCCGCGAGCAACTCCCGGATCGTTGTGTACTCCGCCCACGGGATCAGCGACCGCCGCAGGTCGTCGTTCGGCGCGTGCAGCGAGAGCGCGAGCGTCACCGGCAGTTCCAGTTGCTCGGCCAGCCGCTCGATCGCGGCCGGCAAGCCGACGGTCGAGATCGTGATCTTCCGCGCCGAGATGCCAAGACCCCACGGGGCGGCCAACGTCCGCACCGCGTGCGTCACCGCGGCGAAGTTCGCCAGCGGCTCGCCCATGCCCATGAACACGACATTGGTAATCCGCTCGCCCCCGCCGAGCATTGCGTTCAGCCGCCACACCTGCTCGACAATCCGCCCCGCGGACAGGTTCCCCTCCAGCCCGCCGACGCCCGAGGCGCAGAATCGGCACCCCACGGGGCAACCCACCTGCGACGAGATGCACGCGGTGCGGCGAATCTTGTTGGCACCGGTCTCCAGACCGGTGTCCCTGCGACCCTCGGCCCGCCCTTCTGCGTCACCGCTCTGGAGAGCGGTGCCACCAAACGCAGGGATCATCACGCACTCCGTCTGCGGGAGTGACGAGGGCTGCGGATTGAGGACCGAGTTGACTATCGGGAGGTTTGTCGCGGCGCTCGGCGCGTGCTGCGAGCCGTCGGACCACTGGATCAGCAGTTTCCGCGTGCCGTCGGTCGCATCCTCCTGCCGGATCACCGAGCCCGACAGGAATGTCACTTCCCCCGCCAGCGCCTCGCGGTCCCGCGTGGACAGGTTCGTCATCGCCGCGGGGTCCGCCACCCGTTTCGCGTACACCCACTCCAGCACCTGCCCGGCCCGGAACGCCGGCATCCCACGCACGCGGCACCACTCGCCGAGCGTTTCCGGCGTGTGCGCGAAGATGTGGTTGGCCGGGTTCTTCACCGAGAAGGATATGAATCGTCCAGCATCAGCACCCCGGTTTGTTGGACATTGCGCGCCCACACTCCGGGCACGTGCCCGCACGAAGACCAGTGAGGTCATATCCGCAGTCGCCGCACACCGTCGCCGGCACCGGCCGGACTCGCGCAATGTCAAGCGGCACGAGCACAAGGTTGAATATCACCCACCAGCCAGCCGCGGCCAGCAATGGGAAGCTCTCGCCGTAGAACTCGCCGTCCACCTCACCAATGAGCATCAACAGAGTCCAGATAGGAGCGAAAACCACCAACGCAAGCGCCTTGAAGTTCAGTGGCGCTACCGGACCCAGAGCTCGGACAAGGCAAACAAGGGCGCACAGGCGACGGCTGTGAACGCGCCGCAGGACAACGAGGGATCCGAGCCACGTTCCTGCGGCCAGGCCCATCCACACGAGCGCCGGAACGCTTTCCGAGGTCCCGAGGATCGATCCGATCCGAAAGACCGCCCCAACTGCTTCGGGGAAGCCGATGGGGCTTGGTCGATTGAACGGGAATACCGACTCGCCCGCCAGCCCAAAGACACCGAGCGCGAGAATCAGTACCACAGGAAACGTGAGCCACGCCGCCCGCGCCCAGTAGCGCCCCGCAGTCTCGGGCGACACCGCTCTCACCGCGGCACCGTACGGGCGCTGATCGTCACCGGCACCGTGCCGTACGCCTCCGCCGTGACCGTAGGGCGCGTGATGCGGATGCGGCGCTGCTCCGGGTCGATCCCGCGCTCGGCCATCATCCGGCGTAGCGCGCCCGGCAGCGCGAACTCGACGTCTTCCTCGAAGATGTCGCGTGTCTCCAGGGTCGCCCCGAAGCGCCGCACCAGTTCCTTGCACAGGTCGGCGACCAGGTCCTCGGGCGCGGAAGCCCCGGCAGTCAGCAGCACAACCAGCCCATCAGAGCCGCGACCGTGAGGGAGCGTCACTTCGCCGCCGTCCGCGGACACGCCACTCGCGCACGGCCCTGTCGCAAGGCCGACAGGACCGTGGCACCCTTCCTTCTTCCGGAACCACTCCTCCCGCAACTCGCTCACGTCGTCCAGCAGGTACGCCGGGGTGCCGACGTTCCGCGAGATCTCCGTCAGCCGCACCGAGTTCGACGAGTTCTTCGACCCGACGACGAGCACCAGGTCGCACTCCGGCGCCAGTTGCCTCACGGCGTGCTGCCGGTTCGTCGTCGCGTAGCAGATGTCCCCGCTCGGGGGCGCCTTGATCTGCGGGAACGCCCGCTTCAGGGCCTCGATGATCCCGGCCGCGTCGTCGGTCGAGAGCGTCGTCTGCGTGAGGTACACCAGCCTCGATGCGTCGCGCACGACCAGCCGCGGGATGTCGTCGATCGATTCGACCACCTGGATCGCTTCGGGTGCCTCACCTCGCGTCCCGATCACCTCCTGGTGATCGGCGTGGCCGACCAGGAGGATCTGATACCCCTGCCGTGCATACCGCACCGCCTCGCTATGCACCTTCGTCACCAGCGGGCAGGTGGCATCGACCGTGGTCAACCCCCGGGCCGCGGCCTTCGTCCTCAGCGCGGGGCTCACACCGTGGGCGGAGAACACCACGATCTCCCCCGTCGGAACGGCGGCCAGGTCGTCCACGAACACCACGCCCCGGCCCTGGAAGCGCCCGACGACATGCTTGTTGTGCACAATCTCGTGGTAGACGTAGATCGTCCGCCCGGGAAATAGGTCGAGCACCTGGTGGACCACGTCGATCGCCATATGCACACCGGCACAGAAGCCGCGGGGGTTGGTGAGCAGGACACGCATCCAAGCCCATTCTAGGTTTTCCACATCACATCCACACCGGGCTGCCCGGAACTTGAACGGGTCGGCGGATCGCATTAGGCTCGTTGCCCCGGGCTTGGGTTCGCGGCCCCTTCGCATTGGGAGGTGCGATTGTGCGCGGCTGGGGAAGTTGGAAACGGGCCGTGTTGTGCGCCGCGCTCGCGGCGGTCGTTGGTTTCTGCACCTGGCGAGCGCTTGCGCCCGGTGGCGGCATCCGGTTTGCGCCGAGCACGCTGCTGGTGGACGTGGCGACGGGTGAACTCTTCGAGTTTCGCTTCGGCGGTGGCCGCACGCTGAGCGTCCCCGCCCGGCACCCACGGACCGGTGTGCGCTCGCTTCTGCCGGTGCGCGAGGAGAATGGCCGCTGGTTCATCGGGAGCCGTGAACTTGCCGGACTGTCGAAACTGGCTGTCGCGCCGGGCGCGGTCCTGAGCCTCACAACGGGCGAGGTGCGGGCCTTCTGGGGCGCGCGAGCCGCGGCACCTTCGGCGGGGGGGTCGTAATGCGACAGCCCCGGGGGTTCACCATCGTCGAACTGATGGTCGTGGTCGCGCTGCTCTCGGTGCTGCTGTCCATACTGCTGCCATCGCTCGGCGCCGCGCGAGAGACGGGGCGCTCGGCCGTCTGCCTGACGCGGCTGCGCTCGCTGGTCGAGGCCCAGTCACTCTACATGAACAGCAACACGGACTACTTCGCAGGGCCGCGGACCACCGGGTACCGTGGGCTGCTCAACCTCGCGGGCGACACGGACTACCTGTTCGACACAACGGCGGAGACGCCGACCTCGACCTTGGACTGGATCAGCCCGACGATGGGTGAGTCGATGAACCTGTCGCCGAACCGGGGACGGCGCACCTGCCAGATCCTCAATGGCTTTGCGTGCCCTTCGGCCCGCAGCCCGAACATGCGGTGCTTCAACGATTCCGGGATGGGCGACCAGGACGACTTCGATGCCGTCCTTGCCGAGGGCCCGGTCCGGCAGATCAGTTACCTGTCGCCCGCACCGTTCCACTACTGGCCCGGGTCGCTCCCTCAGTTCAGGAAGAACAAACTGAACCAGGACATGGGCGGCCAGGCTCCCATTGGGTTCCGGACGCCCGGGGATGTGCCCGCGAACTACATCCCGCGCGTGGACCGCATCGGGCTTCAGGCATCGGCCAAGGTCCTGGTCTCCGACGGTACACGGTACCTTGCCCAATCCGCGACCGGGGCGATCCTGGACTTCGATATCGACGCCACCCCGCGGTGGTACGGCTGCTTCACCGACGCCGGACCGATCTACCACGGCTCCGGCGCCTTCGGGCGGGGCCCGAACCAGGACGCTGCGTCCGGCCGCCACCCGCTCTCTTTCCGGCACGCGGGTGAATCCATCAACGCGGCGTACTTTGACGGGCACGTCGCGGGGATGAAGTCATCCCAGGCCTGGAGCGACGCGACGCCGTGGTACCCCGGCGGCAGCGTGTTCGATGAGCCCGAGGCAACGCCGGAATCCCGGGCGTATTACAACCGGCCCGGCGTGTCGAAGATCATCCCCTGACGGGAACGCCGACGGCGCCGGAACCCGGAGGAATGCGACCGGAGCGTGCTCCCGCGGCCCGGCGTGATCCGCGTTCGCCTACTGCACGAGGCCCTTGGTCAGGCGCATGAATGCGGTCTCCAGGTTCACCGCCTCTTCCGTGAACTTTGTGATCCGGTGCCCGGCGTTGACGAGCACGTTGGGGATGTCGGTGTAACTGCGGCCACCGGTGTCGTCGAAGGAGACGTGCATGATCTCGGCCCGGCGGGTGCCGTTGGAGTTGATGCCCGCGTCCTCTTCGGCGATGGTGATCTTCACGACGCCGGGAACCTTCTTGAGAACTTCGGCCGCCTCGGCTGTGCGCTCCGCAACGGCGACGTGGATGACGTGGCCGACCTTGGCGCGCTGGAGCGCCGAGCGGACCGAACCGGAAAAGAGCAGTTTCCCCCGTTCGATGATCCCCACCTCGTTGCACAGTTCGGCCAGTTCCGGCAGGATGTGCGAACTGATGAGGATGGTCTTGCCCATCCGCTTGAGTTCCTTGAGCAGTTCGCGCATCTCGATGCGGGCCCGCGGGTCCAGGCCCGAGGCGGGTTCATCCATCAGCAGCACACGCGGGTCGTGCAGGAGGACGCGGGCGACCGACAGCCGCTGCTGCATGCCGCGGGACAGGCTGTTGACCTCCGCCGTCGCCTTGTACGAGAGTTCGGTCAGTTCCAGGACGTCGGCGACGACCTTCTTCCGCTGCATCCCGTGGATGTTGTACGCGGCCGCGAAGAACTCCAGGTACTCCGTGACGACCATGTCCTCGTAGGAGCCCATGAAGTCTGGGACGTAGCCGATGAGCGGGCGGATCTGCCGGTTCTGGTAGCCGATGGTGAGCCCGTTGATCTGGGCCTGGCCGCTGCTGGGCTTGAGCAGCGTCGCAAGGATCTTGATGGTCGTGGTCTTCCCCGCGCCGTTGGGCCCGATGAAGCCATAGCAACTCCCGTCCTCGATCGTCAGATTCAGGTTGTCGAGCGCGACCAGATCGCCGTATCGCTTCGTCAGGTTGATGGTCTCGATCATCGGCACCGGGGACTCCCTGGGGGCTCAGCCGTTTCCCTGACCGGAGTCTTCGGGCGCGGGTGGTTCCGACCCGCTGTAGCCGGGCGCATGGTCGGGCAGAGGATACACCCAGCGGACGATGGTCCGCCCACGCGAGGGCACGGGAACCAGTTCACCGCCGTCCATCACCGACAGCGGCACGGGTGATGGGCAGTCCTCCGTCGTGGACCCGATGATGATCAGGCAGGGCTCCGTGAACCACCGCCCCAGCCCGTAGCCGTGTGCGGCACGGCGCCGGGCGAGCAGCGGTGGATCGACGCCGGTCGGGTTCGAGAACCGCGGCGGCTGGAGTTGATCGAACAACGAGAGCGCGGTGAGCCGCTGGACGGCGCCGGTGGGATCGGGAGCCTGGAACCCTTCGCCCGCGTCCTGGGAGCCCCTGAGCATGCCCTCAAAGAAGTTGTTGGTGTGCCTGGTGTCGCTCCCCAGGTTCTCGTTGTACCGGAAGACCGAGAGGTCCAGCGGTGTGTCCGGCGCCCAGGCCTTCGGCAGGTTCCAGACGATCACTTCGGAGAGGAGCGGACCGTTGACGTCCGCCGCCAGCGCCCTGGTGTGATCTTTCTGACGGAGCACGGCGATCACCGTCACTTCCGTCAGCGCAGAAGGAAGGGAGTGCACCAGTTGTCCCGCAAAGACGGGACTGTTCGGGGCGCGGGGCAGGACGCTGATCCCCGGATCGCCCTCGCCGGCGACAACCGGCGCGGGCATCTTCCAGCGGGGGCCGCCCGCCCAGTCCAGTTGAAACTGCTTGACCGTGGCGCGGGTGGGCACGGTCACGGTATCCGGGGCCCGGCTCTGCAGGACGTAGGCGCGGGAATCAGGGAACGACCCGCCGCTGCTGTTCGGGGCTTCCCAGGGCGTGATGCCGTCATGAAACCGTGTGGCGCCGGATGCCGCATCGGCGGGGTCGCCGACATGGACGGTGGCGTCGCCATAGGTCGGAATCAGGAGGCTGATCCAGGAGCGGGCACGCTCGTAGGGCTGCCCGTAGACATGGTCGAGCAGGGTCAGGTGGGAGGCGTCGACGCGATGCGGCCGGATGGCGGTGGCTCCGCCCCAGGCGATTGCCGTGAACACACCCGCGGCGGCGACAAAGCCGATCCACGCGTGACGAACCCAGCCGCGCCGACGGAGCGTGAAGTACCCGACAGGGCCAGCCACGAGCCAGTAGGCGACAAAGACCACGAACCCGATCAGCAATCCCGCGGCGGCACGCCCGGTCTTGGCGACCTGATCGGCGATGTCGCGGTCCAGCGTGATCTGATTGCCCGCCGAGAAGATGTAGCCCGTTGGGCTGTTGGGGCCGGGACGGTTGAGTTCCGCTTCCGTCGCGAGCTGCCCCCGCTTGCCCAGAATCCGGTGCCAGAACAGTTCTGGGTCGGGCAACCCCCGCTCATTGAACCAGCGGGCGGTCACGTCGAGCCCCACGAGGGTCACCGCACCGGCCCCGATCAGCCGTCGCACGACGAGCGGGACGCCGTCGGGCGTATTGAGGATCCGCACGGCCTGGGGGTCGACCGCCGGACCGGGCGCCTCCAGCGGTTCAAAGACGTGAACAGTCTCCTTTGATGGCATGGTGACGAGGGCCTCGGTCGTCACAAGCACCTTGTAGGGGGCCAGGTCCTGATCCTCCCGGCGGATGATGCGTACGGCTGGAAGGAGGTCGGCGAGTGGGTTGGCCGAACGGTCGGTCCACTGCTGGCCCACGCGAGGGAGCACGATGACCAGGTGCCCGCCGCGGAGAATCCATTCGCGCATGGCATCCGCCTGCTCCGCGGAGAGTTGCGAGGGCAGCCCCTCGGCCCAGACGATCACGTCGTACTGGGCAAGGCCCATCCAGCGGTCGGGAAGGGATGCCGGGGACAGGCCCAGCCGGACTTCGGTCCGTTCGGCTCCGTTGGCGCGGGCCGTATCGTCGCCGGGGCCGGAGACGCCGTATTCCCGCAGCCCGAGACCGAAACGGCCAAGAACGCCCATCGCCGACTCCGTGGAACGCAGCACCCGCTGGGGACGCAGCCGCTGGCTCCCCAGCAGCCGCTCCGCGGCGTGCGTGGTGCCGGCCGTGCCCGTGGTCTCGACCGCCTCGAAAACGTTGAACACCAGCACATCGCTGGTCTGGAGAGAATACGGGAGCCGAAAATAGAGCCAGACGGGTTGCTTGACGCCCGGGTTGCTGGTCACGACGCGCTCCGGGAGCGGGTGGTCGCCGTCGGCGTCGGTAAGCCCGACGCGGACCAGCAGATCGCGCGGCCGGTCGGAGTTGTCCGCCAGAATGAGGTGAACCCCGACCCATTCACCCGCACGGCAGGTGTCCCCAACGCCGAACGAATCGAGTTCAATCTGGACCTCGCCGGTTGCTTCCTGGGCGCCCGCGATCGGGGCGGCCCAGGCCACCAGCAGCGCCGCCCAGATGGTCAGGATTCGCCGGAGAACACGGGAGGTCATGGCGGCATTCTATTGGCGGTCAAGAGGCTGATCGGAAGGGCCGATGCACGGGCATGGACGCGACGCCCGCGTGGGCATGGCTGGTGATTGCAGGTGTTACAGCCGGGGCGATCCTTGGGTTCATGCTGGCGCTGGCCGGCGTGGTGCGGAACGAGGCCGAGGCCCAGGAACTGCGGCAGAAGGTGGACCTGCTGCGGCAATCTCAGAAGCGGCGGCTGATGGCCCAATCGGAGTACAAGGGGGTGGAGGCCGAGGTGGACGAGGGCGAGCAACCCGTCGCCGCACCGCCGCCTGCTTGACCAGCGGGGCGTCCCGTACACTCGCTCCCATGTCTCTCGGCAGTGTGCTCGCCCAGGCCCCGGTCTCGCCGAGCACCAACCCTTCTCAATGGGCGACGTTCGCGTCATTCTCGGCGCTGCACCTGGCGGTCGTCGCGGTCATGTCGCTGCTGGTATTCGGTTCGTGCCGGCTCGGGCTGCTGTGGCGCCCCGGCGATCGAGAAAAGAAGTTCCGGCGGGCTTGGGGCTGCGCGATCGTGGCCGCCAAGGCCGCCGAGACCGTGTACCTGTGCTGGCCCGGCGTGTTCACAATCGAGGACAGCCTGCCGATCCAGATGTGCGACCTCGCGGCCGTGGCCGCGGCCATCGCCATGCTCACCCAGCGGCGGTGGTCGCGGACGCTGCTGTACTACTGGGGCATCGGGCTTTCGACGCAGGCGCTCGTCACACCGACCCTCGATCACGGGCCGGCATCGCCGCGATTCTGGTTCTTCTGGTGCACCCACCTGATGATCGTCGGCTCCGCGGTCTATGACCTGGTGGTGCTCGGGTACCGGCCGCACCGGCGCGACTTCGGAGTGGCGTGGACGGCGGCAATCGCGTGGGTTCTCCTTGTGACGGCGGTGAACGTGCCGACGGGCTTGAACTACGGGTTCATCGGGAACACCGTGCCGATGCACCCGACGATCATCAACCGGCTTGGGCCGTGGCCGCAGCGGGTGCTGATCGTGATCGGGATCGCGACGGCGTGGTTCGCGGTGATGACGTGGGCGTGGCCGGCAGTGTACCGGTTGATCGGCCGAACGTACCCGCCGGGGGTGAGCGATGAACGACCGCCGGGGGAGGAGGGTGCCACGCCCCGCTGCGCCCGAGAATCCACGGATGCACCAACCCGGAACGACCGGTAGCACCGTGCAGGGGGACGCCGCTCTCCGCTGCCGAGCACATGGCGCCACGCCGGCTGTTGGGCGGGTGGGGGCACAGTAAACTGCGCCCATGACATGGCTGTGCCTCGGGCTCATCCCCACGGCGTTTCTCATCTCGCTCCCGCTGACGGCCGCGCTGGTCCGTGCCGGCCACGCCTTGGGCACATACGACTCGGCCGGGGTTGCCGGGCAGGTGAAGGCGGAGCCGCGGCGTGTGCCGAACACGGGAGGCGTTGCGATCTTCTGGGGGGTCGCGGCCCCGATGCTGCTGGGGCTGGGGTGGCTGTCCGGGCTTGACCCGGCGCCGAACGCCCACGGGGGGTCCGCGCTGCTTCCGGCCGATGTCGCCGGGCATGTCGCGGGGATTCAGCAACAGACCGGTCCGGCGCTGATGCTGCTCGGCGCGCTCCTCCTGCTGCACATCGTCGGGATGGTGGACGACAGGCGGCCGCTGGGACCGTGGACCAAACTGGCGATCATGGCCGCGCCGGCCGTGCTGGTACCGATCCTGACCGGCACGCGGCTCCTGACGATGATGGATGCCCACGTCGGCGGGCCGTGGCTGTCGGTCGCGATCACGGCCCTGTGGTTCCTTGTCGTCACGAACGCGCTGAACTTCATGGACAACATGGATGGGCTCGCGGGGGGCGTCGCAGCGGTGGCGGCGTCGTGCTTCCTGGCGGCAACGCTCGTGCGCCCGGAGCCGCAGTGGTTCGTGGCGGCGTGCCTGGCGCTGCTGGTCGGGGCGTGCCTGGGGTTTCTGGCGTTCAATGCGCCGTGGCCGGCGGGGAGGCGGGGGGCGAAGATATTCATGGGCGACGGCGGCTCGCTCGTGCTCGGGTTCCTGCTGGCATTCCTGACTGTGCGGACGACCTACGCGCCGATCCCGGATGTCTCCTCGTCCCTGCGACTCTCGGTCTCGTCCTCCGCGTGGTACGCGTTGTTCATGCCCCTTGTGGTCCTGGCGGTGCCGATCTACGACTTCGTGGCCGTCGTCTTGATCCGGCTGTCGCAGGGGAAATCGCCGTTTGTCGGCGACCTCCAGCACCTGTCGCACCGGCTGGTTCAGCGCGGTCTGTCGAAGGCGCCGTCGGTGTACGTCATCTGGGGCCTGACGGCTGTCACCGGAGTTTCCGGGGTTCTGCTGGCCTCGTCGCGCCCGTGGCAGGCGGCCCTGATCGGCATCCAGGTCGTCGCACTCCTGCTCGTAATCGGCCTCTTTGAGTACGCCAGCACGAAGGGACGGCCCGCGTGAACGACGAGTCACGACTCGGCGTCGTCCTGCGCTGGGCCGGGGCACTTCTGGTCGTCGCGGGGGCGCTGACCCGGGCATCCGCGGGTCTCGAGGCGTTCCCGTACTGGTCGCAGGACCCAACCATCGTGGCCGCTCCGATGACCTCGCTCGGGCCGACCGGATCGCTGCTCGCGGATTCGGTGATCCTGCTCGGCGCCGGGCTCGGGATGCTGGGAGAGGCTCGGGGGCGGCGCGGCGCCGTGCTGTGGATGTGGCTACTGGCGGCGTGCGGGGCGGCGCGGGTGCTGCTGTACGCGCGGCCGGAACTCGAACTCGACGACGCGCGGATCGGCGTGACGTGGCTGGCGGCGGTGGTCGGGGGTGTGGCGCTGGCCCACCTGGGGCGCGACGCGGCGATGAGGCGGGTGCTGGTGGCGGCGCTGCTCGGGTTTGTCGCGATGCTGGCGGTCAAGGGCGGCCTGCAGGTCTTCATCGAACACCCGCAGACTGTTTCGGACTACCAAACGAACAAGCCGGCGTTCCTGGCCGCGAGCGGATGGTCCGAGGGCTCGCCGATGGCCCGGGCGTTCGAGCGGCGCCTCATGCAGCCCGAGGCGTCGGGCTGGTTCGGGCTTGCCAACGTCTACGCATCAGTCGCGGCGTGGTCCTTCGTGGCGCTCGCGGGGCTGACGGCGCTGGGTTGGTGGGCGACGCGCCCTGCGCGGCAGTTGATCGCGGACGGCCTTGTCGGGGTCGTTGCGCTCGGCGCTGTCGCGGCCGGTGCGGCGGTGGTCATGGCGGGGTCCAAGGGCGGATACGCGGCCGCGTTGCTGGGCGCGGGGCTTCTTGCGGGCACATGGGTTGTCGCGCGGCGCGACCCGGGCGTGCGGCCATGGGTCGGGGGTGTGCTCGGTGTCGGTGTGGTCGCGGCGGCGCTCTCGGCCGTCGTGGTGCGCGGGTTGCTGGGCGAGCGGCTGCATGACACGAGCATCCTGTTCCGGTGGTTCTACCTGGAGGGTGCCGCACGGGCGTTTGTCGCGCACCCGTGGATGGGAACCGACCCGGACGGGTTCAAGCAGGCGTACATGCTGCTCAAGCCGGCCCTGAGCCCGGAGAACGTGGAGAGCCCGCACAGCATCCTCTTTGACTTCAGCGCCCGCCTCGGCGTGCCGGGCATCGGGTGGTGCGGCGTGTTCCTGGGCCTCGTGTGGGCGTGCGGGAGGGCCCTGGTGGGCGCCGCCCCCCCGCCTGCTTTGGGCCGGGGCCGCGCCGGAAGCACGATCCTCGCGCCAGAGCCCGCGGGAAACGTGTCAAACGAACGCATCGAACGCTGGTCCATCATCGCCCTGGCGAGCGTGCCAACGCTGCTGGGGGCGTGGATCGAGTCCGCTGCGACGACGCCGGACTCGGCCATCGCCCGGGGTGTCGGGCTGCTGGCGTGGATCGCGCTGTCGCTGTGCGTGCTGGCGGTGCTGAAGACCTCGGCGTGGGCCGGACGGGTGACCGCCGCGGCGGCCCTTGCGCTGGCGGCGCACGCGCAGATCGAGATGACGGGCGTGTTCGTCGGCTCGGCGGCGCTGTTCTTTGCGGTGCTGGGGCTCGCGGCGAGCCCGGCGCTGGCAGACCGGATCGCGCACCGCAAGAGCGCGGCGATGGCGGGAGCGGCGTGCGTGGCGGGCGTGGCCCTGGTGAGCGTGTTTGTCACGGCGAAGGTCTGGCGGTGGGAATCCCTCCTGCGCGAGGCGGCCGAGTTGGTAGCGCCCCTCGCGGAGTTCCGCGCCCGGGTTGAACTGGTTGCGTCCGGCAACGGCTCCGGCGACACGATGGAGAGAATCGCCGCCGACCTCGCGAGTGTTTCGAGGGGGGCGCCCGCGAAGGACCAGGCTGAGTTCGAGCGCAGCCTGGCGCTGTTCGCCCGAGATCGGATCGAGGAAGCGGTCCACCGATTGAGCCGAGGGTCGGAGATGGTGTGGCCGCACCAGTCCACTGCCCAAGCCGTGAGCCGACTCTGGCTCTCATGGGTGACGCTCATTCACGAACACGACCTCCAAGGGCTTGCGGACGTGATCCGGCTTCCGTACGCGGGCGTCGCGTGGGCCGCGGCGGAGGCCACATCCACGGCCTCCGCATGGGGCTGGGCCGGGACGGTCGAGGAGGTCCGCGCGGCGTTCAGTGGGGAAGCCACCGGACGCCTCACGCCGCCGCACGAGGAGCGCCTGCGGAGCGCCGTCGAGGCGTGGACGCGAGCCGCAGAACTCGACCCGCACGGCACGACGTTCCCGCTGAAGGTCATGGACGCGGAACTGGAACTCGGGAACAGGGCGGCGGCGGCAGCGTGGGCCAAGAGGGTGCTGGCGCTCAACAAGAACCTGAGGCTCGACCCGCTCGTGCAACTGACGCCGGAAGAAGGAGCGCGGGTCGAGAGAGTGGCAGGGGAGCACAACTGAGGGGACCACGGGGTGGCGGACAGACTCCACCCTGACACGGGGTGGTACGGCAGGTCCGCCCTTGACCGCCCCTGTGCCGCCGCTACCATTCTTTTCTGTTCGGGCCCTAGCCGGGCCCGGTTGTCCAGGAGGCTCCGCCATGAGCGAGCGTCAGGACGAACCCGTCTGAGGTGGCCTCCGCGGCCCCTCACGCCGCGGGGAGCGTCCCACACTCCGTGCCCGGGGGCAATAGCAAGCCCCACCCCAAGGGCCGGAATCGATCACGAATCACCGCCGCCGCGGCGATAGTTGCCGCAATCCTCACGCAATCACCGACCCCCGCCGGGCGCGTTATCCCGGTGCCCGGCGTCCGCAGCGAGAACCCCGACCATGGCAAACGACCTGTCCCATATCCGCAACATCGGAATCTGTGCCCACATCGACGCGGGCAAGACCACGGTGTCGGAACGCATCCTGTTCTATACCGGCAAGACCTACAAGATGGGCGAGGTGCACGAGGGCACCGCGACCATGGACTTCCTGCAGGACGAACAGGAGCGCGGCATCACGATCCAGTCCGCCGCCACCACCTGCCCGTGGACCCACAACGGCGAGGAATACAAGATCAACCTGATCGACACGCCCGGGCACGTGGACTTCACGATCGAGGTCGAGCGGTCACTGCGCGTGCTCGACGGCGCGGTCGCGGTGTTCGACGGCAAGGAGGGCGTCGAGGCGCAGTCCGAGACGGTGTGGCGCCAGGCGGACCGGTACAAGGTGCCGCGGCTGTGCTTCGTGAACAAGATGGACAAACTGGGCGGGGACTTCGACTTCTCGTTCAAGACGATCAAGAGCCGCCTGGGGGCCAACGCGATCGCCATCCAGTACCCGATCGGTCAGGGGCACGGGTTCAAGGGCATCATCGACCTCCTGCTGATGCGGGCGTTCTTCTTCGACGCCGATGAGAAGGGCGCGGTCGTCACGGAGAAGGACATCCCGGCCGACCTGCTGGACACGGCGAAGCAGTGGCGGCACCGGCTGATCGAGCAGGCGGCGGAACTCGACGACCACCTAATGGAGAAGTACCTGACGGACGAGTCGTCCGTGACCAACGCGGAGATCAAGGCCGCGGTGCGCAAGGGGACCATCGTCCGGGCGTGCTACCCGGTGCTGTGCGGGGCAGCGCTGCGGAACATCGGCGTGCAGCGGCTGCTGGACGCGGTCATCGATTACCTCCCGGCGCCCAACGAGGTGCCGCCGGTCGAGGGCACGGACCCGCGCGACCCGGAGACGATGCTGACGCGCCCGCATGATGAGAGCGCACCGTTCTCCGCGCTGGTGTTCAAGGTCGTCTCCGACCAGCACGGCGACCTGACGTACATCCGCATCTACTCCGGCAAACTGGCGAAGGGCACGCGTCTGCTCAACCCGGGCAACGGGAAGCGCGAGAACGCAAGCCGCATCTACGAGATGCACGCGCAGCACCGCCAGCCGATGGAGGAAGTGGGCGCGGGCAACATCGTGGCGGTCATCGGGATCAAGGACAGTTACACGGGCGACACGCTCTGCGACCAGGACAACCCGATCCTGCTGGAGCGGATGACCTTCCCGGAGCCGGTCATCAGCATGTCCATTGAGCCCAAGACCACAGACGACAAGCGGAAACTGGCCGAGGCCCTGGCGACCATCCGGCGCGAGGACCCGTCGTTCCGTTCCCACTACGACGAGGAGACCGGCCAGACCATCATCGCCGGCATGGGTGAGCTCCACCTCGACATCATCCGGACCAAACTGGTCCGCGACATGAAGATCAACGTCACCGTGGGCAAGCCGCGGGTGTCGTACCGCGAGGCGATCACGAAGAAGGTCGAGTGGGTCCGCGGGAAGTTCGTCAAGCAGACGGGGGGACGCGGCCAGTACGGCGACTGCACGATCAACCTCATGCCGTACACCGCGGCGCAGGCGGAGGCCGACGAACTGGACTTCGATGACCACATCGCGTTTGAGAACAAGATCGTGGGCGGGTCGATCCCGAAGGAGTACATCCCGTCCGTCGAGAAGGGCGTCCGCGAAACGGCGGTGTCCGGTGTCACCGCCGGCTACCCGCTCATCAACATCAAGGTCGAACTGGTGGACGGGTCCAGCCACGCGGTCGACAGTTCCCAGGTCGCGTTCGAGCAGGCGGGGCGCCTGGCGCTGCAGGAGGCGGTCGCCCGTGCGGGCAACGTGCTGCTGGAGCCGATCATGAAGGTCGTGGTGACCGTCCCGGACGACTATCTCGGAAACATCACGGGCGACCTGTCCAGCCGTCGCGGCATGATCGTGGACACCGACGACCGCGGGCATGTGAAGTTAGTGACCGCCGAGGTGCCCCTGTCCGAGTTGTTCGGGTATACGACGGTGATCCGCGGGCTGTCGCAGGGTCGGGCGAGTTCAACGATGGAGTTCCTGGAATACCGCGCCATGCCGGCCAGCCTGATGAAGGAGGTTATGACGGTCAAGTAGTCTGGCGGTGATGCCGCGACCACGGTTCGCAGTCATCCCGCACCCGCACCACCCTGTCCCGGGGGGGGTCTCGGGAACCTTTCATGGGGCAAAGCCACCCCCCTCCGAGGCCGACATATATTGGTCCGGGCCACGGCGTGCCACGGTTCGCGGGAGCGTGCGGCGAATCTGTTCGGGGCGTGTTTGTTCCCCAGGGGGGACCCTCGTGGAAACGGTGGAAAGAGTGCGGGCGTTCCTTGCGGACCGTTTTCTGTTCGATCGCGGTGCTGCAATCGACCCGGTTCAGTCCCTGACCAAGGCCGGCATACTCGATTCCACCGGGGCCATGGAACTCGTCCTGTTTCTCGAAGAAGAGTTCCAGATCAAGGTTGCGGATACCGAACTCCTGCCCGAGAATCTTGATAGCGTTCAGCGGATCACCGCGTATGTGCAGCGGAAGCAGGCCGCGGGCGCCCGGTGACCGGAGTCCCTGTGTTCCTTCTCCAGGAATACCTCGAGTCGTGGGCCGGAACAACCCCTGAGCGCGTGGCCGTCCGCGATGCCGGTGGAACCCTGACCTATGCGGCTCTGTGGGCCCAGAGCGGAACGCTGGCGGCCGCGATGCAGCGCTGGGGGGTTGAGCGGGGCGACCGTGTCGCGGTCGTCGTTCAGAACTCCGTGGAGTCCGCTGTCACGGTCTGGGCGACGCTGCGGGCTGGCGGCGTCTTCACACCGATCGCGGCTGACGCCCGGACGGACCGCATCCGCTGCATCCTGGCGGACAGCGGGGCGAAACTTTTGATCGCACCGGACACCGCCGCGGCCGCGGTGCAGGCCGCGCTGGCCGGGCTTGAGTGCCGGCCAACCACGGCGTGGTTCGCACCGCCGGCCGGGCTCGAGAGCGACCTGTGCGTCTGCGGGGCGCTGGCGGGCCCTCTGGATCGCCCGCTCGATCCCGGAACGATCGACCAGGACCTGGCGGCGATCATCTACACCTCCGGGACCACGGGCCTGCCCAAGGGGGCCATGCTCACACACCGCAACTTCACGAACAGCACGGGCGCCGTCGCGCGCTACCTGCACCAGACGGCGGCCGACGTGACGTGCTCGGTGCTGCCGATGGCGTTCAGTTACGGGCTCATGCAGGTGCTCACGGCGGTGCGGGCCGGGTCCGAGGTGGTGCTGGAGCCGTCGTTCACGTTCCCGCTGGACGTGCTGCGCCGGATGGAGCAATACGGGGTCACCATGCTCCCCGGGGTCCCGTCGCTCTTTGCAAAGTTGCTGCAGATCACGCCGGTGCCCGCGGACCTCGGCGCCCTGCGGCTGATGACCAACGCCGCGGACGCGATCCCGCCTGCGCACCTGCTGCGGCTGCGCGAGGCGTTCCGGGGCGTCGAGGTCTATCCCATGTACGGGCAGACCGAGTGCACGCGGGCCCTCTACCTGGACCCCGCGCTCGTGGATTCGCACCCCGAATCCGTTGGCCGCGCCATCCCGAACTGCGAGGCGTACCTGATTGATGACGGGGGCCGCCGGCTGCCGCCGGGGGCCGAGGGTGAACTGGTGATCCGCGGCTCCAACGTCATGCGGGGCTATTGGGGCAAACCGAAGGAGACGGCCGAGAAACTGCGCCCCGGCGATGTGCCGGGCGAACCGGTGCTGCACACGGGGGACCGATTCCGCACGGACGGCGCGGGGCTGATGTACTTCATCTGCCGCTCGGATGACATCTTCAAGTGCCGCGGCGAAAAGGTCGCCCCGGCGGCGATCGAGCACGCGCTGTGCGAGATGCCGGGGGTGGCCGAGGCGGCGGTTGTCGGGGTTCCCGACGAGAATGACGGATCGGCGATCAAGGCCGTTCTGGTGGCGCGGACCGGTGAGACGCTGAGCGAGACACGGGTGCGGGCGTTCTGCCGGATGCGCCTGGAGCCCGGTCTGGTGCCGCGATTCGTGGAGATACGCTCCGAGTTGCCGAAAACCGCGTCGGGCAAGGTGCGGCGTCTGGACCTGCGGAACGCCGCGCCCAACTGACGGGAGGGCCGCTGCCATGTGCGGCATCGCGGGGATCATGGTGCGTCGCGGCCTGGCCGCGCCGGACACCGCCGACCTGGTCTGCATGGCCGGCGCGCTCAGGCACCGCGGGCCCGACGGCTACGGCGTGTACGCCGATGACCGGTGCGGGCTGGCGCACGCCCGGCTGGCGATCATCGATCTGACCGGCGGCCATCAGCCCCTGTGCAACGAGGACGGAACAGTCTGGATCACCTTTAACGGCGAGGTGTTCAACTACCCGGAGTTGCGGACGGAACTGGAAGCGTCCGGGCATATATTCCGCACGCGCAGCGATACGGAGGTGATCGTCCACGCGTACGAGCAGTGGGGCGCGGACACATGGCGGCGGCTCAACGGACAGTTTGCGCTGGCAATCCGCGATACGCGGGACGATTCGCTCACGCTGGTGCGCGACCGCGTCGGGATCGCGCCGCTATTCTACGCGGCGGGCACGGACGCGGTGGTCTTCGGGTCGGAGTGCAAGGCCGTGTTCGCGTCAAGGCGGGTACCGGCGCGGGTGGACCCCACATCGCTCGGTGCGGTGTTCACAATGTGGTCCGTTCCGGGGCCGTGCACGGTGTTCGAGGGGGTGCGGTGCCTCCTGCCCGGTCACGCGGTGCGATTCGGCCCGGACCTGCGGGCCCGGGATACCGCCTACAGCACGCTGCGGATCGGCCGTCGCGACGGGGCGCCGAACACTCTTGAAGTTGCAGCGGACGAACTGGCGTCGCGGCTTGAGCGGGCGGTGCACCTGCGCCTGCGGGCGGACGTCCCTGTGGGGGCATATCTGTCGGGCGGGCTGGATTCGTCACTGATAAGCCGCCTGGTGCGCCGGGCTGACTCAAGCCCGTTGCAGACCTTCTCCGTGAGGTTCGACGACCCCAGGTTCGACGAGGGCGGGGCGCAGCGTCGCATGGCGGTCGACCTCGGGACGACCCACCACGAAGTCATTGCGACACCGGCGTCCGTCCGCGATGCACTGCCCGACGCGGTGTTTCATGCGGAGTCGCCGCTGCTGCGCACGGCGCCGGTTCCCATGTTTCTCTTGTCTTCTCTGGTGCGGGGGCTGGGGATGCGCGTTGTCCTCACGGGGGAGGGGGCCGATGAGTTTCTGGGCGGCTACGACCTGTTCAAGGAGGACAAGGTACGGCGGTTCTGGGCGCGGCAGCCCGGGAGCACCATGCGCGCGGCGCTCATGTCCCGCGTGCACCGGTATGTCGCAGACGCGGCGCAGGGTTCCATGTGGCAGGAGTTCTTCCGTACGGGGCTGACCGAAACCCACCACCCCCACTACTCACACCGGCTGCGCTGGGAGAACACGGCCTGGACGATGCGGTTTCTGTCGGGCGACGTCCGTGCGGCGCTCAATGACGACGCGCTCAACGACCGTGTGGCCGCGGCGCTGCCGGAAGGCTGGGCGTCTGCCTCGCCGCTGGGCCGAGCCCAGCACCTGGAGATCGCAACGTTCATGACGCCCTACCTCCTCGCGGCCCAGGGCGACAGGGCGATCATGGCGCACGGGGTCGAGGGGCGATACCCGTACCTGGATCCGGACGTGGTCGAGTTCTGCGCCGGCCTGCCGGACCGCCTGAAGATGTCCGGGCTTCGTGAGAAGATCACCCTGAGGGCCGCCGCCCGGCGATCCCTCCCGCCAGAGGTCGCGGCGCGGCGCAAGTGGCCTTACCGAGCACCGATCGCCGGCGCGCTCTTTGGTCCCGCGGCGCCCGACTACGCCCGAGAACTCCTCTCGTCCGGGGCCATGTCACAGAATCCGCTGATCGATGCGCGGCCCGCAAGCAGGCTCGCGGCCAGGGCCTGGCAGGCGTCGCGCCTCGGCGAGCGGGAAGAAATGGCTCTGGTCGGCCTTCTCACCCTGCAGATCTGGAGCCGCCGCTTTTTCGGCAGCATGGCCGCGCCCGGCCGGTACGAGCAGGAGCCGCTGGTATGGGTGGACCGGCGGACCGTTGCCGCACGCGCGAAATGAACGATTGGAGCCGATACATATGACCACAGCCATGGCCGCATTCTCAAAGGACGTCTTGAAGATGGACTACGCGGCCAGTGCCGCGGAGATTGAGGCCGGGTTGCGGGCGCTCACCGGCCGCTTGCACCGCCGGGGCCTGGTGCTCGGGGTCAGCGGCGGGATCGACTCCTCCGTGTGCGCATCGCTGGCGGCCCGCGCGGTCGGACCGGGCCGTGTCCGGGCGCTGCTGATGCCCGAGCGGGATTCCTCGCCATCGAGCCTGGCCAAGGGCAAGGCGGTGTGCGAACAGGCCGGCATCAGGTATGACATCATGGACCTGACGCAACCGCTGGAGGCGCTGGGCTGCTACAGCAAGCGCGACGAAGCGATCCGCAAGGTGTTCCCGCAGTTCCGCCCGGGCGACAGGTTCAAGATTGCCGTGGCCCAGGACGTGCTGAACGCCGACCGCATGAACTACTTCACGCTGGTGGTCCGGATGGCGGCGGACGACGGCAGGCAGGTCAGCGCCCGCATGCCGCTGGACGTGTACCTGGCCGTAGTCGCCGCGACGAACCTGAAGCAGCGCGTACGAAAGTTGACGGAGTACACGCTCGCCGAGGAACTCAACTACGCGGTGATCGGGACGCCCAACCTGCTGGAGTACGACCAAGGCTTCTTTGTTCGCGGCGGGGATGGGCTGGCGGACATCAAGCCGATTGCCCATCTCTACAAGACGCAGGTCTTCGGCATGGGCCGTTTCCTGGGCTTGCCGAAGGAGGTCGTCGAACAGACCCCATCGACCGACACCTACAGCCTGCCGCAGACGCAGGAAGAGTTCTACTTCGCGCTCGCGTACCCGGAGATGGACATGCTGCTGTGGGCGTACACGCACGGCGTGGCCGCGGAGGACGCCGGGCGGGTCATGGGCCTGCGCGCCGACCAGGTTGGGCGTGCGTACCGTGATATCGAGGCGAAGCGCCGTGTCTCGCGGCAGTTGCACGCCCCCGCGCTGCTCGTGCGGGAGCATGACTGGAGTGGACCGGGATGATCCAGGGGGAGTGTGAAACCGGGAGGCTCGATGCGGTGCCGCAGACGGCGTGGGACCGGCTGCGCACACGCCGCATCTATTTCGGGCACCAGTCGGTGGGGTACAACGTGCTCGCGGGCGCCGAGGCCATTCTGGCCCGCCGCCCGGCCATCGGGCTGAGGATCCACGAAGCCGCCGAGCCGTCGGCGCTGGACACACCGGGATTGATACACTCGCCGAATGGGTCCAACGGCGACCCGCGCTCCAAACTCCTGGCGTTCTCGAACTTCATGAACGCCGGGGCCGGCGAGAGGGCGGATGTCGCGTTCTTCAAACTGTGCTATGTGGACGTGGACCACCGGACGGACGTGGCCGCGGCGTTCGATGAGTACCGTACCGGGATGGACGGGCTGTCGAAACGCTTCCCGCGGGTGCGGTTCCTTCACGTCACGACGCCGCTGACGGCTCTCCCGAAAGGCGCGAGGAACGCGATCAAGGGATTGCTCGGGCGGCCGCTGTGGGGATACGAGCATAACGCGCGGCGTGCGGACTACAACGCCAGGCTGGTCGAGGCGTATGGCCGCGCGGCGGTGTTCGACCTCGCCGGTGTGGAGTCACGCGGGCCGCGCGGCGACGAAGCCACATACCTGCACGGGGCTCGCGAGAGGCGTGCGCTCCACCCGGCGCTGACGGACGATGGCGGGCACCTGGCGTCGGCGGGCCGCACGGTCGCGGGGGCCGCGTTCCTCCACTGGCTGGCGGAGGCGGCCGCATGATTGCGGCGACAATGGCACAGGGCACGGTGGGGTGCGCTGGATACTTGCGGGTCGGCGCGGATGATGTGTATCACATGATCCATGCGCCCGCGGCGGCGCCCAGGGCGTGCGTGTTGCTGTGCGGACCGATCGGGGGGGCACGGGAGCGGGCACACCGGACACTGGTGGAGGTCGCGCGGGCGCTGGTGAACGAAGGGTTCGGGGCAATGCGGTTTGACTTCCGCGGGATGGGCGAGAGCGGGCCGGGCTTTGAGCGCTTCACAATGACCGATTGGCGTGCGGATATCGCGGCGTGCGCCGAGCACCTGCGCGGGCTCTTCCCGGACTCTCCCGTACTCCTGGTCGGCGTGCAGGCCGGCGCCGTCCTGGCGTCGGAATGCTTCCGCGACGGCGTGGGTGACGCGGCAGTTTTCGCATCCCCGTTGGTGGACGGCTCGGCGATGCTCCGGGACATCCTGCGGCGGCAGCTGATGGCGGACATGATGGCGCACCCAAACTCGCCGCGTGTTCAACGCGAAGAGATTGTGGCGGCACTGCTGCGCGGCGCGGCGTACAACATCGACGGGTACTTCTGGACGCGGGGGTTGTGGGTGGACGCGGCGGCGCACGTTCTGGCGCTGCCCGACCCCGGGGAGGCTCGCCCGTGGTGGGTTGCGGATTTCGCTGGGCTTTCGAGGACGGTGATGGTGGCGGACACGGAACCCCACCGCGTTTCCCTGCAGGCGGATCGCTTCTGGGAACCCTCGGCGTACCTGGTTCCGCGTGAAACTGTGTTCCGTGACTTTGTGCTCGGGTGCGCGCGCGAGACGGCAGGCCGGAGGCGTGCGGCATGAGCCGAACGGTCGTCCAGTTCGAGGTCATGGGGACGACGCTGTTTGGGACACGGCACGCGCCGCAAGGCCAGGCGGACACCACCGCGTGCGTGCTCCTTAACCCGGGCCCGGCTCCGCGTGCCGGGAACAGCGACCTGTATGTACAGATCGCGGACCGCCTGGCGCGCGAGGGGGTGCAGTGCATCCGGGTGGACCTGCCAGGACTCGGCGACTCGGCCGGACCTTCGTACCCGACGATCGACGACTACTGGCGCCAGGTGCAGGCGGGCGTGAACGACCGGACCGTGATCGCCGTGCTTGCGCAGGCGCGGGAGCGTTTCGGCGCGCAGCGGGTCGTGGTCGGAGGATTGTGCGCGGGGGCGATCAGTGCCGTGCGGGCGTGCGCACGAGCGCCCGATGGGATCGCCGGCCTGATGCTGCTGGAACCAAACTTCCGCCGTTCGGCCGAGACGGGGCCGGCCGCACAGGCGGACGAATCCGGCACGGTACCGACGGGAAAGCCTTCCACGCGTTGGTGCCGCGTCCTGGATGTGGACAGTTGGCTGCACTTGCTGGCGGGGGATCGGGCGATCGCCCGGCCGTTCCGGTGGCTGCGGCCGCTCATTCATCGCGTGCTGACGCGGCGCATCGGGCATGCGCTTCCACGGGATTGCAACGAGGATCTGGTGGTGTGCTGGAGCCGCGTGCACGCGTTGGGTATACCGTCGCTGGTCGTGTGCGCTGAAGGGCAACTGTCGCACCGGTACATAGACCGGATCTTGCGGACGATCCCGGCGGGCAGGTCACAGGTGCAGTGCAGGGTGCTGAGCGGGACGAACCACATCCTGACGGCAGGACATGGGCGGCGCGACGCGGCGGAAGAAGTCGCCCGGTGGTGGATGCAGCGCCACGGAGCGTGCGCGCCCGCAGGGGCCGCATCGCGCGGCGCCGGAGCCACGACCGTCTCCGTGCCGGCGTGAAGTTGCGGCACCGGCAATGATTGGGATGATGTCGCGTCCATCCTTTGTGAATCGAAACCTGATCGCCGGCTTCGTCGCCTGGGGCACCGTCCTCCTGGCGCTCGCCTGCTGTGACGCCCGAAAACAGGCTCGTGTGGAGGCGGTGCTGGCACCTGCGACCGTTTCGGTCGCGTCCGCGCGCGTCGCGGACGCTCCGGTCATCTTGAGAACCATCGGCACAGCGCAGTCGCCGGCCGGGATCACGGTCCGGGCCCAGGTCGGAGGGATGGTCGCGGACCTGCCGACGCCCGAGGGATCGAACGTGCAGACCGGCGATGTCCTCGCACGGCTCGACGCCCGCCCGTTTGAGGCCGCCCTGGCGGAGGCGGAGGCCAACCTGGCGCGATCCCGGGCACTTTCCGACGACGCCAGGGTGCTCGCCGACCGCGCTCGGGAGGCCCGCGAGTCCGGCGCCATGAACCCGCGGGAGGCCGAGCAGAACGAGGCGCAGGCCCGGGCGGCGAGCGCCCAGGTCGAGGCCGATGAGGCCCTTCTGGCGACGGCACGGCTGAACGTCGCCTACTGCACCATCACCGCCCCCTTCCCGGGCCGCCTCGGCCAGTTTCTCGTCAAGCCGGGCTCCATCGTGAAGGCCAATGAAACCGACGTGGTGGACCTCGCCCAGGTGGACCCGATCGAAGTGGCCTTCTCGATCCCGGAGGATCGCCTCGCCGCCGTGCAGGCGGCCCAGGCCGCGGCCCCGCTGCGCGTGCAGGTGGATGCGGACTCCGTGCCTGTGGTCGGCGAGGTGACGTTCATCGACAACCGCGTGGACCCGGCCACCGGCACGGTCCGCCTGAAGGCACGATTTGACAACCGGGACCGCCGCCTCTGGCCGGGGCAGTTCTTGAACGTTGCGCTGACGATCGGTGTGGAACCGCACCGCGTCATGGTCCCGGAGAGCGCGGTCCAGCCCTCCCAGAAGGGGCCCGCCGTCTTCGTGGTTGGCGCGGACCGGACGGTCACGCTGCACCCCGTGACCGTGGACCGAACCCAGGACGGTGAGGCGGTCATCACCGCCGGCCTGAACGGCACGGAGACGGTTGTGACCGAGGGACAACTCCGGCTCTCGCCCGGCTCTCGCGTTGAGGTGAGCGCCGCCGGAGCGCCGGGTTGAACCTCTCGGCCCCGTTCATCCGCCGCCCGGTCATGACCACGCTGGTCATGGCCTCATTCGTGTTCTTCGGCTGGTTCGCGTACCGGGACCTGCCCGTTTCGGACCTGCCGAGCGTTGATTTTCCCACGATCCAGGTCAGCGCCTCCCTGCCCGGGGCCAGCCCGGAGACGATGGCCGCATCCGTCGCCACGCCGCTCGAGAAGGAGTTCTCGACGATCGCCGGTGTCGACTCGATGAACTCCGTCAGCAACCAGGGCAGCACGAGCATCACGCTGCAGTTTGCCCTGGAGCGGAACATCGACGCGGCCGCGGCCGACGTGCAGGCGTCCATCGCCCGCGTCAGCCGGACCCTGCCGTCCGACATGCCCGCTCCGCCCTCCTACCGCAAGGTGAACCCGGCGGATTCACCCGTGCTGTTCCTGGCGTGCACGAGCGCGACCCTGCCCATGTACGCACTGGACGAGTACGCCCAGACGGTGCTGAGCCAGAAGATGGGGCAGGTGCCCGGCGTGGCCCAGGTCCAGGTGTTCGGCTCGCAGAAGTACGCCGTGCGCATCCAGGTCGATTCACGGAAACTGGCCGCCCGCGGCCTTGGCATCGACGAGGTGGCCCGCGCCGTCCAGGACCGCAACGTGAACCTGCCGGTGGGCGTCATCAGCGGCCCGCGCGAGTCCATCACGCTGGAGTCAACGGGGCAACTGCTCTCGGCGGACAGGTTCGGCGAAGCCATCATCGCCTATCGCAACGGCAGCCCCGTCCGGCTGGACCAGGTCGGCCGGGTCATCGACAGCGTCGAGAACGACAAGTCCGCGGCGTGGTACTACGCCGACGGCATCGGCGAGCGGTCGGTCATCCTTGCGGTGCAGCGCCAGCCGGGCGCAAACACGGTGGACGTCGTGCAGCGTGTGAAGGACCTGCTCCCCACGATCCGCCGCCAGGTCCCGCCCTCGGTCGGCATCCATGTGCTCTACGACCGCTCGGTGTCGATCCGGGCCTCGGTCTCGGACGTGAAGCACACGCTGGTTGTCACGCTCCTGCTCGTCGTGGTCGTGATCTTCATCTTTCTCCGCAGCATCCGGGCCACGATCATCCCGAGCCTGGCGATGCCGCTCTCCATCCTCGCGACGTTCGCGGTGATGCGGCTGCTGGGCTTCTCGCTGGACAACCTGTCGCTGATGGCGCTGACCCTGTCGGTCGGGTTTGTGGTGGACGATGCCATCGTGATGCTGGAGAACATCATCCGGCACATCGAGATGGGGAAGAGCCCCGTTCAGGCGGCCTTTGACGGCTCGCAGGAGGTCGGGTTCACGATCCTTTCCATGACCGTGTCCCTGGTGGCGGTGTTCATCCCCGTCCTGTTCATGGGCGGCCTCGTCGGCCGCCTGCTCAACGAGTTCGCGATCACGATCGCGGTGGCGATCCTCGCGTCCGGCATCGTCTCACTCACGCTCACACCGATGCTCAGCGCCCGCTTCCTTCGCGCCGGCCACGTCCGGCACGGCCGCCTCTACAACCTGACGGAGCGCGGATTCGACCTGCTGCTGGCGGTGTACTCCCGAACGCTGCGGTGGGCGCTGGCCGGGCGCGTGGCCGTTCTCATCGCGTCGCTCGGCATCCTTGCGGCCACGGCGTGGATGTTCCTGCGCGTGCCCAAGGGCTTCCTGCCCAGCGACGACCAGGGGCGCATCAGCGTGACCACGGAAGCGCCGGAGGGCACCTCGTTCGCGCAGATGACCCGGTACCAGCAGGCGCTGGCCGACATCGCCGTGAAGAACCCGGAGGTCGAGTCGTTCATGTCGAGCATCGGCTCGCGGGGAGGGAGCGCCACCGGCACAAACTCCGGCACGATGTTCATCAAACTCCGCGACCTGCCAGGGCGCACGGAGCCCGTTGACCGCGTGATCCAGGAACTCCGCGCCCAGTTGGCTCAGGTGGGCGCGGTCCGGGCCGTCCCGCAGAACCCGCCGTCCATCCGCATCGGAGGGCAGATCACCAAGAGCCTGTACCAGTACACCCTGCAGGGACCCGACACCGACGAACTGTACCGCGCCGCCCCGGCGCTGGCCGAACGCATGCAGGCGATCCCCGGCCTGCAGGACGTCACCACCGACCTGCAACTCTCCAGCCCCAAACTCGTCATCGACATCAACCGGGACAAGGCCGCGACCCTCGGCGTCACACCGGCCCAGATCGAACTGGCGCTGTCCAGCGCCTACGGCACACGCCGCGTCTCCACGATCTTCGCCCCCAACAACGACTACAACGTGATCCTGGAACTCATCCCGGAGTTGCAGGGTGATCCGTCCTGGATCGACACGCTCTACGTCCGATCGGCCGCGGGCCCGCTGGTGCAACTCACCTCCCTGGCGCACCTCTCGCGCACGACCGGCCCGCTCACCGTCAACCACCTGGGCCAGTTGCCCTCGGTCACGATCTCCTTCAACCTCGCGCCCGGCGCATCCCTGAGCGGCGCGGTCCGCGAAGTGGACGCCGCGGCCCGTGAGGTTCTTCCGCCCACGATCACGGCCAGTTTCCAGGGCACGGCGCAGGCGTTCCAGTCCTCGCTCGCCGGGCTCGGCATGCTGCTGGTGCTCGCTCTGGTGGTGACGTACATCATCCTCGGAATCCTGTACGAGTCCTTCATCCACCCGCTGACGATCTACTCGGCGCTGCCGTTCGCGGGTTTCGGGGCGCTGGCGACGCTCAAGCTCTTCCATG
The DNA here is from genome assembly GCA_020849105.1 of Phycisphaerales bacterium. Taxonomy (GTDB): domain Bacteria; phylum Planctomycetota; class Phycisphaerae; order Phycisphaerales; family UBA1924; genus JADLGW01. Next base: position 116,312 of record JADLGW010000056.1, on the reverse strand, counting down.
TGGAACTCTCGCTCTACGCCTTTGTGGGCATCATCATGCTCATCGGGCTGGTCAAGAAGAACGGCATCATGATGGTGGACTTCGCGATCCAGGAGAGCGCCCGGGGTGCGCCCCCGCGCGACGCCATCTACCGCGCCTGCATCGTTCGATTCCGCCCGATCATGATGACGACGATGGCCGCGCTGATGGGCACCCTGCCGATCGCTCTGGGCTGGGGCGCCGGAGCCGAATCGCGCCGGCCCCTCGGGCTTGCCGTCGTCGGCGGGTTGCTGTTCTCTCAACTCGTGACGCTGTACGCCACGCCCGTCTTCTACCTGTACCTGGACCGCCTGTCGAAGGTGTTCACCCCGCGGCCGGTGACGAACGCCGCGCCCGCGGGGGTGCCCGCGCTGCGGGACCCCGGGTCCTGATGGGCTACTCGCGGCTCAGCCGGCGCGCCTGCTCCAGGGCCCGGTCCAGATCCCGCTTGAACCGTCGCAGCCGCAGCAGCGACCGCACCCGCGTCAGCAGTTCCAGTTTGTTGACGGGCTTCGTCAGAAAGTCGTCCGCGCCGGACTCCACCGCGCGCTCCACATCCCCAACCTCGTTCAGCGCTGTGACCATGACCACCGGGATATCACGGGTCTTGGCTCCGGCCTTCAACCGCTCGCAGACCTGAAAACCGCTCATCCGCGGCATCATGACGTCCAGCAGGATCAGGTCCGGCTCGTTGGCCTCCACCTGGGCCAGGGCATCGACACCATCCCGGGCGGCCCTGAGCGTGCATCCCACGTCGTCCAGGTAGGCCTGGATCAACTCCAGATTCTGTTCGTTGTCGTCCACCACCAGGATCGATGCCCCGGTGAACGCCTGCATCGGGTCTTCCCGCTCGGGTGCTGTTGCTCCGGGGGCTTCAGGGGACATGGGCAGGCTCCTGTTCGGGTACCGGTCGGCGGTACGATTCTACCTTCGTTTCATCCGCCCCGTGGACATGCACGGTCAAGCGCGCCAATCATCTCATGCGGCGCAACGTGAGCCCACGCGGGGGCTTGGAACCGCCGGAGGCGATTGTGACCCGCCGATTCACCGAACAGCGCTGCCCGTGGGAAGACCGTTTTCGCACGCCGGGTCTGGATGAACTCCGCGAGGGTGTCGGCAAGACCCACCAATCATTGTTCGACTATGGTCGCGAACTGCTGCTGGCTCAGGCCCTGGAAGAGGCCCTGGCATGGCACGGTGTGCCGTGGCGATGGAGCCTCGTGTATCGCGCCGCGGGAACGCCCACAGCCTACCTGATCCCCCAGCCCGGAAAACCGATGATCTCCATCCTCCTCACGGCGGAGCAGGTCGCGGCTGTTCCCCCCCGTAAGCACACGCGGACGGTGAGGGACGGGATCACCTACTCCGCCCGGGTCGGCGGCACCCACTGGCCGACATGGGAGATCACCTCAAAGCCCCTGGCGGATGAGGTCATCGGGCTCCTTCGCGTGCGCCAGGCCCCGCTCCCGGCCTAGCCTCAAGAACGCCGAAGACGCCAGCCGATGCTTTGCCTCCGGGGTGAGAAGGGAGCGACATGCGCCTCTGCCTCTTTTGGATTGCCAGCGGGCTGGCGCTCTCCCTGCCCCTGCCGGCCGCCGCGCAGGACCTCCAACGAAGCGTTGAGAATCTGGCAGGTTCGGCGAAGATCGGGGACGCGCGCGTGGGTGTCCAGATCATCGATTTGTCAACAGGCGGGGTGCTCGCGGCCCTCCGCGCCACGGAGGGCTTCATCCCCGCTTCCAACATGAAGTTGCTCACCAGCGGCACCGCCATGTCGGTGCTGCCACGGGATTTCACCTTTCGCACCGAGATCCAGTGGGCGGCCGGAACCCTGATCGTCCGGGGGAGCGGCGATCCGGGCCTGGGAGATCCGGCCTTGCTGGAGCAAGCCGTTCCGGCGATGAACGTGCGCAGCCTTGTCCAGTCCCTGGCACGGGCTGTCAAGGTGGCAGCACCCGGCGGGATCGAGCGGCTCGTGGTGGACGACCGCATCTTCGACAGGCAGTACGTCCACCCCGCCTGGCCGGAGAACCAACTCCAGAAGTACTACTGCGCCGAGGTCGCTGGAGTGAACTTCCACACCAACGTCATGACCTTCTTTCCGGGCCCGTCGCCCGATGGTCCTGATCACCCGCCGGTGGTCACGCTGGAGCCGGAAGCGCCGTGGATCGAGATCGAGAACAAGGGCCGCACGGGGCCCCGCGGCGCCAACTCCGTGTGGTTGCAGCGTGCCCTGGAGGCGAACAGTTTCACGATCTTTGGAGAGATCGGTCCCGGCCCGCGCGTGGCCGCGGACGTGTCGCTCCACGAGCCGCCGGTGTTCTTCGGCCGGCTTCTGGCCGCGGAACTCCTGCGCGCGGGCGTACGGGTCGGGCCGGTCCGATCCGACGGTGACCCCTCGCGCGGCGATTACGAGCGTGCCTTCACCGTGGTCTCACAGGGCGACCCGGGCGTTACCGATGCCCGCGTCATCGCGGCCGTGTCAACACACATCTCCGATATCTACCAGCGGATCAACACCGACTCTCAGAACATGTACGCCGAGAGCCTGCTCAAGAGGATGGGGCGGGAGGTCACGGGTGAACCCGGCTCCTGGAGCAACGGCGCTTCCATCGTCCGCATGACGCTGGCCCAGACCATCGGCCCCGATGCGGCCGCGTCCACGGTGGTCAGCGACGGCTCCGGCATGAGCCGCGAGAACCGGGTCTCCCCCCGCACCATGACGCGCTGGCTGGCCGCCCTCCAGGGCAACGCGAAGTTCGGCGGGGAGTTCCTGGCATCGATGGCCGAACCCGGCGAGGGCACGCTGCGCTCACGCTTCCGCGGCTCCCATCTGTCGACCGAGGTCCACGCCAAGAGCGGCAAACTCGACGGTGTGCGGTGCCTCTCGGGGTTCGTGATCGATCCGAACACCGGACGCCGCGTCGCGTTCAGCGTGCTCGTCAATGACCTGAAGGAGGGCGAGCAGGCCCTCCAGGCCGGAAAACTCTACGAAGATATCGTCAAGGCGATCGACGATTGGCTCGTCGACCGGCGCCCGGTGGAGCGGCCCGTCAAGGGCGGCTGACCGGCGCCCGACCGGAGTATTCATTGAACACCCCCAGGCAGCGGCGCCTCTCGACCTCCATGAGGCCCGACTCGCGCATGGCTTCCATGATCATCGCGGGCGGAACGCAACGGTCGATCGAGTCCCAGTAGTACGACATGAGGTCTCGCGCCCGCCGGCTCCCGGTCAAAAGCCATGTCGCCGGCGGAACAATCCACTCCAGGTAGAGCCGCAGCAGAAACCGGGCCGGCGCGGCCGCGGGAGCGGTGATCTCCAGGATCAGCACGACCCCGCCCGGGCGGAGCACGCGCCGCATCTCCCGGAACGCCGCCCGCAGGTCAGCCGCGTGGCGCAGGGCGTACCCCATCACGACGACGTCGACCGAGGCGTCCGCGGCGGGCAACCGGTCCGCGGTCCCTTCCACAGCCGTGACGCCCCGGGCCGCGGCGACACGGCGCATCCCGGTGCTCGGGTCCACACCCAGGACATAACCAGTCGGTCCGACCAGGGGAATCGCAGCGCGCGAGACCTGCCCGGTCCCGCACGCGACGTCCAGCACCCTCGACCCGGGGCCCACACCCACCCGGCGCAGCGCCTGGCGCCGGTACGAAAGCCCGGTTCCCAGGCACATGAGGCCCGTGACCCGGTCATAGTACCGAGCCGAGTCATCAAAGAGGCCGTTGACCACACTCTGTCGCTGCGCCGGCTCGCTGTAGTACCGGTGGAGCACCCCGTGAGGAGGCATGGACCGGGCGTCCGGGGTAAGGGTCTCCACCCCGGAAGCCTAACGCGACCGCGTCGCGCATGCACGGAGAATTTGTTCGCCCCCACGGCCGGATTGTGGTAGCCTGTCCGGAGCGGAGGCTACAACATGGGACGAATCCTGCGTCGCGGCGCGGTTGGGGCGGTGCTTCTTTCCTCGGCCCTCGTCCTCCCCGGATCGGCCCTGCACCCGGACTGGGGCCTGACGCCGCCGGGCTGGCCGAGTTTCGCGTACAACTCGCTGCACTGGGCACGGCCCAACGTCGCGGCCCAGCCGCTGAGCGCGATCCACTGGCAGGCCATGGTCGAGGAGAGCGGGACGACGTTCGGGCACTACGGCAGCCCGCTGGTGACGGCACGCAACAACGTCGTCTTCCCTGTGCACCGGGACACCGGCGGTTTCCGCATCGAGGGGCGCAGCGTCGCGGACGGTACCCTGCTCTGGTCGCTCAACTCTTCGTACGACCCCCCATCGTCCGGCTGGATGCCCGTGTGCCAGCCGGTGCTGACGCCGGTGAATGGCGTGGCGGTGCCGGAGTCCGGCGGGCGTGTGCTGATCCGGCAGAGCGCCGACACGGCGTCGTCGATCGTGCGAACGGTTGTGTTCTACGGCGCCGCGAACTACGCCGCCAACCCGGCCGCCTACGACAACAACGTCCGCATCAACACCCCGATCACCTGCGACTCGCGCGGGTACCTCTATTTCGGGTACCACGTCACCGGCCCCACACCCATCAACCTCGAAAGCGGCATCGCCCGCATCGGGCCGACCGGCGGCGTCTACCTCCCGATGTCCGCCGCCGCGGGCGATCCGTCCGTCACGCGCGCCCCGCACAACTGCGCCCCGGCCCTGGGGCCGGACGGGCGCACGCTCTACATCGGGGCGCGCGACGGCGGGGGCGGGGGCTACCTCCTGTGCCTGGATCGCTACACCTTCGCCCTCCTCCACCGCGTCCGCCTGAAGGACCCCAACACCGGCGGGGACGCGGACCTCACCGACTTCAGCACGGCCTCGCCCATGATCGCTCCTGACGGGCAGGTCTTCTACGGTGTGCTGGACGCTGGGCTCAACAACAACGACCGCGGGTGGCTGCTGCACTTCACCGCCGACCTCTCACAGCCGCTTGCGCCGGGAGCCTTCGGCTGGGACAACACACCCTCGGTCTTCCCCGCGACCTCCTGTGCGCTCTACACGGGGCCCTCACCCTACCTCCTGATGTGCAAGTACAACAACTACGCGGGCATCGGCTCCGGCGACGGGGTGAACAAGATCGCAGTCCTGGACCCCGGCGCGACGCAGGCCGACCCGGTCACCGGCGTGACCATCATGAAGGAGGTCATCACGCACGCGGGCGTCACACCCGACCCGCCGGCCGGGCCCAACGCCGTCCGCGAGTGGTGCATCAACACCTGCGCGATCGACTGGATCGGGCACGCCGCGATGGCCAACAGTGAAGACGGCAAGTTGTACAAATGGGACTTCGACACCAACACGCTGCCGGAGGTCATCACGCTGACCGGCGGCGTGGGGGAGGCGTACACGCCGACGCTGATCGCGCGCGACGGCACGGTCTTTGCCATCAACGACAAGATGCTCTTCGCGGTGGGCAAGTAGCCGCCCGCGGGTGCTGACCCGCGCCGTCAGGGATTACGATCCGGGAAAGTGGAGGCGACGAGACTCGAACTCGTGACCTCTTCCATGCCATGGAAGCGCTCTACCAAAACTGAGCTACGCCCCCGGGTTGTCGCCGGAGGGCTCTCGCCCGCCGGTTTCGCGGCCAATGGTAGGGGTGCGCTTCAGATGGTCAAGACGGACCGGGGCGCAAGCCTCCGGTCGCAGGCCGCCAGCACCGCACCCACATCGATCCGGTCCACCCGGCAGCGTTCCGGATGATCGTCGGCGACCTCCGGCTCCGGGAGCGTCGGGTCCGCGAGAATCAACTCCTCGCCCGCCGGTGCGGGGATGGTCGTCCAGCGGTGGTCAGTCGGCCCGAACAGCGTCACCACCGGCACGCCAAAGGCCGCCGCGATGTGGCGAGGGCCCGTGTCGTTGGTCACCATCAGCCGTGTGCCGCGGCTGGCGAGGATGCCCTTGAGCGATCCGAGCGTGAGCCCGGCCCGCGGCAGGTTGATGACCCGGTTCCCCGCGTCGCGGCCAACGCCGTCGGCGAGGTCCGCCTCCGCCGGCGATCCGCTCACCAGCACCGCCAGGCCCCTCTCCGCCAGGGCGAGCGCGACCGTGGCGAACCGATCAATCGGCCATCGTTTCGCGGGGTTGTTGCCGCCAGGGTTGAGCACGGCGAGCGGCGCACCGGGGACGATCCCGGCCCGGTCAAGGATCTCGCGCGCCTGGGCCGCCTCCTCCGGAGTCGCGGCCAGTTCCAGCCGCGCACCCTCCGGCAGCCCAGACCGCTCCGCGGGCGCCGGCACACCCAGCAGCACGCCCGCCAGGTCCCAGTAGTACCGCACGGCCGGCACCGGCGCAAACCGGCCATCCGGCCGTCGCGGGGCCTCCAGCCGCTCCGTCAGCAGCAGGCTGCGCCCGTCCCTCGCGTACCCGATGCGCCGGCCGATCCCCGCCAGGCGGGCGGTGAGCGCTGTGGAGAACGAGTTTGTGAACAGGAGCGCCGCGTCGTAGCGCCGCTGCCGCAGCCGCGTCGCGGCGTGCTTGTGACCCATAACCCCGCGGACATGCTCGGTGTGTACCTCGTCGAAGAACCGCGTGCCCGCGAGCACGCGATCGATCCCCGGCCGCACCATCCCGCCCATGAAGGCGCCCGGAAGGGCATCGCGAAGGCGCCGCAGCGCCGGGGTCGCCATGACGGCGTCGCCCACCCACGACGGCATGACGATCAGCAGCCTCACGCCCGCATTGAAGGCGGGTCAGGGCTTCAGCACCGCCAGCAGGCCCGCCAGCGCCGCCCGAGCATTGGTGTCGTTCTCACGGCCCCGCTGGAACTCGATCGTCAGGACCGGGGTCCGCAGGTCCACGCCGACGTACGACCCGAGCGAACCCGGTGTCGGGTACCCCATGTCCCGGACGACGCGCCACCGCGGATCCTCCGCCCGGGCCGCCGAGGCGAACCGATACGCCAGCGCGGCCGCCGCGGCGTCGTAGTTCACAAACGGGCCGGTCTGCGACGAATGGAACACGATGAGGAGGTCGGGATCGAACCTCGACAGGTCGTCGTGGACCGAAACGGTCTCCATCTCGCTTATGGGGCGGGCGCCGTGCCTGGGGGATGCGCTGTGGTTGCCGGCGGGCCAGTTTCGGTTCAGGTCCACGCCGCGGGTGTTCGTCCGCGTGCCGGCCAGCGACCCGTCGGGGTTCATGTCCATGAGCACCCGGACGGTGACCCCTTGCATGTCCGCCATGCTCGCCCGGTGGAGCAGGTCCGGCAGAACCTTCGCCACCTGCAAGCCCTCCGGCTCATCGCCGTGGATGCCGCCGATGACGTAGACCCTGCGCGGGCCGCTGCCGACTGTCGTGGCCAGGAGCGGCTTGCCGCGGACGGAACTCCCGATGGTGTCCCAGCCCTCGATCGGCCTGGGCACGGGCACCGTCCGGGGCGGCGGGTCGGACACAAGCATGGAGATCTCTTCGGCGGCGTGATGGAACATCCCGCACCCGCCGAGGACCGGCAGCACGGCGACGACGAGAACAATGGCGATCCGCGGCGGGGTCACGGCTCCCTAGAAGATCGGAAAACGGAACCCGCGGGCTGCATGTTCGGACTCACGGTCGGATCGGCGGGCCGAACTCCGGGTGTTCCATGGGCGGCCTGTGCTGGTAGGGACGCGGGCGGGCGTCCGGGTCCTTGATCGACTCGGCGACGGCGGTCGGGAGCACCTCGAACTCGAAGACGACCTGGACGGGCTCGACAAACGTGCCTGGACGCGTGCGGAGCCACGGATCGCGCAGGTGCCGCAGCATCGCGTAGGGGAAGGTGGCCTCAAGGGTCACGGAACCGTCGGGTGCGGTCGCCAGGCGGCACGAGGCCCGGTCCGGCCCTGAGCCGTCCAGGCAGCCGAGCCTGCCGTTCTCGCTGGTGACCGCCCCGCCTACATCGTCGGTCAGGCTCCGGGTGTAGAGGAGCGTCCCCACCGCACCGCCCATGCCGCACGCGACGAGTTGATCGCCCGAGTAGTCCATCTGCATGAGCAACGTCGCCGGCCACGGGGTGACCGCCTGGTTCATGGTGATGCCGGTGGCGGTGACGGTGATCGACGCGCCGTCGGACAGGGCGTCGAAGAACGGCCGACCAGGGTCGGACTTTGCCAGGCCGATGCGTATCACCGCGCCCCGCGGGTGGGCGGCGCCGCGTTCGATGCGCAGCCCTCCCAGGGCGACGAACGCGCACACGTTGTCGCCGAGCGGAGTGACGATCTTCGGCGACGTGTAGCCGCACGCGGCCGCGTCCCCGCGCGGACCTCCGCCCGTCGGCCAGCGCACCGCGACGACCGGCTTGTGCGCCGTGTCAGCAAGGAGAATCGACGGGGGATCGACCGGCTGCCGCGCCCTGCCGGGAGCCACCACGCCAAGGGTTATCACCCCAGCCGCGATCACCGGCCCCAGACTGGAAAGAACGTGCAGCATTTTGAGGAAATTGAGGAACACGGGCTCCTGGTTTCATGGTAGGCTTTGGTACCCGGCGGCCCCACGGCCGCCCCGCTGGAGACCGACATGACGAAGACACGCCCCGCGTGGGTATTGTACGTTTCGGCCGGTGCCGTGATGGCCGCGGCCCTGCCCTCACTTGCCCAGGTTGATCCGCAGAAGACGCGCATCCGCCACACCCCGGTGCTCGGGCCCGTTACCCACGGCGGGGAAGCGGACGACACGTTCCAGGCGCAGAACATTGTGCTCAGGACGTGGCTGCCGCTCAACGCCTTTCCGAACATGCCGGGGAGCCCGAGCGGTGCTGACTGCTGGGGCTATGTGTCACCCAGCGGGCGCGAGTACGCCCTCATGGGGCTGTCCTGGGGCAACGGGATTGTCGAGGTCACGGACCCGGACAACCCGAACATCCTGACCGTAGTCGACGGCGGAGTGAACTCGCTGTGGCGCGACATCACGGTCGTGGGAGACCATGCCTACGCGGTCAGCGACAGCACCGGGGTCGGTATCCAGGTTATGAGCCTGGCGAACGTCGACTCCGGCTCCGTCCAGTTCATCGGCAACATCTCGCAGGGCGGGCACTCGACGACGCACACGCTGCTCTCCAACCCGGACTCCGGGTTCCTGTACGCCTGCGGCGGGAACGCCAACGGGGGCGGGATGATCCCGTGCTCGACGACCGACCCGAACAACCCCGCCTTCACCGGCCCGGGATGGAACGCGCAGTATGTGCACGAGGCGCAGATCGTGAACTACACGAGCGGGCCCTATGCCGGCAAGGAGATCGCGTTCCTGTACACCGGCGGGCCGTACTACGGCGAGCCCAACGGGCTGGCGATCGTGGACGTGACGAACAAGAACGCGCCCCAGCAGTTGTCGTTCCTGGCGTACCCCGGCATCCGGTTCAGCCACCAGGGCTGGCTGTCGAATGACCGGAAATACCTGTACCAGGACGACGAACTGGACAACCCCGGGTCGGGGAACGTGCCGCGGTGCCTGACGCGAGTGTTTGACGTGTCCGACCTGTCGAACCCGCGGCTGTGCGCGTCGTTCACCACGGGTCTGCCGTCGGTGGACCACAACCAGTATGTCTCCGGACGCTACCTCTTCCAGTCCAACTACAGCACGGGGCTGCATGTGTGGGACCTGTCCGACCCTCTGCGGCCCTTCGAGGTGGCGTGGATCGACACCCGCCCGGAGGACGACAGCACGGACTACGTTGGCGCGTGGGGCAACTACCCGTTCTTCCCGAGCGGGACGGTGCTGATCAGTGACCTGGAGCGTGGGCTGTTCATCGTGAAGATGTCGGTGCTGGAGGTGGACCCCGTCGGTGCGATGCCGGCGGCGCTCACGCCCGGACAGGCGACGCCCGTGACGGTGCATGTCGGCGAGCGCGACGCGAACGTGAACGGGAACGCGGTGGACCTGTGGGTCAGCGTGAACGGGCAGCCGTTCTCGGCGATCGCGATGACGCCGGGCGCGGGCGGCAACTTCACCGGCGCCATCCCGGCGGGCTCGTGCCAGGACCGCGTTCGGTACTACTTCACGGCCACGACCGATGATGCGACGCCGCGGGCCTTCAACTACCCGCTGCGCGGGCAGGCCGAGCCGCTGTCGGCCCGTGTGCAGTCGAGCGAGACGGTGGTGTTCAGCGACGACTTCGAGACCGACAAGGGCTGGACGGTCGCCAACACGAGCGTGAGCGCCGGGGCATGGGTCCGCGGAACGCCCATCGCCAGCGGCGGGCACGGGGCGGCGATCGGCGACGCCGACGGCTCGGGCAAGGCCTTCGTGACGGGGAACACCGCGAACGCCGACCTGGACGGCGGGCCGACGCGGCTCACGTCCCCCACCATCGATCTCTCCGGCGACCCGGACGCGGTGGTGACGTATGCGCGCTGGCTGCTCTCCATCCAGGGGACGACGGACGACCTGGTGGCCGAGGTGAGCAGCGACAACGGGGCGAACTGGACACAGGTCGAGACGGTCGGCCCGTCGAGCGGCGGGTGGCGTTCGTTCTCCTTCCGCGTGGCCGATTTCGTGACGCCGACCGCGCAGGTGAAACTGCGGTTCTCCGTCAGCGACTCCGGGAACAACTCGACGACGGAGGCGGGCATTGACGCGGTGACCGTGGTGTCCCCACAGTGCGCCGCCGCGTGCTACGCGGACTGCAACGGGGATGCCGTGCTGAACCTCTCTGACTTCGGATGCTTCACCACGAGGTTTGCTACCGGAGACCCCTACGCCGACTGCAACGGTGATGCGATCCTCAACCTGGCCGACTTCGGATGCTTCACGACCAAGTTCGCCCTGGGCTGCCCGTAAGAGAGGGGAACGGGCACTTGGTTGAAGCCGTGCGCCGCTGACGGCCGCACGCGGAGTCGAATCCGAACCTGGCCCCCGGCCCCGCGGCTGGGGGGTTTTTCTTGGATACGCAGCCCCCGGCGGATACGATGCCATGGGCACGGCGTTCGCCGTGGGACCAAGGCGGCGTTCGCCGCGGACTGACGGAGACTCGACATGCGAACCACCTTGCTCGGCGTTGCCGGCGTTGTCGCGCTTTCCTGCGGCGGCGCGCGGGCCCAGACGTGCGCACCGTCCTGGTCATCGGAACTCGGCGGCGGGCGGCCCGCGGGCTGGCTGCGGGCGCTGGCCGTGTGGGACGACGGCACGGGGCCGGGGCTGTTCATCGGGGCGCGCAACGGCACCGGCACGCTCTCCAAGTGGGACGGCTCGCGCCTCACCTACCACGGCGTGTTCCATGACGAAGGCGGGGAGGGAGGGCTGTCCGTGCTCTTCCCGTTCGACGACGGGTCGGGGGGGTCGCTCTGGGGCGGCGGGTCGTTCACGGAGGTGGACGGCGTGCTCGCGGCCAACGTCGCGCGGTGGGACGGGCAGGCGTGGCACGCGGTCGGGCTCGGCGCGGACAGCGCGGTGCGGGCGTTCGCGACGTTCGACGGCGGCTCGGGCCCCCGGCTGTACGCGGGCGGGTACTTCACGCGGGCGGGGACGGTGGCGTCGCCGGGCGTGGCGATGTGGAACGGGCAGCAGTGGATCGGCGTGGGCGGCGGGGTGAGCGGGGTCTGCGGTGTGCCGACCGGCTACTTGGAGGGCACCGCGGTCTTCGCGCTGCGGGAGTTTGAGGGCGCCGGACCGCGATCGTTGTACGTCGGGGGCGCCTTCACGCACGCCGGCGGCGTCCCGTGCAACGGGATCGCGCGGTGGGACGGCTCGGCGTGGAGTCCAGTCGGCACCGGGCTTTCACGGTCCACCATTCCCGGGTGCGGGCTCGCGCTGGAAGTGTTCGATGATGGGAGCGGCGAGTCGCTGTTCGTAGGCGGCTGGTTCAACGCGGCGGGAGGGTTGTCGAGCATGGGGATCGCGCGGTGGGACGGGCAGGCATGGCATGCGGTGCCGGCCGGCCCGCCCAACCGGTACGTCACGGCGCTTCGCGCGTGCGACCTGGGTCAGGGGCGGAGGCTGTACGGCGCCCGCGGGAACTTTGGGACGGCTTCCGTGGCGGTGCTGACGCCGAACGGCTGGTCCGACATCCCGGGGTACACGCCGTACATGATCGTGAACGCGCTGCGGGAGTTCGGCGGCGGACCGGGCGCCCGGCTGTACGCGTGCGCCGAACAGAACTCGGGAGCACGGGGCCTGTCGCGCACTGACGGCGCGGCGTGGGAGCCCATGCCCTGCGACGGGGCGCTGAACGGCGTGACGAGACTCGAGACCCTCGACGACGGGGCGGGTCCCGCGCTCTACGCGATCGCGAACGGCGGGAGCGTTGCCGGGGTGCCGGCGCTGCCGCTCGTTCGGTACGACGGGGCGACGTGGGAGACGGTGGGCGATCCGGCGCTCTCCGTCAGCGACCTGGAAGTGTTCGACGACGGCGCGGGGAAGAAGTTGTACGCCAACGACGGCGTGCCGGGGAGCCCACTCCACGTCTCGCGGCTGGAGAACGGGCACTGGGTGGGCGTGCCGGGGTCGAGTTCGCCGCTGGTCCCACACCCGCCCGCGCGGATGCAGGCGTACGACGACGGAACCGGCCCGCGGCTCTACATCGCCGGGCAGTACGAGGGGATGGTCCGCGCCTGGGACGGGCAGGAGTGGACGATCCCGGGCGGCGGCGTGCCAGGTTCGTTCGTGTCCACGAACACGTACGACACGCTCGTGCACAACGGCACGATGTACCTCGCATCCGACTTGGGCGTGCTGGCATACGGGCAGGGGCTGTGGGTGCGCTTCAGCAACGAAGCGAACGGGCGCGCCGTTGCGCTGGCATCGAGCGGAGAGGGGCCCGGGACGACCTTGTACGCGGTGTTCGACCCGGAAGCATCTCCCCCGGGCGTGGTGGCGCGGTACGACACATCGTGGCAATCCTGGGTCTTCGTCGGGCCGGTCGGGATGCACATCACCGGGGCAGGCGAGATTCGATGGTTTGACGACGGCAGGGTGCCGGGGTTGTACGCCGGCGGGCGGCTGGGGCTGTTCGGAGGGCCGGGCGACACCCTCGTTGCGCGTTGGGACGGGCTGTCGTGGTCGCCAGTGGCACAGAGCGCGGTGGACGGCGGTGTGGGGTCGCTGGCGGCGACGGACTTCGGCAGACCGACGCTGTGGGCAGGGGGCGCGTTCGCTATGGTCAACGGGGTCTCGTCGTCGAACATCGCGGCGTACGAAGGGTGCGAGCCGTGCTACCCGGACTGCAACCGGGACGGGGCGCTGAACCTGGCCGACTTCGGGTGCTTCCAGAACCGGTTCTGGCCGCCCTTTGATCCCTACGGCGATTGCAACGGCGACGGGATCAAGAACCTCGCCGATTTCGGGTGCTTCCAGACGAAGTTCGCGCTGGGCTGCCCGTAGGCCGCGGGGACCGCCGCGGAGCGGCAGGCAATCTCCGGAAAGCGGGGCCCCGGAGTGGCGGGGTGGCCGGACCGGGGGCTATTGTTTTCCCCCCTGCTTGGCGGGGTGACGCCCCGTCTCCACCCGGAAAGATCGCCCCTTGAACGCTGTACCCGCACCCCCGTCTGCCCGCTACGCCGGCGTCATGCTGGGCGCGACGGCGCTGGGGGCTGCCGCGGCGTGGGCGGCCGCGGGGGGTGGTCGGGCGGCGGAACTGGCGGTCGTGGTTCTGCTGACCGCGTCTGCGGCGTCGTTCCTGCCGTTGGTCCTCTTGCCGGTTCTCGGGCCGGCCCGATGGGGGTTCGGTGTCGCGGCGGCCTCGGGGGTCCGCACTCTTCTCCTGCTCTTCGGCGGGCTTGCGGTGGATATCGCGGCGGGCGCCCCGCGCCAGCCGATGTGGCTCGGAATCCTTGCCGGTGCGGGTATCGTGCTCGTGGCCGAAACGGCAACCGCGATCCTCGTGTTGCAGCGGATGGAGCGGGCGCGGCTCGCCCTGAAGGGAGCGGCGCATGCTTGACCTGCTCGTCCTGGCCGACGGCCCGGCGGACCACGTCGTCAACCACGTCTGGTGGAGGAGCGCCGACGGTTGGTGGCTCTGGTCCGGCAACCAGGGGAACCTGGTGCTCAGCGCGATCATCATGATCCTGGGGTTCCTGTGGTTTGCGCGGCAGGTCCGAACGGGCCCCGAGAGCCAGGGCAGCGACCGCTACCTGACCCGCAACCGCTTCGCCCACGCGATCGAGGTCGTGTGCCTCTACCTGCGAAACGAGATCGTCGAGCCGATGCTGGGCGAGCGGACAGACCGTTTCATGCCCATCCTCTGGACGCTCTTCTTCTTCGTGCTGGTCAACAACCTGCTGGGGCTGGTCCCGATCATGGACACGCTCCACATGTTCTTCCCGCAATGGGCCGCGGAGCACCGGGCCCCGATCGGCGGCACCGCGACGCAGAACCTGTGGGTCACCGGGGCCCTGGCCCTGTTCGCGGGGATCGTGTTCAACGTGGCGGCGGTGGTCAGGCTGGGGATCGGCGGGTTCTTCAGGCACATGACCGCCGGGGCGCCCTGGTATGTGGTCCCCGTGATCTTTGTGATCGAACTCTTCGGACAGTTCGTCATCAAGCCCGGCGCGCTGGCGATCCGGCTCTTTGCCAACATGACCGCCGGGCACACGCTGCTGGCAACGCTGTTCCTGTTCATCGTCGCGGCCTGGGGTCAGGGCATCGCGCTCAAGGGCACGGTGACGGCGGCGTCGTTCCTGGGCGCCGTGTTCATCATGGTTCTGGAACTGCTGGTCGCGACCATCCAGGCGTTCATCTTCATGTTCCTCACAGCGGTATTCATCTCCCTCATGGACCACCATGAGGAGCATGGCCATGAGCACGGGCACGGCCACGCGACAGGCCACGAGCACGCCCACGCGTAACGCGGCGTGAACAACGGGCCACGGCCGCCGCGTGCGGCCACTCCCCCCGTGCAAGGTTCGGAAAGGATCGAGCGATGAAGGTTTCGAGTCTTGTGAAGTCCACACTGGCGGCCGCGACGGTGCTCGCGGTCGTCGGGCCGACGATGGCGCTGGCCCAGGGCGACCACCCGGCCACCCCGGCCGCGGTCGCGGCCGTCAGCGGCAGCCTCGCCAAGGGCCTGGGGGCCCTGGGCGCCGGCCTGGCGATCATCGGCGGCGGCGTCGGCATCGGGATGATCGGCAAGGGCGCCGTGGAGGGCATCGCCCGGCAGCCGGAGGCATCCACGAAGATCATGGTCGCCATGATCCTGACCGCGGCGCTCGTCGAGGGTGCGGCCCTCTTCGCCGTCGTCGTTGGGTTCCTGGCCGCTTGACAGAATGCACCGCACCCCGGGGCGAGAGCCCCGGGCGGCGGCTTCACACGGAGCAACGACCCATGCCACGCCACGTTACCCCACGCCTCATCGCCGCCCTGGCCGTACTCGGTCCGGTGTCGATGGCCCTTGCGCAGGACCATGAAGCGGTCGGACCGATCCCGACCGTGAAACAGGGGCTGATCACCGGGATCACCGCCCTGGTGGTCTTCCTGCTGGTGCTGAGCGTCCTGGCGGTCAAGGTCTGGCCCGTGATGACCAAGGCCCTGGACGAGCGGTCGGCCAAGATCCGTGAGGAGATCGAGGCGGCCGAGCGCGCCCGCAAGCAGGCCCGGGATGCCCTGGAGCAGTACCAGAAGTCGCTCGCCGAGGCCCGCGCCGAGGCCCAGCGGATGCTCGAGACGACCAAGGCCCAGCAGCAGCAACTCGCCGCGGAACTCCGGGCCAAGGCGGACGCCGAACTGAACGTGCTCAAGGACCGCGCCCGCCGTGACATCGATGCCGCACGCCGGGCCGCTCTGATCGAGGTCCACGACGCGGCCATCGACCTTGCCACCGCGGCGGCATCGCGCATCCTGAAGCGCGAGGTCACGGTGAGCGACCAGCGCCGCCTGCTCGATGAATCCCTTGGCGCACTGGCGGGCACGAAGAACTGACCTTCTTGCGGGGCAGCCGTCCCGGCTGCCGGGCAGGCCCGAGGCCCGCCCCACATACCGGAGCGACCATGCCGCTGACCGAATCCCAGCCCGACGCCCTCTCCAGCATTTATGCCCGGAGCCTGTATGACCTGGCCGAGCAGGCCGGCGGACGCGAGTCGGTCGAGGGGGCGCTCGGGGACCTCCACGACGTCATGGAGTTCTCGCGGGCCGATGCCCGGTTCAGCGAGTTCCTAGCATCGCGGGTCCTGCCGGTGGACCGCCGCGCCGCGTCGCTCAGGGCCATCTTCAACGGGCGCCTCTCGGACCTTGTGGTGCGATTCCTCCAGGTGCTCAACGAGAAGGGGCGGCTCTCGCACCTGCCCTCGATCGTGGCGTCACTGGACCGCATGGTGCAGGAAAAGTTCGGGCGCGTCGAAGTGGACCTGTACACCGCCGTCCCGGTCGAGCCGCGTGAACTGGCGGGCATCAAGTCGCTCCTGCAGAAGGCCCTGGGACGCGAACCCATCGTCCACTCGTACACCGAGGAGTCAATGCTGGGCGGCGTGAAACTCCAGGTGGGCGACCGCCTGATCGACGGCTCGCTGCTCACGCAGTTGCGCCGGATGCGGGACAAGTTGACCCGCGACGGCGCCGCGGCGCTGCGTGCGCGGGGGGACCGCGTCATGGCGGGGATCGACCAGCCCGTGGCGTCCGCGGAGATCACGCCGAAGCCGGCGCCGCGCGGTGTGCCCGCGCCCGCCCGGACGACCGGGCCGGCCGAGCCCATGGCAGCGGGAACCGAACGCGGCGGGGATCGCCACACCGGCAAGAAAACCGTCGCGGCCGTGGAGGTAGGCGGACAGCGCGTCCTGATCCGCGTCGACTTCAACGTGCCCGTTGAGGCCGGGGTGATCACGGATGACCGCCGCATCCGCGAGGCGGTGCCGACCATCCGGAGCGTGATTGAGCGGGGCGGACGGGCCATCCTGATCTCACACCTGGGCCGCCCCGAGGGAACGGGCTTCGAGGCCGCGTACTCGCTGAAGATCTGCGCCGACCACCTGTCGCAGTTGCTGGGCAGGCCCGTCGCGTTCCCCTCGAAGGACTGCACCGACGCCGATGCCGCAGCGGCTGTCGCGGCCGCCCGTGACGGCGAAGTGGTGCTCCTGGAGAACCTTCGCTTCCACAAGGCCGAGAAGAAGGGCGAGCCGCAGTTCGCGGCGAAACTCGCCGCCTACGGCGACGCCTATGTGAACGACGCCTTCGGCACCTGCCACCGCGCGGACGCCTCGATGGTGGCCCTTCCGAAGGCAATGGCGGGCAGGCCGCGCGTGATCGGCTTTCTGATCGAGAAGGAGATCGCGTACCTCTCGGCCGCTCTCAGGGATCCGAGGCGGCCCTTCGTCGTTGTCCTGGGCGGGGCGAAGGTCTCCGACAAGATGGGCGCGATCGAGCACCTGCTCCCCAAGGCCGATGCCGTGCTCGTCGGCGGGGCCATGGCCTACACCTTCCTTGCTGCACTGGGCAAGGGGGTCGGGAACAGCCGCGTGGAGGCGGACCGCATGGCGGACGCCAAGCGAACCCTGGACCTGGCCGCCAGGCTCAAGGCCAAACTCTACCTGCCGAAGGACCACGTCTGCTCGACCATCTTCGCCGAGAGCGGCGGGCAGATCGCGGTGTACGCGGAGCAGATCCCCGACGGATTCATGGGGCTGGACATCGGCCCGGTGACCCAGGCCCAGTACGCCGCCGTGCTCGAGAAGGCGGGCACCATCGTCTGGAACGGACCGATGGGCGTCTTCGAGTGGCCCGCGTTCCGCGTCGGTACGCAGCAGGTCGCCAGAGCCGCGGCCGAGGCGACCCAGCGCGGCGGCGTGAGCATCGTGGGCGGCGGCGATTCCGCGGCCGCGGTGGATGCGTTCGGCCTGGCCGGGCAACTCTCCCACGTCTCGACGGGCGGCGGGGCATCGCTGGAGATGCTCGAAGGGAAGACGTTCGAGAGCGTCGAGTTGCTGGACAACGAGTAAGACTCAGGGCAGCAACGCCTCAATCCTCAAATCCGCCCCGTTCCGATTTGAGTCTTGGCCCTTTGAGGTTTGAGTTTTTCCCATGCCCCGCTCGACCGCCCGCGATCTGGTGCTGCTCACGCTGCTCTGCGGCGTCACATACTTCACAGGCCCGACGACGCAGGGCCTCGTCAACTGGCAGGAGGCGCAGCGGGCGGAGGTCGCGCGCGAGATGCAGCAGCGCGGCGACTGGATCGTGCCGCGCGAGAGCGGACGCCCGTACCTCAGCAAACCGCCGGCCGTGTACTGGACCCAGCTTGCGCTCGCGTCGCTGCGCGGCGCGAAGACCAGTGAACTGGACCTCCGGCTCACCGTGGCTCTCGGCGGGTGGCTCGGCGTGGTTGCCACCTATCTCGTGACCCGCCGCCTCCTGACGCCGGTCGCCGCGGACGCTGCCCCGGAAGCCGCCGCCTGGGCCCGTGACGCCGCGTGGTGGTCGTCGCTCCTGCTGGCCACTGGGCTGCTCTACGTCCGTTCCAGCCGCATCGGTGAACTGGACATCCTGCTCATCGCGCCCACGCTGGTGGTGATCGGCGCCGTGCACTCGGCGTGGCGGTCTTTCCTGGTCGGGGCACGGACACGCTGGACCGCGGTTGCGCTCGCGACGCTCGCCGCGTGCGCCGCGATGCTCGTCAAGGGCCCGCCGGGTCTCCTGGTCGCCGCGCTCGCCTCCTACGGCGGGATCGCGCTCTGGGCCGCGTTCCAGTCCGGCGAGCCCCGGCCGTCGGCCGATCCGGTCCGGCTCGCCCCGGGTTCAAGAGCCGCACGATTCGGGGCGCTCGCCGGCGCCGCAGCGCTCGCCGCGACCGCGGCAATCCTTGCGGAGCAGCCGCGTATCTCGCTGGACGGTGTGACGGGTCTTATGACGTTTGCCGCGATTGGTGCGGGCGCGGGGGCCGCGGCTGTCCGCCTCGCACGCCCGGCGCGGACGGCTGCGCTGTTCATGGCGTACTCACGGACCCACCCTCTCCTCGTGCTCGGCGCACCCCTGGCCGTTCTGGCGGGCTGGTTCTGGCTGGTCGCGCAGCGGCTCGGGGGCTGGGAAGCAGTCCGCGGTACGATCGCGGGCGAGGCCGGAGACAACGTCCGCCCGCTCGTGCTCGCCTCTCCGCTGAACAACCTGGAGGCGGCGAGTTACGGTGCTGGGCTCGGGTCCATCGCCGCTCTGGCGGCGGTGATCTGGCTCTGGCGGCGGCGGCCGGCCCTTCCCATCGGATGCTGGATGGTGATCGCCTGGGTCGTGCTCGGGATGTCGGCCATGAGCCTGTTCGGCAAGGGCGTCCCGCGGTACCTGACCCCGGTGTGGCCAGGGATCGCCATCGCCGGCGGGGCCTGGCTGGCCTGGAAACTCCGCAGCCTGGATCGCCCGTGGCGGCTGCGGACCCCGGCCCTGGCGATGGTCCTGGCGCTGGCGGCCGGCCAGGCCTGGTGGTACGGCTACGCCCGCGCGCACCCGCCCCCGCTGCTCATCCGGCTCACGGGCACGCTCCCTTCACCGTCGCCGCGGGAGTTCCTTGCCGCGCTCCTGGCCCGGCCCGGCGTGGAACGTGGCCGCGTGGGCACTTTCGAGTTCGACACCGCCCAGGTCGATTACTACGTTGGGGCCCGCACCCCGGCGTATGTAGACGATCCGCCGCGTCCCGGTATCGCGATCATCCGGCCGCGTCGCATCGCCGATCTGGCGGCCCGGTTGGCGCGGGAGCGCGGCTCCTTCGTGCTCCTGGTGCGCCGCACCCAGCCGGGGTTCCTGGATGCGACGCCCGCGATGGAGCGCCTCGCGCCGCTGTTCCACGTCACACCGATCGAGGTCGGCCCGCGGTACACGATCGACAACGGGCGCACCGAGGTCATGGCTCTCCGGCTTGGGCCGCGCTGACTACGGCGCCCCGTCACCGTCGAAGCGCTCGCGGGCACGGCGCTTCGCCTCGAGCAGCCCCTCCGTGCCCTGCGGTTCGGCGGGTCCGGTCGCCGGAGGCGGCGCGTCGGGCTCGCGCATCGAACGGAGCGCCGCGAGCCGCTGCTGCATCCGCCGCTCACGCTCCCGCGCAACGACCCGCCGCGCGTCCTCATCCGTCAGCACGGGGCCCGCTTCCGGCACCACCCGCTTCAGGCGGCCCGAGAGCATCGCTCGCGCCCGTGGCCCGGCGGCGGCTCCCGCCGGCCCGGGACGGGAACGGATGAATCGGTCCCACGCGATGCGCCGCGTCCCCAGATCGAGCATCAGCACGCCGAGCGTCCACAGGAGCAGCGATCTCCAGAGGGGCGTGCGCGCCAGGGCCCGCTCCGAGCCGTCACGCTCGAACAGACGCCCCGGGGCCAGGGGATCGGAGAGTTCAAGCACCCGCCCCCCGCTGGCCGAGGCGATGCTCCGCAGCAGCGGCTCATCGGATTTCAGGGCGCGGAACTCGACACCGGATGCAACGGTGGCCCCCGCCAGCACGGGGGCGAGCCGGCGCGCGCCCGCCATGGGCTTGGCGACCGCGACGTACGACCCGCTCTCCCGCGCCGCGATCCGGCCCTCGTAGAGTCCCGGCGCCGCCTCGGTCAGCCGAATGCTCTGAGCCTGCCCATCCGGCCCGTACACACTCACCGGTACGGCGAGCAGGTCCAGCGGCGTTCCATCGTCGGCGCTGGCCTCCAGATGGATGCGGAGTTCATCCCCGGCGGCCTCGGCCGTGAGGTCCATGCGCCCGGAGGCCGGGGCCCGGGCCACCGATCGCACCACCTGGGTCCACAGCCGCTGAAACCCGGGCCACCCACGCCAGTCGGCCGCCCAGCGACCCGCGTCGGAGGTGAACGCCGCGACCTGGCCCAGTTCCACCTGCCAGTGCGCCAGCAGGGGTTCCCCCCCCGGCGCCTGCATGGCGTGGACGATCGTCGGCTCCGGACGCCACTGTGTCAGGTTCAGACCCAGGAGCGGTGGCGGCGTCCCCAGGCCCGCCGTCAGCGGCGACGGATCGGGGAGCACCACCGGGTCGAACGGCCCTTCGCGGACCAGCGGGCTGCGCACGACGCGCACCGCCTTGAGAAAGAACCGCGGGAGCAGCGCCGGATTGCTCACGGGGTAGAACGTCCCCTCGCCCCGGATCGCCATGGCCTCCATCGTGCGGTCGTCGGCCTCATCGCCCACGGAGATCGTGGAGACGCGGACGCCACGGGCCGCCAAGCGCTGCGCGATCCCGGGGAGTTCATCCTCACCCATCGACTGACCGTCGGAGACGACGACGACGTGCCTGACACTCGCGGTTGCGGGCAAGAGTTGTCGCCCCGCTTCCGTGAGCGCCGGCCCGATGGAGGTTCCCCCCATGGGCGAGAGCGCGCGGATCCGTCCCGCCGTCCCGGCCGCGTCGCTGTTGGGGGCCAGCGGCACAACCACATGGTACGAGTCGCTGAACGCGATGACGCCGACGAGGTCGCGGGCCGGCAGGCTCTGCACCGCCCGTGCCGCGGCCTCGTTCGCGACCTCCTGCTGCGTGCGGCCTGTGCCGCCGACGGGCCGGTTCATGGAGCCCGAAACATCCAGGACCAGCACGATGGCCGCGTCGGGCTCGATCAGTTTTTCCGGCAGGTCCAGCCGGACGGGAAGGAGCGGCTCCAGCGACGACCCCTTCCAGCCTCCGGCCCCGAACGACTCGGTCCCGCCGATCATGACCAGTCCGCCGCCGAGTTCGCGCACGAACGCCGACAGGACGTCCTGCTGCTCCGGGCGCAGGTCGTCGGCGGGGATGTTGTCCAGGATGATGGTGTCATAGGCCTGGATCGAGAGCAGATCCCCGGGGGCGCCCGCGGGCGGCAGCACCGTGGTCAGGATGCCGGACTCGTTGAGCGCACCGGCAAGCCCGGACGACCCATCGCGCGACAGGATGAGCACGGACCCACGCCCCGGTGTGGCGGTGACCGCCCCCGCCGAGTTGTTCTCGGCGATGGCGTCACCGACCGGAGCCGGAGGCACACCCCCGGTGTCGGGCTCGTACACAGCCCGGAATCGATGGATACGCCCATCGGGGAGCGGGACCGACACCACCTCGACGTGCGGCCCGGGCCCGAGCACAAGCCGCCGCGCGACACCGGGCTCGTCGCCGTTGATATCCACCGGTTCGCCTTCGCGGGTGAGGAACAGCCGGCCGGTTGAGCCGGCTGTCGAATCCAGCACCACGCGGACATTGACGGTGGACTCAGCCGCGGCCCGCGGCGGTGCATCCACGGAAACCACGCTGGTCTCGCCCGTCACTTCGTACCGGATCGGGACAACGTCGATGGGTATGGCCCGCGCCGCACCGGGCCGCGACGCACCGGACGCGCCCCGCTCGGCATCACCGCTGGTCTGGACGCCGTCACTGACCAGCACGAGCCTGCCCGCGGCGTCCGGCGGGAGCATTGTCGCGGCGTAGCGGAGCGCGGACTCGATATCCGTGCCCTCGGCCGCACCGGCATTCAGGCCCCGATCCGCTATGTCGCCCCGGGTGGGCGATGCCACAGCGCGTGCGTGCGCATCAAAGGTGACGAGCCCGATCAGGTCGTCCGGCCCGCGAGCCCGCTCGGCGCCGGCCAGGAACGCCCGGACGGCGTCGTAGGTGCCCGCTCCGAAACGCCGCACCGAGCCCGACACATCGACGACCGCGACAACCGCCACGCGGTCGCTGGTCCTGACGACGCTGACCCCCGCGAGCATCCCGATGATGAGCGCGATGAGCCCGGACCGGGCCAGGACCGCGCTCACCCGCCGGACCGGCGCCATCGCTGTCAGCCAGCGGAACCCGACCCAAGCCGCCGGGAGCGCCAGCAGCAATCCCCAGAGCCACTCCGGCCGCTCGAAGCCCAGGCTCATGGGGGCCCGGGCGCTGCCCGCTCCGCGTAGCGCCGGAATACCCGCCGCACCAGGTCGCTGTGGCGCGCGGGCACCGATTGCTGTTCGACGGCCCGTTCCGCGCCCCGGACGGCGGCACGAAGGTCCGTCTGCATGCCCGACACGGCGGTGCCCGCGGGGTCGGCGCGGTCCGGCGAGTACCACTCGGCGATCACGCGCTCCTTCGGTGTGGTGCCGCCCAGCGGGCCATGGCGGGCATCCACCGGATCGTCGCCCGCAAGAACCGGGCGCGATGGAATCGGCGGCGGCACACCCGGCTCACCGGAACTCCCGGCACCACGACCCCACGACGGGTCCTGATCCGATCCGCGGCCGGGCCCGCGGATCAGATCACGCGCGGCGTCCCGGAGACGCCGGGCCCGCTGGCCCATTTCGCGCGGGGCTTCCCGGCCCCGGGCCATCTCCCGAATCTGCCGCTGAAGGCGGTCAAGTCCGCCCGGCTTCTGGCCGGGTCCGTCTCCCCGCTCCTCCCCCTTCTGGCCGGGCTCCGTCGAGGGCTTTGACGGCGCCGCTCCAGGATCCTCGCTCGCGTTCCGTTCGTCCGGGTTCGCGATCTCACCCGATCGCCCGTCGCCAGAACGCGGCTCACCGCCCTCGGGCTTCGCATCGTGGGTGGGCGTTTCGGGCCGCGGACCCTCATGCTTCCCCGTGCTGTCGGGGGTTCCCGAGGCGCCCTGCTCGGGCGATCCATTATCCTTCGGCTGCTGACCCTGGTCACCCTTGCCCGGCTCGGGACCGCTCTGGCGTTTCGGGCCCGGCGGGACGCCTCCGGGCCGCTCCCTTGCTCCGCGGTCCTGCGATGACTGCTCCGATGATCCCGGCGCTTCCCTTGCCCCCTTCTCACCACTGGATTCTGTCGGCTCCGGGCCGCCCGAATCACGAGGCTTCTCGCCGCCGGCATCCCTCTCCTCCCTGGGTCGTGGCCCTTGTTCCTGTGCACCGGGCTGCCGCGGCTTGCGCAAGGACTCGGCCGCGTCCCTGAGCGCATCGCGGAGGTCGCCCACCTGCTCCCGCGCATCCCTCTGTGCGTCCCGGTTCTGCCTGGACTTCGACACCTGATCGGCTGCTCGCCGTGCCGCATCCGGGGCCACGCCCTGCTTCCCGAGTTCCTCCCGGATGCGCTCCGGATCGGGCTCGCGCGCCAGTTGCTCGGCCGCACCGGGCGGAACGCCTTGGTCCTCGAGCGCCTGTCGCTCGGAACGTCCCGGTGCATCCGGCGGCTCGGCATCTCGCTCCTGAAGGCTCCGGGCCAATGACTCCAGATCCTGCGCAAGATCGAGTTGCTCCGCTGCGCTCAACTGATCGGCGGACTCGGCGAGGTCCTTGGCTGCCGTCGCGGCGGCACCCAGGTCGCCGCGTGCCAGGGCCTCGTCCAGCGCACCGGCCGGCCCCGGATCCCGCGTGGCAGGACGGCCCGCTCCGGCCGCTACAAGGCGATCGCGAACCGCGTCCGCGGTGCGCTGCGAGTGTTCCGCTCGATCCTCGAAAACTCCCGCCATGGAGTCGAGCCGTTCACTGGCGCGCGCCACGGCCTGCTCGGGGTCGCCGTGACCGCCACGAAGTTCGGCCTCCAGGTCCGCGATCGCGGCCAGGTCGTCGCGGGATGCTTCGGCGATTGTGGCCGACTCCACGGCCGATCGCGCAGACCCCGCCGCCGCCGCGAGACGCTCCGCCGCACTCATTCGTTCCGCCATGCTCACCGGAGCCGGGATGCGCCGCCCCCAATGGGCCCGTGGCGCGAGCACGGCCACGCCGATGCACGCGGCCGCCGCCACGGGCCACGCACCCCAGGTCCAGTCCATTCGCACCGCGACGACCTTCGCAGGGTTCGCGTGTCTCGCGGCCCGCTCACCCTCCGCCAGGGCCCACAGGCCAAACGGATCGGTGCCTTGCAGCACCAGTGCGGTGGACACGCGATCTCGCAGGCCCAGCGCCCGGTCGAGTCGGACCGCCGACTCCACGAGTGACGGGCGCCGCAGCAGGGCCGCGATCCCAGCAACCATGACGGCAATGACGAGAGGGGCCGGCACCAGGAACGGCCAGGGGGCGAGCACCAGCCCGAGCCTGTCGCCGAGCACGAGCGCCCCGGCGATGCCGCACCCCCAGAGGAGCAACAGCCCGGCCAGTTTCACGAAGTCCGCAAAGACCAGCCGCCGGCGTGCCGCCCGAGCCGCCCGAGCCGATTCCGTGGCCGAGGGGATCATGCAGAAGCATCATACGACCCTCTCCGGCGACCGGGCAGGCCGGCGTTAAGTCGCTCCCCTGTCTACATCACCGGCCCAAGCCCCATCCCCCGCCGCCACGCGCTCACCTGCCCCAGGTGCAGCATCGGGTGGCTCGTGAGATAGAACATCAGCAGGCCGCCCAGCGTCGGGAACATCTCCTTCATGCGCCCCTCGCGCGGGTTTGGCCCCGCCAGTTTCTCGTCGGAGAGCGCGACCAACCCCGCTTCGGCCGCCCTGTGGGCCTCAAAGAAGTACTTCGTGATGACATCCATCGCCGGATAGATCGTCCGCTCCGGGTCGTCGCGGCACTCCTTGCCGGCCGGGAACAGGTCCGCAAATCCCGCCGGCACAGGCGGCACCACGAAGCCCGCGGCCTGGCCTGCACCGAAGGGGTAGGTCGACAGGTGCCCGTACACGAATGCCGGATGGTTCGAGTCGATCACGCGCCCGCCAATACTCACCTTGCGGGCGAACTGCTCGGGCTTCACCTCTTTCAGTTGCATCTCGGCCATCCGCACCGACATGCGGAGCCCGCTGACGATCATGTTTGCCGTGTGACCCATGTGTCCCTTTCTCCTGTTCGAAGAGAACGCCGAGGAAGAAACCCTGAACGCGAAGGAGAATAGAAAACACTTGAACGAGACCTCAAATGGCCTTCTCTCTCTTCTTTCGCGACCTTCGCGTTCAAGTTCTTTGTCTTCGCCGCGTGCCCCTGCGCCCTCTGTGACCTCCGCGTTCTCTTCGCGATCATACGCCGACGTAGCGCGCGTACACCCCCCGCGCGACCTCCGGCCTGTCCGTCCCGTGGACGAGCGCCCGTCCATCGGAGAATACGGTCAACCCCAACGGCCCGTCCTCGCCCCGCTCACCCCTCAGCACGCCGCGGACCAGGAACATCGTTGTCGTAAAGGCCCCGTGCGGCGCCAGCCGCCTCGCGAGCCCCGGCAGGTCCAGCCGCGCCCCTTCCGGCGGGCGCACCTGCACCGCGTGCCGCCCGCAGAGCGAGGTCGCAAGCCCCCCCCGCTCTCCGGCAAGAAACTCGAACCGCCGCTCGGCGCAGCACGGGCATCCCGGGCGCGGCCCGCCGACATCGATCCGCCGCCGCTGGTTCGCCCACAGGTCCATGTCGAGCATCGTGCCCGAGAGCAGGTCCAGCCTTCCCAGCAGCACCTTGAGCGCGTCGGCCGCCTGGCAAGCCGCGACGATCTGCACGACCGGCGCCAGCACACCGGCTGTGTCGCACGTCGGCGTGCTTCCGGCCGGCGGCGGCGCCTCAAACACGCAGCGCAGGCACCCGGTCCGCCCGGGGACGAACGTCGCCTGCAACCCACGAGTGCCGACCACGCCGCCGTAGCAGTACGCCACGCCGCGTTTGACGGACACGTCGCCCAGCAGGTACCGAGTCCCGAAGTTGTCCGTCCCGTCCACGATCACGCCGGCCCCATCCAGCAGGTCCTCCGCGTTCGCGGCGTGCAGGTCGGCGACGTGCGCCCGGATCACGATCCCCGAGTTCACCGCCGCGAGCCGCCGCCGCGCCGCCTCCGCCTTCGGCAGTCCTTCGGACGCGTCACGCTCGTCGAAGAGGGACTGCCGCTGGAGGTTGGTCGGCTCGACCACGTCGCGGTCAATAAGGATGAGCCGGCCGACGCCCGCCCTCGCCAGCAGATCGGCGGACGCACACCCCAGAGCCCCGCACCCCACCACCACCGCCGTAGCCGCGAGCAACCGCCGCTGCCCCTCCTCCCCAATCCCGGGGAGAAGCATCTGGCGGTGGTAGCGGTCGAGATCGGTCACGGGCAAGCGTAGAAGGGTGCCGCTGCTCGAGAGTCCCCGAGCGCAGCAGTGCTGCGCCCTCGAAATCGGTGCTGCGACTTCGATACACACCGCCGCGCTGCAACGCCGGCGAGCGGCGGCACCCGGGGCCTAGTTCGCGAAGTGGGCGAAGGCCTTGTTGGCCTCGGCCATGCGGTGGACCTGGTCGCGGGTCGCCATCGCCTTGCCCTCGGCCCGGGCGGCGTTGTACAACTCGTCGGCCAGGCGACCGGACATCGGGCGGCCCTTCTCGCCGCGGGCGGCCTCGATGATCCAGCGGAAGGCCAGCGACTGCTGGCGGCGACGGTTGACCTGCATCGGAACCTGGTAGTTGGCCCCGCCGATGCGCTTCGATCGCACCTCGACGAAGGGCTTGACGTTCTCGATCGCGCGGTGGAAGAGTTCCAGCGATGTCTTGGGGGCTTCGGGGCTGGTCTCCTTGGCCAGGCGGCCGTCGATGTTCTCCATCGCGTCGTACATCACCCGCTGGGCAGGGGCCTTCTGGCCGTCCCACATGATGCAGTTGATGAACTTGCTGAGCGTCTTGTCGCCGAACCGGGGGTCGGGGCGAAGCTGCTGCTCGGAACGCGTGATTCGACCGGCCATCGTCTGCTCCTGGCTCATCCGCCGCTCTCGCGGCCTCGTTCACCCGCGTGGGGCAGGCGTCCCGCCTGCCGACGGATTACTTGCCTGGTTCGATCTCAACGTCGGCTCGGAGAGCCGACCCACCTACCTACGCCTTCCCCCGCTTCGCCCCGTACTTGCTCCGGCCCTTCTTGCGTTTCTCAACGCCGAGGCAGTCCAGTGACCCGCGGACAACGTGGTACCGCACGCCGGGCAGGTCGCGCACGCGCCCGCCGCGCACCAGGACGATCGAGTGCTCCTGGAGATTGTGCCCCTCACCCCCGATGTACGCCGTGATCTCCTTGCCGTTTGAGAGGCGGACCTTGGCCACCTTTCGCAGCGCGGAGTTGGGCTTCTTGGGCGTCATCGTCTTGACGATGAGGCACACGCCCTTCTTCTGAGGGCTCTTGTCCAGGTCGCGGACGCGCGACTTGGACGCCTGGTTGATACGGGGCTTGCGGATCAGTTGGTTGATCGTCGGCATGCTACCTCTTGTCCGAAAACGGGCCCGTAGTGTAGACCGGGACGGCACCGCTCTCCAGAGCGGCGATGCCGATTCCACCCGTGTGGGGAGCACCCCTACGCGGTCGCACCCTGCCGGGCGGGCTTCCGGGCGGGGTCGGGGTCCACCCGGTTCGCCCCACCTTCCGTCACAAGGTTCGCCGCCCGGATCAGGCTGTCAAACGTCCCGGCATCGGTCCACCAGCCGTCCAGGATGTCGTAGGTCAGGTCGCCGCGCTGGAGGTACGCATTGTTGACGTCCGTGATCTCCAGTTCACCCCGCCCGCTGGGCTTCAGGGTCTTGCAGATCTCGAACACGTCGAAGTCGTAGAAATAGATCCCGATGACGGCCAGGTTCGACGGCGGGTTCTGCGGCTTCTCGATGAACTCGGCGATCGGGCCCCCCGGCTTGTCGTCCTTGAACTTCGCCACGCCGAACCGCTGCGGGTCCGGCACCTCCTTCAAAAGCAACTTCGCCCCCGACCGCTGCGTGAAGAAGTCCCCCGCCGCCCGCCGGATGTTCTTCTCGATGATGTTGTCGCCCAGCACGACGCACACCTTCTCGCCGTCGGCGAACTCCTCGGCCAGTTTCAGGGCATCGGCGATCCCGCCCTCGCCCTCCTGGTACGCGTACTCCAGGTGCCGCACACCCAGGTGCTTCCCGTTCTTGAGCAGTTTCAGGAAGTCCCCGGCGTGCTCGCCGCCCGTCACGACGATGATGTCCGTGATCCCGGCGTTCACCAGGCACTTCACCGGGTAGTAGATCATCGGCTGGTCGTACACCGGCAGCAGGTGCTTGTTGGTGACCAGCGTCAGCGGCCGCAGCCGCGAACCGAGACCGCCCGCGAGGATGACGCCCTTCATGGGCAAACAGTACGCAGGGGGGCCGGTCGGGTCGCACCGGCTGGCACCATGCTCGGGAGGGTGGAATCATCAGGTCATGCGCGTGTACCTGATCCGTCACGGGAAAGCCGAGGACAAGTCGCAGTCCGGCCGGGATGCCGACCGGCTTCTGGTGGGGCATGGGGAGGAGCAGGCCAGGTGGCTTGCGGTGCGGCTGGGGGAGGCGCCGGGCGGCGAGCGGCCGCGGCTCATCCTCGCCAGCCGCATCGCGCGGGCGCGGCGTACGGCCGAACTGATCCGGGAGGGGATCGGCTGCGAGATGCGGGGCGAGCCGCTCCTGGAGAACTCCGGGCGCGACGACGAGGTGATCGAGATCGTGGCGGCCCGTGCCAAGCGCGGGGATGCCGGTGCGCTGGCGCTCGTCGGGCATAACCCGCAGATCAGCGTGCTGGCGTCGCGGCTGGCCGGCGCCGATATCTCAATGCAGACGGGTCAGGCGGCGGCGGTTGATATTGATGCCGGCGGCACACGGTTGGTGGAAGTGCTGCGGATGCCCGGCTGAGGTGGAATCAGCCGGAGCCCGCTACGGGATTTCGGGCTCGACGAGCGCTGTGAGCAGCGCGAGCGACTCCTGCCAGCCCAGGTAGCACATCTCCGCGGGGATCAGGTCGGGGATACCTTCCTGGACAATGCCGAGTTCGGTGCAGGTGCAGGCGGGGCCGGGGGCGCCGAACGTCACCTTGCGGAAGGTCACGGAGACGGTCATCGTGCCCGGGAGGCTCGGGTCGTCGAACGCGTCCGTGTGGCGGATGAGTTCGCCGGGTCTCACTTCCAGGTATTTGCCTCCGAAGGTGTGACCCTGCCCGGTGCCCAGGTTCGTGAAGGACATGCGGTAGGAGCCGCCGGTCCTGGCCTCGATCGAGTGGACCTCCGCGACGAAACCGTGCGGGGCCATCCACTTGACCAGCGCCCGCGGGTCCGTGAACGCGCGGAAGAGTCGGTCGGGCGGGGCCTTGATGACGCGGTGGAGTCTGATGGTGGAGGGCATGCGGGACAGTAGCAGGGCCGGCGGGCCAAACACGGCGCCGAGAGGGCACCGGAGGCGGCGTGCGGCCGGCGCGACGACACGATCGGCTACGCGTGAGCGAGCAGGACAACGGCGTGTGCCTCGATCGCCCGTCCTTCGCCCACGGCGTCCACGCCCTCGTGCGTCTTGCCCTTCACGTTGATCCGGGCGTCGTCGACCCCCAGGATGCGCGCGAGCGCTGCTCGCAACTCCGCCTTCCGGGGCCCGATCTTCGGGTGCTGGGCGACCACTGTAGCGTCCAGGTTCAAAACCTCCCAGCCGGCCTCGCGCACCCTCGCCATGGCCTCTCGCACGAAAAGGGCCGAGTCCGCGTCCCGCCAGCGCGGGTCGGTGTCCGGGAACATCTGGCCGATATCCGGGAGGCCGATCGCACCGAGCAGCGCGTCCGTAATCGCGTGCAGGAGCACATCCGCGTCCGAGTGCCCGACGGGGCCCGAATCGCCCGGGAAACACACGCCGCCCAGCCGCAGCGCCCTGCCCGCGCCGGCCGGGGCCGCCGGTTCCATCCGGTGCAGGTCGTACCCGTGCCCGACCCGGAGCCCGGGCCCCCCTGCCCCCCGACCACCCTTCCATTTGGCGCTCTCGCTCATATGAACCCCGGCACGATACACTTCCGTACTGTCCCTGGCACCTTCTGGAGTCCCGCATGACCCGCAGAATCGTTCCGGCCCTGTTCCTCCTTGCCGGGGTCTCCCTCGGCGCCGGCTGCAACTACTGGGGCTACCGCCCGGGCGGGCAGGAGGCGTCCAACGACCTGTATACCTACCCCAGCACACCGGAAATCCCCCAGACGGTTGTCCTGCGCGACTGGACCACCAAAGAGGTGATCTGGTCGATTGATATCCCGCAGGGCCAGCAACTGGTCATGCAGTTCCACAAGGACAGGAACAAGAAGAACGACCCCAATCGCCCGGACACGCTCCGCTGGCGGCTCATGCCGCTCGGGCAGGAGCGGGGCAACCTGGCCAACGAGATGACGGTCCCCGACGAAAACCACCGGTTCGTCGCGATCTATCGCACCGGTGATCAGGCGATCCCGCCGGTGACCACCGGCCCCTGATGGTGCTCATTCCGGGGCGCGGAAGAGCGCCAGGCACGCCGTGAGGCCCTGGACGTAACTGGATCCGGCGAGCGGCCCGATCTCCGCCGCGGCGAAGAAACCGGCAAGGGGCAGGGCCGCCTCGGTTGCCATCAGGGCCGATCCGCTCTTGGCCAGGTCGGCCCCCGGCGGGCTGGTGCCAAACGCGTGCAGCACCGCGGCAGCGTCCGCATCCGGACGGCCGAACAGGCCCGACCCGCGACCGGTCCCGGTGATCAGCAGCGCCCCGGCGGGCGGGCCGCGGAGTTGCTGGGCGTCCAGCAGCATGGCCAGGTCGGTCTCCGCCAGTTCCGGGTCGGGCATGTGGAAGCGGACGGTCTGGCCGACGCGCAGGACCTCCGTGACGGCAATCGCCCGCGCGTCCTCGTCGATACCCGCCACGTTGCGGACCAGGTAGTCGCCGCGACCAAAGTGCCGGCGGTACTCGTCGGCGACGCGGCCGATGAACAGGCCCCTCTCGAAGAGCGGCCTGTCGCCCTCGGGCAGCGACTCCGCGACCTCCCGCAGCACGTCGAGCGCGGGACGGCCTCCGAGTTCCAGAATCAGGTTGCGCTTGCACCTGGTGACAACAAAGTTCGGGCCAAACGCGCGGCAGCCCTGGCTGACGACCGCGTCCACCTGCACCGCGCCGCGCAGCGTGACGCCGGCCGCGCCCTCCGGGCGTATCTCCTCATCCAGGATCATCACGTTGCGACCGGGCACGGCCGCCGCGGAGGCCAGTCCCCCCAGGATCACGCCGCCACCCTCCCCGGTGGCGCGAGACATGGCCGGCAGCAGGCCGCCCAGCGGGATAGAAAACGGATCGGCCAGCAGGATCGTCGCCCGCACGTCCGGCCCCACGCCGAAGGCGCGGCCGAACCTGTGCAGGTCCTCCGGCGAGTCACCGGCGTAGGGCATCAGATCGTCGCTGGTGAAGGGGACGATGGTGACGCCGGGCATCCGCGCCGCGAGCACCGATATTCCGGGGCTCCTTTCCGGGGTGACGGCGCCGGCCAGTACGCTCTCGGCGCTGACGCCCAGCAGCGTGGCCGGGTGGAGTTCCTCGCGCACGGCCCTGACCACCGCGCGTGCCTCGGGCACATGGTGCGACGAGAGGAACAGCAGCGCCAGGTCGGCCGGCCCCTCCAGCCCCTCTCCGGCCTGGGCCGCCGCGGCGCGTGCGGCCCGCGCGGAGTCGGCGTGTGCGGACAGCCCCGCCGACATCCGGATCAGCCCGGTCGATGCTGACGGCCCTGGTGCGTCCACCCGCGACTGTAGCGCGGGTGATTCACCGCACCCCGGTGCCGGGCGTGCGGCGCAGCGTCCGGACCAGCGGGCGCAGGACCGTGCGGACCAGCCCCCGCCGGGGCTTGTGGTGGGCAAGCCTCTCCAGGACTCTTGATGCGGCGGCCTCGATCGCCGCATCCCGGTCGGATTGCGGCCGGTGCAGCATCGCCCGAGCCGCCGCGATTTCGCGATCCGTCCTTCCCCCCGCGCGCACCGGGTGCGCGGCGACCCTCGTATCCTCGTTCTTCATCTGAATGGACCTCTCTCTGCGTGCTCGCGGACTCCCCGCGAGACGGCTCCGGGCTTCTCCGGGCCTTTGACCGTGCCCCTTAGATCGGCCGCCGGCGCAGCGGGCATAAGCCCCCCTCGCGGATTTTCTTCACAATTCTCCTTTCTCATGCCCGGGTCGCGGCGCCGCCCAGCCTTCAAGGCCCCGGGCAAACCCGCTGCATGTCACCGCTGCGCCCCTACCGCGCCGCCGTTACCGGCACGGCTTTCTGCATCGTGTAGTACGCCACCGGGTGGAGCAGCGGCGAGCCGGCCGCGTCCCGCACACCGGTCAGCGTCAGTTCGTGTACATACCCCTCACCGCCGGAACGCAGCCCCTCGACGTGCAGGCGCACGGTGCGGGCGTCCGCAACCTCGGCGGACGAGATGCTCAGCCGCCGCCCCTCCATTTCCGGTGAGCCGTATGTGGCGTGGTACTCGTATGTATAACTGCTCATCGCGTACGAAGCCGGGTCGGCGGCGGTCGCAGGGTCCACGTCCTTTGTGAACGTCAGCGTGAAGCCCCCGGCCGCGGCCTTCATGGTCCGGACCTCAAAGGCCTGCTTGCCAGTCGGGACGATCCGTTGCAGGCCGTAGCGCAGGCGCCCGATCGAGCCCCACCCGCGGTCGGTCTGCCCGACGAACATCGAGCCGTCCCTGCCCCACGCCAGCCGGTTGACGCCGCAGTCCAGCCCGGAACGGAAGGGGAAGCACACGCCCTGGTGGAATCCGTCCACCACCTCAAGATCGACCCGCATCACGCTGCACAGAGTCTGGTCGCCGACGAACACCTGGCCGTCCCACGGGCCGAACCTGTCGCCGTTCTGCAGCAGGAAGTCCGCCGCGGACTGGCCCATCTTCTTGTAGGGGAACCAGATCGTTGCGCGCTGCCGCTGCGGGTCCGGATCGCCCTCGTTATAGCCCGGTCTCCAGCGCAGGCCGCTGGGGTGGCCGGCCCATTCCCCCGGAGCCATGAGCATCATGCGGTTCGTGCCCACATAGTCACCCTGGTTGTCGAGGTAGAAAACGCTGCCGTCGGTCCACTGCCCGATGCCGTTGGGCGAGCGCAAACCGCCGCAGATCGGCGTCATCCGACCGGTTGCGGTGTCCACCGTGACCGCCCAGCCGCGGTACGGCACGACCGACTTGCCCAGCGCGTCGCAGAACCCGACATTGAGCGTGACCCAGGCACGCCCCGCGGCGTCGAACTTCGGGCCGAAGGCAAACTCGTGGTAGTTCCCGCTGACGCCCCAGCCGGAAGACACGCTGTCGTACCGATCCGCCACGCCGTCTCCGGTCTCATCGACCAGGCGCGTGAGTTCGCCGCGCTGCACGCAGTAGACGCTCGTGTGCCCATCCTCCTGCCGCACCGCCAGGCCCAGCGGCTCGTGCAACCCCGAGGCGAACCGGTTGAACCTCACCGCGACCGGCGGGTCGTCGTACGCCCCGTCCACGATGAACACGTCGCCGCGGCGCGTACACACGGCCGGGCGGCCGTCGGGCATCACGTCCAGGCCGCCGACCTCCAGCACGACATCCTCCGGCACGGGGATCGTGATCGCGCGGTAGTACTCGTCCTCCGGAGTCGCGGGAAAATCCAGGTCCAGGTAGTAACGGAGTTGTGCGTCCACCAGCGGGTCCATGGGGGC
This sequence comes from Phycisphaerales bacterium, assembly GCA_020849105.1. GTDB lineage: Bacteria > Planctomycetota > Phycisphaerae > Phycisphaerales > UBA1924 > JADLGW01. Next base: position 82,185 of record JADLGW010000056.1, on the reverse strand, counting down.
CCGCGTGTTGATCTGGTACTCCCAGCCGCCCGCGCCCTGCGAGACCTTTGCGAGCACATGGTTGACACCGGCGCGCAGGTGAAGGCGCAGGTGGTGGGCCTCCGGGTCCAGCCCCCGCGGCACGTCCGCGTCCACCAGAAGCATCCCGTTGAGCCAGAACCGCAGCCCGTCGTCGGAGCCCATGGTCACGTCGAGCGCCGTGTCCTTCGTGGCCGTCACCGTCGTGTACAGGTAGCCGACGGCGTTGTTGTCCAGTTGCGGGTCGCCGAAGTTGTTGAACTGGCAGGAGTGGTTCGAAATGTCGCCGACGCTCTTCCACTCTGCATCGGTGCCGAGTTTGCCCCGGTACACCGCGCCCAGGTCCGGGCCCGGCCCGCCGGCGGCCATCTTCGCCAGGTCCGACTCCGGCGCGAGCACCGTCCTGAGGTCATCCTTCCCGTGCCCGGCGTAAGGGAACGGCGCGAGCATGTGCCAGTCTCCCCATGTCACGCTGTCCGGGAAGAGAAGCGACATCATGCGTGCCTCGGTCGCGGCCCGAGAGTCCATCTTCCGGTACTCGACGCCGCCGATGACGACCGCCTGCTGCGCGGCCGCGTGCGAGGCGAGGGCCGCCACCACGATGATCGGGATGAGTCTCACGGCGTGCCCTCCTTCACCGGAATCCTGAGGCTGAACGCGGCGCGACCCCCGTCAGGTGTGAAGGCGATCCACCGCGTCCCCTCGTCATCCACCTCTCGACCCGCGACGCCGGACGCGACGACCGTCCCGCCCGTGCCGACACTCACCCAGACGGCATCGCCCGGCGTCAGGCCCGCCACCGCAAAGGCCCGCAGGACCGCCCCGCCGCCGGGTTCGGGCTTGAAGCACTCCTCAACCTGAACAGGGCCGAACGCGTACCGGAACGTCGGCACACCCTGACCATCCAGCGAGTACCCGAGGAACCGTGCCGGCCCCGCCGACAGCGAGTCCGGGGCGCTGATGACCCGGATCGCCGGTCCCCCGGGCGCCGCCCACACGACGCCGCCGCGACCCCCGACGATCTGCCCCCCGCGGTTCTTCCACGCCCCCGTTGCATCCAGGAAGTCCCCGCGCCATGCATCCACCAGGCGGCACGCCTCCGCATCGAACGCGAAGTGCAGACCGCCCATCGCCGCCGGATACCCCACCGCGATCCCGCGGCTGCCCGCGTCTTTCAGGAACGCGCGGAAGACAACCGGCCGGTCCCCGATCGTGATCGCCAGCCCGTCCCCGCCCGCCCGCGGCAGCCCCTCGGGCTCCGGCGCGAACTCCCCAAGGGTGAAGTACGCCCACAGCGCATCGCGCTGCGCCGCCGGCTCACCACCGAAGACATCTTTCACTGTGCCCTTCCCGTCCAGCGTGTGGTAGAACGCGGTCATCTTCGTGCCGGGCTTGAACCGCTGCGGGTCCATGATGTAGGCGTCGAACCACCCGTGGCGCAGGCGGGCGGCGAACTTGGTGATGTCCGGGCCGGGGGTGCCCGCGGGCGGGGCGTCGCCGAAGGTGTGGCAGGAGATGCAGTTCATCCCCTTGTCGCCCACGAGTGTTCGCCCGGCAGCGACGCGCTCGTTGCTCGCCTCGGGCTCGCGGGCGTCGCTGTCCGGAAAGATGCCGCCGGTCTCTGCCAGCGCGGCGGCGAGCGTGCCGACACGGGCCTCACCAAACTGCGGCATGCGCGTCGCCATGTACGGCCTGGCCCGCGCAGCCGAGAGAAGCACGTCGCGGGCATAGGACGTCGTGAGTTTCGCACCAACCCCGGTCAGCCGCGGCGGGAGGCGGCCCTCGTCGCCCAGGTCCGCCTCCACGTTCGCGCGGAAGTAGGGCTTCAGGCCGTCCGCGGGCCCGCCCCGGCCGTCGCGCTCATGGCAGTTGCGGCAGCCGAGCGCGTCGATCGTCAGCGCGGCCGCGTCGATGGGCGCGGCGGCGAGTTCCTTCGGCCAGCCCCGCGCCGCGTTCAGCGCTGCCGCCAGGGCCGAGCGGTCGGCTGATGAGATGTCATACCGCGGCGAGTTCGCATCCTTCGGGTCCAGGCAGCCTTTGAGCGCATCGAGGTTCGCCAGCCCGGGCGCTGTGAGCGTGGACGCCACGGCCGGTCGGTTGGCACCAAGTTCGTGGCACGATGCGCAGCCGCGTGCCGCGAACGCGGCGCGGCCGGCGTCCACGACTGCCGGGGCGGGGCCTTTCAGGCCCCGATCCGGGGGCTGGAAAGCCCCCGGATTCCACAGGCTCACAAGGTAAGTCGCGATGAAGTCGGCCTCTTCGCTCGACAGTGCCATCGATGGCATTCGTCCGGCGGGCCGTGTCTTCAGCGGGTCGGCCAGAAACTCCGCGAGCGCGCGGGGCCGCCACTTGCCACGCAGGTCGCCGAATGGCTCCGGTGCGCTCGGCGGCGTCCACGCCGGGTCGGCGGGTTCGCCCTTCGCGCTGAACACGACCGCCGGCGGCTCCAGCGGCCCGTGGCACGCGACGCACCCGACGGTGTGGTAGAGGAGCCGCCCCCGGGCCAGACCCGCGGGCTCCGTCGCGGGGGCTTCCCACGCCGCCCCGCCGCCGACGGAAGTCAAGAACGCCACGATTGCACGGGCGTCGGCCCTGTCCTTCGGGGTATCACCGAGGACCCGCGGCATCCGGGTGCCGGGCTTCAACGCCGCGGGGTTCGCGAGCCATTTCTCCAACCACGCGGCCGAGGCCCGAGACCCGATGTCTCCGAGATTCGGGCCGGGCGGTGCCTGGACCGCGCCGCCCGCATCGTGACAACTGGCACACCCGAGATCCGAAAGCAGGGCCCGGCCGTGCGCGGTCGCCACCGCTGTTGCCGCGTCCCCGCGGGCAAAGGGGGGCACAGTAACCGCCGCCGGCGGCAGCGCTTCCGCCACAAATCCGGCCTCGCCGATTCCCGCACGCTCCCACACCGTCCGCAATCGCGCCGGCGCATCTCCGCGACGAGTGAACTTCACCGACAGCGACACCTCCCCCGCGGGCAGGTCTATCCAGGCCGTCTGGCCCCCGCGCACAGAGCCCTGGGCGGTTCCCAAAGCCTTCGCCGTTCGGTCATAGATGGTCAGGGTTCCCGACCCACCCTCGCACTCGATGGTGAACCGGTACCGCCCGCCGCGGTCGATCGCGACGTTCCCGCTGAAGGTGGCCGTGAAGCCCGCAGCCGGGATTGCCGGGTGCGGCGACTCGCCGGCCGCCAGCGCCAGGGCTGCTGTCGCCCAGACTGCCTTTGCTTCTCGTCCTGCCCCCGAAAAAACCGCGGACCAGCCACCGATGGCAGGGTCGGCCGGCCGCCCGCTTGTGACCGCAGAGCCCGGTTGCGGCACGACACCTGCGATGAGGAACGCCGCGGCCGCGAGTCCCGCCCAGCAAAGGGGCAGGACAACGCGCCGCAGCCCCGCGTGCGACCAAGACATCATCATTTCACCAGCCTACCGCGCGAATCGGATTCGGGAACCACTTCAGGTTCCGGACGCCGGTGCGGGTGGCGGTGTGACCGGCTCCGGTCCCTCGGCCTGGAGCAGGTCCACCCGGATCGGCACGATGATCTTGAGTTTCAGGTCCGGGTCGAGCGACGACTGCCCGACCACCCCGACCAGGCGGCCGACCTTCGACTCCAGTTCCATCGACCCGGGCCGCACATAACCGATGGTCCGGGGGAGCGGCGAGCCCACGGACTGGATGCGGTACATCAGCGGCAGGCGTTTGCCATCGTAAATCGCGCTTGCCGACAGCCTACCCACCGCGTCATACGTCCTGACCTTCTCCAGGTCGCCGATCACGGCGGCGGCCCGCTGCTCCGCCCCGGAATAGTCAGGCTTGTCCGCGGCCATCGCCTGGACTTCCTTCTGGTACGAGGCGCGCAGGCGGAGAACCTCAATCCGCTGGGCAAGCCGCGCCCTGGTCATCCGGTTGAGCGGCTCGTCGGGCGTGCCCGCAAGCGCCTTTTCGTACTCGGCGATCAGTTCGCTGAACTCCGCCTTGTCGATCGGCTGCTCCTGCACGGCGGTGAAGGCCGAATCCAGCCGGTCCAGCAGCGTCGGCTCGCGCTTGACAACCGGGGGCGGCGCCGTCTTCGCCGGATTCTCGCCCGCGACGCTCGTTCTCGTCGGAGCGGCGGGCGTGCCGCCGCCCGGCGCCGGCGGCGTTGTGTGCAGATACGCGGCGACCTGATCCGGCGTGGCCCTTTGGAGCGCCGCGGAAGAGACGTAACCGCGAGCGGATTCCGGCGCCATCACGCGGTACGCGGTCCTTCCGCCGGAATCTTCGAGCGGTGTGGGGAAGGCCAGAATCAGGCTGGTTCCGGCGGGCAAAGGGGTGTCGCCCAGCGTCCGCCAACTGCCGACGGCCTTGGGCGCATCCAGGCGTGCCGCCCTCGGCTTCTCGGGGCGGGCCAGAACCACGGTCTTGCCGTCGCCCCCCGCGTTGACGGCGTCAGTCGCGATGAACGCCGTGGTCCCCTTCGGATACTCGATGCGGCTCCATCCGCCGCCCTCGCCGTCCACATGCACCATCTGCCCGGCGGGCAGAGTTGCGACGGGGTAGTACTGCTCTCGGTCGCCGCTCCGCAGGACCGCGTCCGGCGACACGATCAGGGCCCAGTAGGGCTCGACCGGGCTCACCTGGGCGGCAGCGCCCGCGGCGACCACGAGCGATGCCCCGAGCGCCAGGGCCGCACGACGATTCAAACTGCTGATGGTGGTGGTTCTGGTCACGATCCGGCTCCTTCCCTGCCTGCGCCGCCCCTCCGGGCGGCCCGCTCCGCGGCACCAGGCGTGTGCTATCCTCTCCGTCGGACTTGGCACGCGCCAGTGGCTGGCTACTGTAGTCGGCCGTTCCGCGGCGTGAGGCCCACAACGCGTTCGGTGGACAGCCTGTCGCCGACCAACCTACACCGGTGACCGACCGCATGACACCCCCCCGCTACCGCCGCCGCGCCGTGGCCCTCCTGCTGGTGGCCGGGCTCGCGTCCTGTTCGTCGCCGCTGGCACGCCAGAGCGAACTGGACCTGCAACGGTCCGTGATCGAATCCGTCCGGCGCGAACTTGCCCCCACCGAGCCCTACGCCACCACCCGGGTGATGGAGCGGGAAGTCATGGTCCCCACGCTGGGTATCAAGCCCGAGTTCATGAGTGAACTGGAGGCGATGGCCGGGCCCCAGTCCTATGACCCCGCGGTCTTCCCGATGAACGAGGACCTGACGGGGCAGACCCACAGCCGGGCGTTCATCAGCCTGGAGCGGGCGATCCGATCCGCGGCCGCGAACAACCTTCAGGTGCAGTTCCAGCGGTTGGCGCCGGCGATCAACGAGGCGCAAGTGGTCGCGGCCCAGGCGGCGTTCGACTGGGTGCTGTTCGGCCAGGCGACGGCTCAACTCCTCGATGAGCCGCGGCCCGTGGAGGTGAGCAGTTTCCCGCCGCCCGGAGGTTTCCCGGACCGAACGGCCGATGAGCGGCAGGTCTACAACGTCCAGACCGGGCTGCGCCGGCAGACGATCTCCGGCGGGCAGTTCAGCGTCCAGCAGGACCTGGACCAGACCGACATCAACACACCCGGCGTACGCCTGAATCCGGGGATCCAGGACCAGGTCGCGATCACCGCGCGGTATGACCAGCCGCTGCTGCGGGGCTTTGGGTCGGACGTGGCGCTCTCCCAGGTCCGGCTGGCCCGGAACGCGGAGCGGACGGAGGTTGCCCGGCTCAAGACCCAACTCCTGAACACGATCGGGGACACGGAGACGGCGTACTGGCAACTGGTCCAGGCGCACCGAGACCTGCTGATCCTGGAGCGCCTGCTGGAGCGGGGCCAGGACACCCGCGACAAGGTGGAGAAGCGCCGGAACCTGGACGCCACGCCGGCCCAGATCGCGAACGCAAACTCCCAGGTGCAGACCCGCCGGGCCAACGTCATGCGGGCCCAGAACACGTTCCGGCAGGCGGGGGACCGGCTGAAAGCCCTGATGAACGACCCGGGCCTACCCGTGGGGTCGGAGGTGCTGCTGGTCCCGGTGGACATGCCCGTGGACGCGCCGGTGCAGTTCAACCTGCTCGATTCGCTGAACCAGGCGGTGCAGGAGCGACCGGAGGTGCAGCAGGCGATCCTGAGCATCGACGATACCTCCATCCGCCAGGTCGTCGCCGACAACGCCCGCCTGCCTCAACTGGACCTGCGCCTTCAGGCCAAGTTCATCGGCCTGAACAACAACTTTGGTGAGGGGTACGCGGACGTTGTCGAGGGCAAGTTCATCGACTACCTGGTGGGGTTCATCTTCGAGCGCCCGCTGGGCAACCGGCAGCGGGAGGCCCAGTACATGGTGCGGCGCCTGGAGCGGGAGCAGGCGGTGCTGGCCTACCGCAACACCGTGCAGTCGGTGGCGGGCGAGGTCAAGCGGTCGCTGTACGACGCCACCACCAACTACCGCCTCATCGAGCAGACCCGGGCGGCCCGCTACGCCGCGGCGGAGGACCTGCGGGCCTTCCGCATCGAGATCAGCGTGCTGAGCGGGTACACGGTGGTGAACCTTGACCAGGAACTGCGGCGGCAGGAGGCGCTGGCGCAGGCGGAGCGCGACGAGGTGTCGTCGCTGACGGACTACATGAACTCGCTGGCGCGGCTCTACACCGCGACGGGCACCTCGCTGGAGCGCAACGGCATTATCTTCAAGGTTCCCGATGCCCCGGTCGGGGATCGGGACTGACGCTTGCCAACGCGGCCGGGGATTCGTGCGATCGCGCCGACGGCTACATCACGCGCCGGCTTCTGACCTCCTTCGGTCCGAGCCGGTGTCACCCGTTCTTCCGCTCGAACTCCCGCATGAACTGGGCGAGGGCCTCGCACCCGGCGCGGGGGAGGGCGTTGTACATGCTCGCGCGGATGCCACCGACGGAGCGGTGGCCCTTGAGCCCGTCCAGGCCCTGGGCCTTGGCCTCCTTGACAAACCTGTCGGCCAGGTCGTCGCTCGGAAGCCGGAACGTGATGTTCATGAGCGAGCGGCTGTCCGCCCGGGCGTGAGGCTCGTAGAACTTCGTGCTGTCCAGAACGTCGTAGACGAGTTTGGCCTTGGCCTCGTTGTGCTTATGCATGGCCGCGAGCCCGCCGCTGCGCAGGATCCACTTGAAGACCTGCCCCATGACGTAGACCGCGAACACCGGCGGGGTGTTGGGGCGGCTGAACTCCGGTGCAAAGACGCGGTACTGCATCAGGTCCGGGATGAAGCGGCCGCCCTGCTCCATGAAGTCGTCGCGGATGATGACCAGGGTGGCGCCGGCGGGGCCGACGTTCTTCTGGGCGCCGGCATAGATCAGCGCGTACCTGCTGATGTCCACCGGGCGCGAGTAGATGTCGCTGGACATGTCGCACACCAGCGGCACGCCGGCGGGGGTCTCCGGCAGGCGGTGCCACTCGGTGCCGTAGAGCGTGTTGTTGGTGCAGTAGTGCACATACGCGGGCCTGGACGAGAACTTCAACTGGTCCTTCGACGGGATGTAACTGTGGTTCTTGTCCTTGCTGGAGAACGCGAGGTTCGCCGTCCCGAACGCCCCGCCCGGGAACTTCGCGAGGGCGGCGGCGGCGTCGAAGGACTTCTGGGCCCAGTGCCCCGTGACGATGTAGTCCGCGGTGGTGCCCGCGGGCATGAAGTTCATCGGCACCAGGTGGTTCTGGGCGCTGGCCCCCCCGGTCTGGAAGAGCACCTTGTAGTTGGCCGGGATGTTCCCGACCTTGCGGCAGTCCGCGTCGCACTCGGCGAAGACCTGGTCCGCGACCTTCCCGCGGTGGCTGTGCTCCAGGATGCCGATGCCGGAGCCGCCGATGTTCCACACGTCCTGCTGGACGATCCGGAGCACCTCCTCGGGCAGAACCCCCGGGCCGGCGGAGAAGTTGAACACGCGGTCCGTGGCGGGGGCGGACTTGCTCGATCCGGCCGGCGCTGTCTTCATCGTCGTCATGGTTTCCTCACGCTCCAGCGGGAACGGCTCGCGGCCGCCCCAGGTCCCTCTCGTTGACACAGTTCTCGAATCGCCCGGTGCGGGCGTACACCCCCACCATGCGCACCACCTCGTCCGCCACCGCCTGCTGGGCCTGGTCCGTGGATGCCCCGCAGTGGTGCGTGGCCGTCACACCGGGCAGCGCGGCGACCGCACTCGTGAAATCCGCCTGGGGCGAGGCCGGCTGGTTCTCGTAGACATCGAGCCCGGCGCGGAGGCCCTTGGCCCTGATGGCCTCGCGGAGCGCGGCCTCGTCCACCACGCTGCCGCGGGACGTGTTGATGAAGTACGCCCCCGGCTTCATCGCGCCGAAGAACTCCGCGTTGCACATCTTCTTCGTTTCCGCCGCGGCCGCGACGTGGACGCTCACGGCGTCGCACTCCGCGAGCATGCCCAGCAGGTCGGCGCGGGTGCTTCCGCGAAACTGAACGCCCGCGGCACGGGCTGACTCCGGCGTCAGGCTGCGGGACCAGGCCAGAACGTTCATGTCGAAGGCTCGCGCACGGACCGCCAGGGCACGCCCGATCGCGCCCATGCCGACGATGCCGAGGGTGGTGCCCTTGAGGCCCCGTGCCTTGGCGTATTCCTTCTTGTTCCACTTGCCCGCTCGGACCTCGGCGGTCTGTTCGCCCAGACGGCGGTCGCAGGAAAGAAGCAGCGCGAACGCCAGTTCGGCGACCGCCACCGCGTTCATGCCCGGGCAGTTGCAGACCGCGATCCCGTTACGGCTCGCGGCCGGGGTGTCGATGTTGTCCACGCCGGCCCCGGCCCGGATGATGCCCCTGAGCCCCGCGGCACCGTCCAGCACCGCGCCGGGGACCTTGCTCGACCGGACGACCAGAACATCGGGGCGCACGCGGGCAAGAACGGGGCCCAGTCCCTCGGCCCCGGCAGCGGGCTCGTACGCCACCTCGCAGCCGGCCTTCTTCAGTCCCTCGATCCCGGAAGCCTCGAACTTGTCGGCAACGAGCACTTTCACGCGCGGTCCTCCGTGGCGCCGGCCTTCCGGCCGGCCGCGGAAGTGTACGCCCGCTCGCGGGAAAATCGTACTTCTGAAGTCAGGCTGCAACCGCGATCACGGCTGGCCGGTGCCGACCTCGGCGGCGCCGAAGTCCACCCCGCGGATGCCGCCGCGGGTCCAGCGGTAGAAGCCGGCCTCGATCTGGTCGCGGACGCCGCTGACGGCCGGCGCCTCCCACGACGAGGGGTCGTAGATGTAGGTCGTCGGCACGGCGCTCATGGGTTGTGTGGGGATCCACCCCGGGTTGCAATCGTCGGTCGTGCGGGTGATGACCGACGAGTCGTGCATCAGCAGCGGCTGCCGCGACGTGCGCCAGCCGAAGTACACCGCGTGCCTCCCGAAGTGGCGCTGCTCCTGGTCGTGGATGTGAACCTTGCTCGCGGGGAACTGCACCTCGGTCAGGCGGACACCGCCCAGGTCGATGCCGCCCGGGAGGACAAACAGGTCGTGCGAAGGCCCCTGGCTGATCCGCTGGGATGCCGCCGAGCGGTCATACGCGGAGGTCGGGAGTTGGTAACTGGCGCTATAGGGCCAGCGCTTCGGCGGGTTGGAGACAATGGGGCCCGAGACGGGCGCCGGCTGGAAGAGACCCGCCTCGAACCCGCGCCAGTCGCCGGCCCACTGCATGCGCGGACGGTCCTCCGGGCAGATCACCATCGGCTCCGGCAGGCGTGACGCCAGGTAATCCTGGATCACCAGGTGCGAGTAGAAGACGTGCGGGATCCAGTTCATGCCGCTGGCCTGGGTGATCGGCCCGATGTCCTCGCGGTCGGCGCGGCGGCGGAGGATGTCCACCGCCTGGTTGGCCGCCGCGGCGATGTCGTTCGGGGCGTTGTTGAGTTCCGGCCAGCGGCTGAGGGACTGCCCGCGCTTCCAGGAGAAGGAGAAGAGGCGGTCCTGGAAGTCCACGGCGTAACTGGCTGTCGCGACGCCGATCTGCCGCAGGTTGGACCCGCACACCGCGGCACGGCCGGCCTTGCGGGCCTGGCCCAGCGCCGGGAGCAGGATCGAGATCAGCAACGCAATGATGGCGATGACGACGAGGAGTTCGATGAGCGTGAAGGCGCCGTCCCCGCGGGCGCGCCGGGTAGCACCCCGGCACTCCTGCGGCGAAGTGCCGCCGCCGAGCGGCGAGTGTTCCCGTATTGGCTGCACCTGTGCCACGTCGCCTCCCGGGGTCCGACCATGGGCCCACGAGTGAGACGCTGAACTCAAGGCCGGTGTTCGTGCGGTATCCACCCCGGGGCGCGGCGGCGGGAAAGAAAAACGCCCCGGACGGCCGGGGCGTTCCAAGACTTCATGCTGCGGGTTACGGCTGGCCGGTGTAGGCCTCCGTCTGGTTGAAGTCGACGCCGCGAAGGAACCCGCGCGTCCAGCGGTAGTACCCCTTGATCCCCGGATCGGAGGGATTGCCACTCAGGGTCCGAGCCTCCCAGGCGTCCGGCGTGTACGCGTACGTCGTCACCGCGGCGCTAGCGGGAGCGGTCGGAATCCAGCCGAGGTTTGAGTCGCCGGTGGCGAAGATGTTGACCGATCCGTCGTGCATCAGCAGCGTGTTCTTCGCGCTCGGGTAGCCGAAGTAGACCTGGATCTTCCCGCTGTGGCGCTGGTACTGGTCGTGCAGGTGGACCTTGTCCGACGGGAACTGCACATCGCCCAGTTTGGTGTTGCCCAGGTTGCAGTTGCCGGGGACAAAGTACTGGTTGTGGTTGGGGGCCTGCGTGATCCGCTGCACCGGCTTTCCGCGGTCGTACGCCGCGGTGGTCACCTGGTAACTGGAACTGTACGGCCAGCGCTTCATGTCCGGGTTGCCGGGGACGCCGGTGGGCGCCGGCTGGAACATGCCCGCGTCAAAGGCCTTGGGGTCCGTCTGCCACAGGTTGCGGTGGTAGTCCTCCGGGCACACCACCAGTTTCTCCGGCAGGCGGGAGGCCAGGTAGTCCTGCAGGATGACGTGCGTGTACAGCACCTGCGGGATCCAGGCCGCCGGGGGGTTGATGTCGGCACGGTCGGCGCGGCGGCGGAAGATGTCCACGACCTGGTAGACGGCCGCGCGCAGGTCGTCCGGCGGGTTCTGGAGGTCAGGGTACTTGCTCTCCATGTGGCCCTTCTTCCAGTTCATGGCGAAGAGCTTGTCCTCGTAGTCGGCCGCGTACGAGTGCGTGGCGGTGCCCAACTGCTTCAGGTTGGCCAGGCAGACGCCGAGGCGGCCGGTCCGCCGCGCTTCGCCGAGCGCGGGCAGAAGAATCCCGATGAGCAGGGCGATGATGGCGATCACGACCAGCAGTTCGATGAGCGTGAACCCACGCACACCGAACTTTCCCTTCCGCAACGTCACCATGTGCAGTCTCCTTTACCGTGCCGCGTCACAGAAACGCGGCGGCTTCTGAGGGGCGGCCGGCGCGAATGGCCGAGCATCAACCCGCGAGAAGATACCACATGCATGAGGCGCTGTCCAGCCCGACCGCGCCCAGGCCCCCCGGAGTCAAGGGACAAGCCTCAACCCGCTGCCGGAGTTCCGGTTCCTGCAACCTTCCAAATGGATACCAAACGCCTGGCGATCTACGGCTGCCCGGTGTAGACCTCGGTCCCGTTGAAGTCGATGCCCCTCAGGAAGCCGCGTGACCAGCGGTAGTAGCCCGTCACGGTCTGGCCCGGCTGGCCGTTCAGCGTCGGCGCCTCCCAGACGTCGGGCTGGTAGGTATAGGTCGTGGGCGCGCCGGAGGTGGGCGCCGTTGGGACCCACCCCTTGTTGCAGTCGTCCGTGGAGAAGATGTTCACCGAAGAGTCGTGCATCAGGAGGGGCACCTTCGCCTGCGGATAGCCGAAGTAGATCTGCGTCTTCCCGGTGTGCCGCTGGTACCGGTCGTGCATATGGACCTTGTCGGCCGGGAACTGCACATCGCCGAGTTTGGTGTTGCCGAGGTTGGCGCTGTTCGGCACGAAGTACCCGTTGTGGACGCCGGCCTGGGTGATGCGATCGGGTCGCTTGCCGCGGTCGTAGGCCGAGGTCGTGGTGTCGTAACTGGAACTGTACGGCCAGCGCTTCTGGTTAGGGTCCCCCGGGACTCCGGACGGGCACGGTTGAAGCATGCCCAGGTCGAACGCCTTGGGATCGGTCTGCCAGAGGAGGCGAACTCGGTCCTCCGGGCAGGCGACCAACTTCTCCGGCAGGCGCGACGCGAGGTAATCCTGGATCACCAGGTGCGTGTAGTACACATGGGGAATCCAGCCCAGGATCTGCGGGATGTCCTCCCGATCCGCGCGGCGACGGAAGATGTCCACCGCCTGGTTCGCGGCCGCGACAAGGTCGGTCGTCGCGTTGTTGAGTTCCGGCCACTTGCTCAGGGCCATGCCCTTCTTCCATGTGAAGGCGAAGATGCGATCCTGGTAGTCCGCCGCGTAGGAATGGGTGGCCGTGCCGATCTGCTTCATGTTGGCCAGGCACACGCCCAGGCGCCCGGTGCGGCGGGCCTCCCCCAGTGCGGGGAGCAGGATCCCGATGAGCAGGGCGATGATGGCAATGACCACCAGCAACTCGATGAGCGTGAAGCCGCCCGAGAACTGCCTGCGCATCCGCAACATCATGTGCATACTCCTGTCTGACCCGGCCACAGAGTCGTGGCGTCGTCGCCGCGGCCGCCCGGTGGGCGGGGGGTAGGACTGGGGCAGCGTACAAGGCGGCGTTGGGTCTGTCCAGCCCGGATGGGGTGTGGCATCAAAAAAACCCCGAGGCGGCCCGGGGTGTGAGCGTCTCACGGTGCGTTCTCGGTCACGGTTGCCCGGTGTAGGCCTCGGTTGCGCCGAAGTCGACGCCGCGGAGGAACCCGCGGGTCCAGCGGTAGTAGCCGGTCATCAGGTCGCCGGCCGCATTGAAAAGCGGCGCCGGTTCCCACCCGCCGGGAGTCGGGTTGTACATGTATGTGGTGTAGACCGCGGATGTCGGTGCGTTCGGCTGCCAGCCCTTGTTGCAGTCCCCCGTGGCGTAGATATCCACGGAGGAATCGTGCATCAGCAGGGGCACCTTCGCCTGCGGGTACCCGAAGTACACCTGGGTCTTCCCGCTGTGGCGCTGGTACTGGTCGTGCATGTGTACCTTGCGCGAGGGGAACGTGACGTCGGCCAACTTCGTGTTGCCCAGGTTGGCCAGGCCGGGGACGTAGTAACTGTTGTAGTCAGCCGCGTAGATGCGGTTGCCCCTCTTCGAACGGTCATATGACGCGGTGGTCACCTGGTAACTGGAGGAGTAGGGCCAGCGCCTCGCGTACGGGTCGCCCGGCACGCCCGCGGGTGCAGGCTGGAACATGCCCTGATCGAACGCCTTCGGGTCCGTCTGCCACAGCAGGCGATGGCGGTCCTCAGGGCAGACCACGAGTTTCTCCGGCAGACGGGAGGCCAGGTAGTCCTGCAGCACCAGGTGCGTGTACAGGACGTGCGGAATCCAGCCCGGAATCGCCGGGATGTCCTCACGGTCGGCGCGGCGACGGAAGATGTCCACCGCCTGGTTTGCGGCCGCGACAAGGTCCGTCCCCGCGTTGTTCAGGTCCGGCCACTTGCTCAGGGCCATGCCCTTCTTCCAGGTGAAGGCGAACAGCCGGTCCTCGTAGTCGGCCGCGTAGGAGTGGGTGGCGGTACCGATCTGCTTCATGTTGGCCAGGCAGATGCCCAAGCGGCCGGTGCGCCGGGCCTCCCCCAGGGCGGGCAGCAGGATCCCGATGAGCAGGGCGATGATGGCGATGACGACGAGCAGTTCGATCAGCGTGAATCCCTCACGCCAACGCCGCGTCCACGGACTCGCTTGCATGTGCAGTCTCCTTTTTCTCGGCCGCGTCACAGAAACGCGACCACCTCGATCAGCGGCCCGACACGAACGGCCAGGCCGCACACTGCCGAAAGCAGCGTATCGACCCGCGGGGGGCGCGGTCCAGTGCTTTTTCTGAACTTTTGAAGTTTTTTTTGGACCATCAGCGGCGGGGCTTCGCGCCCCTGAGCCACCGTTCCATGTCCAAGTCGGAGAGTTGCAATCGCCCGGCCCACGCCTCCACCGCCGCCAGCAGGAGCGGGTCGATCGGCGCCGGCACCTCCGCGCGCGGCGGGCGCCCGGCATCCCCCGACTCCGCCGGCTTTCCCCTCGATTCAGGCCCCTTCGGGGCCATGCGATCTCCGGGCGCACCAGCCTCATCGGCGCACGCGTACCCGAACTCGCGCATCCACCGGGCGACGACGCCGCGGTCCAGGGGTACCGGCGGCATGGGTCGCGGCCGGCGCGTGCGCCCGCCGCGGGCCTCATCCCGCGCAAGGTGCGTGAGAAAATCTTCACTCCGCATGGTGTCCGTGCGTCGCCTTCGAGCGGCCGCGGCCAGGGCGCGGTCGGTGGTAACCAGGAGGATGGTGCGCGGGGCCGAGTGGGAGTGGATGGTGGAGAGGATCACATCGTCGGCGGTGCGGTCCGGGCCGGAGTAGCGGACGGTGGTCCGTGCCCCGAGTTGACCGCGGGGATCCTTCTCCCGGCCGTCGCAGACCAGGACGGTCTGGCGGCGTGCGTACCGGCTGATGGCCAGGAGGGCGGCCAGGCCGGTCAGGTCCAGGCCGGCCAGGTGGGGCGGCAGGACCCCCTCCATCAGGAGCACGTTGTAGGCATCGATCAGGAGCATCCGGCCAATGATTGCCGGGCCGGCCCTGGAGCGGGAGCCGTGGTCTTGACTTGTTCGGGGAGTGGCGTTTACTTTGGCCCTTGACGCGGGGCGAGCCCGCGGGGGAACCCAGGAGCCGCCACGGTGTGGCGGGGTACCCAAGTAAGAAGGGAGCACAGTTTGGCGATCCGGATCAAGGCACGCAGCGGTGAAGGTTCCGAGCAGATGCTGCGTCGGTTCAAGAAACTGTGCGAGAAAGAGGGCCTGACCAAGGACATCAAGCGGAAGGAGTTCTACGAGAAGCCCTCGGAGCGCCGCCGCAGGGCCGCCCGCAAGACGTTCAACCGTCGGTTGAAGGAAGGCATGGAGGCGTTGGCTGGTCCGATGAAGCCGAAGCGCCCCGGCCCCGGCGGCCCGCCGCCGCCTCGCTAAGTTCGCTCCATCCATGAGTTTGCAGCGGGCCCGCTCGTGGGGAGGGGCCCGTCCGATGAGCCCCCGGCGTACTGATGACGGCCGCGGGCTGCCGATACATAAACCACGATCGAATCCGATTCCTGGAGAAGGTACTCGTGCCGCAACACCTCGCCGACGTGATCCAACCCGGGGGCCGCCCGGGTGCCTTTGTGGCCCCGGCCTCCAGCCGGTGTCACCTGTTCGCGGGCTGGAAGCCGGCGCCGCGGGGCGTCCTTTCCCTCTTGGCGTTTGTTCTGGTGCTCCTGGCGGGCGCGGGGAGCGCGATCGCTCAGGAGGGCGCGCGGCACACCGGCGGCGGCGAGGCCAACCTGATCCTGCCGGACCTGACGGACACCGCGTCGGCGACGTTCCTGGGGATGTCCGGGCACAAGATCCTGCTCTCCGGGCTCGTGGTGTGCGCCCTGAGCCTGGTGTTCGGCTTCACGATCTTCGCTCAACTGAAGAAGATGCCGGTGCACCGCTCGATGCTGGACATCAGCGAACTGATCTACGCCACCTGCAAGACCTACCTCGTCCAGCAGGGCAAGTTCCTGCTGCTGCTGTGGGTCTTCATCGCGGCGGTGGTGGCGGTCTACTTCGGGTACCTGACGGAGTACACGCCGCAGGGCAGCACGGTCGCGCAGCAGGGGATGCCGCTGGGCAAGGTGGCGCTGATCCTGCTCGCGTCGCTCGTCGGGATCGGCGGGTCGTACTTCGTGGCGTGGTTCGGCATCCGGGTCAACACGTTCGCCAACAGCCGGGCTGCGTTCGCCAGCCTGCGGGGCAAGCCCTTCCCGTGCTACGCGATCCCGCTGAAGGCGGGGATGAGCATCGGGATGACCCTGATCAGCGTGGAACTGCTGATCATGCTGTGCATCCTGCTGTTCCTGCCGTCGAACCTGGCGGGGGCGTGCTTCATCGGGTTCGCCATCGGCGAGTCGCTGGGGGCCGCGGCCCTGCGGATCGCCGGCGGCATCTTCACGAAGATCGCCGACATCGGGTCGGACCTGATGAAGATCGTCTTCAAGATCAAGGAGGACGACGCGCGGAACCCCGGCGTGATCGCCGACTGCGTGGGCGACAACGCCGGCGACTCGGTCGGGCCGTCGGCCGACGGCTTTGAGACCTACGGAGTGACGGGCGTGGCGCTGATCTCATTCATCCTGCTGGGGGTGAACGAGGCGGTGGCCGGCCCGGCGTACCAGAGCGTGCAGGTGCAACTGCTGGTGTGGATCTTCATGATCCGCATCATCATGATGATCGCCTCGCCCCTGTCGTACTTCATCAACGAGGCGATGGCGAAGGCGAAGTACGGCAGCGCCTCGCGCATGAACTTCGAGGCCCCGCTGACGAGCCTGGTGTTCATCACGTCCGGTGTGTCGATCGTGCTGACCTACATCGCCAGTTACCTGCTGGTCCCGGACCTGGGCGGCGAGGGCAGCGGGATGTGGTGGATCCTCTCGACGATTGTCACCTGCGGCACGCTGGCCGGGGCGATCATCCCGGAACTGGTCAAGGTGTTCACGAGCGTGCACAGCCGGCACGTGCGCGAGGTGGTGACGGCGTCCGAGGAGGGCGGGCCCTCGCTCAACATCCTGGCCGGGTTCGTCGCGGGCAACTTCTCCGCGTACTGGATCGGGATGGCGATCATCGTCCTCATGGGCATCGCGTATTACATGAGCAACCTGTTCCCCGGGGCCGACTACGGCACCGTGCCGCTGATGGTGGCTCCGGCGGTGTTCGCCTTCGGGCTCGTGGCGTTCGGGTTCCTGGGCATGGGCCCGGTGACGATCGCGGTGGACTCCTACGGCCCGGTGACGGACAACGCGCAGTCGGTGTTCGAGCTGTCCACCATCGAGCAGATCCCGGGGATCGAGGGCGAGGTGCAGAAGGACTTCGGGTTCCGCCCGGACTTCGAGGCCGGCAAGCAGTTCCTGGAGGAGAACGACGGGGCGGGCAACACGTTCAAGGCAACCGCCAAGCCGGTCCTGATCGGCACGGCCGTCGTGGGGGCGACGACGATGATCTTCTCGATCATTGTGGCGCTGACGCACGGGCTGACGACGGACATCCACAAACTGAGCCTGATGCACCCGCCGTTCCTGCTCGGGCTGATCACCGGCGGGGCGCTGATCTACTGGTTCACCGGGGCGTCCACCCAGGCGGTGAGCACGGGGGCCTACCGGGCGGTGGAGTTCATCAAGGCGAATATCAGGCTCGAGGGCGCGACGAAGGCGAGCGTCGAGGACAGCAAGCGCGTCGTCGAGATCTGCACCGTCTACGCCCAGAAGGGGATGTTCAACATCTTCCTGGGCGTGTTCTTCATGACGCTGGCGTGCGCGTTCTACGAGCCGTTCTTCTTCATCGGCTTCCTGATCTCCACCGCCCTTTTCGGCCTGTACCAGGCGATCTTCATGGCCAACGCCGGCGGCGCATGGGACAACGCCAAGAAGATCGTCGAGACCGAACTCAAGGCCAAGGGCACGGAGTTGCACGCCGCGACCGTGGTCGGCGACACGGTCGGCGACCCGTTCAAGGATACGTCGTCGGTGGCGATGAACCCCGTGATCAAGTTCTCGACGCTGTTCGGCCTGTTGGCCGTGGAACTGGCAGTGAGCGTCGCGGCCAAGCAGAGCGAGGGGCTGCCGGCGGGCCAGTCGAGCCACACGCTTGTGCACGTGCTGTCCGCGGTGTTCCTGCTGATCTCGGTCTTCTTCGTGTACCGGTCGTTCTACGGGATGCAGATCGCCCGGGGCGGGACGAAGGTGTCGTCCAAGCACGACAAGAGCCCGCACATCCCCGCGACAAGGTTCTGATCCGGACCCTTACCTCTGCGCCTTCGACGTCCACGCGGCCGCCTGGCCGTCGTGCCCGGCGCCGGGCTCGGCCCTTGCCCACGCGGTGTACAGGTCCACGAAACCGGAGATGATCGAGGCACGTTCCTGCGGATGGTCCGGACGCTCCCGGAGCGAGATCGCGTCGGCCTCCCTCAGTTGCGCCTCGGCCTCGGCGAAGCGGCCAAGGTCCGTCAGGATCGCGCCGCGCCGGCGCATCGCCCCAACGGTGAGGACGTGCGCAGGGCCCGGTGACCGGCGCAGGCCGGCCAGGGCCTCATCGATGATCGGCTGGGCCTCCCCCGCCCTGCCGGCGGCGCGCAGGGCGCTTGCCAGGCCGACACGGACGTTGAGCGCGTCCGGGCTGTCCGGCCCCCGCAGCGCGGCCATGCCGTCGGCGACACGGGCGTACAGGGCCGCGGCCTCGTCCGCACGGCCCAACTTGACGAGGGTGCCGGCGAGCGCATTGCCGGGGAACAGGGCCATCTCGTGGTTCGGACCGAAGCGGGCAAGCCCGGCGTCGTACGCCTCGCGCTGGACCTTCTCCGCCTCGGGCAGGCGGTCCATCATCTGGTAGACCGAACCGAGATTGGCCAGGCGGTTGACGGTCGCGGGGCTGGTGTCGCCGAAGATCGCCCGGGAGGCCGCGACGGCTCGCTCCAGCAGCGGAAGGGCCTCATCCACCTTGCCGAAGTCCGTGGCAAGGACCGTCGCCAGCGTGTTCATCGCGTAGAGCGTCGACGGGTGGTCCTCGCCGAGCGTGCGGACGCGGGCGTCGAGAGTCTGGCGCAGAATCGCCGCCGCTTCGAGGGAGCGGCCCTGCTCGTGGAACAATGAACCGAGCGACGTGCGGGCTTCGAGCACCTCGGGCGAGTCCTCGCCGAAGAGGCGCAGGGCCATTGCGGCCTCCTCGGTCAGCAGCGGCTCGGCATCAAGCAGACGGCCGCCGTCGTGCATGACCTTGACCAGCGTATCGATCGCCTCCACCGTCACGGGGTGATCGCCGAGGTTGCTCCTGGCGGTGTCCGCGGCCGTGCGGGCGAGCGGGAGCGCCTCGTCCACGCGCCCCAGTTCGCCGAGCGTCAGGGCGAGCCCGGCCTGCGAGAGCAGGGTGTCCGGGTGGACCGGCCCGAGGGCCGCGAGGCGGGCGGTGTACGCCTCACGCAGCAGCGATTCGGCGGTGCCCAGTTGATCCACCTGGCTCATGACTCGCGCGAGGGTGTGCTTCAGTTCCGCGGCGACGAGCGGATCGCTGAGGGCGCACGCCCTGAGTTGGCCGAGCGCATCATCGGCGACGCGGCGGAGAAGGGTCGTGTCGTCGCCCCCGGAGGCGTAGGGAGACGCCGAGTCGAGCATCCGCTTGAGGAACGCAACGACCTCGGCGGCGCGGGCGGCCTCCGTGCGCGCCAGCCCGGCCTGCGTGTCGGCGCGGTCGCGCTCCCGCAGCGCCCACACCATGCCGCCGGTCGTCCCGGCCAGGCCGGCGATCACCACGGCCGCGACGAGGATCCCGGCGGTCGCCCCCACGCGGTGGCGCCGCACAAACTTGCGCACTCGGTAGCCGAGCGTGGGCGGCGTGGCCAGCACCGGCCGGCCGTCCAGGTACCTCCGGATATCCGCGGCCAGCGCCTCGACCGATTCGTACCGGCGTGCGCGGTCCTTCTCGAGCGCCCTGAGCACGATCCAGTCCAGGTCGCCCCGCAGGATAAGCCCGAGGCGGCGCGGCTCCGTGCGGCGGTCGGCCGCGACCTGGGCGGCGCCGCGGCTGCCCGAGAGTCGCATCGAGGGGCGCGGCGTGCCGGACTCCCGGATCAGTCGGGGCATGTCGGCGAAGCCGGCGGAGCGCAGGTCCGCCGATTCGATCGGCGTGGTGCCGGTAAGCAACTCATACAGCAGCACGCCCAGCGAGTAGACATCGCTGCGCGTGTCAACGTCGACCGCCCCGCCCCCCGCCTGCTCGGGGCTCATGTATTCCGGAGTGCCGATGAACTGGCGGAACTCGGTGAAGAGTGTCTTGTCGGTCAGGCGGGCGCCCGTCGCCTTGGCGATCCCGAAGTCGATGATCTTCGGCCGGGCCCGCCCGTCGCGCTCGGCGACCAGGACGTTCCCGGGTTTCAGGTCGCGGTGGATCACCCCCTTCTGGTGCGCGTGCTGCACGCCGGAACAGACATCCAGGAACAGGCCCAGCCGGTCGCGGACCGGCATGGTCGCCCGATCGCAGAACACGGTGATCGGTTCGCCGCGGACCAGGTCCATGACGAAGTACGGCCGGCCGGCGGGCGTTGCGCCGCCGTCGATCACGCGGGCGATGCCGTCGTGATCCATCATCGCCAGGGCCTGCCGCTCCGCCTCGAACCGGGCGACGACCTGGCGCGTGTCCATGCCGAGTTTGATAACCTTGACCGCCACGCGCCGCGACACGGGCTCGCGCTGCTCCGCCATGTAGACGCGGCCGAAGCCGCCCTCGCCGATCAGTTCGAGCAGGCGGTAGCGACCGATGACCGAGCCCGGTGCCTCCTCAACGCCGAGGGCAACAGTGGCCGCGGACGAGTCGCGGGCGGTCGCGTGCCGCGGGTCGGAGGAGTCGCCCTCGGAGTGTGTCATTCGGCTACCCCCGGTCCTTCCGATTGTTCCCGTTCACCGGACTCTAAGGCACCGTCCGTCAGATTACCGCGCGAAGTCACCGCGGTGGTTGCTCGCCCTGGAGCCGCACCCCGGAAGCCGCCACCAACCGCAGCCGGAGCATCTCCAGCGCGAGGGTGGACGACCACAGCCGGACGTTGTCCCGCCCCCCCACGAAACGGAACCGACGCGAATCCTGCCCCCCTTGGCGGGACTGGAGGGCTATCCAGACCGTGCCGACGGGCTTGGTCACGGTCCCGCCATCGGGCCCGGCGACTCCCGTGATCGCCAGGGCGTGGTCCGCGCCGGACCGGTCCAGGCCGCCGGTAGCCATGGCCTCGGCAACCTCGCGGCTGACGGCGCCCGGGCCGTTCGGGGCGAGGGTCACAGGCGGCACGCCGACCTGGGAACGCTTCAGATCGTTGGAATATGTGATCCACCCGCCGAGGTACGCGGCCGAGGAGCCGGGAACGGCTGTCAGCATCGATCCGAGCAGACCGCCGGTGCATGACTCGACCGTGGCAAGGGTCTGGCCGCGGCCCCTGAGGAGGCCGAGCACGGTCGAGGCAAGCGTGTCGTCCGCCACACCGAAGATGTGGGGCGCCAGTCGGGACCGCACCTGCACTTCCAGAGCATCCATGACGGGGCCGGCGTCGGCGGACCCGTCGTAGCGCAGGCGGCACGTGACGATCCCCCGCGACACCGTGGTGCCGACGGTCGGGTTTCGATCCCGGTCCATCAGTTCCCCCAGCCGGCGCGCGACCTCGGATTCAGGCAGGCCTACGGTGTGGATCGAGCGCGTGGCGATGCAGCGCCCGGACGGCGGCACGAGGCGGGGCGCGACGTGCGCCCCAAACATCGGCATCATCTCGCGCGGCGGGCCGGGAAGGCAGAACACGTCCGCATCCCCCACTCTTGCCGCCAGGCCCGGCGCCGTGCCGTGATTGTTCTGGAGCCACGCCGCCGACCGTGGACGCTGGGCCTGTACCCGGTTGGCGTCGGTCACGGCGCGCCCACCGGCCGACAGGTACGCCCGAATCGAGTCCAGCGCGGCCGGGTCCTCCTCGGGCGGCTCGCCCAGCGCCCCGGCAAGGCCGGCGCGGGTCAGGTCATCGGTGGTCGGGCCGAGCCCGCCGGTCGAGATGACCAGGTTGGCGCCGGCGGCCAATCGCCGGATCGCCGCGGTGATCGAGGGCGCGTCATCCGGAACGGTGCCGTGCTCCGCAACCAGGATCCCCATGTCCAGCAGCCGGGCCGAGAGCCACGCGGAGTTGGTGTCCACCGACTGGCCGAGCGTCAGTTCGTCGCCGATCGACAGGATCGCGGCCCGCGCGTGAGGCATGGAACAGGGTACCTCGGCACCACGAGCGCGGGCTCAGTGCCCCCGGAACCCGCCGTCGGGATCCCCCATACGGAGAGTGGAGATCGTATTCGTAGCCTTCGCCGTGCCGAGGGGCTTGCCGGCCAGGATGACAGCCGCATCGCCCTCGCGGGCCAGGCCCAGGCGGGTCAGGTCGCGCTCCACCATTTCTGTCCAGTCGGCCAGGCGTCCGGAGGGTGGCGGATCGGCACGGATCGGGAGCACACCGGCCAGCAGGGTCATGCGCCGCGTCGCCCGCGCGCTGGAGGAGTACGCGACGATCGGCACGCGGAAGTTGTTCTGGCTGAGGTAGCGTGCCGTCCCGCCGTGCTGCGACCAGCACACGACGACCCGGGCGGCAAGGTCGCGGGCGATCACCCAGGCCCCATGGGCCAGCGCCGCGGTCCGGTAGCGCGTCTCCACCAGCCGAGCCGGAGCGGAGTCCGCGACCGGGCCCTCGGCGACGCTGGCCTCGGCCGCGAGGATGATGCGCCGCATCGTCTCCACGACGAGCGCAGGGTGGACGCCGATCGCGGTCTCTCCGGAGAGCATGACCGCGTCGGCCCCGTCCAGCACGGCGTTGGCGACGTCGCTGACCTCCGCCCGCGTAGGCGAGGCGCGTTCGGTCATGCTCTCGAGCATCTGTGTCGCGACGATGCAGGGCTTGCCCCACTCCGCGCATTTGGCCACGATCCGTTTCTGGATGATGGGAACCTGCGGCAGGTCCATCTCGACGCCCAGGTCGCCGCGCGCGACCATGACCGCATCCGCGGCGTCGATGATCGCGTCAAGATCCCCGAGCGCTTCGGGCTTCTCGATCTTCGCGACGATCGGGATGCACGCGCCCAGCCCGGCGTCGTGCTCCCGCCGCTCAACAGGGCACATGGAGCCCACGCGCGACCTGAGCAGGCGGACCTCGTCCGCGCGGCGGATGAACGAGAGCGCCAGGAAATCGAGGTCGTGCTCGACCGCCCAGTGCACGCACTCCCAGTCGCGCTCGGTGATCGCCGGCACCGAGAGCCGGCTGTCCGGCAGGTTGATCCCCTTGCCGCTGGCGACAAGCCCGCCCACCAGCACGCGGCAGTGCAGGCCGGAACCGTCGCGCTGCACGGCCAGCAGGCGGATCGCCCCGTCGTTGATGAGCACCCGGTGCCCGGGCTCGACCTCGCTCGCGAGTAACGGATATGTGCAGGGAAGCCGCACAGCGCCGGCCGCGGGCACACTGTCGCCCGCAGCGATCACGACGTCCTGGCCCGCCCCGAGTTCCACGCCGGGTGCGGGCAGCGCCCCCACGCGGATCTTCGGCCCGCACAGGTCCCCCATGACGGCGACGGTGCGGCCGGCTTCCTGCGCGACGGCGCGGACCGTCGCGAGGCTGATCGCGTGCTCCCCGAGCGTGCCGTGCGAGAAGTTGAGGCGGAACACGCGAGCCCCGGCCTCGACCAGTTTCCGGACAGTTCCGGATGACTCGGATGCCGGACCGAGGGTCGCGATGATCCGTGCTCTTGGGAGTTCGGGTGTCATTGTGAAACTGGGCGCCTTGCGATCGTGAGACAACGCCGGATCGGTGACGACCTGAGCCTATCGGGCGTGTGGGCGGAGAGCGAACGCACATTTCCCCTGTTCAACTAGGGAAAATCCTGTATCTCGTGCTTGCAATTACCCGGAGGTTGCGATATGAATAGGGTCTACGCTGCGAGGAGTCTCGCGGCGGGTGTTTCGCAATGGGTGTGTCTCGACATATCGAGAGAAGGATTCTCGGGTAACCGCAGCGGCATCCCTGCCGAGGGGTGCAGGCGTCTCCCGTCCGGGCTCTGATCCCGGGCTGGCGTTGTGATGCCCACGGAGAGAACGGTTCCTTCGACAGAGTGCGCACCGATCGACCGGCCCATTGTGTGGACCGGCCGCGATGTTGCCTTCTGCACAGGCAGAGGAGGTAGAGAGATGAGTCTTCATCTGATGCGCGTTGTCGGGATCTGTCTCGCGTCGAGCGTCCAGCCGCTCCACGGGGATCAGATCAAGATCGTGGCGAACCCCTACCAGTCCGGCAGCGGCGGCGAGTTCCGGATTCAAACGGTCAGCGGCTTCGCGGGTGCGAACGGGCTGGCGTCCGACCTCTCCAGCGACACATTCCAGTCCTTCTGCCTGGAGAACGGGACCTTCGGCGGCTTCCCCGGCACATACGACTACACGATGGGGACCGCCTCCGCGGCGGGCGGCGCCGGCGGCCCGAGCCCCGATCCCATCAGTTTCGCGACCGCGTACCTCTATACCCAGTTCCGCACCGGGCAACTCAGCAACTACTCGTACGGCCCCGCCAACCGCTCGGACAGCGCAAAGGCCCTGCAGATTGCCATCTGGACCCTCGAAGACGAGTACCCCGGCGGCGTACCGGCCAACGCCCAGGCGGCCGCGTGGGTAACGGAGGCTCTTGCCGCCGTCTCCGGCGGGTCCTGGGGCCAGACGCTCGGGCTCGTTCGCGTGCTGGTCTTGACCCAGGCCGGCAATGAGCGTCAGGACGTTCTGACGCTGATCCCGCTGCCGGCCGCGGCGTGGATGGGGATCGCTGGTTTGGCTGTTCTTCCTGTCATTCGGGCCCGTCGGCGTGTGCCCTAGGGCCTGGTATCGAAGGGTGTGCACCCCTTTTAGGAGTGTTTGAGAAATGAAGACCATTGGATTGACATTGGGCATTGCCCTCGTGGGCATCGCCGCCGGCTCCGCGCGTGCGGATACGGTCGTTCTGGACGGCGGACCCGGGTACGGCGGCGGCTCGTTCGGCGCCGTCATCACCCGCACAGCGGGCTCACCGTTCGGCACGGGCCCGAACATCGCCACCAGGACGTTCTGCGTTGAGACAACGCAGTACTTCAGCCCGGGCACCTCGTACAACGTCACATACGCGATGGCCACGACGTCCGGGACGAGCCTCAACAGCGCGACCGCATGGGCATTCTCCCAGGCCATGGCCGGGACCCTCGAACTCGATGGGTCCGCGACCCCGGCTACGTTCAACATCTTTTCGGGGACCGCGAGCCAGCAGAAGGCAGTCCAGGCCGCCATCTGGAAACTGATGGGGCAGGCCAACCCGTTCTCGCTCAGTGGCGCCGAGCAGACCATTCGGGACTATGTGTACGGCCGGGCCCTCACGGAAGGCACGGGGAGTTTCTATGGTGTGCGGGTCATGCAGTTGGCCGGCAACCACCAGGACCAACTCGTCCTCGTCCCGCTGCCCCAGGCTGCGTGGGCCGGGATGAGCATGATGGCGGGCGTGGTCGGGATGGCCTACATCCGCCGTCGCAAGCAGCAGCAGGCCTGAGTCCGTGACCAGCGAACCACACGGGGCCCCGCACGGGGCCCTTTTTCATTGATCAGCCGCCGATGATGACGGTCGGGCAGCCGGCCGCGATGGACCCGCCGTGGGCGGTGGTGTCGCCCTGCCGGGCCGCGGGCTTGCCGCCGACCATGACCGTCGCCGAACCCTTCACGATGGAATCACAGGGCACGGGGCCCGCCGGCAGCGTGCAGATGCACATGTCGCCGACGACCGCGGCGGGCATGTTCGCGATCATCACCGTGGCGCATCCGGGGCCCTGGATGGGCCCGCCGACGTGCGGTATCGGGGCGGCCGGGGGGACGGGGGTCTGCATCGGGCAGGTGTGCATCCCGGTGACCTGGGCGGCGGGTGGCATCGCGCGTCTCCTCTAGCCGCACTTGTGCGGGAGCGGCTTGCCGTCGGGGAACAGGACCTTGATGCCCTGGCCGGGCGTGGGCCCGACGATCATCGGCGTGCCGCGATCCACGAAGAGCAGGTCCATCGGGAGGCGCGTCAGTGACAGCGACAGAGGCACGGGCGCGACCTTCTCGAACCCATCGTAGAAGTGCCAGGCCCCTTCCGGGTCCACCAGGAGGGCCGCGGGTCCGCCGTCCGGCCCGACGCGGACAACGGCCCGGATGATCTCGCGGGCGTAGGGCCACTCGACGGGGTCGGTCTCCTTGACCTCAAAGCGTCCCTTGGCATCGAGCGACCAGGGGATGATGACCGGCCTGCGGTGGGTCTGCGGCTCCATGAGCATGAGTGTCGCGCCCCGGAGCGTGTCCTCGGCATCCAGGACGGAGCCGGAGGCGATGTACTCCGCGGGCCAGCGCTGCAACTCGCGCGGCGGGTTGTCCGCCTTGGCCTGGTCGGGCCACGGGAGCGTGTGGAGCGCGCAGCCTTCATCCGTGCGCGCCCAGTAGGTGACGAAACGCCGGCCGTCGGCGAGCGCGTGGCTGCGGGGATCGATCGGGCGGAAGTGCGGGATGGCGGTGCGGGCGCCGGCGACGGCGCGCCCGGGGGACGGGAAGGCGACGACCTGGACGTACCCGGTGCGGGCCCCGGGGTCGCCGAGCCACACGAGCGCGGCGCCGCCGGGGGCACGGGCCGGGTCGTCGTCGGGATCGGTGTGCAGCGGGGACACAATGGCGGCCTCCGGGGCCGGCAGCCCCCACTTGGAAGCCGCGGTCGCTGCGCCCGAGGCGTCGAAGTACATGAAGCGGAGCACACCCTCGTCGAGCCATGCCGCCCACTGGCCGGTGGCGGCGAACCCGTTGGACGGGCACGCGCCGATGGGGACGGCCGAGAGCGGGGCGGCGGGCCCGGCGGCGACGGTGTCAATCGCGCTCTCGTTGGTGAACCCGATGGTGTGCCGGACGATCGAGGGCGGGTCGCCCATGGCGTTGACGGAGAAACCGTACCAGACGCTGGACCAACCGCCCGACACGGAGACCATGGAAAGGTTGCGGGCCGAGACGGGGCGGATGCGGAGTTTGATCCGGTTGCTCTCGGCGGAGTCCTTGCCGAGGTCGTAGCGGGCGACGGCCCGCACCTCGTACTCGCCGGCGAGCGTGAGTTCCAGGCGGTCCCGCAGCAGGAACTCGAACGTGACGGCCTGCCCCGGCGGGAGCGTGATGGGTTTCTCGCCGAACTCCGGCGGGTGCCCCGCCTGGAAGGTCTCGATACCCGTGCTGATCTCCAGGATCCGGAACACGGGGGAGTTCTCGTGCGAGGCGGGGTGCAGGTATTGCAGGGGCTGTTTGCCGGTGTTGGTGTACACGAGCGTGCAGCGCGGGTTCTCCTGCACGAGCAGGTCGGTCTTCGGGATGTGCAGTTTCAGGTCGAGGGGCATGGCCCGGCCTTTCTCGGCGTCACGGGTTCGGGATGGTCGAGATATCCCAGCCGCGGAAGGCCAGGAGGCAACGGGCGCAGTAGTCGCCCTCGCAGGTCATGTAACTCATCACGCAGATGCTCTGGTTCTGGACGACGGCGCGGTCGTCGTGGACGGCGGCGCTGTTGCCCCCGCCCGCGCCCATGCCCGGATCGTTGCCGGGCCCGTGCAGCCGGAACATGACGTGCCCGATCTCGTGGCAGGCGTTGCTGGTGAAACTGTACCCGGACCACGGTGGGCGCGAGGCGGTGGGCAGCGGGGGCGTATTCACGGTGGTCGCGTAGAAGATCGCGCCGGCCCAGACGTACCCGCCGCGGTACTCGATGGAGGTCCCGCTGCTGTCGGAGACGATGTCCGTGCGCACGAGCGAGTAGGAGTTGCCATACCCGCCGGTGACGATGTTGAGCCCGGGGGTGAACCCGTTGTTGGTGAGGCGGCGGAGAAAGCCGGGGATCATGAAACTGTTGACCAGGACAGCCAGGTTGGCATCGGTGTTGTTGCCGGTGCCGTGCCGCTGGTTGGCGGGCGCGCCGCCGGAGAGGGAGGCGTTGTACGCCTCCGGCGTGCGCATGGGCAGGTGGACAACGGCGTTGTTCACGTCCACCGTGGTGCCCGGCTCCATGTGCATCAGCCGGTCCAGGTCGAAGCGCGTGCCGCGCTGAATCTGTCCGACGCGGGCGTCACGCCGCGCCTGCTGCCGCGCCGCGAGCCAGTCCGCGGCGGATAGTGCCTCCGGCGGGCTGACCTGGGCGGTGCGGTCGATCACGACCTCGATGAACGCCTTGGCGAAGGCGACCGGGAAACTGTCGAACGCGGTGGGCGGGTGATTCTGGGTGGCGGGGTTGAAGATGAAACTGAAGTCGATCGCGGGCATGGGCGGGCGGGCCGTGTTGTTCGGGTGGATCATGTACGCCAGGCGCAGGTACCCGATCGGCGTGGTGGCGGGATTGACGGGGTCGGTGTTGAGGTGGGCGTAGTTGGCGTGGGTGAGTTCGGCCATCAATACCGCCGCGGGCTGGCTGATCGGCTGGCGGATCACGCGGCTGACGCGGAGACTCCGCCAGTTCACGAGGGTTCCGGTTTCGGCGGCGACGGCCTGGGCGCCCTTGCCATCGCTGCCCGCGCCCGCGATGGTGGGCGGGCCCACATACGCGCGGATCCGGTAGCGGTCGCCGCCGCAGCGCGAGGGCATGAAGATCACGCCGGCCTCGCCCTCGTCGTTCGTCTTGGCCTTGACGGCGTGCAGGTGGGCGCCACCCCCGGCATTCTGTGCTTTCGGATACGGCTTGTGGTCCAGAGCCTTGCGCCCGCTGGCGGGCGGGTACGAGGAGTTGAACCCCTGGCGCGACGCGATCTCAAACACGACGTCGGCCACGTCTGTCCCGTCGTTCTGGTTGCCGGTGTTGCGCAGCCCGCCGCGGTCCCGCGGGCAGTTGCCGGTCTGGGGATCGCCGGCCGCGGGGGCGCGCCCCCCGGTCGGGTTCTCCTCGCGGTGGATGGTGCGCATGGGTCCGGCCATAGCAGCCGGCGCGATCGGGCGGACGGGCGCGGCGGGGAACGGCGGACCGACGGTGGTGTCGCGGATGGGCGGACGGTTGAGTTGCTCGACGACGGATCGATTGGGATCGAAGTTGGGCAGGGCGTAGGGCTCGACGAGTTGGAAGTAGACTTCGGCGTCCTTGAGCGGCTTCCAGGTGTCGGTCTCCTGGTCCATCTTCTCGACGAGTGCGACGAGCGGGATCTTGCCGAGGATGGGGTTGTCCGTCCGGAATCGGGACTCCACCTTGTACAGGTTTGTGCCCAACCCGCTGTCGCTGTAGGCGGGCCGAGGATCGTGGTTGAGGTTGAGACCCTTGGGGAACTGCCAGGAGTCGCAGAAGGTGTAGCCGCCGGGGGTGCGCACCTTGCGGAAGTTGTCCTCGGCCGGGTTTGCGGGGTCATCGGCCGGCGCCGGGAGCGTCCCGCGGTCCACGACCCACTCGCGGAGCAGGCGTTGGATCTCCGCGTCGGCCTCCGCGTCGCTCGCGTTGTCCATGACGCGGGTCTTGAAGTACTCCCAGGCGCCCATGAAGGCCGGGGCGGGGTCGGTCCCTCCGGCCTGCGCGGGCGTGCCGCGGAAGGCCTCCCGCGCGCGGGCGTGGCCGAGCGGGAAATAGAACAGGCCGAGAACCTGGAGACGCTCCATCCGCCCAGTCTCCGTCGCGGGCGGATTGCGGAAGAGATCCTCGAGGCTCCCGAGTCGCAGGGAGACGCGCAGGTCCGCGCGGATGACGAGGGTGTTGAAGCGTTTGGGGGCGTCGAAACTGGGGGCGATGTGCCCGATGTCCGCCTTCTCGGTGGGCAGTTTGGGAGGGGTCGTCAGGTTGGCGCCGGGGCTGGCGGGCATGCGGGTACCTCTGGGGCTTCAGTCAGGGATTCGGTGATGGGGGCGGCGGAGGGCTGGCCCCATCGTGGACCTCCGCGAGTTTGGCCTGGAACACCGCGCGGTCGGGCTTGCCATCGCGGGAAGTCGCGGGGCCGAGTTGGTAAAGATCCTTGAAAGCCTTGATGGCCGCCTGCGTGTTGGGGCCGAGCAGCCCGTCCACAGGGCCGGTGTTCATGTTGAGGTTGTTGAGGCGTTGCTGGACGCCGGAAATGCAGTGCACGTCCGGGGCCTTCTCGCAGATGGGATTGAGGCGGCCGACCAGCAGGGTCCAGGTGATCGGCACATCGCCGCGCACCGGCGTCGGGCTGGGGGCGGGAGCGGGAGCGGGGCCGGGAGCGGCCGCGGCAGGCTTGGGGTCGGAGTCCGCGGCCTTGATACGGACGACCAGCGTGGCCTGGGCTCCGTAGTTCGGATCGCGCCGCGCGAAGTACCCGGTGACCTTCTGCTCGATCTCCCCCTTGGGGCCGGTCTTGCCCTTGAAGGGAGTGGGCGGGACGGATCCGGGGATGGTGAGTTCGTAGGGCGCGTCCTTGATCGGCGTGAAGTCCTCACGGAAGACGCGGACGCGGATCCACAGGTCCTTGGTCCCGATCTGGAACTTGTTGAACGTGTTGAGTATGCCCGCGGCGACCTTCGCCAGTGTGCCCGGGAGTTCGATCTTGTCGCCCGTCGGGACGGCGCGATCCCCCTTGAACAGACAGTTGGGGTCGGCACGCTCGTGGCTCGCGCGCAGGCGGCCCTCATTGATCGCCCAGAGTTTCTCCGGGCTGATGAACGCGGGCTGCGACAGCGAGATGCTCGCGACGTGGTCGCTCCCGACGGCGGTGTGGAACTTGGGCACTGGCGGCTCTCCCTAGACCGGCTTCCACTCGTCCCCGTAGAGCCCGGGGAAACTGATCTCCGCCTGCCCGCTCTCGGTGATCCCCTCGATCTTCGCCCGGCCCTTGGCGTCCAGGCGGCCGGTCTGGATGCTGCCGTCAGGGAGTTTCACCTTGTAGGGCTCGTCGGGGACGGGGTCGCCGTGGTCGTCCACGAGTTCGACGCCGATCCAGTGCTCTTCGACTTCCTGCGGCGGGGCATCTTCGTGGGGCCGGTCGCCGACTTCGACGGACTCAGGGCTCTCGGTCCGGCGCTGGCGCGAGCGGGCGGCGGCGGTGCTGGCCTCCGTGGGGTCGGCCTCGCAGGCGTCGAGCGCCTCGGCGGGCTCCTCCGGAGGGTCGGGGGCGACGGCGGTTCCACTTTCGGGGCTGGCCATGACGGCTCCTTCAGTTGATCTGGACCATCGCGCCCTGGATCTTCACGTTGGCCGAGGATTCGACGTTGGTGCCCCCGGTTCCGGCAACCTTGAGGGTCCCGTCGGCGGTGGCCTCCAGCGTCCCGCTGGCCTTGATCGCGGTGGTCGCCCCCTCGAGTTTGAGCGAACTGGACGCGAGCGCTTCGATCTCGTTGTTCGACTTGAGCGTGATCGAGCCGTCCGCAATGGAGATCGAGGCGCCGCCGACATGCAGGGTGATGTTGGACTTGGCGTCCAGGATGATCTTGTCGGCGGTGATCAGGAGCGACCCGGACGTGTCGTGCTGGGCGTTGCCCGAGACCTTCACGCCCTGGTCGCCGTCCACGGTGAGGGACTGCTTGCCCATGACCTGGGTGCTGTCGTTGCCCTCAACGGTCAGGCTCCGGTTGCCGGAAACTTTCTCCTTGTGGTTGCCGGCGACGCTGGAGTGGCGGTCGTTGGAGACCTTCTCGTAGGTGTCGTTGTTCACCACGACGTGGCGGTCGTTCTTGACCCAGACCTTCGCGTCGTTGAGCACGCGCACGTCCATGTCCTTCTGGGCCTGGAGGAAGACCTGCTCCTCACCCTTCTTGTCGTCGAAGCGGAGTTCGTTGAAGCCCCCCGCGCCGGGGCTGGTGGAGGACTTGAGGGTGGAGATCGTGTTCTTGTCGGGGAGCTTGTAGGGCGGCTTGTTGGCGGCGTTGTAGACGCGCCCGGTGATGAGGGGGCGGTCCGGGTCCCCCTCGAGGAACTCGACGACGACCTCCTGCCCGATGCGGGGGATCATCATGCCGCCCCAGGACTTCCCGGCCCACTGCTGGGCGACGCGGACCCAGCAGGACGAATCCTCGTCGGCCTTGGCCTCCCTGTCCCAGTGGAACATCACCTTCACCCGCGCGTGCTCGTCGGTCCAGATCTCCTCCCCCGAGGGGCCCACGACGACAGCGGTCTGGCAACCGGAAATCACCGGACGCGGCGTGGTGCGGGGCGGGCGGAACTGCTGGGCCGCGGGGATGCAGTTGAAACTGACGGCGATCGAGACTTCCGCGTTCTCGTCGCCGCCGGACTCGAACGCGTCCGAGTGGGCCTGCAGGACCGAGTGGGTGACGAGGTAGTCCTTGTTCTGGTCTTCGCGCGTGTACTCGGCGAGGGTGAACTTCTTGCCGACGACGATGCCGCGGGAGTCGCCGGCGCCGGCCGCGACCTCGAACCGCGTCTCCAGTTCCTGCATCCGGATCTTGACGAGCCCGTCGCCCTCCTTCTCCTCCTCGTACTCGCCCGGGTAGTCGTAGACCTCCGAGCCCGGGACCGGGCTGACGGCAGTGGTCTTGAGCGTGGACGTCAGGACCGGCGTCTGCTTGATCCAGTTGAAGTCGCCGAGCGAGAACTGCGCCGGGACCAGTTGCTGCTCCAGGGACCAGGCGGTGATGAACTCGCGGTCCTGCATGGTCTGGTCCGGCGGGCGGTACTCGATGGTCTCGTACCACGGGAACGACTTGTGGTGCGTGGCCGCGTCGACCAGCACCATCACATGCTTCCCGTTCTCGTGGCGGAAGTAGTAGTAGATGCCCTCCTGCTCCATGAGGCGGCTGATGAAGTCGAAGTCGGTCTCGCGGTACTGGACGCAGTACTCCCACTCCTTGTAGTCGCCGCTGAGTTTGACCTCGAAGTCGGTGAAGCCGCGGTCGCGGAAGACCTGCTGGATGATGTCTGGGACTGTTTTCTTCTGGAAGATGCGGCAGTCGGCGTAGCGGGTGAGCATCCACGTCCACGGGACGAGGGTGGCGCGGTATTCCGCCATGCCCCCGCCGCCGCCGGTCTGGACGAATCGGCTGACGATGCCGCTGAAGTATCGGTTGGCGGGGTCGTCCTTGGAGCCGATGGTGATGCGGGCGGTGCAGCCCTTGCCGAGCATGTCCTTGTAGGGAATATCGCGCCGCTCGCTGACCATGACGAGTTCAATCGAGAAGAGGCGTGAGAGCCCCTCCTCGCACGTCATGCTCTTGAGGAGCAGGACGTCGTCGCCGAGCGGGGTCGCGACGGCCAGGTCACGGTTCTGCTGGGTGCGGGCGGGGCCGGGCATGGGGGCTCCTACTCAAAGTCGTACGCGAACTCGCCCTTGTTCACGCCGATCCTGGCCTTGGCGATCGGCCGGCCGTCCATGAGGCGGGTGAGGTACTCGCGGCTGATCTGGGGGAGGACGGAGTGGGTGAGGATGGCGTCGATCATGCGCCCGCCGCTGTCGCGCTCCGTGCAGCGGGAGAGGATCAGTTCCACCACGTCGTCCGCGTAGGCCAGGTCCACCTTGTTGTTCTGCTTCACGCGTTTGCGGATGCGTCCCAGTTGCAGTTTGATGATATTGCGGATCATGTCGTCGGTGAGCGGGTAGTACGGGATCATGGTGACGCGCCCCAGCAGAGCGGCGGGGAAGACCTTGAGCATCGGCTCGCGCAGGGCCTTGACGATCCCCTCGGGCTCCGGCAGCAGGTCCGGGTCCTTGCACATGTTCATGATGAGGTCGGACCCGACGTTGGTCGTGAGCAGGATGATGGTGTTGCGGAAGTTGATGTCCCGCCCCTCGCTGTCCTTCATCGCGCCCTTGTCGAAGACCTGGAAGAACACCTCGTGCACGTCGCCGTGCGCCTTCTCCACCTCGTCGAGCAGCACGATGCTGTACGGGCGCCTGCGGACCGCCTCGGTCAGCACGCCCCCCTCGCCGTACCCCACGTACCCGGGGGGCGAGCCCATGAGCGTGGCGACCTTGTGGGCCTCCTGGAACTCGCTCATGTTGATGACGGTGATGTTGTTCTCGTTGCCGTAGAGAGCCTCGGCGAGCGCGAGCGCGGTCTCGGTCTTGCCGACGCCGCTGGTCCCGGCGAGCATGAAGACACCGATCGGCTTGTTGGGGTTCTCCATCCCCGCGCGGCTGGTCTGGATGCGCTTGGCGATGGCGTCCAGGGCGTGCCGCTGCCCCATGATCCGCAGGTTGAGCGTCTCGGCGAGTTTCAGCACCGCCTCGACCTCGTTCTTCACCATCCGCCCCACGGGGATGCCCGTCCAGTCCGCGACGACCGAGGACACCGCGGCCGCGTCGACGCTGGCGAGGATGAGGGGGGTTTCGCCCTGGAGGTCGGCGAGTTCCTTCTGGAGCCTGCGAAGGTCGGCGAGGAGTTCCTCCCGCAGTTTCGGATCGAGCGGCGGTGTGGCGGAGGGAGCGGCCGCCGCGGTCGCCGGGGTTGCCTTCGCCCGGGCGTCCTTGGCCGCGGCCTCGAGGCGGGAACCCGTGCCCTCCACCGGCTCGGCGGGCTTCCCGCGGAGTTGGGATCGGATGTCGAGAATCTTGACGACCAGTTCGCGCTCCTGGTTCCAGTGCGTCTCGAGCTCCTTGAGCCGGGCACGCTCGGCGTCGAGCGTGCCCTGGACCTCGGCGCGGCGGGCGGTGTGCTCCACCCCCACCGCCTGTTCGCGGTCGATGATGCCGACCTCCGTCTCCAGGCCCATGATCCGCTTGCGGCTGTCGTCCACCTCCGCGGGGACAGCGTGCTGGCCGATGGCGACACGGGCGCACGCCGTGTCGATCAGGCTGACCGCCTTGTCCGGGAGTTGCCGCGCGGGGATGTAGCGGTTCGAGAGTTTGACGGCCGCCTCGAGCGCCTCGTCGAGCACCTGCACCCGGTGGTGCTTCTCCAGCGTCCCCGCGACGCCGCGGATCATCAGCAGGGCCCGCTCCTCGCTGGGCTCGGCGATATTGATGGTCTGGAATCGCCGGGTCAGCGCCGGGTCCTTCTCGAAGTACTTCTTGTACTCGGCCCAGGTTGTGGCCGCGACGGTCTTGAGCGTGCCCCGGGCGAGGGCGGGCTTGAGCAGGTTCGCGGCGTCACCCTGCCCCGCCGCCCCGCCGGCGCCGATCAGTTGGTGGGCCTCGTCGATGAAGAGGATGATGGGTTTCGGGCTCTGCTGAACCTCGTCAATGACCTGGCGCAGGCGGTTCTCGAACTCGCCCTTCATGCTGGCGCCGGCCTGGAGGAGGCCCAGGTCCAGCGAACGCAGGGAGACTTCCTTCAGCGGCGGGGGCACGTCGCCGGCGGCGATGCGCAGCGCGAACCCTTCGACGACCGCGGTCTTGCCGACGCCCGCCTCGCCCGTCAGGATCGGGTTGTTCTGCCGGCGGCGCATCAGGACGTCGACGATCTGGCGGATTTCCTCGTCGCGCCCGACGATCGGGTCGATCTCGCCCTTGCGGGCCTTCTCCGTCAGGTCCACGCTGAACTTCTTGAGCGCCTCCTGCTTGCCCATCGCAGCCGGGGCCATCGCGCCCGACGCCTCGCCGGGGTCCGCGCCGCCGCCGACACTGGAACCGTCCTGCGCGGTGAGGCTGTCCTCCGGGCTGCCCGCGACGATCTTGCCGAAGTTGTCCGCGAGATCATCGGGCTTGATCTTGGCGAACTCCTGGCTCATATTCAGCAGCACGTTGCGCAGCGCCGGGGTCTTGAGGATGCCCAGAACCACATGCCCGGTGCGGACGGCCCGCTCGCCGAAGAGCAGCGACCCGTACACCCACGCCCGCTCAACCGAGTCCTCCAGGTGCTGCGAGAGGTCGGAGATGCTGGTCGCCCCACGGGGCAGGCGGTCCAGTGCGGCCGTCATGTCCTTGGCCAGGCGCGACGGGTCGCAGGCATAATGGCGGATGATGTGGTGCAGGTCGGTGTCCTGCAGTTGCAGGATCTGGTTGATGAAATGGACGAGTTCGACGTACGGATTGCCGCGGAGTTTGCAGAAGACCGTGGCCGACTCGATGGACTTGTAGCCGATGCTGTTGAGTTTCCCGAAGAGGCTGGCGCGGGGGATTTCGGCCATGGGCGGTTCCTTCACGGCCCGGTAGGCCGCGGCGTGGTGGGATCAGTTCAGGTGCGGGCGGAGCACGAGATCGTCGGCGTCTCTGGTGAAGGGGCGGCTCTTGACCCAGGTGGACCATCCGAGGCGGCCGACGCGCCCCAACCGGACGGCGGGCACCTCGCCCGCGCGGAGCACCAGTCGCAGGTCCCATTCAAACTCGTACCCTGTGTAGTTGAGGATCATGGCGGCGATCCGGGTCAGGCTCATGCCCCCGGGGAGCAGTCGCTCGTACTGGGCGTAGGTCACGGGCCCGAGCCGCACCCGAAACCTCTGCTGGCAATCCCACACATGGGAACCGACGACAGCGGTGCGCCCCAGTGTACCGGAAGAGCGGGAAGCGCCCAAGCGGCACCGGGAATCCGGCGGCAGGTCCAGCCACTGCCCGACGAACTCCTCGACCGTGGTCGCAACCCCCAGGTAATCCTCCAGCATGGCCCGCAGCCCCGCGGCGTGGCGGGTCTGGGCGGCGTAGAAGCCGGAGTAGTACAACTTGGCCACGTCCGGAAGGCCGTCGCGATTCCTGAGTGACTCCATGCCCACCCCGAACATGCTCCCGATGTAGGCCGCGAACCGGTCGTCGTCCGGGCGGTCGAAACTGGTGGCCTGTCGGCTGGCGGCCCAGGCCCGGTAGAACAGCGAGACCATCCGGTGGTTGAAGATGTCCAGGAATCTGGCGAGCGTCGGGTCATGGGCGTTGATGACCCGATCACGGGCGTACTCCGTCATGAACAGCGGCATGGGCCCGTTCGGGCCGAGCAACCCCATGAACGCGACCGACAGACGCGGCGGTCGTCCCTCCCCGCGTTCCGTCAGCGACTCGACCGTCGCCGGGGCGAAGGCCAGCGAGGGCTCCTGCCCGAACCGCGCGGGGTCGTCGGACGCGCGGGGGCTGGTGGCGACCCGCGGGAGGTCGCGGCGCAGAGCCTCCAGCCGGCGGACCGCCTGCAGGAAGTCGAAGTCGAACGGCCGCTCCTTCAGGGCGGCGATCAGAGGATTGGGCGGCGTCCCGTCCGGGCCGGCCATCGCATGATCTCCCCGCGCTCCGTGGTGCGGACAATGGTTTCGGTAAACGAGTTGATCGAGACGTAGCGGGCCAGGAACTGCTCCAGCACACCGCCGAGCAGGAAGGGCCCGATCCCCTCGAACGCCGGGTCGTCGAGTGTCACCGTCACCTCCAGCCCGCGGGCGAACGCGATCGGCCCGGGTGTGTCGACGCGCCGTGTCACCGGGCGGGTCGCGATGGACTTGACACCGTCGATCTGCTTGCGGACGTGCGCCTCGGTCGCCTCGCCGTAGAGTTTGAGCAGGTCGCGCAGCGCCGACGCCCCGCGGCCACCCTCCTCGTCCGACAGCGACAGGTAGTTGAGCGAGAGGTGGCTGATGGCGCGCCAGGCGAACTCGCCCTCGGCGTAACTCGGGCGCGGCGCCGTGGGGCCGGTTATGCAGCGGATGGATTCGACCGGGGCGCTCTCCTCCAGTTTGAAGTCCGTGCGTCCCCGCCCCACGGGCATGCGCAGCGGCAGGTCGCGGTTGGTGCACCGCGACTCGACGCCCAGTTGCTGCAGGTCGCTCTGGTACGGCGCGGCCCGCGCGTCCACAAGGGCGACGTAGACCTCGCTCCCGGCGTAACTGGAGCGGCGCCCGACCTGCTGCTCCTTGGCGCTGGGGGCACGGGGAACCCGCGTCACCGCAAAGTACGCGCCGCCGCCGGAACCGTCATCCTCGTAGTCGCTCGCCGAGTAGAACGGGCGGAAGTCCCTGGCCAGTTCGGACCCTTCGCGGTACCCCGAGACCCCCAGCACCTGGTACACCTCGAAGTCCTGCGGGCGGGTGCGGTCCGGCACCACGTGCACCTCGGACGACTTGTCGCTCAGGTGGATCCGATCGCACCGCTTGGGGAACAGGTTCACGGCGGGCGTGCAGAAGAGTTGGAAGTTCGCCGCCGACAGGGCTGTTTCCAGCGCCAGGTCGGCTTCCTTCAGCAGCACCACAAGGTCCAGTTCCTGGGCCTCGCAGCGCTTCACGCCCGGGGCCAGGTTCGTCAGTTCGACGAACAGGAACCGCTGCGGGAGCATGAAGTACTCGTGCACGACGCGGTAGCCGTGGAAGGACCGGGTGCCGTGGGGGAGCATCGCGTCCTCGTCGCGCACGCCCACACGGTGAATACCCGCGGGACGGACGACGTGCTGCCACCGGGGCGGCGTGGTCGCCGGCTGCACGACGACCGCCGCGGCATTGGCGAGCATCGTGGCGTAGATGCGGGCCGGGGTCTCGTCGGCGCCGACCAGGTAGAACGTCAGCCGGTCCAGCGCGAGTTTGCTGAAGGGCAGGCCGGCGGTGGACTTCAGCCGGATCCGGATGGCCGCCTTGACCCCGTCCACCTTGGGCGGATGGACCGACGCCAGGTTGCGGGTGAAGTACTCAGCAGCGGCGATCTCCAGCGGCCAGAGCGTGACGTCGTGAGCTGTGCGGTACTCGCAGGAGGTCTGCTCGCCCTTCCCCAGCACGCTCTGCAGGGCGCGGTCGCGCGGCAGCGTGAAGCCGGAGGCGAGACTGCCCTCGGCCAGGTCCGGGTTGAACCGGACGATGGCGGCCGACGGGGTCGGGGCCAGGTAGTGCGGGTAGACCGTCTCGAGGATGCTCTGGGTGAAGCGCGGGAACTCCGCCTCCAGTTTCACCTGGACACGGGCGGCCAGGAACGCGAACCCCTCCAGCAGGCGTTCCACATATGGGTCGGCGCACTCATCGGGCTTGGTGGTATCCAGGCCCAGCCGGCCCGCGATCTTCGGGTATTCCTGCGCAAACTCCAGGGCGGTCTCGCGGACGTGCTGGAGTTCGCGGTTGTAG
Organism: Phycisphaerales bacterium; assembly: GCA_020849105.1. GTDB lineage: Bacteria > Planctomycetota > Phycisphaerae > Phycisphaerales > UBA1924 > JADLGW01. The sequence continues at coordinate 43,617 of JADLGW010000056.1, read as the reverse complement.
TGGCGCAGGAGCCGCTTATCCATTGGGGCGGTCCTCGAGCCGGAACTCGCCCGTCTCCAGGTCCACGTCGGTCTTGACGTAGAGCCGTTCGGGCATGGGCTGAGCCCAGAGTTCCCCGTTGATCTCAAAGCCCACCGCGTTCGGGCCCATGTTCTGCGGGTCGGCCGCCACGCGGACCTTCAGCGACCGCCTCAGGACGCGCGGCTCGAACGCCTCCACCGCCTTCTGCACGGTGCGCTGCACCCGCGTGGGATCGATGCTCGACGACGTCAGCCCGCACAGGTCGGGCACGCCGAAGTTCAGCACGCTCGTGGCGACGAGGGGAAACTCCGCGGCCTCGTCGGCCTCGAGGCGCGTGTTGGAGTTGAGCAGCCATCCCAGGTCGCGGAGGACCGCGCGGCGGAACTGCGACCCGCTGATGACGCGCTTCTCGCGGCTTTCCACGGCGGACTGGCGCTCGTCGTCGGTCAGGCGGTCCAGCAGGCAGGGCTGGCGGCGCTCGCGCGGGGTCAGGTCAGCCATCGGGCGTCTGCTCCTCCCCCGGTGCTTCCTGGTTGCCGATGGTGATGAGGCGGGCCGCCAGCAGGGGGAACTCTCCGGCGTCGGTGGCGAGCAACCGCTGGCCGCGTCCTATGAAGGTGGCCCCGCCCTGTTCCTCCCAATCCGTGCGGCGGCCCAGGCGCAGCAGCGGATCGGGTGACAACTCCGTGCCTGCGTACCGCGCGGGGATCAGGCCCACGGTCTCGCCGCCGCCCACCCAGCGGAAGTGGGCCGGGGCCCAGACGACGTCGCGCAGATCGGCGGGCTTCTCGATGAGGATGGTCTTGATGTTCGTGAAGGGCACCCAGTAATAGCGTCCCTCGACGACCGCCTCCAGCACGGGGCCGAGGCGGGAATCGGCATCCGCGATCCACTCGAACTCGGTGCCGTCGATCTTCCCCGGCGTGGTTGGCGCCGCGTCCAGTGCCCGCTCGCGGAGTTTCTCGGCGGCGGCGTGCTCGCCACGGGCGGTGTGCTGCGCGGCCTGGATCAGCAAGCCGAGCCACTCCTGGGGCTGCCCCATGACCAGGGGGGTGCGCTTGCCGGCGAATATCTCCGCCCGCAACGCCTCGCACGCGATCGCGGGTCGGCAGACCTGGGCCATCAGCAGCGTGCCCGGGTCCATGTCGGCCGCGACGTTGAGTTGGGTAAGGGCCTTCTCCCAGTCGCCGCGGACGGCCTGGAGTTGGAAGAGAAAGACGCGGAGTTTGGGGTCGGACGGTGCCTTGCGGACGGCATCCTGGAGGGATTTCAGGGCCTCGTCGAGCCGCCCGTCGCGCAGCAATGCCTCGGCTTCCATGGCGGCTCCTTCTGCTGCGAGCGACCGCCGGGACGACGGCCCTAAGACAACGGGGCGGCGGTGGCCGTCCCGTTGCGGTGAATCAGGCGGACTTGTTCTCGATGGTGCTCCAGTTGGACTTGATGGCCGCGCCGGTCTTGCCGCCGCCGCGGGGATCGGTGGGCGTGTACTCCCACTTGATCACGCCGTAGCGGAGGCCGACCTCCTCGAGCGGGATCAGGTCGGCGCCCTCGGAGCGTCCGGCCGGCGCCCACTTCGAGACGATGGAGTCCTCGAGGTTGATCTTCATAAAGCAGGTCTTCTCCCCCATGGCCCGGCAGAACTGGAACTCGATCTTCGGGATGTTCTTGCCGTTGGAGCAGTAGAGCGCCAGCAGCGGCGAGGCGCTGTCGAGGCGCTTCGTGAACGAGAAGTCCTCGTGGTCGGCCCGGCCGCCGGCGTGGGCGCCCTGCCCGCTGGCCGCACCGCCGGTCGCCTGGGTAATGTTGTGGCTGAAGGACAGCACCTCGATCCAGTCGACGTGCTTCGAGTCCTTGCTGTCGCCCTTGATGCCTTCGATCTGCGCGTACATGTCAACGGCCATGAGCGGTTCTCCCTGTGCGCCGCAACCGGGGAAAGACCCTCGCGGCGCGTGTTTTCCTCAGCCCGGGCGAACACCCGCCCGTGGCGGTTCACGGACTTATCCGCCGCCGGCCTTGACCGACGGGAGTTTGGACACCAGACGAAGCGACACCGTCAGGCCCTCGAGTTGGTAGTGCGGGCGCAGGTAGAACTTGCTGCTGTAGTACCCGGGGTTGCCGGGGACCTCCTCGACCTTCACCTCCGCCGCGGCGAGCGGGCGGCGGGCCTTGGCCTCCTCCGTCGCGTTGGCGGGGTCGGGCTCCACGTACTTCATGATCCAGTTGTTGAGCCAGGTCTCCATGTCGGCGCGTTCCTTGAACGAGCCGATCTTGTCGCGGACGATGCATTTCAGGTAGTGCGCGAACCGGCAGGTGGAGAACAGGTAGGGCAGGCGGGCCGCCAGGTTGGCGTTGGCCGTCGCGTCGGCGTCGTCGTACGCCGCGGGCTGGTTGAGCGACTGCGCCCCGACGAACACGGCGTAGTCCGTGTTCTTCCAGTGCGAGAGCGGCATGAAACCGTTCTTGGCCAGTTCCGCCTCGCGCCGGTCGGTGATGGCGATCTCGGTCGGGCACTTCATGTCCACCCCGCCGTCGTCGGTCGGGAAGGTGTGGCAGGGCAGCCCCTCCACCATGCCGCCGGATTCGGCGCCGCGGATGCGGGAGCACCACCCGTACAACTTGAACGCCCGGTTGATGTTGGTCGCCATCGCGAACGCGGAGTTGGACCAGCAGTACTTGCTGTGGTCGGCGCCCTCGGTATCCTCCTCGAAGTCGAAATCCTCGACCGGATTGGTCTTGGCGCCGTAGGGGATGCGCGAGAGGTACCGCGGCATGGCGAGCCCGATGTACTTGGCGTCGTCGGACTGACGCAGAGAGCGCCACGCGGCGTACTCGGCGGACTGGAAGATCTTCGTCAGGTCGCGGGGGTTCGACAGTTCCTGCCATGAATCCATGTTCATCACGCTGGGGCTGCCGCCGGCGATGAAGGGCGCGTGGGCCGCGGCTGCGACCTGGGCCATCCCGGCCAGCAGTTCGACGTCCGGGGCGCTGTGGTCAAAGTGGTAGTCGCCCATGAGCGCGCCGTAGGGCTGGCCGCCGGGGGAGCCGAACTCTTCCTCGTACAACTTCTTGAAGATCGGGCTCTGGTCCCACGCCGTGCCCTTGAACTTCTTGAGGGTCTTGGCAAGGTCGTTCTTGGAGATGTTCAGAACACGGATCTTGAGCGTCTCGTCGGTCTCCGTGTTGCTGACCATGTAGTGCAGCCCGCGCCATGTGCCCTCCAGTTGCTGGAAGTCAGGGTGGTGCAGGATCTTGTTGATCTGCTGCGTGAGTTTCTTGTCGATCGCGGCGATGATGCCCTCGATCGTCTTGATCGCGTCGTCGGAGACCTTCGCAACACCGGCCAGGGCCTGCTCGGCCAGGGTCTGGACCGCGGCCTCGATCGCACCCTTGGCGTGGTCGCTCTTGGGCTTGAACTCCTTCTTCAGGAGCGACTGGAACTCGGTCATCTCCGCGGTTGCGCCGCCGGCGGCGGCCTGTGCGGCGGGGTTTGCTTCAGCCATTGCTGCCCTCCTGGCCCTCGGCCTTCGGTGCGGCGGCCAGCGCCTGCATCAGCGCCGGGTCCTTCATCAGTTTGCCCATCAGGTCCTCCGCCCCGCTCTTGCCGTCCATGTAGGAGAGCAGGTTCGCGAGTTGGGTGCGGGCCTCGAGCAGTTTGCGCAGCGGCTCGATCTTCCGCGCGATCGCGGCCGGAGAGAAGTCATCCATGCTCTCGAACGTCACGTCCACGGCCACGTTGCCCTCGCCCGTGAGGGTGTTGGGCACGTTGAACGCGACGCGCGGCTTGCACGACTTCAGGCGGTCGTCGAAGTTGTCGACGTCGATCTCCAGGAACTTGCGGTCCGCGACGCCGGGCAGGGCCTCGGCCGGCTTGCCGGACAGGTCCGCCATGACGCCCATGACGAACGGCAGGTTGATCTGCTTCTCCGCCCCGTAGAGTTCCAGGTCATATTCGATCTGGACACGGGGGGCCCGGTTCCGGGCGATGAACTTCTGGGAACTGGACTTGGCCATGGTCACACCCTTTCAGCGCTCTCTGGGGACGGGCAGCGCATGGGCCGCCCTGCGGAGACGGTTTACGACGATGCTTCCTTGATGCCGGCGATGTCTTTCAGGCGGTCGATGGTATCGGGCGTAAGAACCTTCGCGATTTCCATAAAGTTCTGTGACACAAGCCTTTGCGCTCCTTTGACCAGGAGCGGGACCGGGCTGGACACCTCCGAGTGCTCATAGTAACGGCAGACCATGTCCAACGCCAGCAGAACCTCGTGGCTCGACATGATCTGTCCGGAGAGCGCCCCGCCCGCACCACCGCTGCCACCGCCCTGGGCCCCGTCCGACCCGGGAGCCTGGCCGATGCCGCGTTTAGCCAGCTGGGTCTGAAGGGCGGCCAGAACCTCCTTGAGCAAGGCCAGGAATCGACTCAGATCGGGAGCATTGCCGGACCCCGCCTTCTCCGTCAGCACCGCGTCCAATCCCGCGGCAAGGTCCGCCGCCGCCTGCCCGGCCTCCAGAGATGCCTGCAAATCCTCCGTCTTCGTATCCTTGAACGCACCCTCGACAAGGGCCATATCCGGCGGTTTGATCCCGGAAGGGGCCTGGATCTCCCCCGCCGCCATCTTGATGTCGCGGAGCCCGAAACGCCCGAGTTGCGCGGAGGCCGCAAGCGGCGCCTCCATGACGCGCCGCTGCACGGCGAGCGTGTCGCCGAACGTCTCCGGGGGGACCGCGAACGCGGCGATGATGTTCGTCCGCTCCATCGGGTCGTTATCGGACGGGTCCATCTGGGGGTGGACCTTGTCCCAGTACTTCTCGATCGCGCCCTTCAGAACCGCCAGGCCGTCGCGCAGCCCGGGCAGACCGTCCAGTTTCGTCGCGGCCACGGTCAGGTACAGGATGACCCGCAGGTCCCGGGTCTTGGCGGCGAGTTCCGAGGCACGCGAACGGACGTCCTTCCAGTCCGGCTCCTCAGCCGGGATGATGGTGTCGCCCATGACCTGCTCGGGCTTGCCCTTGATGGCGCTCTCGAGTTCCAGGTACGCGGGGTCGTAGTTCAGTGCGGGGCCGCAGGGCTCCTCGGCGGAGATCTCCTTCAGCAGCGCGTCAACGTTGATCGAACTCATCCGTGGTCACTCCCGCGGTGCGTCAGGGTGCGGCCGGTGCGGGGGTTTCGGCCGGCGCCGGCATCAGGACCCGCTCGAAGTCGGCGGCGCTCTGGATGCCGCGGGGCGTGACGGGCTTCAGGAGGAAGTCCAGCGCCATCCGCTCCTCCTTCGGTCCCAGCCCCAGTTCCTTGAGTTGACGCACGAAGGCCTCGAGGCGCCGGACCCAGCCGAGCGCTTCCGTCTCGTCCGGCGTCGACTCCAGGTACGCGCGGAAGCCCGCCGGGTCGATACCGGTGGCATCCTCCGGCAGGGTCTCCCGGTAGCGGCGCAGGGCCTGGCCGAGCGAGGCCTCGATGTCCGTGCTGCGGTTCACCTGGCTCGTGGCGCCGGTTTCGGGGTCCACGGTCGTTGTTGTGAACACGTCCTCGTAGGCAGCGAGCAGCGTCGTCACACGATCGCCGGGGAGCCGGTTGATTGCGACCGTGAAGTCCTCCAGGCTGTTGGCGTTGTGCGACGTGGGGTAGTCGTCGTAGAGCGACACGCCCACCAGGAACTCGATCAGTTCGTCCGGGTTGAGTTCTCGCGAGGTGATGCCGAGGCGTCGCAGCAGTTCACGCTGGCTGGCGCTGATCGCGGTGGTCTGCGAGACCTCCGGCCTTGCCTCCATCGGGAGGATGCCGGCGAGCGAGCCGGCCACGTTCTCGATGCCCGCGCCCTTGGAGTTGAGGTCCAGGAAGACGCTCTTGCCGTCGAACACGGAGACGAAATCGTCGACCTCCGCGTCCGTGGACCTGAACTGAAGGTTCCGCACACCGGTGTGCACAACCCCGTTGGCATCGCGGAAACCGGTAATCGTGTTCTCCAGGTTGCCGGCCGCGAGGGAGAACGCCTGGTTGGGATCGCTCGGGTTGGAATCCGCCGTGAGGTCCAGCACGGTGAACAGCGCGTTGCTGTTGTGATGCTGGAAGGTGATCAGGCCGCCGGACACGAAGTCCACGCCCTCGTCGAGCCCGAATCCGGATTCGGAGTCCTCCGAGGCGAGGCGGAGGACCCCCTTTGGCCTTGCCCGCACCTGGATCGATTCACCACGGACGACCAGGTCGCCGTGCGAGGCCAGGTCCCCGATGACGACGCTGTTGGTCGCGTCCAGGGTCAGCGTCCCCAGCGAGATGAGTTTCTCGTTGGGGCCCATCTCGATGTCGCGCCCGCTGATCCGCAGGTCGATGCTGGACGGGTTCTCGGCGTCGCCCCCGGAGCCCACGATTGTTGCCGTGGACGGGACTTCCGTGCGGCCCGACCCGAGTTCGATCCGTCCGCCGGCTCCCCCGCCGCCCGAGCCCGCATCGGCCAGGATGCTGCCGCCGAGGCGGATGATGTGGTCGGGGTCGTTCGCTTTGCCGTCCACCGGCCCAGCAAGAGTGGTCGTCGGCCCGGCCGCGAGCGTGACATCGCCGGCGCTGCCCCCGGCGGTGCCATCGCCCCCGGAGGTTGTGATGTCGCCATTGGTCGCGATGTCGCCCGCCGCGGCGGTGATCGTGACAGACCCGCCGGCCCCGCCGGCGCCGCTGGCGGCATCGCTCCCGGCGGCGTTCACGGCGCCGGTCTCGATCGCGCCGGTCGCCGACGCCAGCGTCACGCTGCCCGCGTCGCGCCCGACGCCGACAGCCGTCCCGCCCGCGGTGCTCACGTCGCCCGCGATCGTGATGTCGCCCTGGGCGCTGACGCCAAGCGAACCGCCATCGCCGCCCGCCGCACCGGTAAGGGCGATGTTGCCGCCGAACGAAGCCGCACCGGCGGCCGCGTTCACGGTCAGGTCATGCGGGCCCGTGACACTGGAGCCGAAGGTGACGCCGCTGGCCCCCGCGTTTGTTGCGGTCACGTCGGCCCCGAGGTTGACCGCGTCATTCAGCGTCAGGGTCTGGGTCGTCGTGACACTCCCGTTGAGCGTTGTGCTGCCGTCCGCGTTGGTGACAAGGCGGGACAGCGCGGCCCCCTGTCCGACGGCGCCGAGGCTTGTCGTCGAGTCGCCGGTCGAGTTGAGCGTCAGGGAACGGGCCGTCCCGTCCGAGTCCACGGCCTGGAGCGAAATGCCGCTCCCCGTGAGCGATACGTCCGTGCCCAGGGTGACGGCTGAACCCATCGAGAGTGACCCGTTCGTCGCCGTGAGGTCGGTCCCGAGTTGAATACCGCCGGCTCCGGCGGCCGACAGAGCGCGGAACGTCGAGGCCCCGCCCGTGAAGGTCACAACCCCGCCGGCCGCACCCGCGTTCACGTTCACGGTGCCGATGGCGCCGCTCTGGACCGCCGCAACACCGTCCACGGTGATACCGGAGACATTGGCCCCGCCGGCCCTCAACTCCCGGGCCGTGATGCCCGAGAGTTCGCCACCGTCGATGCGGAGCCCGCCGCCGGCCGCCCCGAGGCTGATGGTGCCACCCGTGGAGCGGCTGACGTCGACATCACCGGCGCCCACGTTGACCGTGCTGCCGAGCACGAGGTCGGACCCGCGGAGGCCAAGCGTGGTGCCCGCACCGCCGCCCGTGAGGCCCCCGTTGAGCGTGAGCGTATCGTGCGCCGACAGGCTCGCGTCACCCTGCGTGACGAGACCACCCGCGCCGGTGATCGTCAGTTCGCCCAGACTCGCCGTCACCCCGGCGCCGTCCGCCAGCGTGGTGGCCCCGGCGGAACTGGACACGAGGCGGTTGAACGACGAAGCGCCGGAGAACGTGACCGTCGATCCGGCATCCGAGGCGTTCAGCGTCGTGAGCCCCGTAATCCCCTGGCTCTGGCCGGCGGTCACGCCCCCGACCTCGATCCCGCTGGTGCCGGCCCCGCCCACGGTCAGGTTCGTCCCCTGGAGGTGCGCAAACTCAGCCCCCGTGATCGTCATCGTGCCCGACGAGATGCCGAGTCCGATGGTCCCGCTGCCGACGCGCCCGATGGTCAGGGCGCCGCCGCTGGTGATGTCATGCCCGATCTGGAGGTCGCCGGCCCGGATCGCAACCGTGTCCCCGGTCCAGGTTCCGCTCGTCGCCAGCGTGCCCGCGTTGGTGATCGTGAGCGGACCACTGGTGGTGTTCAGCGCGGCCGCCGTCGTGCCCGCCCCGATGTTGTTGGCGAGCGTGATGCCGCCGCCGGCGTTGGCCGTCAGATTGGTTGCGGCCGTCTCCAGCGCCCCGCCCGCACCGCCGCCCACGGTGCCGCCCGGCTCGTCGGCGATCAGGACAACCGTCGTGCCCACGACGTCGTTGCCCGCATCACCGGCGCCGATCTCCGTGATCGAGCCGCCCGCCGCGTCCAGCGTCACCGTGCCGCCGACCGCCGAGACCGAGCCGACACTCAGGCCGCCGACCGAAGTGATCGTGGCCGCGGCGCTGGACGAGACGGTCGTCGCCTGGACGGCGCCGCCGGCATTCACGGTCACGGCGCCGCCGGTGTTCACCACGCTGGCCAGGGTGATGCCGTCGGACTCGGAGATGTTCACGACGCCGGACCCGGAGTTCGCCGCGGTCAGCGTGCCGACCGTGGTCTCGATCGCCCCCGCCCCGGAGGCGGCGCCGATCCCGCCGCTCGCGGTGAGCGAGGCCGTCTGGGCGGTGATGTCCACGCCGGCGTCGCCCGCGCCGATCTCCGCGATGGAGCCGCCCGCGGTGAGCGTCGCGTCCGTTCCGGCCGAGACACTGCCCAGGGTCATCGCCCCGCCCGCGGCGAGCGTGACCGAAGTGCCGGACGAGACGGTGTTGGCCTGAATCGCGCCGCCGCCGCCGGTCGTCACACTCACGGAGCCGGCGGAGTTCACCACGCTGGCCAGGGTGATGCCGTCGGACTCGGCGATGTTCACGGCACCGGACCCGGAGTTTGTCGCCGTCAGCGTGCCGAGGGCCGTCTCGATCGCGCCGCTCCCCGCGGCCTGCCCGATCCCGCCCACGGCGGTGAGCGTGGCCGAGGCCGCGCTGATGTCCACACCCGCGTCGCCGGCACCGATCTCGGTGATGGAGCCGCCCGCGGTGAGCGTGGCGCTCGTCCCGGCGGCGACACTGCCCAGCGTGATCGCGCCCGCCGCATCCAGTGTGACCGCCGCACTGGACGTGACCGCGGTGGCCTGGATGGCGCCACCAGCGTTCACGGTCACGGCCCCGGCGCTGTTGGTGACGCTCGCCAGCGTCAGGGAGTCGGTCTCGGCGATATTGATGACGCCCGAGCCCGAGTTCGTGGCCGTCAGGGTGCCGACTGTGGTCTCGATCGCTCCCGCGCCCGAGGCCGAGCCGATCCCCCCGACCGCCGTCAGCGTCGCGGAGGCCGCGGTGATATCCGGGCTGCTCCCGCCATCGCCCGCACCCGACTCCAGGATGAAGCCCCCGGCGGTGATGCCGACACTGTTCCCGGCGGAGACGAGGTCGAGCGTCACATGACCGCCCGCGCTGAGTGTCACGGAGTCCGCGGCATCCGAGCCCGCGATGACCCGGGTCAGGTCCATGTCGGCCCCCGCGGTGAGGGTCACGTCGTCCGCGACCTCCACCCTCGTGCCCGCCGCCTGGGAGAGGTCGTCGTCCGACTGGGCGGTGAGTGATGTCACGCCGTTGCCGGCACCGACCCCGACATTCCCGAGGATGAGGTCATTGGTATCACGCAGACTCACCGCGGCACCGTCGTTCACGGTCACAGCCTGGCCGAAGTCGTTGGCCGCGTCGGTGAGCGCGATGCTGCCAACGGCCGAGAGCGTCGAACCGCCGCCGACGGTGAGCACCCCGGACTGCCCGATGGTCCCGCCCGCGACGATCGAGAGATCATCCCCGACCACCGAGGCCGTCAGCGACACGTTGCCGTCCGCATCGAGCGTCAGGCCGCCGGCGGTCGTCCCGCCGACCGTGAGGTTGTCCGTGTCCACGACCGTCACGTCGCCGCCGGAGACGATGCTGACCGCGCCCTGGAAGTTGTTCTCGTCCTGGTCGAGCGCGATGGTGTCGGTCGCGCCGGTCCCGCCCGAAAGTGTGGTGGTGGTCGCGACATCGATGATCGTCCCGGTGGACTGCGTGATGCTCGCTCCCGCGGTGGCGGCCAGGGTCGTCCCGGTCGTCAGGTTGCCCAGCGTCATGTCCCCCGCCGTCGCGGTAAGGGCCGCGCTGGTGGCCACGGACAGGTCGCCGGAGCTCGTATCGAGATTCCCCGCCGCGGTCGCAGTCAGGCTGCCGGTCGTGGTCACGTCACCCAGGGCCAGGTCGTTCTGGTCCATCAGGATCACGTTGCGCCCGTTCGTCACCGAGACCGGCCCGCCGAAGTCGTCGCCGACGCCCAGGCCGTCGAGCGTGATGTCCTGGCCCGCGCCCACGGTCAGAGTGGTGGCCCCGCCCACGGTCACCACCCCGCTGTCGGTGATCCCGCCCGCCGAGGCGGTGACCGACAGGTCGCCGCCGATATCGGAGGTGTTCAGGTCCACGGCGCTCGCATTCACGATGGTGGCGTTGCCGCCCGCACCGGTCGTGCTCAGCGAGAGCGCCCCGCCGACGGCGATCTGGTCCAGGTTGATGTCCTCATCCGCGGTCGCGGCCGTGAAGTTGCCGTCGCCGGTCGCGGTGGCGACGCCGCTGTCGGAGATGCTTCCACCCGTGGCGATGATGGTGAGCGTCCCCGTGACGGCCGATGCACCGAGATCGACGTCGCCGGTGTGAAGCACCGTCGCGTCGCCCGCGGCGGTGTTCAGGTGGATGGCCCCGCCCACCGACGTCTGGTCGAGCGAAATCCCGGCCGCCGCGCCCAGTGTCTGGAATGTCGCGTCACCGCTCACGGCGACGGCGCCGCCATCGCTGATCCCCCCGGTCGTGGCGGTCGCGGACAGATCGCCGCCGACGGTAGACCCGGCGAAAGCGATATCGGTCGCGTTGACAAGGGTGGCATCGCCGGTGGCCCCTGTGGTATGCACGTCGATCAGGCCGGCGACGCCGAGCAGGTCGAGGTTGATCGTTGCGCCCGACGCGGAGGTCGTGAACGAGCCGTTGCCGCCGACGGTGGCGATGCCGGAATCCGCGAGGTTGCCCGTGGCCGCCGTCACGGCCAGGTTGCCCGGAACGTTCCACGCTCCGATGTTCACCCCCGTAGCGTTCACCAGGGTGACGTCGGCCCCCGCGCCGTTCACGCTGGGCGTGATCTGCCCGGTGACGGCCAGTTGATTCAGCGTGATGTCCTGACCCGCCTGCACGACGATGAAGTCGGCGGTCCCGTCAACATCCACGAGGCCCGAATCCGTCATCCCGCCCGTCGTGGCCGTGACGCTCAGGTCCCCCGCGACCAGCGAGGCGCCCAGGTCCGTCGCGATCGCGTTGATAAGGCTGGTCGTACCCAGCGCGTTCGGGTTGCTTGCCCCGAGCGGACCCGTCACGCTCAACTGATCGAGGATGATGTCCGCGCCGGCCCCCGCCACCGTGAACGACGCTCCCTGGCCTGTCGTCACGATGCCCGAATCCGTCACGTTGCCGGTCGTCGCAGTGACCGAGAGAAGACCCCCGACGTTCGAGGTCGCCAGCACGACCCCGGTCGCGTTGACCGCCGTCGCATTGGCCCCGGCCCCGTTGGTCGCGAACGCCAGGGCGCCCGTCCCCGCGAGCGTGTCCAGGTTGATGTCGGCCCCGGCCTGCGCGGTCGTAAACGTGCCCGTGCCGCCGAAGGTGACCGTGCCCGAGTCCAGCAGGTTGCCGGTGGTCGCTGTCGCGGCCAGGTTCCCGGCGATGGTGCAGGTGCCCAGCGTCGTGCCGATCGCGTTGACCAGCGTGGCGTTCCCGCCGGTTGTCAGCAGGAAGGCCCCGGTCCCGCTGAACTGGTCCACGGTGATATCGCTGGCATCCAGGGCGGTGAGCGTCGACGTGCCGGCGACGGTGACAGTTCCAGCGTCCGTGATCCCGCCGGTCGTTGCCGTCACGCTCAGGTTGCCCCCGACGTTCATGGTCTGCAGCACCACCGCCGTCGGGTTGGCGATCGTCGTGTTCCCGCTGCTGCTCAGGGTCAGCACGCCCGCCACGTCCACGAGGTCCAGCGTGATACCCCCCGCCAGCGCGGTGAACGCGGCGTCACCGTCCACGTCCGCGATGCCGCTGTCGGAGATATTCCCGGTGTTCGCGGTGACGCTCAGGTCGTCGCCGATGCTGGACGTGCCCAGGTCGACACCCGTCGCGTTGACGATCGCCGCGTCACCGTCCGTCCCTGCCGTGCTGAGCGAGATGGTGCCGGTGACGGCCAGCGTGCCAAGGTTGATGTCCGCGTCGGCCAGCGTGGTCGTGAAGTTGCCCGCGCCGCCGACCGTCACGAGTCCGCTGTCCGTCAGGTTGCCGTTGGAGACGACGACCGAAAGATCCCCGCCCACCGACGACACGGCCAGGTCCACGCTCCCGTTGTGGATGAGGGTCGCCAGCCCGGTCGTCCCGGTGGTGTTGAGGGAGATGCTGCCACCCACTGTCGTCTGGGCCAGCGAGATGTCGGCGTTGGCGGCGCTGGTGGTGAACGTCGCGTTCCCCGTGACCGCGACCGGCGCGGAATCGACGAGGTTGCCGGTCGTCGCCGTGGCGGTCAGTGCGCCGCCGACGGTGGAGGCCCCGAGGCTCAGCGTGGACGCGTCCACGATCGTCGCGTCCGCACCGGCCCCGCTGGTGCTGACGGAGATCGCCCCGCCCACGGCCAGTTGGTTGACGGTGATGTCCGCCCCCGCCTGGCTCGCCGTGAACCCGGCGGTGCCGGTCACGGTCAGCGTGCCCGCATCGGTCACATTCCCCAGGGTCGCCGTCGCCAGCAGATTCCCGCCCACCTGGGAGGCGGCGAGGTTGAGTGCCGTGGCGTTCACGACGGTCGCGTTGGCGGTGGGCCCGTTGGTGTGGACGCCAACCGTCCCCGCCACCGCCAGGTTGTCGACCGTGATGTCGTCATTGGCCTGGCTGGTGGTGAAGTCGGCGTTCCCGCCCACGGTCACCGTCGCCGCGTCCGTGATGTTGCCGGTCGTCGCAACAACGGTGAGGGCACCGCCGATGCTTGACGCGCCCAGGTTGACCCCGGCCGCGCCGGTGATCGTCGCATTCCCCGTAGCGCCCGTGGTGCTGGCGGAGATCGTGGGCGCAGAGGTCGTGTCCAGCGTGATATCCGCGTTCGCCGCGCTGGTCGTGAAGGAAGCGCTCGTGCCCGCCGTGACGGCCGCGGCGTCCGTGATGTTGCCGCCGGTCGAGGCGGCCGTCAGGGTCCGCCCAACCTGCGACGCCGCGAGGTTCAGCGTCGCGGAGTTGGTCACCAGCGCATCGGCGGTCGCCCCGTTCGTGTGAACGCCGACCGTGCCAGCGACCGCCAGTTGATTCACGACGATGTCGTCGTTGGCCTGGCTCGTGGTGAAGTCCGCGTTGCCGCCGACCGTCACGGTGCCCGAGTCCGTGATGTTGCCGGTGACGGCGACGACGGTCAGGCCCCCGCCGATGTTCGACGCCGCCAGGTCGATCGCGGTGGCGTGGGTGATGGTCACGTCACCGCCGGCGCCGCTCGTATTGGCCGCGATGGTGCCGCCCACGGCCGTGGCGTCCAGCGTGATGTCCGCTCCCGCCGCGGACGCCGTGAACGTCCCGTTGCCGCCGACGGTCACCGCCGCCCCATCGGTGATGCCGCCCGTGCCGGCCGTCGCGGACAGATTCCGCCCGATGCCGGACGCCGCGAAGTTGATCCCCGTCGCGTTCACGATCGTCGCGTCCGCGGCGGTGCCGTTCGTGCTGAGCGCGATGGTGCCGGCCGTCGCGAGATCGCTCAGGAAGATGTCCGCGTCGGCCAGCGTCGTCGTAAAGGAGGAGTTCCCGCCGACGGTCACCGTGCCCGAATCCGTGATCGCGCCCGTGCCGCCGGCGCCCGCCGTCACCGTCAGGTCGCCCCCGATGCTGGACGCGCCAAGGTTCACCGCACCCGTGTTCGACAGCGTCACATGCCCGGTCGCGCCCAGCGTGTTGGCGATAATCACGCCCGCGGCCGCGAGGTTGTCCAGCAGGATCGACGCGCCCGAGGTGCTGGTTCCGAACGTCGAACTTCCGCCCACCGTGACGGTGCCCGTGTCGGTGATGTTGCCCGTCGAGGCGGTCGCCACCAGGCTGCCGCCCACGCTCGTCGTCTGGAAATCGATGTTGAGCGCATTGACCACCGTCGCGTCGCCTCCCGACCCGCTCGTGGTCAGGGAGACCAGCCCGCCGATGTCGGCCGTGCCCAGGTTGATGTCGGCGTCCGCCAGCGCCGTCGTGAACGTGCCGGCGGAGCCGACGGTAACCGTCGCCGCGTCGGTGATATTGCCGGTGGTGGCCGTCGCGGTCAGGTTGCGCCCGATGCTCGTGGCCGCGAAGTTGATCCCCGTGGCGTTGACGATGGTCGCGTCGGCCGCCGCACCGTTGGTGCTCAGGCCGATGGTGCCCACGACCGCGAGTTGGTCGGCGAAGATGTCATCGTCGGCCTGGGTGGTCGTCAGCGTGGCGTTCCCGCCCACCGCCACGCTCCCGCTGTCGGTGATCGCGCCCGTGGTCGCCGTCGCCGAAAGGTTCCCCCCCACGGTCATCGCGCCGAGATTGAGCGCGGTCGCATTCACGATCGTAACGTCACCCGTGGCGCCGTTGGTGTTCCCGGACACACTGCCGGCCACCGCGAGCTCGTTGAGCGTGATGTCCGCGTTCGCGCCCGAGGCCGTCGCGATCAGATTGCCGCCGACCGTCACCGTCCCGCTGTCGGTGATACCGCCGGTGGTGGCCGTCACCGCCAGGTCGCCGCCCACGGTCATCGCCGACAGGTTCAACCCACCGGCGTTGGTCAGGGTCACGTCGCCTGTCGCGCCGGAAGTGTTTGCCGAGACGGTCCCCGTGACCGCAAGCGTGCCCAGGTTGATGTCGTCGTTGGTGCCCG
Organism: Phycisphaerales bacterium; assembly: GCA_020849105.1. Lineage (GTDB taxonomy): Bacteria > Planctomycetota > Phycisphaerae > Phycisphaerales > UBA1924 > JADLGW01. Next base: position 28,597 of record JADLGW010000056.1, on the reverse strand, counting down.
ACGCGGTGGCGGAGAGGTTGCCGGCCACGGTCACCGTGCCCACGTCGTTCACGTCGCCGGTCGTCGCCGTGGCCGTCAGGTTCCCGCCCACGCTCATCGCGGCCAGGTCCAGGCCCGTTGCGTTCACCAGGGTCACGTCGCCCGTCGCACCTGTGGTGTTTGCCGAGACGGTCCCCGTGACCGCAAGGGTGCCCAGGTTGATGTCGTCGTTCGCGCCGGAGGTCGTCGCCGAGAGATTGCCGCCCACGGTGACCGTGCCGTTGTCGGTGATGCCGCCCGCGCTGGTTGTGACCGTCAGATTGCCGCCGATCGTGGAGGCGTTCAACGCGACGGCCGACCCGTTGTTCAGCGTGACGTTGCCGGTGTGGTTGAGCGTGAACGACAGCGCGACGATGTTGGACGCGGCGTCCGCAAAATCCACGCCGCTCGAACTGAAGGTGCCGCCGGCCAGGTTGATGCCCTGGCTGACCGTCACGCTCCCGCCGCCCGCCGCGTCGTTGTTGGCGATCAGTTGCAGGCTCAGGTCGTCGCCGCCGGCGGCGCTGTCGCTGATCGCCCCGTTCAGGATGATGTCATTGGCCGCCGTCAGTCGCAGCGTGTCGCCCGTGCCGAGCCCGTTGAAGTCGAGCGTGGTGCTCAGCGTGATGTTGCCCGCCTGTGTGCCGGTGGCGCCGGTGTTCACCTCGACCGTCACGCCGGCGCCGAGCAGCGCCGTCTGGATAAGGTCCACCTCAAGCGTCGCGTCGTCGCCCGTGGGCGTAAACGGGCTCACGGCGTTGATCGCACCGTTGTTGCTCCCCGTGCCGTCGGCGACGATCTCGACGTTGCGGGGATCGATCAGCCACCGACCGCCGTCCCCGTTCTCGGCGCGGACGTCCGGCGCGGACGCCACGTCCAGGAACTCCTTGCCGGACGTCTCGACAAGCCCGCCGGAGCCGGAGCCGGAGCCGCGGGCGCTGATGTCGCCGTACGTCCGCGTGCTTGTGTCCGACCACACGATCACCCTGCCGCCGTCGCCGTCCCGCGTCGCGTCGGCGCTCAGCGTCGATCCCGGGCTGACGTACGTCGCGTCCGCGGCACGAACGCCCGCCCCGCCCCTGTACTGCCCGCCGATGAGCACCGTTCCGCCCCCGGCCGGGCCGTCGGCACGCACCGTCGCCCCGAACACGCCGACCTTCTCGCCGGTCACTTCGATCCGCCCGCCCCTGTCGGCCGGACCCCGCGCCGACGCGTCCAGCCCGCCGCCGACACTGACCACTCCGGACCCCTGGCCCTCGACCCTGATGGACCTGCTCCGGATCGAGCCGGTGTTCCGCACGGCCATCGAGTACATGTCGCCGCAGGAGAGCAGGGACGCCCCGCCGACGATCGTCCCCGAGTTGTCCACGCCGAACCGATCGCCCTTGGGCTGGTCGCTCTTGATCTTGACATAGAGCCCGCCGCTGCGCGGACCCATGTAGACCTCGTCGCCCGCGGCCATGGTGACGGTCCCGCGCTCCGTGTAGACGACGCCGTGGTTCTCCACATACTGCCCGATCAGGGCCACGGAAGACCCGTTCACCGTGCCGAAGTTGGACACACCGCCGGCCAGCCCACCGAAACGGTCCACGCCGCCGAGGAAGTCGGAGTTCGTCATCGTGCCGGCGGCCGCGACGAGACCCCCGACGTTGACCACGGCGTGCCCGCCGAAAAAGATGCCCGCGGGATTCAGGATGTAGACAATGCCGTTGGCCTGGAGCGACCCGTCGATCATGGTCCGGCCGCCGCCCACCCGGTTCAGAACGCGGGACGTCGCGTTGGGCTGGATGAACCGGACCGTTTCTCGCGCCCCGATGTTGAAACTGCTGTAGTTGATGATGCTGTTGTTGGAGGCGGTGATGGTGGTCACGTTGCCGTTCTTGGCAAACTTGGCGCTGCCGGCCACCACCTGCTGCCCCTCCGGGCCCGCCAGAGACGGCGCGGTGAGCGCTGCCAGCGCCCCGGCGGCAAAGAGGAACCGACCAAGCCCGACGCCGACCACGGAGCCCGTAAAGAACGGCTTGCCGCTGAACATGACTGCCTCCTGCCTTCCGGCCGCACCGGCCCGGTCTTCCATCGTCCTTAATACATGATCGTCGCTGTCAGGTGCAGGCGGCTGTCCCCCGCTCTCACCTCCGGCTCAAACTGGCCGGCCTCATCCACCTGTCCCGCTTCCGTATCCAGCAGCGCGAATCCCCAGTCCAGCCGCAGCGAGAAGTTGCGGCGGAACGCGAGTTCGAGCCCGGGGCCCGCACCCGCGAGGGTCTCGTCATCCTCGAACGTCTTGCGCTCGCTGTTGAATGTCTGCCCGACGTCCACAAAGGCCTTCAGCACAAGGTCCCAGTCCGCCCGCCCGTACGGCTGGGATGGACGCCAGCGGAACTCGTGGCCCATGAACGTGCCCGGCGTCGGGTTGTACCTCAGTCCCCACGGGACGTGCCAGCGGTACTCGACGCTCGCCACCCACATGGAATCGCCCGCGGCGACCGACTCCGTGTACCCACGCACCGTGTACGCGCCGCCGATGACCTGCTGGTAGTTGGGAACCAGACGGTTGCTGGCGTACTGCCCGCGCAGGCTGAGGGCGACCTCGTGGGCCAGCGTGGGGGACCCGTTCTCCAGGTCCTCCCACGAGGTTCTGTTCAGAATGGGCTCCAGGAAGAACGTGTGCTCCACCTCGCCGCGCAGCGCGAACCAGTCCGCACTCGTGTCCAGGCGCCCGAGGTTTTCGAGTTCATCCTCGTCCGTCACGCTGGAGACGTTGCCCTCCACGCTCACCGACGCGAACGTGCTTTCCACGTCCGTCCGGCGGTCGAGGCGGACGCCCAGGTACGGCACAAAGAAGTTGGTCTCGCCCACGACGTCGCCGGTGGCCCCGGGGTTCTCGACCCGCACATGCTGCCACCGAACCCCGCCGAAGACGTCCAGGAACAACGGCCCGTCCTGGTAGAAGTTGGACGAGAGTTCCGCGGCCAGCAGGTAGCCGTCGCCCTCGAAGTTCACTCCCGCCTGCCCCACGTCGGAGGCCGTGTACTGGTTCCAGTTCCCGTAGATCTTGGCGTGCAGGTTCCGCGCATCACCCAGGGGCCGCTCGTACGACCCGAGCACCGCGTTCGTGTCCTTGAAGCCCGCGGTCACATATTCCAGGCTCAGGATGTCGTCGTGCCCGGTGATCTGCGTGTTGCTGAACCCGAAGCGCTCACGCCACTCGTTGGTCTCTTCCGTGCCCGTGTTGGAAACCTGTGCATAGATCGTCCACGGCTTGGCCTCGTTGACGATGTAGTCGAGCGCGATGTCGCCCGGCTCGGTCCCCGCGGACACGGCCGCGTCCACCCGCCGGCCGGGGTGGCGGCTGAGCCGGGCCATGTAGTCATCGACTTCGTCCTTGCGAAGCGGATCCTGCCCGCCGTCGCCGGAGCCCGCCTGCACGGGAGAATGCTCGCGTATCCACGCGTGCTTCGGGTTGTTGATCCTCTCCTCGTCCTTCCCGATGCGCTCTCCCGCGGCCTGGGTCCGTACCTGGGACAGCACACCGGTGTACACCGTCAGGTGCAGTTCGGTCGGCGCATCGGGGCGGTGCTCGGGACGCAGGTCTTCGCCGACCTTCGGATCGCTCGTGTCAAGTTCGATCAGGCCGGACTCAGGATCGCGCCGCAGGGGCAGGTAGATGTCCGAGCCCGCATCCACGACGACGCCGGCGAGCCCGTGCTCCTTGTACGAGTAGTAGATCGCGCGCACGACGGCCGCCAGCGCCATCGCGTTGAACCTCTGCATCGGCTGCTCCGCGAACTCCGAGACCCGCAGCGTCACCGTCCCGGAGATGTCCGTCCGGGGATAGTTGACCCCCTTGACGTTGACGCTCGGCTCCACATACCCGCCCGCCATGACGCCGAGCGTCACCGTCGCGCTCTCCAGGATCTCCTGTGGGTCCGGGTGGTGGGGATTGGGCTTGGCGTACTCGATCACGAACCGGCTCACCGGGTACTTGGGCGGCTCCACAGGTGGCAGCGACGGCGCCCCGCCGGCGGGAGCGGCCTCAGCCGTCGGCTGCGGAGCCGACTCCTGGGCCGGCGCAAGCGGGACAACCGTCCCGAGCGCAAGAGCCAGCCAGACCATCCGGCGTTGGCAGCGTGGGCCTTTGGCCCGCGGTCGTTCCGACATGTCGCCTCCTGGGCGGGAGGGCGTAAAGGCCCGTCTCACACGCGAGCCTTGACGCCATCGAGAGGAACCTAGGGCAAAGTACCGGGGCGGAGCGTGATCCGTCAAGTATCCAGGACAGCAAATCCAACACCCCTGCTGCAACTTTTGCGCTGCTGCGGTTTGGACGCTACCCCGGGGGTAGGTACCCGTGCCGCTCAATAGCCTTCAGGACCTGCACCGCCACGGGCATCGGCACCGCCTTGCCGGCAGTCACGCTGAACGCCAGACGGAAGCCGACATCGCTGTACCCTGCCTTGTCCCGGACATCAAAGCGGTCGAGCCGTTGCGGCTTGTCACACGGGACGCTCGGCGGAGATAGGGCTGACCCGCCTACCACCCGCAGGGCCGTTTGTTGGGCCAGGACCGCCCCCTCAACCCCGGAAGGGTCGTCCCAGGGCACCGACGCTTCATCCATGGGAGGGTCGAGCAGGAACTCCGCTACGTTTCCGATCAGGTGTCCGAACGGATGGGCCGAATCCGAACCCACCGGCGCCGGCAGAATGTGGCCGTCATCACCCGTCTGGGCGGCTTGGGCACGCCCGCTCGAAAGCGACACGGCATCACTCCCCGCGGGCCAGAACACGTCCGCATCCGGCCACAGCGGAGCCCGCCCGGACGCCTCGACACCCGCCGCGGCCGCCTGCCAGCGCGACCACCCCGCATCGCGCAGGTTCCACTTTGCGGCATCTCCGAACCCCCCGCACGCGACGAGCGCGGCATCCCATTCCGCAGCCGTCGGCAGGCGGCAACCCAGTGCGTGGGCCGCGTACACCGCGGCAGCGGGCGAGACCCGCTGCATGGGGGATTCGTCCGTCGGTGCCCCCTCAGCGGTCACCATCGCGTACGCACCCGACGTCGCGTGTGAAAACTCCACCCACACGCCCCGGCGTGAAAACCCGGCGGGGGTCACCATCCAGGACCGTGGGCCCTGGCGATCCGGGCCCGATGTCATGGAACCGAACTGTTCCGCGTCCCTGGTGCTTCCCAGCACCGTTTCGATCACCCCGACCGGTGTCTCGGTCGTCGCCAGGTACGAGGGTGCCCCGCCCTCCGGCGCCACGCGCAGGAACTCGATCGACTGCCCATCTCGGGTGAACGTCACGCGGTCGCCCTGCGTGGTACCGGCCCACCCCGCCGAGCCGGGACCGAGCGTTGTCACGTCCACGACGGGCTCGGGCGGCTCGGTAGCGGACGCCAGGGCGCCCAGTTCGTCCAGGAGCCCCGAGACTCGCGGATCGACCGGACCGACCCGGCGGATCGCCTCGCCGAGGGCCGCGGCCAGTTGCCGCGCCCGGCCATCGTCCCGTTCGGCAGCGCAGGCAGCCTTCGCCCGTGCCAGTAGCAGGTTCACCCGGACTCGCGGATCCTGCACATTCTCCGGCGTGACACCAAAGTCAGCGGCCGCCCCCGCAACCAGGTCAAAGTCGGCGGCCGCCACCTGCTGCGCGGCGCAGCGTGTCCACCGCTCCGGACCCGCCCGCTGAAGTTCCGCGCGGATCACGCCGCCCCGGGCCGGGTCGTCAACAACATCCGCAATCCGACCGACAGCGCGGGCCGCGTCGCGCTCCAGCGCCAGGTCGCGCGGCGTGGGCGGCCAGTCGCCCGCCCCGCCGAGCGATCGCCACGCCGCCAGAGCGGCGCCGCGTTCGGTTTCCGGTGCGGCGGCCAGCGCGGCACGCGACGCGGGATCGCCCTGCACCGCGCGGCGGACCGCATCGACCCTCGCCAGCAGCGGCGCCAGCGCCGACGCCAGCCCACCATCACCCATCGCCTCCGCCCCCGCGATGCGCGCCGCTGCCTCTCCGAGCGTGCCGCCGTCTGCGGGCTCGTCAACTCCGTAGGCGCCGCGCAGGCGGGCCTCAACCACCCCCAGGTCCGCCTGGAGGGACGCCGCCCCGCGCAGCCATTCCTGGTGATTCTTTCCCGCACCCTCGAGCGCCGCGCGAACCTCGTCTGCCGACGGAATCCCGGATTCGAGGGGTGCCAGCGCCGCGGCCACGGCGGCCTCCCGGTGCGCCACGGCCGCGCCGGAGAGAGCCCGTGACCACACCGAGCCGGCATCGGGCAACGCGGCGGGTGTTGCCTGGTTGAACGCGTCCAACGCCCCCTCGATCTCCCGCGCCACGGCGAGAGTGCGCGGATACTGCTCATCCGTCATGTCCGCCACAAGCCTGTCACGCCAGCCCACCCACGCCCGGTTCAACGCCGGGGATGAATCCACGACGCGGGCCCGGAGCCGCGTCCGCGCCTCTTCCGCGTTCCCGACCAGCCTCGCCCGCGCCACGTCCAGCCGCCGCCGCGTGGATTCCCACAACGCATCGGCGTCCTGCTCCACCTGCCGCGCACCGGCGGCGATCGCCGCCTGGTTCTTGCGGTTCCAGCCCGTCGACGCCAGCGCGGCGATCCGGTCCCGCAGCGATGCCAGGTGTGCGGAGTCCGCCGGGTCTTCGGCCTCCTTGAACTGGTCGGCGAGCGTTTTGCGCATCGCCTCGATCTCCGCCAGCCGCGACCCGGCCCGCCACGAGCGCGTCGGGTTCAGTGCAGGGTCAAGGGCGGGATAGTCCTTGGCCTCCAGCAGCCAGGACTCGAATGTCTCCCAGGTCGGGGAGCCGGCGAAGGCCGACCGCACACGCCCCTCTGAGAAGGCCTCGCGATCGGTGCCCGACCAGGAACTCCGCACAAACGCGTCAAGGCGCCCGGCCAGCACGGCACCGCGCCGGGCCGTCTCGCGCATCGCCGGCAATCGGGGCTCACCCGCGGCGGCACCGATCTGCCCGTTCACGAACGCGGGGAACGAGGCCAGGACCGGGTCGCCCGCGTCCGCAAGGTCCGCGGCCACCCCGCTGATCTTGGCGCGGGCCGCGGCAATATCCCGGACACAGGCGATGCTCACCAGCGCGGCATCCACGGCCGGTGCCTCATCGCGTCCGGCCTCGGGAGGCACGCCGTCCGCGGCGGCCGCGGCCTCCGCGGCGGCGGCGGTCCACCCCTCCCGCTGGAACTCGGCGGACGCGGAGCGCAGTTCGCCGAGCACCGGCCACCCGCCCGACAGCGTGTCGCGCACATCCCGAGCAACACTCAGGGCGCGCGCCACGGCCTGCGGCGACGACCGGACGGCCGCGGGCGGGCTCCGCCCCAGGCTGGACAGGTCGCCCCGCGAGAGGCCGGCCAGCCCCAAAGGATCGATGGGGCCCGCCGCTCGGGCCGCGTCAAGCCGTGCAAGCAGCGACGCGAGCGTCGGGTCCGTGGCATAGAACGCGCGACGGGTGGTGTACGCGGTATCCGGCGGGGCCCTCGACGGCGGCTCGTCAAGGCGGCGCAGGAACAGGCCGAACCAGGTCCGGTGAAGTTCGACCAGTTCCTCCCAAGGCCCGGCGTCAAAGTTCGAGACCGACCCGGGCGTGCCGGCGGACTCGCCCCGTGCCAGGTGCGCCGGGGGCGCCACCCGCCCCTCCCCCGTGGAGTTCGACCACCCGCGGGCCATGAGCCCCACGCCCGCCAGCACCGCCGCTCCGCCGCCGACGATCCCCAGGATCATCCCCGTACGGCCCCGGGCCCATCCGGACAGCCGGGTGAACAGGCTGACCCGCACCTCACCGGCGGCCGGGGCCGCTGCGATCTCTCGCTCCGGCGCTTCCTTGCCCGCGGCGATGAGCGCCGATGCCCTGGCAAGGAAGGCCGCGTCAAGGTCGTACGGGATATCGCTGACAAGCGGGACACCCTTCGGGGAGGCGCGAAGAAACAGAAACTGCGGACCGTCCGGCGGCCCGACCACGACATCAACCCACGGCCGCCCTATCGGCAGATACACGCCGAACTCCGTCCCCGGTGTGACCTGTGACAGCACCGCCCGGGTCCACAACGACAGCTCGTCAGCCGGCGCCCCCGAGCACGCCGGCACACGGAAGTGCTGCGGCGTCACCGCCACCTGGCGCGACCGGGTCCCGCCGTCGGTGGGCCGGTAGTCGCCCAGTTCCCGCTCGACCTGGTAGAGCAGGCGGTACAGGCCCACGCGATCCGGGCCCATCGCCGGGCACTCGGCCAGTTCGCCCCAGACCCGGCCGGAGACGCGCACCTCGGGCCCGCTCGGCGGCTGACGCGACAGCCGCCCGCGCAGCGTCGAGCGGGCGGCGTCCAGCGCCGAACGCACCGCGGCGGCATCACCCGTCGACTTGCACTGGGCTTCCAGTTCTTCAAGGCGGGGCAGGGCGTGCTCCAGCGCCCAGTCCACGGGCACGCCGGACAACTGGACGCAGACGATCATCGGGTACTTGGCGCGGCCCTTGCCATCCTGGCTGGACCACATCCGTCCCAGCACGATGTCACCGGGCTTGCGCCACAGGAAGACGTGCGAGAATCCTTCGATCTGCTGCACCGGCTCCAGCCGGTCCCAGGCCCCTGAATCAATGCACGAGCCGATTCCCTCAATGTAGAGCCGCCGCTTGACCTCAACGAGCCGCGGCGTCTCCAGCCCGGGATCGTCGATGTGGTCATTCCAGCCCGGGTGCTTCCCGAAGGCGGCGACGTACGCAGCGGGGGCCGTCCGAAGTCCTGTGGTCGTCCCGGCGATTGGAGCGCTCCTTTCCTTGAAGCAATCAGCGGGGCCATTCTGCCGCTGGCGGCAGCCCGTTCTTGAACTCCATCTGCACCCAGATCGACACCTGGGTCCCGGGCGCCGAGCCCGGCACGAGCACCTCGACGTTCCACGTCTTGCCGTCGGCCGTGAGGGCCTGGTACTGCTGGAGCAGGGCCAGCGCCGCCCATGGGCCTTGAACTTCAACGCCCGTGCCGGCCCGCGGCGCGGACCCGGCCTCGGCCGAGTCGAAGATTGAAATCTTGAGCGGGGGTCCGGGATAGGTGACTGACCCCAGAACCCTGGGCTCGCCGCGCAGGTACTCGCGGTGGGGTTCCCCATCGCCCTGTCGCAGACCCACATATTCGTAGTACTGCCCGGCCAGGGCGTGCCCGGCTGCCCCCTTGGGCGCCTCCTGCAGCATGGTGATCACGCAGGAGTAGGACTCGTTGGGGTTCTGCGGCAGGGCGGCCAGGAGGCGCGCGGCCCGTTCAAGCCACTTGGCCTGTTCCGGGGTGAGCGCGCCCGACCCGCGAAGGCGGGCGATCTCGGGATCGAACCGATCGCTGATCCGAGGGGCCGCGTCGGAGGCGGCGGGCGGGCGGACACGCTCGATGATCTTCTGCTTGTCCAGCACGTCCGCCGCGGACATCTGCGGCTTCCCGTTCTCCACGGGCGCCAGCGGGAAGAGCGCACCGGCCTGGAGCGTCCGCACCGCCTGCGCCGTGTCATTGGCCGGATCCCGCGCCACGGCACGGAGCCCCTGGAACGCCAGGTTCTCCCAGAACCGGGTCACAAAGTCGCCCAGTCCGGGCTGATCCGGGGCCAGGTGAACTATGTATTCCGTGTCAAAGGTCTTGAGCGATCCCAGCAACTGGTTCCGCGCCTGGGCCGCGTCCCCCGGAAGTGCGCGCCAGTTGCTGAGTACATGGCGGTATGTATCCGACTTGCCCGCCAGCAGCCGCTGCGCGTCCTGCGCATCCTTGCGGACCGAAGCGGGGCTGACCCCCTCGGCCGCGGGGATGAAGGCTTCCACAGCGTCCATCGCGGCCACAATGATCTTGGCCTCCTCCGTCAGCGGGGCGTTGAAGTCGTCGGGCTGGTTGCAGACCCGGAGCCGAGCGTAAAAGTCGCCCCAGGGCGCGTCCACCACCCGCAGGTCCTCGTTGCGGCCTGAGGACCAGTAGTACAGGTAATCCGCCGCGTACTTGTCGGCCGCCGCCTTCACGGGGCCGAAGCGGGCTTCCAGCGGCTTCGCGTCGAGCACCGTGACCTCGGGCGAGTTTGACCCGAGTGCGCCGGCGACCGCCGCCGCGTCACCCAGCACCGCCGCCGCCGCGGCGGGGTTGAAATGCGGATCGAACACGGCCTCGTCCTGCTTTGCGGACATCGGCACGCGCGGGCGGTCAAGCGAGAGTTTGTTCTCCGCCGCGTAACCGTCCACGGCGTCCGCGAACTCCTGGGCCGACTTCGGCGCCCGCAGGAGAAACTCCCCGATCAGGGCCGCGCGGCGCGTGCTCCCGGCAAGTCCGAGAGCGAACTTCGACACACGCGAGGCCCCAAGGCGCAGCGACGTCGCGTCCGCCGCCGGCCCCGCCCCGGGCGTCCCCGCCGCGGCCGGCACCGTGACGAATCTCACCGCCTCCGCGATCGCGTCGTCGAGCGACCGCATCTCCCGCCGGACCGCCCCGAACGCCGACGCGGGGGGGGTTGCAGCGGGGTTCAGCACGCCGTCGGCCCTTTGATAGAGCGCCAGCCGTGACTGGAACTGATGGTCCCTTCCCTCGCCCCCGCCCAGAAAGAGGGCATCCAGGCGGGTCAGTTGAGAGGCTCGATCCTGCTCCTCCTTGTTGTCCTGGAGCAACTCACCGAGCGAGTCGCGGGCCCGGGCGAGCGTGTCCCAGCGCGCCTTGTCCCCGGCGTCCGAAGACGCCGCAACGGGCGGCGGTTTGCCGCTCTCGGGGGGGGTGACCGGGGCCAGTTCGGCCAGCAGCCCGGTGCGCAGTTCGGTACGCCGCGCTTCGCGCTCCTTCGTGTACGCCTCCGCGAGTGATCGGCCCCTGAGTTCCGGCAACCCCTTGGCAACTTCGGCCGCGTGCGCGCTCACCTCCGCGTAGGCCTTGTTCCAGACATCGATCGCCTGGCGGGGGTCGGGATTGGAATCAACTTCCTGGAGGCGTGCCTCAGCCTTTTCCAGTGCCTCGAGTTCCCGAATCATGGCCGTGAGCGTGCCGAGCGCATCACCAGACCCGCCCGCCCAGCCCTTCTTGAACGCTTCGACACCCGACTGGATCAGGGCCAGGTCGCCCGTGTCGGCCAGTTGGCGGGCCCATCCGTCGCCGCTCTGGCCCTGGTACACGGAGTTGACCGCCGACTGGAGGGACTCGCGGTCCGCGATGGGCGCGGGCGCCGGGGCGTTGTCGTACCCCGGGACAACCTGTCCATTCTCCATGGGCGGCTTGGTGTACTGCTCCCTGCCGAGTGTGTAGAGCAGCAGCGGGTCCACATCGATGGGCGCCGCGGTCGGGTTGTTCTCCAGCGCATCCACCTGCACACGGACGAGTTGACGCAGCGCCCCGCTCGCTTCAGCCGACCAGGTTCCCGGTGCCTTGACATCCTCGGCCATCCGCGCGCGGGCGGCATCCAGGAGCGGACGGATCACGCTCGCCCCGACGAGCGCCCTGGCCGCGGCGCGCCGCTCCTGGGGCAGGAAGTCCCCGCTGACCGTCCCGCTGAGCAGGTTCACCGGGTAAAAGATCAGCGGCACCTTGATGGGCCTGGCCGCCTGGCGGGCGACCTCCGCCGGGAACCGCCCGGCAACCTTCGGCTCCGTGGTCGGCACCTTGATCCCGTCGTGCAGCGAGGAATCGAACGTGTTCCGGTATGTGAGCCCGCGTGTCGGGTCGGTGAACACGATGGGCAGGCGGTACCTCGGCTCATCCGCGTTCCGCGGCAAGGGGTACGCGGCGCTCGTCTGCTCCCAGAAATCGTGCGGCTCCAGGATATTCGTCTGGAGTTTGCGCCACCCGAACCACGTGAACACCAGGACCAGCAGCAATCCGCCGGCCGCGGTCCCCATCAGCACGGCGCGACGTTTGCGCTGCTGCTGACGCGTGTTCGACGCCCGCGTCACCAGGCCCTTCTCCTTGAAGACCTTTTCCTTGAACAGGTCGCGGAGGAAGAACGCCCGGTCGCGCTCCCAGATGCGCCCCTCCGGCAGCGACTCCACCGGGCGGCCCAGCGCCTCCGCCAGGTCCGCGTCCAGGGCCGACCCCTCCCGCATGGACGACGTGAAATAGATGCCGCGGAGGAAGAGCGGCTTGGCCGACCATGTGCCCGCGACGAAGATCATCTCGAGGTACCGCCTGAGGCGCGGCGCGATCTTCATGATCGCCTCGGGGAAGTCGAACAGCGCATCGACCTGGTCCGCGCGCCGGGCGGACGCGTCCTCCGTGTGCACGGGGTCCAGCAGCAGCCCCAGGCGCCGGCGCCGCAGCCGGTGCTGCACCGTCCTGAGGTGCTGCTCCACGAGTTCCGGGTTGAACGGCGTGTCCAGGTCCGCCGGGTTCGACCACCCGAGGATCTGGTGCTGGAGCGTGGGGTCCTTGATCGTGTCGAAGAACTCGCGGAACCCGTTGATGAGGTCGCACTTGGTGATGACCACGAAAACCGGGAATCGCACCCCGAGCGCGCGCTGGATGTTGTCCAGTTGCTGCGCGATCTTGCCGCCCTTCTTCTCCAGCTGGTCGGCCGTGTCGCGGATCAGGCTCTCCGCCGGGATGACCAGCAGCATGCCGTTGATCGGGCAGTTGGGCCGGTTCTTCTTCAGGAGTTTGAGGAACTCCTGCCACTCGCTGGTCGAGCCCGGCTCGACCTCCTCGAACATCAGCCGCCCCGCCGTGTCGAGGATGATCGCCTCGTTGGTGAACCACCAGTTCATGTTGATCGTGCCGCCGACCCCCTGCAGTTGGTCCTGCAGGCCGGGCGGGAAGCCCACGTTGCAGTGACGGATCGCCTCCGTCTTGCCGGACCCGGACTCACCCACCAGGGCGTACCACGGCAGCGCGTAGAGGTTCTTCCCCGCGGCACGGAACTTCTCCACGCCGGTCTCGAACGACTTCCGCATGGAGTCCAGGCTGGCGCGGCGGGCCGGGTCGGACACACCCAGCGGGGCCCCGCTGTTGCTGGCGATCGCCTTTTCCATGGGCGCGGACTTGCGCCGGGCCAGCGCCTTGAGCAGCGCCCGGTACCCGACCAGGAGCAGCGTCAGGATCGCGATGCCCAGGAGCAGCGCGACCATCGCGGGCGTTCCCAGGAAATACCCCGCCGCCGCGACGAGCCCGCCGCCGGTCGCCAGCACCAGGCCGCCCTTGACCGCCGGCGGCATCGTCACGAACCGTTCCAGGAGCGACATCATGACCCGGCCCCCTCGGCGGGCGGCGCCGGTGTGTCCGTCAGGCTCCGGAGCGCCTCCCGCAACTCCGCCTGCTTATCCAGATACGCCACGATGTTCGCCGCGAACACCACGATCACCAGGCCCACCATCGCGATGCCGATGCCGACCAGTTTGGAACCCGGCGGCTGCACCATGTTGGCCGTGTTCACGTTCTCGTACGCCTCCGGGCAGACCTTGGCCGCCTCTTCAAGGTCCGCCAGCGCACGGATGCGAGCCGACAACTCCACCATCTTCGACCGCAGCGCCTGCGGCTGGCCCTCGTACCAGCCCGTAAAGCCGAGCCCGATGCAGGTGTAGTACACGGCCAGCCGCTCGGCGGCCCCCGAGTCGGTTTCCTTGAGCGCCTCCTCCAGGAAGTCGTAGAACTTCTGGTCGCCGCCGAGTTGCGGCGGCTGCTCGTCGTCGGCCAGGTCCCGCCACCCGCCGCCGAACGCCTTCGAGTCGCGGACCAGGAAGTCCACGAAGAACACCAGCGGCAGGCGGACCTTCTCGTACTGCATCCCGAGCGCACGGTCCGCACCCGCCGCGGCCTTCATCGCCGCGAAGATGGCGACGAACTCGCCGCGCACCTGGGCGGCGTCCACGCCCGCGTGCTTCCGCACGGAGCGGTTGACGCGGCAGACCTGGAGAAACACGGGCTCGCAGAGTTCAAGGAGCGCCATTCATCCCTCCCCGCCGGGGACGGTCATGTAGAGCGTCAACCCGAAGTCTGAGGCTTCGAGGTTCGGCCACTCCACGGAGATCTTCCTGTCCGCCTTGATCTGCCCCCACATCCGCTCGCTCTCGGCCCGGTTCACGCGAAAGTAGTTGAGCCCGACCTGCGCCGGGAGTTCCAGGGGCGGATGCCGCTCCTCGTTGAGCTTCACGCCGAACACCTTCTTTCCCCGGAAACTGTTCGCCATCATCTTGAACTGCACGGTGTTGTCTTCCACCAGTTTCGCCAGGGCCCGCGGGTCCTGCGCGGTCTTGATCGCCAGGAAGTACTCGTTGGGCTTGGTCAGGTGCTCGTCGGTCAGTTCCGCCACCCACGCGGCGCCGTCGCGCTTGAACTCCAGTTTCATCCACGATTCCTGCCCCTCGGCCTTGAGCAGCGGCCGGATCCGCCGGATCACGTCCTGGAACGCGATCGCCGGGTTGTCGTGCTCATACCTGGCGGACTCGTACTGGTCGCGGTCCGGCTGCAGCGCCGCCAGTTCGCCCAGGAGTTCGCGCAGGTCCAGGTACACCTGGAACGGGGTTGTCCCCGGTGCGTTCCAGGTGTTCGAGAGCCGGGCCCCGTAGCGGTTCAGCGTCCTCAGCCGCAGCATCTGCGAAAACTGCACCCCGCGCATCGTGTCGATGCTGAAGCCGGCCCGCGTCAGTTTCACGAGTTGCTCGCTCCGGCTGGCCTCGACCTGGTTGGCCAGGTCGCGGACCATGTCCCGCAGCGTCGGTGATGCCCCGAGCACCATGCACGCAGGGATAAACGCCGGGTCCTGGCGCGGGAGACCAACATCCTGGCCCGCGCCGCGGACCACCCGGAGCAGCGGGATCGTCTCCAGGTCCGTGCGGTCTTCGGTCTCGAGCATCAGCCGGGCGTTGATCCGCCGCACCAGCACCGGCTGGGGATTCTCTCCCGTGTTCTCGTCCGGTCGGGAGATCTCCGCCACTCGGAACATGCGCTTGACGCGGGCGTCCGCCGCGGGACCGACCTCGATCGAGTTCCCGCGGCTCGGGTACCACATGGGCACCCCGAGAAGGACGGTGAACCCCCCGCTCCCCGCCTCAAACGCCTGCTTGATGTCCAGCGGCGGCAGGTCGGCGCTGTCCGGGACACTGACCTCGACGCCGCTCGGCAGCACGACCCGCAACCGGTCAAACCGCACCAGCATGTTTTCCAGAGCATCGGCCGAGAGCCTGGCCTCCACAACGCCGTACGGGTACGGCCACTGCAACCGGCGTTCATCCGCCAACTGCTCAAGCAGGGCACGCTGCATCCACTGCAGGTGCTGCGGCTGCAGGAAGAGGCCCTCGTGCCAGTGGACGTGTCCGCTTGTGGGCATCCTGGTTCTCGCCCGCCGGTCCGGTCCGGCGGCTCCTTTCCAACAGACTACCGATTCGTGCCCTTGACAAGATCCTCGACGTACTTGGCGATCGCGCCCATGAGTTCCCGCTCCAGCGAACCCGCATCCATCGCCCCGGCCAGTTCCGCGTACTTCTCCCACATCCGGATCGAGTCGTGCTCCATGACCTTCTTCGGGCGGGCGGTGTTGCGGATCGCCTCGACCCCGAACCGCTGGAAATGCTGCTGAGAGAACTGCCGGCCCGCCTGACCCACGGAGGCGATCAGGGCGGCCGTCAACTTCCGCACCCGCTCCAGGTCGACCTTCACCTGCCCGCGCGCCGTGTCCTGATCGCCGCTCACGAACCTGTGGAGATTCTTCCCGAGGTCGCTCTCCTTCTTGAAGTCCGACCGGGGAGCGATGGCCCGCCAGGTGCTCCACACGATCTGGTCCAGGCTGAGCGCCAGTTCCGCCAGCAGCGTCGTCAACTCCGCCGTCCGCCCCGCGTTGAGGGCCGTCGCCGGAGGAATCGACAGCCGCTGACGCAGCTTCTCCGCCGCGGGCTCCGGAATCCCCTCCCCGCCACCGGGCAGAGCGAGGCCCACGCGCGCCAGCCGCGCCGCGATGGCCGCGCGTTCCTCCTCGCCCAGTTGCGGCGCCAGTTCGGCCAGCCGCTCCACCAGGAAACTCGCGTTCCTGAGTTCCTTCTCATCGATGCCGGATCGTGCGGCCGCGGCCTCCGCCCTTGGGGCCACCGTCACGTTGGCGTCCCACGACGGAAACATCTCCCCCAGCCGCTGGAGGAAAGGCTCCCGCTGGTCCGGCGTCACCGCCGAAAGGGCCCGCTCGACTTCCTCCTCCAGTTGCCCGCGCCGCGTCCCGTCGCCTTCGTCGGCGAAGTCCAGTTGCACCAGCCGCAGGCGGTTGGCCAGCGCCGCGGCGCGCTGCGAGAGTTCGGGGGGTAACTCGGGCAAGGGGCTCGATCCTATCCGGCGGGCCCCGGGCCCGCGAGTGACGTCGCGGTGCCGATTATAGGACTTTTGCGCCGAACCCGCGCCGGAACCAACACACGCCATCCAGTCTCCTCGAACCGGGTTGCGGAAGCCCGCGGCCTGTGCCGCGTGCGCCGCCTTCGCCGGGTGGGCAAAGGGGCCCGACGACTTTTTCCCGCCGGGACCTCGCACGCCGAGGCCGCGAAATCGAAAGTCGCAGCAGGCCACGAGGACCACACCTGGGAGGAAGCAGCATGAACCGTCGCACCGGAGCCGTCGTCACGCTCGCCCTGGCCGCGTTCGCCCTTGGCGGATGCACGAGCCTGAGCACACAATCCAAGCCGCAGGCCGCCCTGTCGGCGCCAAGCATGGTCGCCGGCGACCCCCTGGGGAGCGCCATCTTCGCCCGCGACACGAAGATCGCGTGGGCCAAGGACCGGCCCGCCCCGGCCTTCGCCCAGTTCCCGACCCGCGACTGAACGAAGGACCCACCGCCCTTCCGAGCCCGCCGATGCGCGGGCTTTCCCGTCGGCGTGGCCTACCGCCCCGGGGGATACACATACGGATCGGCGGTCAACGCCTGGGCCACCTGCACCGAGAACCTGACCCTTCCCCCACCCTCCGCGGAGAACGCGGGTCGGAAGCCGGCGTCGGAGAACCCGAGGCCGTCCTGGATGCTGAACCTGTCGATCGGTTGCACCGTGCCCAGGTCGATGGAGGGCGCCGAAAGGGCCGAACCGCCCAGCAGCCCGAGTTTCGAGGTTGACGCCACGACAAACTTCTTCACATCGGCCGGCGCGCTCACCGCGGTCATCCCCGCGACATCGTCGAGCACGAGTTCCCACACGTTGCCGTACAGGTCATGGAACGGCCCCGGGCTCGCCGCATCAACCGGGCGGAACAGGATTACCTTGTCGTCCGAAGTCCGGGCTCCCTTGTCACCGCTCTTGTACGCACCGGCGTCGGGGTCGTCCAGGACCGGACTCTTGAACTTGGCGAAGACGCTCTGAACGTGATCGAGCTGGGCCTTCCACGCGGCATCGCGAAGGTTGTACGCCGATAGTGCGGCGTCGCCGCTGGGGATCGGTCCCGCGGCCGCACGCCACTCCGCGGCGGTCGGCAGGCGGCACCCCATGAGCCGGCACACATAGAGCGCCCCAGCGGGTGAGACCTGCTGGACGGGCGACCCCGGGCCGGGCGTCTCCACGCCGACGCCCGCGGGCGTCTCCGAAACCTCGGGGAAGTTTGTCCTGACCCTGCTGTGCTGGGTCGGCAACCAACTGCCCGCTTCGGCCAGTGTCTTCCCGTCGGCCTCGACAATCCACCCCGTGGGCCCGCTGGGGTTGGGCGCGGTGAGGCCGACAAACGCCGCATCCTGTCCGGCCGACTGGAGCACCCCCAGCATCGCCCCCAGTGACATCTCCGTCGTGCAGAGGTATGCAGCCTCCTTGGCGTCGCTGACCTCCACTCGGGCGAACGTCAGCACCTGGTCGCCCAGCGCATACCGCAGCAGCGCATCGGACCCGTTCGGCCCCGCCAGTTCACCCTTCCAGGGCGGCGTCGCGGCCCCGGGCCCCACCACGCCGGGATCAAACGCCTTGACCGGCGCTTCGGCCTCCGACGCGATCGGGCCCAGCACCGCAAGCGCATCCTTCACCTTCTGGACCGTAAGGCTCTCCGCCGCACGGACCCGGGCACTCTCGACGAACGCCTTCACAAGCGCCTGCACCCTGGCGTCGTCATCCGCGGCCGCGGCAACCCCTCGACCCAAGTCCGCCACCAGCAGGTTGTACGCCAGCCGGTCGTCCGTCACGTCCGCGGCCTTGACGCCGTGCGCCGACATCTGCCCCGCGACCGCCTCAATCTCGTCCTTGCTGCCCGCCGCCCGGAACGCACGCATCCATCGCACCGCCGCGCCCTGCGCCAGTTCGCTTGCCAGCGCTTCCTTGCGGTCGGCCGCGTCGATCACATTGGCCGCTCCCGCCGCCCGGGCGCGGAAGTCGTCGTCACGGCGCAGGTCGCCGGCGCTCGAGGGCCACGCCCCGTCGAGCGATGCGAGCCGTCGCCACGCCGCGATCGCCACCTCCGGGTGCGTATCGGAAGCCGTAGCGGCGTCGATGTCCTGCACGGTCGTCGCGCTCGCAATCCGCTCCAGCTTCTCGACCCGTGCCGGAACTGCGGCCAACGCCTTCGCGACCGCCGGTTGCTGCGCCAATGCTGCCCGTAACCCCTCGGCCCGTTGCTTCAGTGTTCCGCCCTCGGGCGTAGGCTCATCCAGGCCATACCCCGCGTCAAGGAGGTCCGCCAGCCGCCCGGCATCCCGCCCGGCCGTCGCGACGCCCGCGGCCCACACCCCGTACTCCCCGGACGCCGCCGTCAGCCCGCGGACAAGGGCATCGACATCGATCCCGGCGCCCTGGCCGGCGATCGCCTCCAGGGCCTTGGCCGCGCGGCGCTCGCGCTCGTCGGATATCACCGCCGTCAGCGCCGCGAACCAGGAACGATTCGCCTCCAGAGAGGGGGTCGCGGCACGCAGGTCGGAGTGGAACTGCGCCAGCGCACCTTCAACCCGGTGCGCCGTCTCCAGCGTCGCGGCGTAGTCGTCCGGCATGGCCGCCGCCACCGGCGTGCGCCACGCGACCCACGCGGCACTGATGGCCGGGGAACCGGGGGCGATGTCCTTGGGCTCGTTCAGTTGTCGCTTCGCATCCGCCAGGTCTTCGGCGAAGGTCTCCCGGGCGTCGCGCTCCGCGCTGGTCACCACCGCGAGGAGTTCATCGAGTTCCTTTTCCGTCCTGGCCGCATCCTCGCGCTTCCGCGCCGCGTTCGCCCGGATCCACGGGGTGTTCTCGAGTTCGGCCACCTGCCTGCCCAGACTCTCGATCCTGGCCCTCGTCGCCGGATCCAGCGGCTTCTTGAGTTCGTCGAGTTTGGCCGCCTTCTTGGTGATCGAGTCCAGGCTCTCCCTGGCGTGCCACCGGGCGGGATTGGTCGGGTCGGACGCGGCGTCCGGGCGCGTGTACTTGTCGCTCCTGACCTCCGCGAGCCAGCCCTGAAAATACGCCTGATCAGGCGCCGACGCGGCGCTGTACACGGGGCTCGTGCCGCGGAAGTACTCGGCGTCAATCCTCTGCCATTCGCCGCCCTGGTACGCGGCCGCGAGTTCCTGCCCGAGTTTCACGGAATGCTGCAGCGCAGCCTCGAGCTCCTCAATCGTCTTGGGATCCTGCACATCGGCCCTGGCCCAGCCCCGGAACTTGGCCAGCACCGTGTCGCCGGTCCCGTCCAGTGTCGCCGCGGTCGTGTCGACCTCGCCCGCCAGGCCCTCGATCCGCGCCCTCACCCGATCAAGGGCGAGCACCCGGTCGAAATGCGCCGCCGCCTGTTTGTCGAGCGGGAAGGGTTCCGCGCCCTCTTCGAGCGCCTCGGCGGCCCTGGCCCAGCCCCTCTTCTTCCAGGCCTCGGCGGCCTCGTGCAGCCGCTGCCTGGGCGCCCAACTCTCTCCCCGCGCCAGTTGCCGGATCGCGTCGAGTTTCGCGGCCGCAGCCTTCATCTTGGCGACCGCCCGCCAATCCTTGGGCGTGATCCGATCCAGAGTATTGATGTCGCCGCGCTCGTTGCCGGAAATCCGGCGTGAGTCGATGGCCTCTCTCTCCTGTTCCTCGTCCAGGCCCTCGACCACGGCGCGAAGCCCGTCGTCGCCCGAGTAGACCGCGCTGCGGATTCCGCCCAGCCCCGCGCCCGCCGGCTGGTCCAGGTCCGCGATGAAGGGCTGCCCCCAGTCGGCGTAGTCCACCGCGTACTGCTTCCATTTCGCGACGTTGTCCTCGGTCCACCCCTCGCCCTTCGGCGACGAACCGCCAAGCAGCCAGTACCCGCCGCCGGCGATCACCAGGAGCGCGGCCACACCGGCCCCGATGAACAGCGGACCCGGGCGGCCCTTCCGCGCCGCCCCGGCAGCCGCCACCCTCTCCGACACCTCGTCCAGCGTGGGTTGGCTCGCCGGCGCCGGGTCCAGCAGCCGATTCGTCAGTTCCAGCCATTGGCGCCCGCCGGGGCCCAGAGAATGCCACTCGCTGCCGTCGCGCACCGGGTACCCGCCGGCGCCTCGGAACGGCTGGTGCAAGACGAACTGGTGGATGATCTCGCCCAGGGCCCGCAGGTCGCCCGCTGTGCCGACCGACTTGGCCCGTGCATCGCTCGCAGGGTCGGCGAGGGCCGCGCGGGAGACCGTGACCGCGCCGTCCCCCGCCACCAGGACGTTCGACGCCTTCAGATTGCCGTGCGCCCGCCTGCACGCCCGGTCGAGTTCAACAAGGCCCTGCACCACCGCCGATGCGACCCGGTGCAGCGAAACTCCATCCACCCGGAATCGCCCCGCGACGAGCCGCTCGACCGACGACCGGTTGAACAGATCGGTGACGAGGTAGGCCCCGTCTTCCTGGACTCCCGAACCGTGGATCGGGGCCCAGGCGCCCCCGGCCCCGCCGGCCGTCGCCGCCCGGCGCTGCACCTCCGCGGTCTCCAGGAATGCCGCGACAAGTTCCGAGGCCGCCTCGCGACCATAGAACATCGCATCCGGCTGGAGCAGTTTGACCGCAAACAGCGGCTCCCCACCCTCAGGCCGCCGCGCGCTCCACACCGAGCCGCGCCCGCCGCGGTGCAACTCGGCAATGGTCTCGAAGCCGCCGTAGGTGGGCATGGATGGAGGGTACAGGAAACGGGCATGGGGCCACCGGGCGGGCCATGCCCTCGGCCCGTCTCAAACCCTATGCACCGTGCGCCCGCCGGCCCTGCTCCCTCACTTCACCTTCGGCGGAGCCGGCGGCGTCGTGCAGGTCACCCGTGACTTCTGCACGAGCACCTTGATCACGCTGGTCCCGGGCCAGCGCTTGGAGTCCAGCGGCAGGATCAGCCGCCGACCATCCTCGGCGCCGGGACGATCGGCCATGCCGACACCGGGCAGGGAGGCCAGGACGAACAGGTGCATGACCCGCCCGGCCTTCCACTTGTCCCAGATCTTGTCCTTCTTGGACAGCGTCTTGGTGCCCGTGTTCCCCGGTCCGAACGTGATCTCGTGCCGCGATTCCCGGCTCTCGGAACGCAGCGCGCTGCCGGAGGACCAGTAGCCCGACATGCTCTCGCCCGACCACCGCGAGAAATCCATGTCGTTGACGCCCACAAGGTCCACCCGCACCTGCGGCGCCCCGCCCGTCTGCTGAGCCAGTTCGGGGTCCATGGAGACCTCGATGTCGTAGCGCCCCATCGCGCCGGGACCGCCCGAGCACCCGCCCAGCCCCGCGGCCAGCACCAGGCCCAGAAGCGCCGCAACCCAAGTCCGTGTCAACATCGATGCTCCTTTCATGCGCGGGCCCCCGCCCTGGACGGGGGGACGCCGCCGTGCTTCACAAGAAACCCGCGCACCACGGCGTGGATCTCGCGGTTGAATCTCCAGTCGATGACGATCAGGCTCCGGGTCCGGATCAGCAGCCGCTCCAGGTCCGCCCGGACACCGTCGTACACGATGTGCAGGCCGCCGTGCCGGGCATCACCCAGGTCCGCGGCCCGGCTGTCGGGGCCCATGCCGGGGAACATTCTGGCGATCATCGCAAGGGTATCGAACCACAGCGCCGCGGGGATCATGTCCAGGACCTGCCGGGGCTCCAGTTTCTCATGGAGCACACGCTGCGGGCCCAGTGATTCGAGCCATCGCGGGTCTGAATCAAACAACCGGGCGATGCGCTGCGCCAGCGGGACGGCGCTGTCGCCGCCGCCCGCTTCCCGCGCCAGGCTCAGAACCTCATCCACGGCGACCGGCAGCGAGTTGCCGGGGTTGACCAGGAGCGTCCGCACCGCGAGCACGCCCAAAGAGTACAGATCGACCGGGCTCGAGAGTTGCGGAACCACCTCGAACCTCGTCTCCGGCAGCGGCACACCCTTGGCCCCCGCGAGTTGCTCGGCCTGAGGGGGCGGGAAGCGGTGCGCAAGCGTTCGGAATCGGTATTCACCGGCGGCCATTGCCGCCTTCGTGTCCAGCCTGGCGTACAGGTCCAGCGGCGCACCCTTCAGGTTCGGACGGAGCCAGATCAGGTCGTTCCGGGCGGCCTCGAGGCGCTCGTCGGTCGCGAGCGTCCCTTCCAGCACGGTGTCCTCGCCCCGCTCGGTCAGCGCCTCGCGGATGCGCAGGACGCAGCGCCCCGAACTCGCCCGTCCGGCCGAGCGTGGTCGGTACACCGAGGGCTGCACAGCCCGGGCGGAAACGTGGTACCGCTCCGCGCTCCCTGGGATCGAGAGCGGCACGGCGTCTCCAGGGTCCGCGAGCACCACCCGCGACGACCACAGGTACGGCAGCCCGCGCGCCGGCTCCCCCAGCCGGACCTGGAAACTCTCCGGGCCGACATTCAGGAGCGGGCGCTGCGTGCCCTGGGTAAAGGAGGCCACGGCGTCCACCGCGTCGGAGAGCGCCCGGAGTTTCAGGTGCAGCGACTCGACCAGGCGGCCCATGCGCCCCTGCTGCCCCAGGAACAGCCCGCCCCGGGTCAGGTGGTCGGACACGCCCTCGCCCGAGCCGGTGGTCAGTTCAAGGTCCAGCGCCGTCCGGCCGTGGGCCAGGCCCTTCCACGGGGCCCCGCCGAGCAGGTCAACGAAGGCCTCGAGCCCGACGGGGCTGAAACTCCGCACCAGCACCCGTCCGCCGCCGGGGTTGAGCGGCACAAGGCCCTTGTCGCCGACCGCCGTCCCCACCGGCTTGACGTTCGCGCCCGCCGGAGAGTCGGCCGCGACCGCGAGAAACGGCGACTCCGCGCCCAGTTCCGGCAGGTAGAGGTAGCGGTGCAGCGTGGAGGCGTAGCCCGGCAGGCGCGCCTTGGCGAGCACTGCTTCATCGCGGCACAGGGCCCAGGTCACCCCGCTCTCTCGGTCCACGGGATGGACCGGAGACGTCGTGGCCGGGTCTATCCAGGTGACCGGCCCCCCCGCTGTTTCCCAGCCTGTCTCAATCAGGTTCGGCATGTCGCCCGACCTGAAGGCCCCCACCTGCCTGTCCCACCGGTCGTCCAGCACGGCGTTGGTCAGGGCGTCGCGCACGACCGGGGGCGCGGCCTGGAGCCCGTCAGCAGCCTGGACCCAGACCTCCACCCATTCCCGAACCTTGCCGCCGGCGTCCGCCAGGCACCCGAGATACACCCGGACATCGACCGCGTCCCGCAGCAGGACGAGGTGCCCGCCAACCGGGTCGGGCTGCTTCCGGACGACGACACACAGCCGTGCCGCCGAGGCCATCTGGCCGGCGGATACCGGCACTGGGCCGTACTCGGCGGGAACCTTCCCGGGGATGTACTTCAGGTCAGGGGTGGGCATCGTGAAACCACCCCAGTCTACAGAACCCGTGGCCGGTGTCAAAGCGGGCCGGATTTGACTTGCGGTGCAGCGCCGACCATGTCATAATGCGCCCATCTCTCGTGCGGGGCGTCGGTTCTGGTTTTTCGTTCAGTTCGCGGAGTCCGTCACAGTTCGGGTTTTCCAGATCGCCGGGGCGGTTGTTTCGCACCCGGCCGCGCGCGGCGGCGAACGCCGCGGTCTGTTCGAAGTTTGAGGAGAGTCTCCATGAGAGCAACAGTCCTGGGGTGCCTGGCCGCGATCGGCCTGGCGAGCGCCGCCGGCGCTCAGATCACGCCCGTTGGTCCGTTCACGGGCTCGCAGCAGGAAGGGTTCGCGGGGCTGAAGAACTGGGGCGTCTGCGTGTTCTGCGCATCGATCCCGGGCGCCTTCAACGGCATCTGCACGCTGGCGTCTCCGGACGGCAGCAACTCGATCCACATCACCGGCGGGTGGGGCTTCATCTGCAGCATCGGGCCGAACCTCACGCCGGACATCACCGCCTCCACGGGCGGCGGCGGGTATGACTATGTGTTCGAGGCGGGGATGGAGGCCGGGAAGTTCGGCGGGTACTTCGGCACGAACTCCGGGGTCGCCGACGGGACCGTCGAGTTTTATGACGCCGGTGGCGCCCTGATCGGCTCTGCTCCGATCACTTACCCGGCCGACTGCTCCTGGAACTGGAACGGGTGGGAGATCAACCCCCCGGCCGCGAAGGTCCGCGTGATCGCCAATGGCTTCGGCGGCGCGTACTGCCAGATGGACGACATGGAATGGGCCGCGGGTGGCGGCCCGCCGCCCTGCTACCCGGATTGCAACGGCGACGCGGTCCTGAACCTGTCGGACTTCGGCTGCTTCACCACGAAGTTCGCCCTGGGCGATCCGTACGCTGACTGCAACGGCGACAGCGTCCTGAACCTGTCCGACTTCGGCTGCTTCACCACGAAGTTCGCCCTCGGCTGCCCGTAAGTGAGTTCTTCCTCCGGGGCGTCACCCCGGTTGAAACCGACCCGCTGCGCCGGCCGACGAACCGGCGCACGAACGACTTCGGGGGCCCGGACCTACCGGTTCGGGCTCCGGATTGAACGGCCGCGAGAGCCATCTCCACGCCGGGATCGTGGGAACTGAGGGGACTGCCCAGAGAATCGTGACCGACCGGCTCCCGAACCGGCGGCTTTGTGTATTTTTGTGCTTGCGGCGGACCACCTGTTTCGGGTATACATCACACCATGGGCGGGATACACCCGGGTCCAGCGGCCGCGTGGGCCGGACCCGGCTATGCGTTGTTTTCCTGCCCGCGAGAGGATTGAGCATGAAGAGCACCTGTATCGGCGTGGCGGCCCTGCTCGCCGCGGCCGGCGCCGCGATCGCGCAGCCCCAGATCGACATGAAGTACACCGTGACGGACATCGGCGGCGGCCAGTTCGCGTACAACTTCACCCTCGCCCCGAACGCGAACTGGGCCGCGGGGATGGGCTGGCGTTGGCTCATCTTCGGCGACGAGCCGTGCACGGGATGCACCCCGCCGGGCACGGGCACGAGCCCCCTGACCAACTTCGTCATGACCAGCGCGTTCCCCGTCGGCCCGTGGACGGGGCTTTCGAGTTCGGGCGGCGGGCACAACGGCCCGACGTTCTCCGGCGTGCTCGACTACTGGATCCCGGCGACGGGCACCGAGGCGCTCACCTGGTCCGGACAGTCCGACGCGAACCTCCAGCAGGGACAGATGCGCTGGAGCACGCTGGCCGGCACCCTCGGCGGGGCGACCGCGGCGGACTGGACTGTTGCCGAGTGCACCAACTGCGGCGCCACGTGCTACGCGGACTGCAACGGCGACACGGTCCTGAACCTGTCGGACTTCGGCTGCTTCACGACGAAGTTCGCCCTGGGTGATCCGTACGCCGACTGCAACGGCGACAGCGTCCTGAACCTGGCCGACTTCGGGTGCTTCACGACGAAGTTCGCCCTCGGCTGCCCGTAAGTGCATGTGGCACAGGCGTCCCGCCTGTGCCCGAAACCGACCCTGCCGCACCGGCCGACGAACCGGCGCGACGAACGACAAGGGCCCCGGGCTTCACCGCCCGGGGCTTTTTTCCACGATCACGGCGGGGCCGCGTCGCGCCCGCGCACCCCGTCCACCGTGTGCAGGACCCGCACGCCGAAGAACCACCACGAGCCCCACCACGACCCCTCCCCCCGCGGGTACGGGCGGGTCGTGCGCGAGATCGGGACGTCCCGGGCGCTGCCGTCCACGAACCCGATGTTCAGCACATGGCGCGGCCCGCCCTGTTCCTCCAGCGGCGGAAGGAGCGTCTTGAACTGCACGAGCAGGCCCTTGTCACTTGGCCAGGTCACATCGGCAAGGTGGGTGGACCGCCACTGCTCCGGGCCGGTCCTTGTGGACTCGTTCCAGAAGCGGGCATCCGCGAGAAACGACGACGAGTAGCAGTAATCCGTGAACAGCGTGCTCGGGTCTTTCGTCGACGCGAAGGAGGGGGACGCCGCGGAGGTGTAGTAGCCGTCCAGCAGCGGCCAGTGCCACGAGTTGTCGCCCTCGAAGTAGACGATCTCGATCGGGCGGTAGAGCGGGTGCCGCCGCACGGTGTACGTCGCCCTGGGGTCGGTCGTATAGGGGAACTGGTCGGCGAAGTCGCCCGCGTACATCTCCATGATCTGCACATGCCCGCGCAGGTTCGCCAGGTCCTTCTGCACGCGGGCCGCCAGGATCACGCCGCGGAACGCGGGCATGGAGAGCCCGACCAGGAGCGCCACGAGCACCACGACCAGCAGCGTCTCGATGAGCGTGAAGCCGGGCTGCGCGCTCGTCGCGCTCGATCGCGGCACGGGCGGGCGTGCCGTACCCCGTATCCGCACCGACCGCAGGCCGATCCAGCCCGCCCCGATGAGCAGGCTGTTGCGCGCGATCACCATCCACGCGGCCTGCCGGTGGTCGGCGAACTGCCGGAGGATGCCCAGGCACCCGCAGTTCGGCGGCGACGCGAACGCCAGGTGCACACCGAAGGTGAGCGTGAAGAGCACGAGCATCGCCAGTGTTGCCCCGAGTGCCGCGCGCCGGGCGAGTCCCAGAAACCACGCCGCGCCCAGACCGATCTCCAGCAATGGAACCCCGACCGCGAGCGGCCCCACGGCCGCCCGCGGCACGAGTTCCCAGGTGCGCACGTCATCGGCAAACTGCGCGAGGTCCGCGGCCTTCAGGAGCCCGGCCGCGAGCACGACTCCCATGACCGCGTGCGCACACCACCGGCCAAACTTGAGTGGCGCTGCTGACATGCAGATCAGTCGCCGCCGCTCTGATCACCGCAGGAGGTGCCGCCCGCGGACATGCACGTCACGGAGAGTGTGGTCTGCGCCAGCGACCAGCACTGACCACCTTCATCGGGAACACGCCGAGTCACGTCACAGCCCGCCGGGGTGGGAACCTTCTCGCTCAGCCCGCTGGAGGCGTCATGCGCCACCGGGCACGAGCCGCCCAGCCCCCAAATGTCCGCGCACCCGTCCGCGGGCTCGGAACAGTACGCGCAGGGGTCAATGGTCTCACTGTTGGTAAAGCACGGCCCATCGCCAAGGACCGCCACGCCCGCAAACACAGCCAACGCCGCGAACGCGATAGACGCCTCCATTTTCATCACGCACTCCCTTCCCTATCAGGTCGCTCGTGAGTGCCGCCACACGCGGATGCCGACGAGCGCCGCAATGACCGCGGCCACGCCCCACCAACCCATCTGCCGCAGCGATGCGGCGGGCGGTCTGCCGAGTTGCGCGGTTGGAATTGGATCGACCCGGTCACCCCCCGGCGTCTTCGTCGTGAGGGTTTCGGCCCCCGGGCGAAAATCACCCACTGTCGTGAACTTCACGTCCCCCCGGATGGCGTCCATTTTCCCCGGCTCCGGCAGCGGGGACAGGCGATCAAACTCTGCCTCCGTCAGCGGACGGATCGCACGCAGGAGGCGTTCGACTCGGGGCCGCCCATCCGGATTCAGGTGCTTCACGCGATGAGCGATCTCGCGCGAAAAGGCCGGCTCACGCGCGAACTCGGAGAACTGAAACGACCTTCCAACCCATTCGGCCCGCTGCGCGGATGCGAGCAGCCGAGAAGACTCCAGCCGAATCTGGCCTTCACGAATGTCGCCGATGTACTCAAACTCCGAACCCGCCCCGCCAAACCTGCCGCTCAATGAACTGCCCCTCATGGACGCCCGGAGTGGTTGCCAGCCCTCGGAGGCTCCGCCACCCAGCCCACCAAACGCAAACAGGCCGATTGCGTTGGCAGAAGACTCCATCAACTCCGTGTAGTTCCGGTGGGGCGGCGCCGGGGTGCCCGGGTCAAGGATGGCAAGTGAGTGCCGCGTCAACACCCATTGGACGACGTCGGTGTTGACGACATCGTTGAAAGTACCCTCTGCGAGATTCGAATCATTCAGACGCCAGTTGTGCGCATCCAGGTAGTACAGACGCCGCTCGCTCTTGTCCGGCCCGTTCCTGCGCCGGCGCTGGTCCTCCTCCATCGCGGCCCGCTTCGGGTGATCCGGTTTCGTGCCGACCTCCGCGATCGTGGCGGCGAGTTCGGCGTCCGTCATGACGGGATACCACAGCACGTCCCACTCGTAGACGTACCCCGGCGGCAGTTTGAACGCCTGCGCCTCGCGCCACAAATCTTCAAATCGCTTGAGCGCCGCCGCGTCATCCTGGGCAACGCAGGGCGCGGCCAGAGCCGCGAGCGCCAGAACACAGGTCGAAATGGCCCGGCGGATGCCCAGGAGCCACCTCCACCGGGAACGATACCCCCGCGGGGGGGGGGGGGAAAGGCAAGGGGGAAGAGCGAGAAACTCTGAACAATCTACGCGGGGGCCTGGTCCTGCTTCTCCCCCTTGCGGAGCCTGGCGGCGTAGGCGGTGCGCCGGTCGGCGGTGCGGCGGCG
>JADLGW010000055.1 GCA_020849105.1 Phycisphaerales bacterium | reverse complement strand
TACCGCGTCAGAGCGGCACCGATCTAGTGCGCATCGTTTACGGCGTGGACTACCAGGGTATCTAATCCTGTTTGCTCCCCACGCTTTCGTGCCTCAGCGTCAGGACATACCCAGCGGGCCGTCTTCACCATCGGCGTTCCTGTAGATATCTACGCATTTCACCGCTCCACCTACAGTTCCGCCCGCCCATGTATGCCTCAAGACCGTCCGTTCGCCCCGCGGTTCCCCGGTTGAGCCGGGGGATTTCACGGGACGCGTTCCGGTCCGCCTACGCACCCTTTAAGCCCAGTGATTCCGATTAACGCTTGAGACCTCTGTATTACCGCGGCTGCTGGCACAGAGTTAGCCGTCTCTTCCTTTAGGGGTGATCGTTGGTTCTACCCCTTGACAGTGGTTTACACGCCGAAGGCGCTTCATCCCACACGCGGCGTCGCTCCGTCAGGCTTGCGCCCATTGCGGAAGATTCGTCGCTGCAGCCTCCCGTAGGAGTCCGGGCAGTGTCTCAGTCCCGATGTTGCGGGCCGTGCTCTCACACCCGCTACCCGTCATCGCCTTGGTGGGCCGTTACCCCGCCAACTAGCTGATAGGACGATCGCCGATCCCAAGGTGGTAAACCTTTGCTCCGGAGAGATCATGGGGTATTACCGGCAGTTTCCCGCCGCTATCCCCCGCCTCGGGGCACGTTCGATCGTGTTACTAACCCTTTCGCCGCTCACCCTTGCGGGTTCGCTCGACTTGCATGCTTTAGCCACGCCGCCAGCGTTCAATCTGAGCCAGGATCAAACTCTTCACTTGATTTTCATCGATTCACCGGACGGGGGTCCGGGTCATCATCAACGAAGAAGTTTGCCTGTAAAACCCCGACCTGCCTTGCCTCGCGGCACGGGGATCGGGGCCGGTCACGCGCCCGCTCCCCGGCTAAGGAAGAACGGGCACGCCGCCAGCCCGGCAAAGGCTGGCGAATAAACTCTTGCTGACATTCACCCCGCGTGCCGTGGCTAAACGACACCGGGGGTACGAGAACGCCAAGCGATCGGGCTGTGAACCCCGATCCGCCTGTTGTCGGCCCCTGCGTGTCCCGGCGAAGGGACGCGTCGTACAACGCTGCAGAGACCGCACATTCTCGCGGATTCCCGACTGTTCACTTGTCAATGATCCCGCGGGGCCCCGTGGCCCGTCAGGGTTGGTCGCCTCTTCAGGCAGGGGCGATCTTAGCCCGCCCCCCGCGGCTGTCAAGACTGCAAACCCGCACGACTGCCGTCTTCGCGCGTAGGTCGGCCCTCCGGGCCGACGTTTCCCGCTCATGACTGCCGTCTTCGCGCGTAGGTCGGCCCTCCGGGCCGACTTTCCCGCTCATGTCGGCTCGGAGAGCCGACCTACCCCCGATTCCGGCGCCCGGACGCCTTTCTGCCGCAGTCGGCTCGGAGAACCGACCTACCCCCGATTCCGGCGCCCGGACGCTTTCCTGCCGCAGTCGGCTCGGAGAGCCGACCTACCCCCGATTCCGGCGCCCGGGTTGCGGCGTGACCCCCAGCACGGCGGTCCAAATCCGGGGTTGATCGGTACCGTCCGGATGGTGCCGCCGAAGTTCCCGGCTGGCGGCCGACAGGGTTGCCCCGGTCGTCCGGACGTCATCCACGACGACGACCACCCGCCCGGAGAGTTCACCCGGCTCGCCCGTGTACACGAACGACCCTGCCACGTTTCGGGCCCGCTCCGCGCGTGACACGCTCCGCTGGGTGGGGCGGTGCCGGCGCGACAGCACCCGGGCGATCGGGCACCCCGTCGCCGCCGCCGCGCCGCGGGCGATGACCAGGGCGTGGTCGATGCCCCGGGCCAGCCGAGTCCGCACGGAGGTCGGCACCGGAACCAGGACCACCCGCTCCATCGGGATGTTGGCGGCATTGAGCCGCCCCACCAGCGCACACCCCAGCAGACGCCCCAGGTCATCGCCGACCCGCCGCCAGCGGGTGAACTTGACCTCCAGGATCGCTCGCCGCAGCACCCCGCGGTACTCGGCCAGCCGCACGGCACGGTCCCACGGCAGGCGCTGCGGGCGGCACCACGCGCAGCCGGTGTCGTCGGCCTCGTGCGGGCCGACGGTGCCCGCGCAGCGCTGGCAGTAGGCCCGCGTCGAGTCCGGTGACCACGCCGCGGCCGCGAAGCGGTCCGGGAGCGGGCCGACAACCCGCCCAAGCCAGGTGCGCTCAATCGCGGTCACGACCTCACGAGCCCGGTGCGCCAACGGGGGAACAGAGCCCGGGGAAACAGGGCCCGGAGCGCAAGCGATGGGTTCACTCGGACCGGACGCCGTCGCCACCGATTCACCCCGCGCTGGCGCTTGGGGCTCTGTTGGATTCGGCGGCCACTGGAATCGCGGCGGCCGCGGGTCCATGTTCAACCCTTCGGCACGCGCCCGTTGCCGTCGCGCGACAGCCGGGAGCGGATCAGTTCCGCCCGAGCGGCGCGGCGGTGCTCCTGGTCCATCTCCCTGCCGATCACGCGCTGCAGGTGGGCCGGCTGGGCCAGGAGCATCAACTGGTTGACGACCTTCGGCTCCACGTCGCTGATGATGCCCGTGACGACACCGAGGCGCAGTTGCGAGAGCAACTGCATCGACTCCTCCGTGGTGAGCAGCCGGGCCGCGCCCAGCAGCCCTACGGCCCGGCAGACCTGGTCCTCCAGTTGCAGGCGCCGCTTGTCGATCAGCGTCTTGCGGGCCATGCGCTCATACTCGATCACCTTCGGCAGGATTTCCCGCTGCAGGTTGTCGAGCAGCACCTGCTCCGGCTTGCCCAGCGTGGTCTGGTTTGAGATCTGGTAGAAGTCGCCGGCCGCGTCGGATCCCTCCCCGTAGAAGCCACGGACAGCCAGCGACATATCCGCGGCGGCCCGCTTCACCTTCTCGATGTTGCCGATCATCCTGAGCGCAGGCAGGTGGAGCATGACGCTGAACCGAGCGCCGGAGCCGACATTCGTCGGGCACCCCGTCAGGTAGCCCCAGCGCGGGGAGTACGCGTACTCCAGCCCCTGCTCCAGCGAGTCGTCGAGGGCGTCGATCTCCGCCCAGACCGCCTCCAGCGCCAAGCCGGAGCGGATGCACTGGAGGCGGAGGTGGTCCTCCTCGTTCACCATGACCGACAGGCGCTCGTCCGGCAGGGCGACCGCCAGGCCCCGCGGCTCCTCCGCCCCGCCGGAACCGCTGGACTGCTTGCCCCGGGAGTGCTGCTGGCTCATCAGGTGCCGCTCGACCAGGAGGGTCCGCTCGATGGTCGGCGACTCGGCGAGGTCCACCCACATCACCTGGGCCCCCGGACCGCCGAAGCCGCCGGCCAGCAGGCGCGACCTGCACAGGTCAAGGACGCGCTGCCGCTGCTCCCGCGTCGCGCGGCTCACGAACGGGAAGCCGGCCAGGTTCCGCGCCAGACGGGCCCGCGAGGACATCACGACGTCCGCCGCGTCGCCGTCGCCGCGGAGCCACTCCGTCCCCGCCTCGTACACGGGCCGCGGGCCGCCGGGCTCGTTCATGCCTCGGGCTCCTTGCGTCGGCGGGCCTTCGCGGCAGGGGGCGGGGCGGATTCTGCCTCGCGCCGGATCTCATCGCGGAGTTTCGCGGCCTTCTCGTACTGCTCGGCGCGCACGGCCTGGTCGAGTTGCTTCTGGAGGATCGACAGTCGCTCGGCACGCTCCTTGGGGCCGCCGGTGATGCTTTCCGCCCCGGCCTCGCCGCCGCGCCCGGCGCGGCGCGGCGACTTGCCGACGTGGTGGGTCGCGCCCTCATGGGCACGCTCCAGCAGCGGGCCAAGGAGGCCCTCAAAGGCCTTGTAGCAGTCGGGGCACCCGAGCAGCCCGTGCTGCCGGAACTCCGTGTAGGCCAGGCTGCACGATGGGCACGCCGCGGCCTTGGCGGGCGTGGTCCCCGCCTGCGCCAGCACATACTTGTTCAGGAGTTCCTGGATCGGCATTCCCGCCTGAACGGCGATGCCCTGCTTCTTGGCGCACGCTTCGCACAGGTGCTTCTCGACCTTCTTCCCGCTCTTGATGGTCACCTCGTGGACCGTCGCCTCCTGCTCGCATTGGTCGCACTTCACGCGGCCTCCCGCGGGAAGTGTACACGAGCCCGACGCGCCGGCGGGGGCATCAGAGCCCGGAGCGCGAGCGACGGAACAGGGCCCCGAGCGCCCGCGACGGGTCTCGCTCTGGGCTCCACAGCAACCCCGCGCCGGCGCTTGGGGCTCTGCTCACACCACCGGGGCGTGCGGCCAGAGCCAGCCGAACGTTCCCGCGGTCAGGCAGGCGTAGATCAGCGCGTCGAGGAGTTTGCCCGGCACCTGCCTCATCGGCATCCCGTGCCATAGCGCCATCGGGACGGCGTACCCGCCGTAGGCCAGGAACGCCGCGGTCCCCGCGACCTGGAACACCTGGAGGTAATCGACCACCGGCTTGGCGGCCAGGGCGAGGGAGGAGATGTACGCGACGAACAGGCCGACAACCAGCAGGTGCACGAACCACAGCGCCAGCGTCCGCCCGAAGTTGCACGAGCCCGTGACCGTCAGCATCGCCATGTGGCCCTCCTTGGCCTTGGCCATGGCGGCCTCCTTCCCCGCCTTGTCGTGGCACCACGGCGCCATGTACACGCCGGGGCTGAGCGACCGGGCGATGCCCAGGAGCGCGTCCTCCTGGCCGCCGGCGCCCTTGAAGTCGCCCTTGTGCAGGGGGCTTGCCATCCAGATCACGGCGCTGGCGACGAACACGATGACGGCGCTCAGGACCATGGGCATCCAGAGTGTCCTGAGCAGGTCGAGAACCTCGTTCATGCCTGGTCTCCGTGCGCGGCCGCGGAGAACGCACGCTGCCGGCGGTGTCGGTGGCCCCTCCCACGAGTGCGGGCCGGTCCCGTGGTGTGAGTATCGGACGTTCGGGCCCGTGCGCACGAACCTCGGCGGCGACCGAGGGAAGGGGTCGGGCCCGTGTCAGCGACCGGGCCTGGCCTTTCCGAAGGTCAGGGCGGTGTCCGCGGGCAGTTTGCGGATCGCGACGATCGCCGAACGCGGGTCGCCGGTCTTGCGGACCTCCCAGGTAAACTCGATGATGTCCCCCACCGCCAGGCCATCGAGCAACAGCCCCGGAGCCGGGGTGAAGGGCATGACCATCGAGTTCATTCCACGTTCCGCGTCCGGGTTGTAGAGATTGACGAAGTCGTCCACGGCCTCATGGTGGATCAGCAGGCTGGAGCCCGGGCGGCCCGCTTCCGGCAGATCCTCGATCGTGCCCCGGACGATGTAGGTGTAGTCCGCCCCCTCCTTGACCTGCGGGGGCGTGGCTGTGGGTGGGGCCTTCTCACACCGGGCCAGTGCCAGTGCCGCCAGGATGATGGCCAGGACAGACCGCATCAGGCGGGCTCGATGCTCACGACGGACGCGACCGACCGAAGGTCCGGCGCGATCTGTGCCGTGAACGGCATGGTCCAGGTGCTCCCGGCCTCGACGCGCACCTGCGTGCCGCAGCGGGCCCGCTTTGTCCAGTCGCGGTTGCCGCGGTTGTAGACGACCATGTTCTGACGGCGCAGGTGCTGGGCCTTCCGCAGTCCCTTCTTGGTCTCCGGGCTCATCTGCATCAGCCGCTGGACGGTGGCCGTCGCCCCGTGAGAGCGCGGCGCCGCGGTCAGCGTGCACTTGATGTTCTGGCCGGGCCTGAGGGCGGCGATGTCGGTGGGCATGTGAACCTCGGGGAATGGGCCACGACTCTAGGCGGGCGGGCATCGCCGGTACATCGCGTCCCTACTATCCCTCCCATGGCTGACCAGACCCCGCCCCCGCCGCAGTTCGACCCCGCCGCCCCTCACCAGCAGAAGCCCAAACTCCGACCGATCCGCGGCTTTCCGGCCAAGGTCGGCGACCAGACCCTGCTCGGGCTGGCGGACGCTCGGCAGATCTCCGACCGCATGGTCGTGACCGCCCCGGCGGTGCAGGCCATCCTGCCCCTGATGACCGGCGAGAAGACGCTGGACGAGATCGTCTCCGCGGTCGGGCGCGGCCTGACCCGCCAGAACATGGAGATGCTGGTGGCCCAACTGGACGACGCGGCGCTGCTGTTCGGCCCGAAGTTCGATGGGCTGCTCGACAAGATGCACCGCGAGTTCGATTCGGCGGTCAACCTGCCCCCCGCGGGCACGGCCGCGTTCGCCGATGCGATCGTGAACCAGGCCCTGCAGCGCCAGGCAACGGACGAGGAGAAGACCCAGCAGGGCCCCCACCGCCTCCGCGAACTGATGGACCAGTGGATCGCCAAGGCGCTCGAGAACGCCGAGAGCCCGAGTTTCGACGAACTGCCGCTGGCTGTGATCGCGCCGCACATCGACTACCCCCGCGGCTGGCTGAACTACGCCGGTGTGTGGGGCCGCATGCGCGTCGTGGACCGCCCGGACCGCGTGGTCATCCTCGGCACCAACCACTTCGGCATGGCGACCGGCATCGCGGCGTGCGACAAGGGGTACGAGACACCCCTGGGGACAAGCCCGCTTGCGGCGGATCTTGCGGGAGCGCTGCGCTCGCGCCTTGGCGACACGCTGTTTGCCCACCGGTACGACCACGAGCACGAGCACTCGGTCGAACTCCAGATTCCCTGGATCCAGCACTGCCTGGGCGCCGGCGAGAGCGGGGCGCACCTCCCGGTCATGGGCGTCCTGGTCCACGATCCCGCGGTCAACAACGGCGAGCCCTACGACGGCAAGGGCGTCGCGCTGATGCCGTTCGTGGAGGCGCTCCGCGGGGCCATCGCGGAACTGCCGGGAAAGACGCTGGTTGTGTCGTCCGCGGACCTCTCGCACGCCGGACCGATGTTCGGCGATTCCACCCCGCTTGTGGGCGAGGGCCAGGAGCCGGAAAAGTTCCGCGACAAGGTCATGCAGCACGACCGGGAGATGCTCGAACTGGTGATGCAGAACAAGCCCGACGAACTCGTCGCCTCCATGGCCTGGCAGCAGAACCCCACCCGCTGGTGCTCCACGGGGAACCTCGTGGCCGCCCTCCTCACGGTCCGCCCGCAGCGGGTCCAGATCCTGAACTACGTCGCCGCCGCGGACCAGCAGGGCGCCGGGATGGTCAGCCACGTCGCCGCGGCGATGTGGTAGCCGAAAGCCACACGCACCAGCGCGGGGTTTCAGGACCCCACGCGGGAGCGTGGGGTTATGTCCGTCGCCGGGCTCGTTAGGCGAGTCGCGGAACAGAGGAGGCGGGGTAGAACACAGGCGGGACGCTTGTGCCACGAGAGGCG